>JAHJAA010000077.1 GCA_018814305.1 Pseudomonadota bacterium
CCACGGCAACTCTCTTTGCCGTTCGCGGAATAGGATCTCAAATAACCAAGCTTACTTCCCTGATGCTGAGGGGGCGTTGCCTCAACGTTCCCTCATTTTTGGAGGATATACCTCCCTTAATTTGCGAGTTCGCTCTCATTCGACCCACGCAAATTCGGTTAGCGCGGTATTCTTAAGCTTGTAGATCATGATACCTGCGCCCCTCATTATATGGGTTCGGATCGTGACGATTTCCATCTGCCCATCATTGTCGACATCGAAGAGGCGGGGTTTGATATCCTCGAATACGTACCTGTTGGTAACGGTTTGGGTATAGATAGTCCCGTTTTTTAACACAACCAGTTGTTCCGCCTCAATGGTATCACCCAAGATGCCGTGGGTGTATCTGGCGGTTGGTTGAGCGTATTGGGCATAAACGGTGCTGTCCTCGCTTATGCTGATCTGTTTTTCTGGGAGCTGAGTGAAATTCTCTGCCAGGAACATGATTGTTGCATCCTGGTCCATCAGGGGATCTACGGTCATGGTATTGATCGACTTGACATCGTTGGCATTGGCACCGGTGCTGGAGAGTAAAGCAATCGGTATTAGAAGTCTTGCGAGGGCCAGTAAGGGCCACGGTCTGGTGCTGGGATGACCTCGGCGATATGAGGACATTTCTGAAAACCGTCTTTTTGAAAGTTTTCCAGAAAATATCATAAGCTGTGCCTTATTCCTGCCGTAACGTCATGATCAGCGGTGGCGGCAATGTAGTTTCCGCGCCAAGCGCCGCCGACGTTACCGCCATCCGCGTACACAAACTATTAGGTAAAGAGTTCCAAGAATAGATTCTCCTTAATGCCAGGATGTACAATTGAGTTTTGGCAAACAGATACTGTCGCTAACAAAAAGGAGAAGCTGCCATTTAAATTACATCGAAAGCTGAGAAAATCAACTTAAATCAGAGGTTGGATATTCCCTGTGGAGGATGGTGACACCCTTGTGGTGGAGTCTTTCGGTTCGCAGTAACACTGGCTAAAGGAAATCGATGACCTTGCCGAACAACTGGAGCGGATCAGAAGCCACTCGGTGAGCTTGGGAAACATCCTCTGGAAAGAAGAGAAAGCAAGAGAACTCCCCTCAGTCTCTAAGGAATTAATTCGTGGGTTAGATGTGCAGATGATGCGCACTAAAAAAGAGAGGGCGGGAAAAGTTCCCGCCCTCTCTTGCTGATTTGTACGACCGGTATGTTCATTTACTCCAAGGGCTTTCCCCGTACCGCCCGGACATATTTGCCGTCCTGGGGCCGATCTTTGCCGAACTTCACGGTGCCTTCCTGGTATTCCGATTTCGAGCCGCACCAGCTATGGCCGATGTAGCGGGAGGGCAGGGTATTGGGAAAATACTCTAGATTGATCTTCGCTTCGTCTCCTTTTTTGTTGACTCGCAAAACCGCTAATTCATCGATCGACGGCAGACGCCAATCGCTAAATCCGCCATACTTCTCTTCATTCAATTTGGCGATAAACTCTTCACTTGCGGCGTTATAGGAGTATTTTGCCGCATTTGAATGAATGGTGTCGTCAACGGTCTTTACTTCCCAGTACATCCCGGACTTACTGTCCAGCACCATGGCCCAGGCAGCGGCGTCATCGCCTAGCTCATTGCCCTGGACATCGAGCTTCTTGAATCGTTCACCCGCCCCGGCGGACCCCGTTGTTACGGCCAAGGCGACAACCACTAGCATCATGCGAATCATCCACTTCATCTCTTTCTCCTTCTTCTGCAGTTCATTTGTTTGATTCATTCCCTCTGGAGATTTGTGTGAGACAAACCTACTCACGAACAAAGCAAAAAACAATAAAAATCACAAATTCAACCAATTACCCTTAAGATGGATTTCGAGCAGCCCTTGGTCCTTCTTTATTTCGATAATCGTTCCGAGCCGGGCCAGGAGGATGTTCTGCAATTCTGCCGGTAAGGAATTTTCTGCTGGTGTCAATTGATAGTACATCCAAAGGCCTTGCCGGCGGTCGGTTATCCATCCTCCGTTCTTCAGGAGCACCAGGTGGCGCGACACGGTGGATTGGGGTAACCGTAAGACGGCCACCAGATCAGAGATATAAAGTTCACCATGTGCCAGAAGGGCCAGAAGGCGCAAGCGGGTCTCGTCGGTTAATGCCTTTAGCTGTTGGATGGTCGTCTTCATGACTATACCGGTATATCCGGATAAGCGGATTTATTGGAATGTTTTTTTTAAGAGGGAAGTTCAGGCCGGAATAATTATTTAGTTTCCATCCAGAAACGAGGATTTTGGGTCGAGAACAAGACGCGAGGGCGACGAAAAAGCGGAGCGTACTCGAGTACGTGAGCATTTTTCGGCAACTGAGCAACGCATCTACCGGGCAGGTATGCGAGCTTGCGAGACTCCGAAAAGACCGTTTCTGGATGGGAACTATTTAGGTGCCGACCATCGGCCAGACAAAAAAGCCTGGTTCCAGTACGTGCCCGCCCCCAAGAGAACCATTGTCTGGATAGAGTCTCAGGCTAAGGCGGTTCAAAAAAATGGAGTTTGATACCCCCCTCGTAAAATATTTGCTCCTGATATTTTATCATCGAAAGGTTTCAAGATGGGTTGCCTTTCAAATTTCATCCGGTGTACCATTAAAAAAAGTCTTGGAAGAGATTGCTCTGATCCAGGTCTTTTCCCCGGTCAAGGATCTCGGGCAGTCGACCAGAAATCTTTTTAGCAACTGGTCAGCGGATTTAGTGTTTTGTAAGGCAAGACTTTGCATAAACAGTTTACGTTTAACAACGTAGACCATGCAGTTAAGGTAGGTATCCAGGGCCTTAATTTGCTCTCAGTCTATCTGGGTTAGGAGAGGAGCGATGCAAATTCACGATTCAAATCTTCATTTGAAACTCCAAGAGATGTGCGACTGTTATCTGGAGACCGATTATCGCACCCTGTTGACCACCATCAGTTCTCGTGCTGGAGCCGATTTGGATGAAGAGGCTTTGCGTTATTTGGGGCTAGCCTTAATGCACATCATCACGGAACAGGCGACCAAATTGACTTTGAAGCAAGAGGGCACGGCTATTCGAGTCAAGGTCAAGAACGATGGTAATAAAGAAGAACTGCCGATTCCGTCGGCGCCACTCTTTGCGGCGATGGTGAAACTTGTCCGGGGGATTCTTCACTTTGAGGGTGGGGGAGGGGAATCGCTCCTTTCCCTGGGGCTTCGTAGCGGTTCGGTGGATTTGCTGGTGGCCCTGCAGGAAAATGGTGGGGAAATCTCATTGAAATTTAAAGTTGTTTAAGGGGCTGATTCGCCAGATACCTTTTTAAGGCAGTGACCACTCCGGGATCGTATTTGATGCCGGCCTTGGTTTCCAGATAGTCGATCGCCTCTGGAACCGGCATGGCCTCACGGTAATGCCGACTGGAAGTGAGGGCGTCGAAGACGTCCGCCACGGTGATAATTTTGGCCATGAAGGGGATCTCCTGTTCCGAGAGCCCGGAGTCATAGCCGGAGCCGTCCAGGTACTCATGATGGGCGGCGGCAATCATCGGCACCATCCGGTACTTGCGGGCAAAGTTCATTTTGCCGAGGATCGATCGGGTGATCCCCACATGTTTTTGGATATGGCAATACTCTTCCGGCGAAAGCGTGCCCGGTTTTTTTAAAATTTTATCATCCACCCCCAGTTTGCCGTAATCGTGGAGAAGTCCGGCTACGCTGATTACATCTATTTCTGCTTCCTTATATCCTAATTGCAGGGCGATACCTACGGCATATTCGGTGACCTGGGCGGAGTGACCGGCTGTCAGAGGGTCCTTGGCGTCGATTGAGGCAGCCATCACTTCGATGATACTCAGGAACTGACGGTCCTGCTCGGCCAGCATCTGAGCATTTTGAATGGCAATGGCCACAATGGAGCCGAGGCTTCTCATGATCCGAATATCGTCATGGCCAAAACAACCGTGGATTTTATTGATAACCTCAATCACCCCGATTACCTCGTTTTGGTGATTCATGATCGGCAGGCAGAGGATGTTGCGGGTGGTGAATCCGGTCTGTCGGTCAAAACTGAAATCAAAGCGGGTATCGGTGGTTGTGTCGGTGATGTTCAAGGGAACGCCGGTAACTGCCACCAGACCTGCGATACCCAGATTGAGGCTCAGGCGGATATCGTCTCCGTCCAGGCCCTGGGCGAACATGGAGATCAGTTGGCCCTGCTCCTTGTCGATTTTAAACAGAGAACCTCGTTCACAGGCGGTGGCTGTTACCATTGAGTCGATAATGGTGTTGGCTTCTCCCGTTTCAAGGTGCTCGAGGCGATTCTGATCCCCAAGTTCGGCAGCCTTTTCCATGGCCAGACTACGGTCTTCACCTGAGAAAACCCCGGATTTTTTATTGAGCAGTTCCAATGCGCCGATCACTTCGCCCTGGCCGTTGATGATCGGGGCCACCAAGATGGACTCGGTCTTGAACCCATGAATTTGGTCGATCTCGGGGTTGAAATAAGGGTGGGCTGCAGCATTGGCAATGCTGACATCCTGTCGGGCAAGCACTGCCCAACCGACGATTCCCATCCGCATCTTGATGCTTATTTCATTCCCGGGAAGTCCTTCGGCATGCCTGGCAATGAGTTCCATGCGTTCCCAGTCCACCAGGAAGATAGTGGTCCTCTCTGCTTCGACGAGTTCTGATATCTCACTGATAATCATGGGGAGCAACCTGTCCAGGTTACGCTCGTAGCCGATCCTGTTTTGGATTGCCAGGAGTTTGCCGAACCGGCGGTTTTCCTTAATGATGGTGTCGATATCGGGGCGGTCGTTTTGGGGAGAAATCATTTTTATTCCCTTTGATTTCGCTGGAGTGTGGACAAAAATGGGATCACCAGTAATAATCGAAGTATGGATCTGTTTATTCGACGTTCAAGAAGAATCTACCCGATGCATTCGGTTTGGGCTATAAAATGCTTACACCTGGCTGTGTCAGCGTTTTTATTGGGTACATTACTACTCTTTTCCCCCCTCACTTCGATTTGTCTCTCCGGGAGAATACGATGACCACTTTGAAGGCCGAGAGGATAAAAAAACCGGTTCTGGTGCCGGTGGCTATTTCCATCGTGATTCTGCTGGTAGTTTCCCTGCTGCTGGTTGCCAGGTTGCAGCGGAAGAATATTAATGACGGGGTTTCGGCCTATATCCAGAGCACCAAGCTCCTCTATGATGTGACCTTGAAGGAGGAAGCAGAACTGCTCAGGACCCTCCTGAATTTCTACAAGGATGACAAAAAACTCCTGATGGCCTTTCAGATGAGGGACCGAAAGACCCTGAATGAATTCGCCCTGCCCATTTTTGAGAAGATCCGTTCGGAATATCAGGTAACCCATTTCTATTTTATTGAACCGGATAAAAAATGTTTCCTCCGAATGTACAATGTGGATCATTACGGGGATGTTATTCATCGCTATACCCTTGATCAGGCCGAAAAAACCGGGGAACTCCAGTCCGGGATCGAGTTGGGGAATTTTGGGACCCTGACCCTGAGGGTGGTGGTACCCTGGCGTTCGGCGGGTAAGTTGATTGGCTATATCGAATTTGGCAAGGAGATCGATAACATCACCCCGATTCTGAAAAACACCCTGGGGGTAGAGCTTCTGCTGGCGGTGGATACCAAGCATCTTGATAAAGAGTTGTGGAAGAAAGGGCGGCAACTGATGGGGCACGACAGAAGCTCCGGGATGGAAATGGCGGGACATGTGATTATCGGTCGAACCATGGCTGAAATACCTTTGGAAGTCGCCCGGTTTCTGGAACGCCCCAATCTCGATCAGGATCAGCAGTTTGAGGTTTCCAGCGGTAAACAGTATTACCGGGGCGGTTTCACTCCTCTCTTTGATGCCAGCGGCAAGAATATTGGGGAGATCGTCGCCCTGAAAGATTTTTCCGAGGCGGAGAGTTCCCTGCAGATGCTGTCCGGTACGCTGATTTCCTTGGTCATAATTCTGTTGAGTTTTCTGTCCGTCTGCATTTATGGAGTGACCGGTCGGGTCGAGAAGCGGCTGAGCCGATCCCGGGAAGCCCTGCAGGTTGAAATTGCGGAGCGGGCCAAGGCCGAGGAACAGATCAAGGCCTCCCTGGAAGAAAAAGAGATGCTGATCAAGGAGATTCATCACCGGGTCAAGAACAACATGCAGATCGTCTCCAGTTTGTTCCGGCTGCAGCTCCGGCAGATCGATGATCCCAAGGCCCTGGAGATCTTGAAAGACAGCCAGAGTCGGATCAGTACCATGGCTCTGGTCCATAAGACCCTTTATCAACCACGGAATCTGAACTCTATTTCGCTCCATGATTACATCCGGGAGCTGGCCTTGAGCATCTTTGATTCCTACGGGGTCGATCCGGAACGGATCTCGCTGAAGACCGACCTGGAAACGGTGGTTCTCGATATTGATACAGTGATGCCCTGCGGACTGATCATCAATGAGTTGATCACCAATGCCATCAAGTATGCCTTCCCGGATGACCGCAAGGGTGAGATTTCGCTGGTCTTAGCCAAGACCGAGGGCGATGAGTATGTGCTTTCCATTCGGGACAACGGGGTAGGGATAGCTAAGGATCTGGACATCCGTCGGGCTAACTCCCTCGGATTACAGTTGGTGATCAATTTGACTGAAAATCAACTCCGGGGTAAGGTCACCTTGAATCGTGAGGGCGGCACGGAATTCGTGATTCGGTTCCGGGAGATGAAAACTTATAAAAAAAGGCGAACTAAACCAGTGTAAACTGTTTGAGTGGTTTCAATACAGAGATGAGGAGAAGAGGGTATGGGAAAGGTTAAAATCATGGTGGTCGAGGATGAGTGGATCATCGCCAACGATATCAAGAACAGTCTGGTCGATCAGGGGTTCATGGTGACCTCCATCGCCGCTTCCGGCGAGGATGCCATTCTGAGGGCTGAGGAGGATCTGCCGGATCTGGTTTTGATGGATATCATGCTGCAGGGGGAGATGAACGGTATTGAAACCGCCCGGGAGATTCGTGGGCGATTCGGGATCCCGATCATTTATCTGACCGCCTATGAGAATAAATATCTGGTTGAACAGGCCAAGCAGACTGATCATTACGGCTATCTGCTCAAACCCTTCAAGGATCGCGAACTCCAGATCGCCATTGAAATGGCTTTGCACCGGGATCAGCTGGATAAAGAACGGGCTCGGGGATAGCAATGTCCGTTAAAAAAACTGAGCTGCCTGAGCCAACGGACGCGAAGTCTCCAGAATACTGGCAGAAAAAGACGGAGCTGGATCAGAAGGGGCTTAAGCGGTTTCGCCAGATTCTTTACTCCGACTGGTGTAAGGGGTGTGGAATCTGTATCGCCTTTTGCCCGAAGCAGGTGTTTTCCGCTGATGAAACCGGTAAACCTCTGGTTATGCGGGCCAATGACTGTATCGGCTGCCGGTTCTGTGAAATCCATTGTCCTGATTTTGCGGTTGCCATTGAAGAAAAATATCCCGATCGACGGAGGGGTTCCGATGAAGAACGCTAAGGGCCCGGTCCGACTGCTCCAGGGCAATGAAGCCATGGTCGAGGGCGCCCTCATGGCCGGTTGTCGTTTCTTTGCCGGATACCCTATTACCCCCGCCTCCGAGATTAGCGAGCTCATGTCCCAAAGGTTGCCCGCCCTGGGTGGCACCTTTATCCAGATGGAGGACGAGATTGCCTCAATGGGAGCGGTGGTCGGCGCTTCCCTGGCCGGGGTTAAAGCAATGACCGCCACCAGTGGTCCCGGTTTCTCCCTGATGCAGGAAAATATCGGGTTTGCCGCTATGACCGAGGTTCCCTGTGTGGTGGTCGATGTGATGCGCGGCGGGATGTCCACCGGTCTGCCCACCAGTCCCGGGCAGGGCGATGTGATGCAGGCCCGCTGGGGGACCCATGGCGATCATCCGGTGATTGTGCTGGCCGCCTCCAGTGTCCGTGATTCCTTCACCATAACCATCCAGGCCTTTAATCTTGCCGAGAAATATCGGGTGCCGGTGATCCTGTTGTCTGATGAAATTGTTGCCCACACCAGGGAGTCCCTGGTCCTGCCTTCGGTCCATGAGGTGGAGGTAGTCAACCGGATCAAGCCGACTTCGCCACCTGACTGGTATAAACCCTATGAGGACAACAGTCGTGGAGTTCCTCCCATGGCTGCCTTCGGGGATGGGTATCGGCATCATGTGACTGGGCTGGTCCATGATACCCATGGTTTTCCCACCGAGCGACCGGATGAGGTCAAGGCCTTTATCAATCGCCAGTTTCGAAAGATTACCCACGGGGCTGCCGAGATTCAGATGACCAGGCGCCTGTTGCTGGATGACGCCGAAGTTGCGGTGGTGGCCTACGGCTCGGTATCCCGGGCTGTTCATCGGGCCGTTTTGAGGGCCCGGGAAAACGGGATCAAGGCAGGATTACTGCAGCTTATCACTCTGTTTCCCTTCCCGAAAAAGGCGGTGGATGCGGTCCTTCGGCAATGCCGCTCGGTACTCGTTCCTGAGCTGAACATCGGCCAGATCAGCCGGGAGGTCAAGCGGGTGAATCTTACCGCCAAGGTGGTCAAGTATAACCGGATTGACGGTCTTGGAATCACCCCGGATGAGATATATGGCGAGTTGATGAAATTATAAAGGAGAGGGTCGGTTTTGGAAGGAATGTGGTAACTATCCAGCTGCACTCCATCTGCGCTCGATTCGGCCTTCCAGCATACCGATGTATAGCTGAAAGTCCTCATTGAGCACACCTGAAGCACATCTGAACAGTTACATTCCGGTGGTTTTTGATCATTTCCAGCATTAAG
>JAHJAA010000078.1 GCA_018814305.1 Pseudomonadota bacterium
ATATTCTTATGGTGCATGAAAAGCCTCCGTTTTGGTCAGGGTTTCTTTTGGTAGGGACTCCCTTGTCATTATAGAGGCTTTTCTGTCTTATGTAACCGTTTTCATTGAATATTCATTGAGTCTTTTCAACACCATTTTTAGGTGTTGTTCGTTGGGAAAATAAATTATGGCGAAAAATTTGGTTTTGGTTGGGGGGGGGCACGCCCATCTGGTGACCCTGGCCAAGCTTGAAGCCTTCCGGGAACGGGGGCATGTGGTAACGGTGGTCCAGCCTTCGGAAAATCACTATTATTCCGGGATGGGTCCGGGAATGCTGGGGACCACCTATACCCCGGAAGAGATCCGCTTTGCCACCCGGCAGGTGGTGGAGCAAAAGGGTGGAGTCTTTATTCAGGATCTGGTTGATCGGATTGATCCTGTGGCCAGAACGGTCTTCCTTCGCTCGGGTAGAACCCTTCCCTATGACGTGTTGTCATTCAATTCCGGCAGCTATGTCCCCCAAACCTGTGTGACCCAGGATAAGGGTGATATCTTTTCGGTAAAGCCCATCGAGAAACTCCTGCAGGCCCGGGAGAGGATCGTGGAATGGGCTGATCAGGAGGTCATTTCCATCGGCATTGTCGGGGGGGGCCATCCTCCGTTGAGATAGCTGGGAATATTCTCCAATTGGTTAAGGCCAGGCGCCTGAATATCCCCAGGATCAAGATCTTTTCGGGCCATGAATTCATGGCCCGCTTTACTCCCAAGATTCGGGCCATGGCCCGACAGTCGTTGGTTGATCGGGACGTGGAATTTATTGAGGGCTATCGGGTGAAAGAGGTTACCACCGGCCGGATTACCCTGGACTCCGGGGAGAGCCATGATGTTGACCTGATCTTTCTCGCCCTCGGGGTCAAACCGTCGGCGATCTTCGCTTCATCGGGGCTGGCAATGGGGCCGGATGGAGGTCTTCTGGTCAATCGATTTCTCCAATGCCCTGCGTATCCTGAACTCTTTGGTGGGGGTGATTGTATCTCATTTGCCGAACACCCCCTGGACAAGGTTGGAGTCTATGCCGTTCGAGAGAATCCGATTCTGTTTCAGAATCTGATGGCGGCCTTGGAAAATCAAGCTTTGATGCCCTTTGATCCCGGTGGTAATTACCTGCTGATCTTTAACCTGGGTGAGGGGATGGGGATCTTTAAAAAATCATGGCTGACCTTTGGCGGGCGGACGGCCTTTACCATCAAGGATTGGATTGACCGTCGGTTCATGAAAAAATTCCAGGCCATGGAAAAATGAGGTCGCCTTAAGCAGTCTTCCATACTCTTTTTTATTGTTACTCTTAAACATCTCTGCCTGAATAAAGGCATTCTTAGGAAAATACGCGGAATATTAATGGCACTCATAAGTTTACAAGATCTCTCCCATAGCTACGGCGGGGAGCGAGTTTTTGATCGGATTAGTCTTCAGATCGAGCCCGGAGAACGGGTTTGTCTGGTGGGCCGGAACGGAGTGGGTAAATCAACCCTGATGAAGGTCCTTGCCGGTGAAATCAGCCCGGATCAAGGTCGCATTGTCCGTCAGCAGGGGCTCAAGGTGGCCCGGTTGACCCAGGAGGTCCCGACGGGAACCGACGGATCTATCTATGATGTGGTGGCCGGGGGGATCGGTTCGCTGGTAAGCTTGCTGGCCCGTCATCATGGGGTGATCACGAAGATGGGACAGGACGGTGGGGAGGCTCTTCTCGACACCCTGGCCACCCTTGAGCACGAAATGGAAAATTCCGGGGCCTGGCAGGCCCAGCAGCGAGTTGAAACGGTGCTTTCCCGGCTGGGGCTTGATGCCGATGCCGACTTTGCCAGCCTCTCCGGAGGGATGAAACGGCGGGTGCTCCTGGCCCGGACCCTGGTTGCTGATCCTGATCTTCTCCTGCTCGATGAACCAACCAACCATCTTGATATCGAAGCCATAATCTGGCTTGAGAGCTTCCTGCTGACCTCATCCCATACCCTGTTATTTGTGACTCATGATCGGGAGTTGTTGAAAAAACTGGCGACCAGGATTCTCGACCTTGACCGCGGGGTGATTACCAGTTGGCCGGGAGATTACGGCAACTATCTGCGGCGCAGGGAAGAGCAATTGGCGGTGGAGGAAGTCCAGCAGGCCAAGTTTGATCGGAAGCTGGCCGAAGAGGAGATCTGGATCCGGCAGGGGATCAAGGCCCGGCGGACCAGAAACGAGGGACGGGTCCGAGCGCTCATTGACTTGCGGCGACAGCATCGAGCTCGGCGGGAACAGATGGGACAGGTCCGGATGGAGATCACCAGTGGCGGTCTCTCCGGCAAGCTGGTGGCGGTTCTCAAGGATATCTCATTTGATTATTCGGGGCGACCTGTCATTCGCGATCTGACCTGTACGGTGCTCCGGGGAGACAAGATTGGTATTATCGGTCCCAACGGGGTCGGCAAGACCACTCTGTTGCGGATTATTCTGGGGCTTTTGGCACCCACTACCGGCCAAGTCACCCTTGGCACCAATCTGCAACCGGTGTACTTTGACCAGCAGCGAGCCCAGTTGGACGATGAGAGAACTGTGATCGACAACCTGGCCGAAGGTGCCGATTTTATTGAGGTCAACGGCAGGCAGCGGCATGTGGTCGGGTATCTGCGCGATTTCCTTTTTTCACCGGATCGGGCTCGCTCTCCGGTTCGGATTCTGTCCGGTGGAGAACGGAACCGGCTCCTGCTCGCCAAGTTATTCGCTCAGCCCTCGAATCTATTGATCCTGGATGAGCCAACCAACGATCTTGATCTGGAAACCCTCGACCTGCTGGAGGAGCTGCTCCTGGAATATCAGGGTACGGTTCTGCTGGTCAGTCATGATCGGGCCTTTCTGAATCAGGTGGTGACCAGTACTCTGGTTTTTGAGGGGGAGGCTTTGGTTCGGGAGTACTCCGGCGGTTATGATGACTGGCTCCTGCAGCGACCGGTGGTTGTGCCTGGAGGGAGTGGTGAGCCCGAGTCGGTGAAAAAAGGGAAAGACCGGGGCAAATTGAAAGCCGCAGGCTTGAAGAAGCTAAGTTTTAAGGAGAATCGGGAACTGGAAGAACTGCCCGGTAATATTGAGAAAATGGAAGAGGAGCAGCAAATCCTCTATGATCAGTTGGCCAACCCGGCAGCCTATCAAGGTGATCCCGGTGGGGTCGTTAATCGGCAGACCCGCCTGAACGCCTTGGAAGAGATTCTGGCCAAGGCCTATGAACGTTGGGAAGCGCTGGAAGCACGTCGCTAAGCGCTCCCAGTCACCATCTCTTCGCGTGATGGCGACTGCGTAAGGATCGCTATTACGCACAATCTCCGGCACCTGGAATCGCTTATCTGTTGCGGACGGAATTTGGCATGGGGTTGACCTGAGGTGAAAGGTCTAAGGGGATGTTATGCAGCCGTTCCGGAGGAATCCATGGTTGCGAGCAGAGAGTCGATTGAGCGGTTTGGAGAAAAAGCGATACCAAGGCAGAGGGCTTCGGTTTCGCTATCTTGAAAACTGCGAACCACCCGACCTGAATTGATCATTGGGGCTCTGTCATTTATTTCAGCATGCGTGCCTACGCCCTCGGCGGCGGTCATGCTGATTACAATCTCGTCAACCTGAGTCGCACTCTGCAGGACGTTATCGCCCTTGCCACAGCAGACCAGCATGCCATTGGCACTCATATCAATGATTTTGCATTCGGCTGAGGTATCTTCGCTCAAGCGGAAGAAGGCCCAGGCCTCAAGCGGTGCTTCAACCCTTCGGTGGTTTCTGGTCTTGAGGGTGGAGATGATGTTGGGTCTTGACACCGTCAGGGTATAGACGCTTTCCTGAATAATGTTCGTGTGAAAATAATTCCAGGTCGTGTCGGGTGAACGAAAATAGATCCGGCAGGAAGTGGCCCGGGAATGCCATTCCAAAGGTTTGTCAAGGAGCAGGCCGTTATGGTCGGCCTTGATCAGAATGCTTTTTTCGTACTGTCGACCTCGGCCTTCCTGGCAGATCAGGGTCAGAAAGATATGTTTGCGGGCCAGATCGTCAATCACCTGGTCAATGTAATTCTGGTCGCCGATATCATCAAACCGGTTGTTGTCCACCAGCCAGGGTGAACGGCTGAAAACAGAATTTTCCATATGTACCCGCCGGAACTGTAAAGTAATAAGCTGTTGAAAAACTATTTGATTATATCACAATGAAGTCATGAATTGAAGTTATATCTCGGCCCGGAGGTTGGCAATGTTCCTGGTCGACCTTTGTGTTTTTAGTGGGATTCGCCGTTTTCCCTTTTATTGGTTGGTATCGGTTATACTTAAGCCCTGAAGCGGAGCTTCCCGTTCTAATCTCGTCCCCCCGCGTTCCACGATGATCCTGATCGGGTCGCCGATCTTTTTATCACTGATCGCAGCATCAAGGTCATTTTTGGTGAGGATTTTTTTTTCATCTATTTGAAGGATGCGATCACCGAGGTATAATTTCATATCATCTGCTGTTGAGTTGGGATAGACCCGGCTGACTTCGTTGTCGGCCCGGATATCAACACCCAGGAATGGTGCTTGTTTGGAAGGTTCGGTGTGACCAGGGCCAGGAGCGAGGACCAGGCTGAACAGGACAAGGGACAGGATAACTGCGATCTTGGGTTGGTGCAGAGATTGGATCATTCTTAGAAAAATCATGATGATAAATACCAGTGCCGCTCTGTAGTGTTAAGGTTTTTTCTTTTTTCCTCGGGTACTATCGTCTTTGGGATGGATTTCTTCGGTGATGATGAAACCCAATCCAGAGCACACCGGACATTCTTCAACAGTGAGCAGAAAGCGGCTGACGCCCTTGAATTGATTGAGCTGTCCGGTTCCGGCACAGGATTCACAGGTTGTGCGCATGGTCCTTCCCCCTGTATTTTCGAAGATCTTAGTCGAATCTCTACCATGTTCGGGGCAGATGGGGAAGGCCAAATTATAACGTACAGGTGAAGAGGCTGAAAAACAGTAAAACCAATCGGTTCTTGCATCGTCTTTTTCTGGTGGTGGTCATGATCTATATCGGAGCCATCCTCTTTTTGGGCAGGTTTGATCTGGGCCGGATTCATCGGGAATATGGTTTAGCGGCACAACGGCTCGAACCGGACTTTGCCATTACCCTTGCCCGGCAGGAGATGGTTGATTTCTGCCTAAAGGAGACGGGTGATACGCACGGTCCCGTGTTTGATCATTGCCTCAAGAACACTACACCCGGGCTTCCTGAGCGGGCCGAGCAGATCACCATCGCCATGACCCGGGAACGAAATGGGGTGGTCAAGAAGATGGTGATATTTTATGCCATGATGCTTGGGGGGATGATCCTCTTGCCGGTGACCGCCACGTATGTCGGGGGGGCCCTCCTGGTATTTCTGCTTAGCGGTTTGCGAGGGGGGACTGATAAACCATGACCATTCTTCATCTATCCATGGTGCGGGTGGTGAGGTTTTGGTAATTTGCTTTGGCGAGATGTTTTGCGTCAACCTCCCTCGATAGATAGAAGGTATCTGTTGGACAATTGGTCTGATCAGTGCTCTGCGCAATGAGTGAGGAAGGTTTTCAGCCAGCGGAAAAAACACAGTAGAGAAAAATGGATGGATCAAGTAGGAAAGTGATACTCTCAGAGTGAGCCGTTTTTTTACGGAATTGGTTTTGTTTCCGCCTATAATGATGGATGTGATTTGGAGTTGGCATATGGCCGGGAATATACGGGGTAAAACCGAGATACCTTTCCGGGATGGTTTTTACCGGGGGGAAATGCGGGATGGTCTTCCCAATGGGGTTGGAACCTATTCCTGTGAAAGTTTTACCTATACCGGTTCCTGGTTTTATGGGACCATGAGCGGTTTGGGAGTGATGCGCTATGCCGATGGCCGGTTGTATAAAGGAGAATTTTACGCAGATCAGCGCCATGGCCAGGGAACCGAGGTGATTGAGGTTTCTGGCGTGAAAAGCCGCTATGAAGGGGGCTGGAGAAATAATCAAAAACATGGCAAGGGCATTGAGATTTCGATCATTGCCGGCGTTGAAATCCGTCACGAAGGCGAATGGAAAAACAATGTTAAATACGGGGCAGTTATCCAGAGTCTTGAGGATACCGGTTTGAAATCCGGGCTGGACAGTGACCGATTCAAGAATAAGAAAGTTGAGATTTACAATCCGTTGAGCAAGGAATGAGCCTCATTCAAGGCTGTTTTTTGTTGACAGGTCTGTGGGCGGGGGAATAAAAAAGAGGTCTCTATTTGGAAGGAGACTGTTGACTATCCCGGTTGGTTCATTGGATGGAGACAAAAAAAAATCAGTCCAAGAGTTCCTTTTACCTCCGTCAGAGATCTTTTGAGCCAATGAACTTCTGTGAAAAGAGCTTTAGATCCTTCTGGCCTCTCCTCTTTTTTGTGGCCATCTCCTTGTACTTTTGCAGTGCAATCTTTCATGGCTTAGATAACTGGGGGGGAAATGACTGGGACCAACATTTTCTCTACCATGGTGTCCCTTATCAAACGATTACCGAGTACCATCAATTCCCTTTATGGAATCCCTTCTATTGCGGAGGCAATGTTATGTTGGCCAATCCGCAATCGCGTTTTCTTTCTCCCTTTTTTCTGTTCGAAATTTTCTTTGGTGTTGTGAGGGGAATTAAACTGGAAATATGGGCACATCTTGTTGTCGGTATGTATGGGATGTATCTGGTCTCTTCCCGGCTCTTTCGTCTCTCTTCTTTATCTGCCCTTGTTCCAGCGGTGGTGTTCATGCTCTCCGGTATGTATGCCTTCAACCTTGCTGCAGGCCAGAGCAATTTCATGTCCATCGCCTATGTTCCTTTTGTCTATTACTTCTTTGTTAAAGGGATAGACGATTTTCGGGCCGCCCTTGTTGCAGGGTTGTTTTTTGCATTGATGGTTTTTGAAGGTGGAAGCTATACAGTTCCTCAGACCGCATTGTTTATTGCCATTTTGAGTGTTTTGATGGCCATCGATCAGCGGTCCTTTTCGCCGATCAAATCAATCGTTATCTGTGGAATTTCCGGAGGCCTGCTCGGTGCTGTAAAGCTGTTGCCGGCCCTCGAATTCATTAGGATGGTCCCCCGTTATACCGTGTCCTCCGAGGCCATGAGCCCACTGTTGTTCGGGAGGGCTATGATCGGTCGGATCCAGGAATTATCGGTTAGCGGGGTGCCCGGTCAAGCCTGGGGTTGGGAAGAATATGCCCATTATGTCGGATTGTTGCCCCTCTTGCTTGCGGTGGTCGGGTCTATCGTTGGGTTGAGGAAAGAGTGGCCTCTGATTTTGACCGGTTTATTTTTTCTGGTTCTTGCCTGGGGAAATTTTTCAGAGATGTCACCATGGAATATTCTCCATCAAATGCCTCTTTTCAAGTCTCAGCGGGTGCCATCCCGTTTCATGCAGTATTTTGTGTTTGCCGTCGCCCTTCTGGCTGGCGTTGCGGTCGAGAGAATTGGGCAATCATCGCTGTTCCGAAACTCGGTGGAAAAGAGAACAGGGAGACTTGCGGTTCTTTTTGTGCTAATCCTGATCACAGTGGACCTGATCGGGGTCAATTCTAAAGCTTTTTCCGTTGCCTTTCCCTTTTCTCCACCAGAGATTCACCGACAGGACAGTTTCCGTCAGGTTGCCGGAGATGAGGAAGCGATGTATCAGGGCTTTCTTGAGAATTTCGGTACCCTTGACTGTTACGAGGAGGTTCATCTACCGACAATGGCCATTGCCCTTGATGATGGAGAGTATAGAACGGGAGAGGTTTATATGCCAGAAGGGAAGGCGGAACTATCATATTGGTCCCCCAATAAGATCACCGTTGCCGTCGAGGGGGCAGGCCCCATCATGCTCAATCAAAACTATGTGAAGGGATGGCGGACCAAGGAAGGTAAAGAGGTATTTGCGAATGAGGGTTTCATTGCGACCAATGTGGACCGTGACGATAGCGAGATTACCTTCTATTATCTTCCCCGGTCAGTTGTAGTCGGTGCCATAATCTCATTCATGAGTCTTCTCTCAGTATTGATACTTTTCCTGAAACCGAGGGTTAAGGCCGGGGCAGGCGTCAATAAGGAAATGGAATAATGGGGGATAGTTTTTCTGACAGAGTCTGTCCTGCATCCCTCTCCGGTGTGGAGCAGGCACCATACCTTACGATCATTATCCCTGCATTCAATGAAGCGGAGATCCTGCCCGGGACGCTGAGGAAAGTGAGCTCCTTTCTGGAGTCCATGGATTTTAAGGCTGAAGTGATCGTTGTGGATAACGGCAGTACTGATCAGACGAGTGATGTCATTCACTCCTTTCAGGAACAGTGCTCGGATATTCATTATATGCGGGTGGATACTGCCGGGAAGGGTGGGGCGGTCAGGGCTGGGATTATGGCAGCCAGGGGAGAGTATCTGCTCATTAGTGATGCCGATCTTGCCGTGCCAATCGAATATACTATCCGGTTTCTACCGCCTGGGCTTAAGGATTTTGATATTGCCATCGGGTCCCGCGAAGCAGATGGAGCTATCCGCTATGGTGAACCATTTAAAAGGCACCTGATGGGGCGTGCCTTTAATTTCATGGTGAGGGTGCTGCTTCTGCCTGGTTTTCAAGACACCCAATGCGGGTTTAAATGTTTCCGACGGGAGGTTGCCCGCGAACTTTTTGCATTGAGCCGGGTGGATGGCTGGGGCTTTGATGTTGAAATTCTCTATCGGGGGCGCTTGAAGGGGTATCGCATTATTGAAGTTCCTGTGGAGTGGCATTACGGCGAGGGGAGTAAGATAAGGCCCGTTTGGGATTCTTTAGCTATGTTCAGGGAGCTTTTGAGTATCAGACGAAGGGGCAAATGATTTCTGATGGGGAGATTTTTCCCAGCAGCCCTATTCTGGAGTAACCAATTCGGAATTAATCATCGGCCCGGATGAGTGCCCGGATGACCTCTCGGTTGAAACGGGCGATGTTCCGAATCGAAATTGATTTGGGGCAGGCCAGTTCGCAATCACGTTCATTACGGCAGTTGCCGAAACCTTCGCTGTCCATTTTGTTGAGCATGGCCCGGGCCCGGAGCGTCCGTTCCGGATGTCCTTGGGGGAGTAAAGCCAGGTGAGAGATTCTGGCTCCAGTGAAAAGCATGGCCGCAGCATTTGGACAGGCTGCGACGCAGGCCCCGCACCCGATACATTCCGCTGCGTCCAGGGCCTGTTCCGCGGTGGGCATAGGGATTGGGATCGAATTGGCCTCGGGAGCACTACCGGTGTTGACCGAGATATACCCGCCCGCCGCGATAATGTTATCAAAGGCTGAGCGGTCGACGACCAGGTCCTTGATTAGGGGAAAGGCGCGGGCCCGGAATGGCTCGATGACGATGGTGTCGCCGTCCTTGAAATGACGAAGATGGAGTTGACATAAGGTGGTGGCTGCTTCCGGCCCATGGGCGTGGCCGTTGACCACCGCCCCGCACATCCCGCAGATCCCTTCCCGGCAGTCATGATCAAAGACGATGGGTTCGTCATCGGCCAGGATCAGTTGTTCGTTGACGATATCGAGCATTTCCAGAAAGGAGAGATCGGAGGAAACCGGCCCGGTTTGATAGGTCACGAACCGGCCTGGTTCGTTGCGGCTCTTCTGTCGCCAGACCTCGAGGGTCAGGTTGATGGATTGCATAGGTTCTCCATGTGAACAGAAAAAAAGGTATACGTGTAAAATTGAAAGTGATGGAAGAGACGGATCAAAAGTCCTTCTTCTTTCGAGCAGGAAAGAAGTTTTTTCCGATCCCCTTAAAAATATAACAGTAATTACATTAACTTATGACTTTAAACTTAAAACTTTAAACTATCGCTACTTATAACTCCTCTGCGACGGCTCTACACTATCGTAAAGCAACGGCTCTTTTTCCAGGGTCGGCTCAACTCCCTCACCATTAAAATGCCAGACGCTGACGTGGTTGAAGTCCCGGTCATTCCGCAGGGCTTCATGATCGTCGGTCTGGTATTCACTTCGAAAATGACAGCCGCAGGATTCCTCGCGGGTCAGGGCGTCCCGAACCATTACTTCGGCAAACTCCAGAAAATCGGCGACCCGTCCGGCTCGTTCCAGTTGCTGATTCAGGTCCTGTCCGGTCCCGGGCACTTTCAGGTTTCGGTGGAATTCATCCCTGAGTTCGGGGATCATCGCCAGGGCATTCTGGAGGTCTGCTGCGTTTTTGGCCATGCCGCAGTTTTCCCACAGCAGATGGCCCAGTTGCCGATGAAAATCGAGCACCGTCCGGTTTCCTTTGATTCCGAGCAGTTGCTCTTGCCGGGAGGTACTTGCTGCTACGGCTGCGTTGAATTCAGGAGAATCAGTGGAGATCTCAGGGAGATCGGCTTGGGCTAATTCATCACCAATGGTGATCGGCACGATGAAATAGCCGTCGGCCAATCCCTGCATCAGGGCGCTGGCTCCCAGGCGGTTGGCCCCGTGATCCGAGAAGTTGGCCTCGCCCAAGGCATAGAGTCCGGGGGTGGTGGTCATCAGGTTGTAGTCGACCCAGAGGCCTCCCATGGTGTAGTGGACCGCCGGATAGATCATCATCGGGGTTCGGCGCGGATCCTGGCCGGTGATCTTTTCATACATCTGGAAGAGATTCCCGTATTTTCGTTCAACAGCCTCTTGACCCTGACGGAGGATCGGGTCATGGAAGTCAAGGTAAACGGCGCGGCCGGTATCGCCGACCCCTTTGCCTGCATCGCATTGCTGTTTGGCATTTCGGGAGGCCACATCCCGGGGGACCAGATTACCAAAGGCCGGGTATTGGGTCTCCAGAAAATAGTCACGATCTTCTGTTGGGATCTCGCTTGGCGGTCGGGAGTCGCCAGGCTTTCTGGGTACCCAGACCCGTCCGTCGTTCCGCAGACTTTCACTCATCAGGGTCAGTTTGGACTGGGCCTCGCCATGGACCGGGATGCAGGTAGGATGAATCTGGACAAAAGATGGGTTGGCCAGGGCCGCTCCCCTCTTATAGGCCCGCCAGATGGCACTGGCATTGGAGGCCATGGCATTGGTGGAGAGGCAATAGATATTCCCGTAGCCACCGGTGGCCAGGACCACGGCATGGGCGGCGTGGGTTTCAAATTCTCCGGTGATTAGATTCCGGGTGATGATTCCCCTGGCCCGACCATCGATTACCACCAGGTCCATCATTTCCCGGCGGGGCATGATGGTAACGCTGCCGGTATTGACCTGGCGCATCAGGGCTCCATAGGCCCCGAGCAGAAGTTGTTGCCCCGTTTGGCCCCGGGCGTAAAAGGTTCGGGAGACCTGGGCCCCACCGAAACTGCGATTGGCCAGGAGTCCACCGTACTCTCTGGCGAAAGGAACACCCTGGGCCACACAGTGATCGATGATCTGATTACTGATCTGGGCCAGGCGGTAGACGTTGGCTTCTCGGGCTCGGAAGTCGCCACCCTTGATGGTATCGTAAAACAGCCGGTGGATACTGTCTCCGTCGTTACGGTAGTTCTTGGCCGCATTGATCCCACCTTGGGCGGCAATGCTGTGTGCTCGCCGAGGGGAGTCCTGCAGGCAGAAGGTTTTGACCCGGTAGCCCAGTTCAGCAAGTGTTGCCGAGGCCGAGGCTCCTGCCAGACCTGCACCCACAACGATGATCTCATATTTCCGTCGGTTGGCTGGGCTGACCAGGCGGCAGTGGAAACGGTGGGTATCCCATTTCGTTGCCAGGGGGCCTTTGGGAATCTTGGGATCAAGGGGCATAGTGGCTACCGTCCGGTTATGGTTCAGAGGAGAAAGTCTGCTGTAAAAAGGGCCAGGATCGGCAACAGCATCAGCCCAATGCCCACAGCGAGGGCGGCGACCAGAGAGACTCCCTTGATCAGCGGGTTATATTGAGGGTAATTTATCCCGAGGGTCTGATTGAGGCTCCAGAAACCATGAACGGTATGGAGGGTCAGGGCGGCGATGGCCAGCAAGTAGAAGAGGGCGGAGGGCGTTATGGTGAGAATGGTCCTGACCTTGAGGGCGGTCTCGGTCATTCCGCCCGGCCGGTGAAGCTGGTAGTAATGAAAACCGATAAAAAACAGGATCAGGGCCCCGGTGTAGGGCATAGCCCAACCGGGTATGGAGGACAAGCGGCGACGCTTGCCCCGGTATCCGGTATCACGGGCCTGATGGTTTTCCAGAGCGAGCTTGAGCCCGTAATAGATATGAAGCAGCAGGGCCAGGAGCAGGAGTCCCTCTGATATTTGAAGCAGGAATCCAAGCCGATGAAGAGTCTCGGCGTAGTGATTATAGGCGGCCCGGCCGAACAGGGCGGAGGTGTTTCCTATGGTATGGATTATAATGAACAGGCTCAACATAATGCCGGTTACAGCCATGATGAGCTTTTTGCCGATGGATGAGATGGGGGGCGTCATGGTTATCATAACCTCTAACGGGATAAATCTAAGCGGGATTTTCTATTAAACCCCTGTGGCCGCTGGCGAGTCAACAGGAATCTTAGTAGTTGGCGAATGTTCACCGTTTGATCCCGAACAAGGCGTCAGGCGTGCCCTTCAAGAGGCCTCAAGGGGGAGGTAGTCGGGCAGCCATTGCATTCTTTCAATGAGAAGTTGCAGGCGGTCCGGATCGTTTTCATGCCGGAAAGAGCTGAAGGCGCAGGGGCCAGCGATCTTTTCGGTGAAGGCGTTGCGACCGACGGCCAAGGCAACTTCCCGGCAAACTTCCCGGAGATGGCCCACCGGCGGTAACAGGATTCCCTGATCAAGATCGGCTGCCGGGACCATTGCCGCTACAGCCCGGGCCGCTGCCGTAAAAAATGAGGGCAGAACCTCTGTGGCCCCGGAGGTTAAGACCCCCAACCCGATACCGGGAAAGACAAAGACATTATTGCACTGGCCGATCCGGATTCCGTTCACCGGGGCAAACGGACTACCGGTTGCGGTCAGGACCTTACCATCGGTCCAGGCCATAAGTTCCGCCGGGGTGACTTCACAGTTGGCCGTCGGATTACTTAAGGGGAGTATTATCGGCCATTCGCCGTTTTTAGTCATGGCATTGACTACATCCTGGGTAAAGCAGCCGGCCTGTCCTGAGGTGCCGATCAACACGGTGACTCCAACCTCGCGGATTACTTCGGTCAAGGTTGTTTGGTGTCTGTTTTTCAACCAACCGAAGGCGGCCGGATCTTTAGCGAATTTAAGTTTATAGGGTTCCAGTTGTCGGTCGGTGGTGAGGAGCCCGTGGCTGTCCAGGGCAAAGACCCTGGACAGGGCCTCATCTTCGCTTAAGCCATCTTCACGGAGGGCGGTGGCCAGTTGTTCGGCAATCCCGACCCCGCCTGCTCCGGCGCCATGAACCAGGAAGATCTGGTCGGATAATTTCTGTCCCTTGATTCGCATGGCCGAGAGGATTGCCGCCAGGGTTACGGCTCCGGTCCCTTGGATATCATCATTAAAGGAGATCAGGTTATGGAGGTGGGCATCGCGGATGGCAAAGGCGTTTTGTTTGGAGAAATCTTCCCACTGGCAGAGGGCGTTGGGGGCCACGGTTTTGAAGGCCAGGGCAAATTTTTGGACAAACTTGATATAATCCTCTCCTTCCAGCCTGGGATGACGCCAACCCAGGTAATTAGGGTCTGAAAGTAAGGCGGGATTGTTGGTTCCCACATCAAGGGAGACCGGCAGGCAATGCCAGGGGGCAATACCGGCCCCCTGGGTGTAGAGCATCAGTTTGCCAAGACAGATGGCAATTCCGCCTGCCCCTTGGTCGCCGATCCCGAGAATCCCCTGGTTGTCGGTGACCACTGCCACCCGGATGTCGTGGTGGCCATAAATTTCCATGATTTCTTCAGCCCGATCAATATTGCCGGGGAAAAAATGGAGGCCGTTGGCCTGTCGGAACATGGATGAGTAATTCTGGCAGGCGAGTCCCACGGTGGGGGTGTAGATGATCGGCATCAGTTCTTCGAGATGGCTGCGGATCAAGGCATGGGCCAGGGTGGCGTTCCGGTCGTAGAGGGAACGGACAAAGATGAATTTCTCCAGGTCACTGACTTTGTCGTTGAAGATATGCCAGGCGTTCTCGATCTGGCTCGAAAGGGTGCGGATCGCAGGGGGCGCCAGGCCGCAGAGACCGAGCTGATCCTGTTCTTCCTCTGTAAACGAGGTCCCTTTGTTGGTGAAGTTATTGGTTTGAAGAGTGGTGCCCCGCCCAGTGACCCGAATCTTCTCGGTATTGCCGAATTCGTCGTAAACAAAACTGTAGGTGGTGTCCGACATGGGTTGACTCTGCCTGTTATATGGGTTTGGGGATCATCCGGTCGCCGGAACGAGTATGAGTCTGAGTGGTTCCAGAAAAAAGTAACGTCCCAGTATAAAGAGGAACATGGCAAGAAATGCTGCGGCGGGGACGGTCAAAATCCATGAACCGAAGATCTTCCGGGTCACCGACCGGTTGATGCCCCCAAGGCCTCTGGCCAAACCGATCCCGAGGATTGCCCCGATCAAGGTATGGGTGGTTGAAACAGGTAATTTCAAGCGGGTACAGATCAGGACGGTGACCGTGGCCGCTACATCGGCTGCCACTCCACGGGAGGGGGTAATCTCGGTGATCTTGGTGCCCACCGTGTGCATAACCTTGTACCCGTAAGTGGCAAGTCCTAGAACGATGCCGGTGCCGCCTAGGGCCATAATCCAAAAGGGAACACCGACCTTCATTTCCACAGTTCCATTTTGGATGATGTGGACCACCGCCGCCAAAGGACCCACCGAGTTGGCTACGTCGTTGGCTCCATGGGCAAAGGCCACGGAACAGGAGGTGATGATGACCAGGGGGGTAAAGATCTTTTCTACCTCTTCCAGTTGTTGGGAGATGGGCAGACTCCCTTTGCCGCGCATTTTTTTCTTCAGATAAAAGGAGGAGGCCACCGCCATCATCAGGCTGCTTCCAAGTGCCATGGCAAGGGTGACGTTGTCGGTCAACCAGGGGAGATCTCCGGTAACATTTTTCAGTCCCTTATAGACCGTGGCCAGGGTCACCACGGCAAAAGATATAAAGACGATGAACGGTACAAACACCACGGCGGCCCGGGTCGGTTTTTCTTGCCCCAGGATATGCCGACTGATGAAGCGAAAGAAGACAAAGGCGATGATTCCGCCCACCACCGGTGAGATGAACCAGCTGGCCACGATCTGGCCCATTTTGTGCCAGTTTACCGCCGAGATACCGGCGGCGACGACCCCGAAACCGGCAACGGCCCCGACTATAGAATGGGTGGTGGAGACCGGCATGCCGAAGGCTGAGGACAGGTGGAGCCACATGGCCGCCGACAGGAGTGCGGCCGTCATCCCGATGACCATGATTGCTGCAGCTTCACCCGGCAGGAGTCCCGGCATATTGGCAATATCCCCCGGATTGACGATGCCCTTGCGAATGGTGTCGGTGACATGGGAGCCCACCAGTACTGCCCCGGCAAATTCGCAGATCCCGGCCAGAATTACTGCCTGTTTGATGGAGATGGCCCGGGAGCCGACCGCATCGGCCATGGAGTTGGCCACATCGTTAGCGCCGATATTCCAGGCCATGTAGAGCCCGAGCATGGCCGTAATCAGAATGACAATCGTATCTAATTCCATGTGATCTTCCCTTTGAGAATAGCGCGGGAGAATGCGCTTATTTAACGATCATCATCCGCATCATGTCGCCGGCGTTTTCCGCTTCGTTGGCAATGGAACCCAGGGCAATGAGGATTTTTTCATAAAAGATGATGGTTATGGGGTCAAGGATCTTTTCAAAGGAGTAGATCTTCCTGGAAAGTTTACGGGCCATCCGGTCGGCCTTCCACTCTTCACGGCCAACTCGCTCGATTAGTTCCATCACCGCTTTGGCCTCGGCGCCGCCGAAGGAGACCTCCGCCAGATTGTGCAGTTCAATGGCGGCGGTGAGCAGGGAACCGGTGGCCTGAAAGATTTGATCGACAAAGGCAAAGAAGTCATCGATCAGGTCGGGATGGATCTTGGTGTTGCGAAGGGTCAGGATCACCGAAAAATCCTGGACCCGATCGGCGATTTTGTCCTGACAGCGGAGAAAATTATCCACTTCGGCTCGGTCCACCGGCATGAAATAACGTCGCGGCAGGCGTGACCGGATCTCGTGCTTTAACAGATCGGCCTCATACTCCAGCTTGGAGACCCGGTTGTGGAGTTCCAACAGTTCCTGATAATTCTCATGGGCCAGAGCCTCCATTAGGGGTCTGACCACCTCCACGCACTCATGAACCTTCTTGGTGTGCTCCACCAGAGGCCCAAAGGGCGAACCGCCGAACAGCTCTTCGATGATACTCATTTCATTTCTCCTAAATTCTGCTACCGTCTGGCGCCTTGGTAAGGCAAGCCAGTGGACCATGTGTTATTCGCCCCTGACTATATCAGATGAAAAACCGGAATGAAACAGGAAGTGGCGTCGGGAGGGTATATTTGGCGAATCAATGCGTGTGGTCTGTGTTTCCCCCCCCGTTTTTAAAGTATTTTGCAGAGGGGATCTCGATTTTTATTTTATTGAATTCACGTCTGTAATCCTGTTTGCTGGTTTTTGTAAGCGACAATGTTATCATAGTTACTCGGTGATAAAATGGCCAGCGCCCAACAGCTCAAAGCATTATTGAAAGCGTACATTGATGGGGAAGAGTCCCATTTCTACTGGCTCACATCGTAGCCAGATCAATGATGTCGGCGAGATCCGCCAGGTCCTGAACAGCTTCCTCCCGATGATTGAACAAGACGAATCGGACAGTCGGATCCTCGCGGTCACCAACAAGACACTCCCAACCCTCTTGCCTCAACCTTCCGGCAGAGTGATATCCAGCGGAGGACAGACCGTAATATTCTTGCTTATCTCATACGGTTCATCTGCCGGGGCAATGATCCAGGCTCCTTCCGGCTGCAAATCATCCACCAGTTCATGGAAGCCGCGCGAGGCTTTCGGCGCCTTTGACAGTTTGCATTCAAAAAGATGGCGACGTCCGGACCGTTCCAGGAGAAGATCTATTTCCGCACCATTGGAAGTTCGGACAAAAGAGGCTCGCCAACGGGGATGACCGGCAATAAGATTTTCAAGCACGAACCCTTCCCACGACGGGCCGGCGATGGGATTGGCAAGGAGAGTGTCATAACCGTCCACATCCAGGAGGGCATGCAGAATACCGCTGTCGCGAAGATAGATCTTCGGTGATTTGACCAGGCGTTTTTTAAGATTTGCCTCGGTCGGCGGCAGCAGGCGGATCATATAGGTCTGCTCTAGGGTGGCGAGATATTTTTTCAGGGTGGGAATAGACAGATCAGCCGCTGCTGCGAATTTGTGATAGTTGACGGTCTGACCATGATAATGTGCCAGCAGCCGCCATAAGCGCTCGATCACAGGGACGGGAATATTCAGCCCCAGGGCGGGAATGTCCCGCTCCATGAAGGTGCGGATAAAGTCAAGTCGCCAGGCAAAGCTGTCAGGATCGTCTGGTGCCAGTGCGCTTTCCGGGAAACCACCCCGCAGCCAGATATCCTGCCATGGGGAAACACCGGCAACCTCTTGCAGCATAAACGGCGTCAGGTCCAGATATGCAATCCGCCCGGCCAGCGATTCGGTTGATTGTCTGATAAGATCTCGTGAAGCAGAACCAAGGATCAGGAAACGGCCTGGTCGACGGTTCCGGTCGATCTCTGAACGCAGGACCTGGAAAAATTCGGGCAGGAGCTGGATCTCGTCCAGGCAGATAAGTTTGTCGCGATAGCGGTCGAAAAAAAGCTCGGGTTCAGAAAGTTTGTTGCGGTCGACCCGATCCTGCAGGTCCAGATAGACGGCAGGGATTTTTTTGAGCAACGTCCGGGCCAGGGTGGATTTTCCGCACTGACGTGGCCCGAGAATGGCCACGACCGGCGAACGGGCCAGAGCCCGGTTTATTTCTGCTTCTGCAATCCTCGGAACGTATCCATGCATATCACGAACCACCGTTTCAGCTTTACATGGATACTACCAGGGAGAGTATGGGGTGTCAAATGGTATCCAACCGCATTTATTGCTCAGAGAAATTCAACTCATTGTACAAGTGAAGTGCTGTAGTGCAGGATCTGTCTTCAAGGTACCGCATTGCTTTTATAACAACCTGGAATAATTACTTTTTTTCAACAAAAGCCAAAAGCTGACTTGACCCCTCGCCTACCTGTAAATCGAAATTTTTCACCCACAAGGGGTATTTAAAACTTAGCCATCTTGGGACTTTTTACGAGACCATCAAGTTTGCAAGAATTAAATTGTTAATTATGGTGAATTTGGTAGTTAAATAATGATGTGCAAAGAGAGTCGGCAGTTTTATGGTTCCGTCAGATATTAATAATTTCAAAGAAAAGAGGAAACCATGGCGTTCCAATTAGTGCGTGATTTGAGTGTTCGATGGCGATTGCTGGGGTTTATATTTTTTATGCTGCTGTTTATTGCTTTGGCCGGCACCGGTGGGCTAATTGGCATGCGTGACACCAAGGCCTCATTATCCGAGGTGTATAATAACCATGTGAAGCCTATGGAAGAGCTGCGTCAACTCAATGAAATTATTAAGTTTGATGTTGTGACAACGGTTGAGCGGGTTCTGTATGAGCAGATAACCATGAACGTCGCTAATGATAAGGTGAGTTCCGCGTATGAGAAAATTGATCAAATAATCGATCAGCTCCTCGCCGAAAACAAAAACAATATTGGTGGGGGCGCTGATTGGCTCGCACCCGGGCGGACCAAGATAACTGAGGCCAGGGTTGTTGTGCAGGAAGTGATTAATGCCCTGGGCAAGAAAGATGTCGACCTGATTGATACCCTGTTTGCCAAGCGGTTGGAACTATTTCAGGATGAATTCGGCGCGGTGGTCAACACCCTGATAATCGGCAGGATTTCAGCGGTAAAGGGTGAATATGATAAGGCGGAAAAAAGATACCGAACGTCCCAGGTTGCGTTTACCATCACCATTGTGCTTGGGGTTTGTGTCGGGCTTATTATCGGTTTTCTGCTTATGAAAAGTATTAATGATCCCTTGGTTAAAATTAGAAAGGGCCTTAATATTTTGAAGGAGGGTGATCTTACCTATAAACTTCCTGACAGTTCGCAAAATGAATTCGGCGAGTTGATTGAAGGCTTTAACCAGATGGCCGCTTACCTTGAAAATCTGATCTCTCAGATCCAGCATGCCGGTATCCAGGTAACCAGCTCGATAACCGAGATCGCCGCCAGTACCCGTCAGCAGGAGGCGACACTAACCGAACACGCTGCCACTACCAGTGAAATAGCGGCTTCCACTAACGAGATTGCCGCTACCTCGGCAAATTTGATGGTTACAATGAGAAAGGTCAACAGTTTAACGGCGAATGCTGCCGCCGCAGCCGAAGACGGTCATTCTGGTCTGGCTGATATCGATAAAACCATGGTAATGATGGAAGCTGCAACTGGGGCGATCGTCGGGAAATTGTCGGTGCTCAGTGAAAAAGCCGGCGATATTGCCGGGGTGGTCAAGACTATTAACAAGCTGGCTGACCAGACCAATCTTCTTTCGTTGAACGCTGCGATTGAAGCAGAAAAAGCTGGTGAGTATGGCACCGGTTTTTCTGTAGTTGCGACAGAGATCCGCCGCCTGGCTGATCAGACGGCGGTGTCGACCTATGATATTGAGCAGATGGTGCAAGGGGTGCAATCTGCAGTTGCTGCGTCCGTCATGGGGATCGACAAGTTTGCCCGGGACGTTCACGATAGTGTTGAAAGCATCAGGGACGGTAGTGAAAGGATCGAGGGGGTAATCGAACAGGTGCAGGTGCTCAAACCCCAGGTCAAATCAATTAGTGAGGGAATAGAGGCTCAGGCGCTTGGGGCCAGACAGATCAGTGATGCGACCAGTCAGTTGAACAGCGCGGCTCAGCAGTCGGCAGAGTCTATCGGTCAGTCCAGCCTGACGATTGAACGACTGCAGCAGGCTGCCAAGGGGTTGCAGAATGCGATCTCTCTATTCAAAGTGGCATAAGCGGCGTTTGAGATATGTTACTCTTGCTGTTTGAAACAAAAGATGGTCGCTATGCCTTGGATTCGAAATATATAGTAGAGATAATCCCTCTCCTTAACACGAAAAGAATCCCTGCCGCACCGGCATTTGTCAAGGGCATGCTCAATTACCATGGGATGCCGGTGCCGGTTTTCGACTTTTGCGCGCTGGAGGGTGAGGGCGCAAGCCGGCCTTTTTACAGTACCCGGATCATCCTGTTGAATTATCCCATCGATGGCGGGGTGAAAATGGTCGGCATCATAGCTGAACGGGCAACCGATGTTATCAAGTGCAGCGAGTCTGATATCAGATCCTCAGGAATCTTGCTTGAAAAGGGTTGGGGGGCAGTCAGGGGGGAATACGATCAGGAAGAAATAGTCCAGTTGTTCGATGTCAAACAGGTGATCCCCGAAGATGTAGTGCGGGAACTTTTTTAACAAGGTTCAGGTTTGTGGTAAATGTGTGCTCATGGATGTAGTTACACGGAAAATAGCGGATCTTATTGAACGTTCAATAGGTTTGACCGTAGCTTCGATGGGGGCTGCAACCTTAAAGAGGGCGGTGAATAATCGGAAGAGGGCCCTGGATATAACCGATGATGAGGCGTATCTGCAGAAAATTACGGTTTCATTTATGGAACTGCGGAATCTGGTTGAAGAAGTCGTTATCCCCGAAACCTGGTTTTTCCGTGATCAGGAGCCCTTCAATTATCTGGCCGAATATATTCATAAGTCTCCAAAGGATTGCTCAGTCGATATCTTTCGTATTCTCAGCTTGCCATGTTCGACCGGAGAAGAACCTTATTCCATTGCCATGACCTTACTGCAGGCCGGGCTGAAATCGACCAGCTTTTTTATTGACGCAGTTGATGTCAGCAGCCGTTCCCTGGCGGTGGCCACCACTGGTGTTTATGGGCAAAACTCTTTTCGGACCAAGGATTTACAATTCAGGGATAATTTTTTTCACAAAACCGAGAAAGGATACTCGTTGAATCCTCTGGTTCGCGGGAAAGTCCGCTTTGTCAGGGGAAATATATTAGAACCAGGTTTTCTTGACGGCATGGGGCGTTATGATGTCGTTTTTTGCCGCAATCTTTTGATATATTTCGACAAGGTCGCCCAGGCGCAGGTAATTAATAGTTTGTATGAACTCTTGGTGGCGGACGGGATTTTGTTTAGTGGCCATTCCGAGGCTGGACTTTTTCTGGGCGGCAGGTTTGCGCCTATTTCTCATTCACGGGCCTTTGCCTTTCGTAAAAAAGAACGGGAAGAAGATTTCCTGGCAACAGGGCCTGGTAAAGGTAAGTTCTTTAGAACGACAACCACATCCGATCTAAAAACTGCGCCATTTTTCAGGCGCGAAAGCCACGGATCGGCAAGTACACTTTTTGCCCCGAAACCGAAAGAATTGGATGAGTTTGCGAATGCTCAGAAGATGGCGGATGCCGGAAATCTGGATGATGCCACCCGGCTCTGTGAAAAATGTCTGCGCCAGTCCGGTCCATCGGCGAAGTGGTACCACCTCCTTGGGGTTATTCATGACAGTCAGGGGCGTGCGGATGAGGCCTTAAAATTTTTTCGCAAGGCAGTTTATCTTGATCCGAGTAATGCCGAGAGTTTGATCCAATTATCATTATTGGCCGAGCGCGCCGGCAATATCGATAGCGCCGAAAATTACAAACAACGGGCCCGAAGAATCCAGGAGAAAGGGTAAAAGCAGTGGTGGAAAAAAGGATGCCGGAGAAACCGATAGCCATTGATGACTGCTGGAACAGGATCGGAGTATGGAGTGAGGCTGAAGAGCGTTGTCCCGAACTCAACAGGATGATCCATTGCCGAAATTGTCCGGTGTATGCCGATGTTGGTCGGCAATTGCTTAACCGAAAAGCCTTGCCGGAATACATCAAGGAGAGCACCGCTATTTTTGCCAGGGCAAAGGCAGAAAAACAGGAAAAAATCAAATCTGTGTTTGTTTTTCGGGCCGGTGGCGAATGGCTGGCCTTGCCATCTGTATTGATTCAGGAAGTTGTCGATATGGGGATTATTCACAGTCTCCCCCATCGGAACAGTAAGGTGTTGCGGGGGGTTGTTAATATCCGGGGAAAACTTGAACTTTGTTTCTCGATTGGGGCAATACTCGGTATTGAGCGTTTTGAGAAATCGAGGAGAGGGGAAGGGAAGTATGTCTCGCCCGCCAGGTTAGTGGTGGCGGACCGGCATGGTGAACGGGTGGTCTTTCCGGTCAGCGAAATCCATGGCTACCTGCGTTATGGTGATAAGATGCTGCAGCCTTTGCCGATAACCGTCTCTGGTTCACGAGCCGCTTTTACCATTGGCATTCTTTGTGTAGAGGATTTTGATGTTGGTCTGCTTAACGACCAAGTGCTTTATGAAGCCTTGAAGAGGAATTTGTAATGAGCGGTCAAGGCAAAGATTTAGCCTCCATGTCGATGATGGATCTGTTCCGCCAGGAGGTGGAAAATAATTGTGCCGTGATGTCGGCTAATCTCCTGGCCCTGGAAAAAGAACCGGCTAATCAGGAGGTGTTGGCGGAACTTATGCGGGCCGCCCATTCTCTTAAGGGCGCTGGCCGGATCATGGATCTCAAGGTAATCGTCGGTCTGACCCATGCCATGGAAGATCTGTTTGTCTCTGCCCAAAATGAAAAAGTAAGTCTTGGTGCTGATAATATAGATCTATTGCTCAAGGGGGTTGATAAGCTTGGTGGCATAATAAATATTACGGATGAAGAGATTGAAAGCTGGCTTGCGGGACAAGAGCCGGAGATGGAGGAACTTCAGAAGAGTTATATCGCTCTGGCAGCCGGTGAGGTTGCGGTAAAGGAGCCGGTTGCCCGAAATGAACAGTCTGTCGAACAGCCAGGAGAAACGCTTCCGGGTAAAGAGGAGGATGGGGAAGAAGTACCCGATGAGGCAGTTCATGAAGACCCTGTGGCAAAATCAAACCGTAAGGCCGCTAAAGGCCGGGTGAAAAAGGTATTTTCCAACGATTTGAGCTCCATGTCAATGATGGATCTATTTCGGCAGGAGGCAGAAATTCATTGCGCCACCCTGACAGACAACCTTTTGGCATTGGATAAGGATGCCGGTGATTCTGAGGCTCTGGCGGCACTTATGCGGGCGGCACATTCCATAAAAGGTGCAGCCCGGATCATCGACCTCCATATTGTTGTGGGCCTGGCGCATGGTATGGAGGATGTTTTCGTCGCCGCCCAGGATGGCGAGATCGTTCTCGATCAGGATCAGGTGGATCTGTTGTTGAATGCCACGGATATGTTTACTGATATTGCTGATCAGAATGACAGTGAGCTTGAGGCCTGGTTTGCTGAATTTACCAAACCGATAAAGGATCTTGAGAACAAATTCAAGAAATTAGCCGCAGGGCGCAAGGTGACCACCTCTCCAAAACAGTCGGGGCGTTCTCAGCCGCCGGTTGCCGCCCGGTCGAAACCCGTAAAAACGGTAAAAGAGAAAGAATTAAAAGAGATTCCAAACCAGACAAAGAAGCCGCCCGCGACTGAGTTGGTGAACGAACCAAAGCCCGCGAAGGAGGAAGAGGTTGGCAAGCTGGCGGACAGGTTCTTACGGGTAACGGCTGAGGGTATGAACCGCCTCATGGGTTTTGCCGGAGAAGTACAGGTAGAGGCCCGCTGGTTGCCGTCTTTTACCCGGAAGATCCAACTCCTCAAACATCGGCAGGACGATATTCACCGCCTGCTGGACATCTTCAAGGGAAACATCGGGGCGGGAACCTCTGAAGAGTTGAGTCGTAGTAGTTTGAAAAATCTGATCGCCAAAATGGATTTGTGCCGCAACCTTGGTAACGAAATCCTGGCCGAGGCTGAGGATCATTCGCGGCGGGCCACCGAGATTTCCCACCGCCTCTACCAGGAGGTTCTTGCCAACCGGATGCGTCCCTTTGGTGACGGAACCATAGCCTTTCCCCGAATGGTCAGGGATATTGCCCGGGAACTGGGGAAAAAGGTTGAATTTGAAATTCTTGGCGCGGAAACTCTGGTGGACAGGGATATTCTCGAAAAGATTGAAGCCCCACTTAATCATCTTATCAGAAACGCCCTTGATCATGGCGTGGAACTACCGGAGAAGCGGATTGAGGCCGGCAAGTCGGAAACGGGAATCATCAGGCTCCAAGCCCGGCATAGCGCCGGTCTGCTGAATATTGTGGTCAGTGATGACGGGCCAGGCATTGATATTGAAAAATTACGACGGACGGTTGTCAGCAAAAGGTTGATCAGCGAAGATGTGGCCAAGCAATTGCGGAAGACGGAGCTGCTCGAGTTTATCTTTCTGCCTAATTTCAGTACCCGTGATTCGGTAAGTAAGGTCTCCGGGCGCGGGGTGGGCATGGATGTGGTTCATAGAGCCGTTCATGAGGTGCGTGGGGTAATTCGCACCAACACTGAACTTGGGGTAGGCACTTCCTTTGAGTTACAGTTGCCTATTACCCTCTCGGTTATGCGAACCCTGCTGGTTGAGATCAGTGATGAGGTTTATGCCTTCCCCCTGGTTGCCATAGATAATGTCGTCAGTCTCCAGGAAGAAGTTAAGGAGGTGGAGGGCCGGCAATATATAAATTTTAACAACGAACGAATCGGGTTGGTTTTTGCCAGTCAGGTTCTGGAAAAAGAGGCCCGCAAAATTCCACAGGATGACGAGGAACTGCTCATTGTCATTATTAGTGATCTGTACAATCGTTACGGGTTGATTGTTGACAAGTTTCTGGGAATTCATGATCTGGTTATTCAGCCGCTGGATCGAAGGTTGAAGAAAGTCCAGGATATCAATGCAGTGGCGATTCTTGAAGATGGTACCCCCGTCCTGATTGTTGATGTGGAAGATATGGTTCGTTCCATCAATGCCTTGATTTCAGGTAACCGGCTGCGGCGGATCGATACCGATGATCTGCAGTCTGAGCGAACCTTCAAAAGGATCCTGGTGGTCGATGATTCTATTACCGTGCGTGAGGTTGAGCGCAAGATGCTCGCAAACAAGGGGTACGATGTCAAGACTGCAGTTGACGGGTTGGATGGCTGGAATATCTTGCGCAGTGAAGAATTCGATCTGGTGGTCTCCGATGTGGATATGCCGCGGATGGACGGGATTGAGTTTATAAGCCAGATCAGGCGGGATTCAAGGTATGAATCGATGCCGGTGATCATTGTTTCGTACAAGGATCGGGAGGAAGACCGTAATCGTGGTCTTGAAGCCGGTGCCGATTATTATCTGACCAAGGGAAGTTTTCAGGATGAGACCCTGGTTAGAACTGTTGAAGAGCTGATCGGTGCTCCGCAAAAGAAAGAACTTAACAGGTTATAAGATGTTCACGGCGAGGTACATGTGAAAATTGGTATAGTCAACGATATGCCCATGGCGTTGGAAACTCTGCGCCGGCTGGTGACAAATGACGACAGACATGAAGTGGTCTGGACGGCTGAAAATGGCAGAGTCGCTGTTGAAAAATGTGCGGCGAAAGTTCCCGACCTTGTCTTGATGGACTTGATCATGCCGGTGATGGGTGGCGTCGAGTCAACTCGCCGCATTATGGAGTTGAGTCCTTGCCCGATCCTGATTGTAACGGCCAGCGTCAGTGGTAATTCCGCCAAGGTATTTGAGGCCATGGGGGCTGGTGCCCTTGATGTTGTGGCGACTCCGGTCTTTGCTGCCAAGAATGCCAGTGGCCATGAACTGTTGCAGAAGATTGAACGGATAGGGGTGCTCATCGGACTTAAGGAGAGGCGTCTTGACGGGGCTACTGCTAAACCGAAGCAGGTTAAGGTGCAGCATCAGGATGGGCAATGCCTTGTTGTTATTGGTTGCTCAACCGGAGGCCCCCAGGCGTTGCTGGAGATAATGGGAGTTTTGCCCCGTAATTTTCCCGGTTCGGTTGTTGTCGTGCAACATATGGACGAGCAGTTTACCCCTGGACTTGCCGATTGGTTGAACCGCCAGCTTGAACTTGAGGTTCGGATCATGAGAGAAGGTGACCGTCCGCAGCCTGGAGTTGTGTTGATTCCTTCCACCAACCATCACATGATCATGCATCCCAATAAAAGTTTAGGATATTCAGAGGAACCAAAAAGTAATTTTTATCATCCATCGGCAGATGTGTTTTTTAAGAGTGTGGCTCGGTCTTGGCGGGGGGGATGCATCGCAATGCTCCTGACCGGCATGGGCAGGGATGGGGCAGAAGGGATGCTTAGTCTTTATAAGCAAGGACATTTGACCATTGCCCAGGACCAGAAGAGTTCAATCGTTTTCGGGATGCCCAAGGCGGCAATCGAACTAGGCGCCGCCCGGGAGATCTTGCCCCTGAATGCTATTGGTTTAAGATTAATGGGGGTATTGATGCCGGAGAGGGATAAGGGAAAATAGTATGGCAGAAAACATGAAAGAGGGGGGCGGCAAAGGCGGAGATCTGCATACCTTCCGGATCACTGTTTTGTTGGTTGATGATCAGGCGATGATTGCCGAGGCGGTGCGGAGGGCTCTGATAGAGGAAGACCTTGATTTTCATTACTGTCAGGACCCGACCGCAGCGGTAAAGATGGCCCTGGAACTTAAGCCGACCATCATTTTACAGGACTTGGTCATGCCGGAAATCGATGGGTTGACCATGGTCAAATTTTATCGGGCCAACCCCGCCCTTGCCCAGGTCCCGATTATTGTGCTTTCAACCAAGGAAGATCCCGAGATAAAAGGTAAGGCCTTTGAATTTGGCGCCAATGATTACCTGGTAAAGCTCCCGGACAAGGTTGAGCTGATTGCTCGTATCCGTTATCATTCGAGGGCATATATCGCCCAGATGGAGCGAGATGAGGCCTTTCGCGCCCTGGAAAAAAGCCGGATGGAATTGGCTGAAGCAAACGAGATCCTCGAGAAACTTTCCTCTCTGGACGGCTTGACCGGGGTGGCGAACCGCCGAAGGTTTGATGAGATTATTAACCAGGAGTGGCAGCGCTCTGTTCGCCATTCAACGTCAATTTCCCTGATCATGATCGATATTGATTACTTCAAGTTGTACAACGACACCTATGGGCACCAAGGGGGCGATGAATGTCTGATCAGGGTAGCCAAGGCCCTTGAAAGGGCAGCGCGCAGGGAAACCGACACCGTTGCCCGCTACGGAGGTGAAGAATTTGGCGTTATTCTGCCCGAGACCGGGGCAAACGGGGCCTTTGCGGTGGCGGAGGCCCTGCGGGTCGCTATTGAAGCGGAGAACATTGCCCATGCAAGTTCGCAAGTCTGTGATCATGTAACGATCAGTGTTGGGGTTGCGACCTGGCTGCCGGAGAAGGGGTCACGCCAGGATCATTTGATTGCCATTACGGATGCGGCTTTGTACAAGTCCAAAGAGAATGGCCGTAACATGGTGACGAGCGCTGGGGTAAAAAGCGATTGATTGGTATTGGGGATTATTTAGAAGATTCTTTTATCTATTGTAAAACCGCCATAACCTGCTGGCGGTCACCACTGATACTTGGCTGCTGCTCGTTGCCCTTTAAACGCCGCGCCATGAAGGGGACATTTTCGCCTAGATAATCCTCCAGTTCGGCGACGGTCAGCTGGGCATTCCGATCACTGTCGGCTTCACCGCCGAGCCCTTTCAGGAAATAATAGGTGAACAGCGAATGGCGTTTTTCCGGGTACCAGGTCGAGACCTGATCATTCTGGGCGCTGGCAAAAACCACGGTGTTGGGGGGCTTCACGAAATTTTCCTTGACCTTCAGGGTCAGTGAGCTGACCCCGCTGAACAGCAGGCCCTTGTCGGAATTGCCGGAGAAGCAGGCATCCAGGACCACGGTTACCTGGGTAGCCGGGAGTTTGCCCAGATTATTGTAGAAGGTCTCCAGCCGATAGCCGTTGGTTTTCAGATATTGTGGATCGGCATCTACCGGGACAAAATAGGCGTCACCACTGGCAAGTTCCGGAGCGCCATGACCGACATAATAGATGAAAACCCTTGATTCGCCTGGTTTGACGAAATTGAAGAGCTGACCCATGTGATCTCCGGCGCTGCCAAAGATTTTATTGAAATCGGCCAGGCCGGCGTTTTCAACATAGATGATATTCTTCTTGCCAAACCCCATGGTCTTGACCAGATAACTGTTCATGATCCGGGCATCACGTTCGGCGTAATCCACAGCCGGGACCCCGGCCTGCCGGTAGGTGCGGTTGCCGATTACCACCGCCACATCGTATTTACCGGCTGCTTTACCGGCCGGGATCTGGTCATCGATATCGACCGAAAGGTTGATATCGGCAGCACTGGCGGCCGAACCACCAAGCCCGGCCAGTAATTGTTCGGTCCGGCCGCTAGATTTGCTGGCCACATTCTTTCTGGCCACCGCCTCTGGTACTGCGATTGAAGTAGCATCTTCCAGGAGGGCGGCCAGCAGTTTTTCATAGGCCTCGACAAGCGGTTTAACCTGATAGGTCTCAGCCATTGATTTGGCCTTCTGCACTGCCTTGGCCCCATTGCCGGCCTGAAAGGTTTCGTACAGGGATAAAGCCACCTGGTTAGCGACCTCATCCTGGACTTGGGCAATTTCGCTATTGTTTGTAAATTTTTTATTGGCTGCTGCCGCAACCTCTAGGGCCTCTTCACCCCGTCCGGAGCGGGCCAGGACCAGGGCTCTGGTCCTGGCGGCCTGGGGTTCAAAGTCAAGTTTGGCCAGGGTGGCCAGGCCTTCCTCGACCTGACCCCCGGAGATTATCTCAAGTTGGGTGGCCAGATAAGTATCGAGTAGGCTGTCATAGGTTGCGGTCAGCTCCTTTTCACTGTTTTTTGCCACATCGTGCAGACCTTGTAGTGCCGAAAAATGCTGACCGGCAGCAAAACGGGCCCGGGCCAGAGTTTCTTGTACGGCACCATTTTTACTGTCCTGCCTGGCCGCCTGGTCGGCATATGTCAGGGTCTTTTCCGGGTTGCCGCCCTGTTGCAGGAGCATCGCCGCCAGATTATTGAGCCAGAGGGTATTCTTTCCATCCTTGACCACCGCCGCTTCCACCTGACGCACCGCATCATCAAGGCGACCATACTGGTAATAGGCCAGACCCAGGTTATAGGTATAACGGGGATTATCACCACAGAGCTGCTGGGCCTTGATAAAGAGTTTTAACCCTTCGGCCTGATCGGTCTGGAATTTGGCCTGGGCCTTTTTGGCAATGGTCTGGGCCAGATCGCAGGTGTCGGAGGCTATCGCCGGAGGAATGAACAGGCTGGCCGAAACCATTATGGCCGCAATAATGGCACTGATATGTTTCATGGTATTACCTCTTCTTGTTATTCTGTCCGAATCAAGTCTTCTCGCTTGCTACTGACCTGGGGACACGACAAGGCGGAACCCGAGGCCGTAGTCATGATAGCCGGGAGTGCTCCTGCTGCGATTAGCAGAGCGCATGTACCACGGCCCGTAGAGCCAGGAGCCGCCGCGCTTCACCCGTAACGAGCCGGATGAAGGCCCTTGTGGATTATCCTTAACGCTTTCCTTGTAATAGCTTTTTTCACTCTTTAAAAACCCTTCCTTTTCATATAAATACCAGTCCTGAACCCACTCCCAGACGTTACCGCTCATATCATATATCCCCAGGCCGTTCGGCGCTTTGGTGCCAACCGGAAGGGTTGAGCTATTGCTATTGGATTCGTACCAGGCCAGAGAATAAACCTCATTGCCGCCACAATACTTCTCCTTCTTACCACCACTCCGACAGGCATATTCCCATTCCGCTTCGGTCGGCAAACGAAAAATCTTGCCGGTTTTACCGTTTGTTTTATTTATAAAATCTTGGGCATCATCCCAGCTGACTTGTTCTACCGGATAGTATGCGCCTTTTTGGAATTTTGCCGGATTATTACCCATTATCTCCTGCCACTGGCCTTGGGTTACTTCGTATTTACCGATCTGAAAATCATCGACACAAACCTTGTGGACCGGCTTTTCATTATTATCGCCATCGTCAAAGTTATCACCCATCTGGAAACAGCCACCCTTGACGTCTACCAGTTCAATGTTGTCAACCGAAGCACCAGAAAACGAGGATATATCAGCTTCAATCTTGGTGGTTGGATTATCATCCTTCCAGACCTCCTCGAACTGAACGATGACCCCAGCCAGAACCGACTGGGCAAGTCCGAGTACTATCGCCAGCAAAAGTATCATGCGTTTATGCATCGTTTACATCCTTCAAAAGAAATTCATTAGTACCGAATACAGGTTGGCGGCGAGCAACGCGAACCACAGGGGGCGAGGCACGAGAATCCGACGTCTTTTCGTGCCATACCCAAACATCGTTGGGGGTCTTTCATCACCCCTCCAGGTTATATTACCGCTGCCCATGAAAAAAAATCCTTAATTTACAACCTGAACAAATCTACCCGAGAAACATTTTTTCGCAAACAATTAGTCAGGCCTGATTCTTTGCTGCTTTAGCTGAACCAGCGGATTGCACAAATATTTATTACCGTGTTACCCCCTCATATATCTGGTTTTGCTCAACTGCTAATAATCCATAAGCTTCTGGGCCAACCGATGTAACTCCGGGTTGGCGAGGGCGGCAACCTTTTTCCGGACCGTCCGCGAATAGTACTCCCTCTCGGTCTTGGTCAGGACTTCTCCGGCCAGTTTCTTTTTGAACAGCTCTTTCTGTTTCGGTGAAAACAACCGGGAAAGGGCAAACTCAAGGGAAAGCTCTTCGTGCTTTTCCTTGAGCTGCCGGGCTTTCTCGGCATTCTGTTCGAAATACCGGTTGAACATGGTCTTTAAACGATTTGAGTCAAAAAGGGTTTCACCGACCGGGAAGGATTGATCCCGGGCCAGGGCAGAAGCTAACTCTCCTACCAGTTTAAGATCATCTTCCGCGAGCCCCTTTTTAAGCTGGTTCGACCAGACAAAAGCAAGATGATAATGGCGGTAGAGTGCCAGTGAGACCAGAACCAGGGTGTGGAAATTCCGCCGATCCTCTTCGGTGCCCAGGAGCGCCAGAACCTGATCATAACTGAAGGAGTAATCCTCGGCGCCATTGACCAGCAGAACCGGAAAGCCCTCCCATAAACGCATGTCTTTCCTCGAAACTAGCTCAGCCATGGTCTGATTAACATCAAGATCCGGCCTTACCTCCATTAACGGAAAGCCAAGACGGGCCAAATTTTCAAGCAGATTATTTTCAACCATATCTTCCATCCTTATGTATCTGATTCAGGAAGGAGTCAATATTTCTGGTGAGACGCTCCTCCGAAACATCATAACTGGCCAGTTCCAGATAATGGCTTTTGAGATGATTGATGTCGAGACTGTTAATTTTCACCCGGACAAGCATCAGACAATCAGCAAAATCAACTTCGGTTCCGCGAAACAACTTGCTGGCGATCAAATCATATTCGTTCAAAACTCCGATATAAAGTCTGGAAAACTCCTTGAGTAGCGTATGGTTGCCCGGTGCCAGCGGGCTCTCCAGTAATTCCGTGGTATGGATCCGGTTTCCCATAAACAGATCAAAAACAAACGGCTCACTTTTTCGGCTCCAGCCCGAACCGGTTATCTGTTCATAGCCCAGATTCTGCAGGGTTTTAATAAGATATCGGTACTCCGCCTCAACTGGCACCATGAAATCTACACCTTTTGTGGAAGCTTTGATGTCGAGAAGGGTCAGGGCGGTTCCTCCACAGGCGACAAGATGAATCTTCCGCTTAATAAAGCTGTTCCAGTTGCCAAGCAATTCAAGTAATACTTTTTTATTAAGCCGATATTCCATTTCAAACACCATGTGTACATTGTGTTGAGCTTTTTAATGCAATAAGTTGTATTAATACGTACAATATAAATGTAAGTAATGTCCACGCTTTAATGCGGCAAGAAATTATGATCGGATATAATATGACCTGGGACGAGGGACATTAAGCATATGCCCGGCTTCAGGATAACGATGATCCGCTGTACTTCATTCTGTTCGGCATAGGCGACAAGGAATATTTGCCGAAAAGGAGAATGATGATCGATTTCGGCATCCGGATTGTGAGCAGGATCTAGACGCTCGATAACACGACAGCGGTTAGGTGTTACGATAAAAATTTCTCGGAGTTCTACTTTTTCGCAAATGTTAGCACGACTTTTGACCATGATAACCAAAATGATCTCACGCTTTTTTGGAATAAGGGATTATTTCCCACCAACAAAATCATCGGTACCCTTGCCCCCGGAAGTATGGTTGTCAATCGAGAAGGAAATTAACAGGAGAAATGCCGTGTGTTTTAAGGAGACGGACTTGAATTGGTGGCCGCTCTTTTGAGGGGGCGAGAAATTTATTGATCTGCCGCTTAATAATGATAATGAATAGTGCTGTTTTTTTAATGGCATTCATCGATCGCAGGAAACTTCTGCGGTACTGATGAGGTCGGTTCGGTGGCGCTACCCGCAGAGGCAAGCAGGTGAGTCGGGATGGAAAGATTAACGTGCTGTAAACATTTAAAAAATCATAAGACCAGCCCCCTTTACGGGACAAATTGTTAATATCGAGAGGGTATAATGAAGTGCAATGCCGCTAAGATTTTTGAGGAAATTCCTGGTTTTTACAAGATAATCCCGCTTAACGTCCTGCGTCGGACCAAGGGAGTTACTTTCGACAATGTCCCTTTGGATGCCTTACCGAGAATCGATGCCATCGACCGGGTTATCCACGCGAGCAACGCCACCTCACCGGGACCGGTGGGCGAGGTGGCCCGCCCATGGTACATGCATCCCCATCAGGACGACAATTTGGTGGTTCTGCAAGGCGTCAGGCTGGTGGAGATCTACGTGAAGGAATACGGCAGAATTGAAAATTTTGAAGTAACCCCCGACCAGATCGTTAAAAACGGGAAGGTCATCTATGCCGGCCCGGCCATGCTGGTCTGGCCCCGTGGGGTCTTCCACCGAATCGAGAGCCTGGCCGCAGGGTCATCCGCCATTAATTTTGCCGTTCATTATGAAGGGATGGACCTAAAAAGCAACTTCAACATCTATGATCTTGATCCGGAGACAGGTGCGTTCAGATTGATCCGGGAGGGGTTCAGGGACCAGTGAAATTTAACCAGGCGATTTCATAATTCCTCCCCTGAAAATGGTGCTCATGGCTACCAGGAGGAGGAGCAGCAGGAAAAACATCAGAATCAATCAGTCGTTTCTTTTCATAATAAAGATCTTCGCATAAATTAAGAAGTATCGAGCAGGGTGGTGTTACCTATGAATCATTGGTCAAGAAGGATTTGTGCCAATTCCTCGGGGGTAGTTACCGGCGGCCTGCAGGATTGACCCAGGCAGGGATAGCAGGTGGTTCGACCGCCCAACTGTGGCAGGTCGCGGACCCGGGGGGCGATCGTGTCAACGGTTTTGCCGACTGCTCCTGATGGGCGAAGCAGAACGACCAAGCCTGGATTGTAGGTTTGATTGATCACCGCCAGCATTGCCGTGGTGTCGGGGTTCCCGGGTTCGCCGACAATGACGACCTCCCCAGTAGGCCTCAGCAGTTCCTGAAGACCACAGAGGTACATGGTATATCCGGACGGATAGAGAAGGGCCTCGTTTCCTATGGCTTTCGCCAGGGCTTGGGCCGATTGGGTGAATTCGCCGGTTCCGAGGAGTCGTTCCAGTCTGACCAGGTTCCAGAGGGCTATTGAGTTTCCCGAGGGGAGAGCCCCGTCGTAAAACTCCTTGATTCGAATCGGGAGCTCTTCATGATCCGGACCGCTGGTTGACAGGGCATGCTCGTTCGGTGCCCGGAATTGGGTAAGCATAGCTCTCGAAAGTTCTAGGGCCCATTCAAGATCCTCGATTCGAAAAGTGGCCTGGTAGAGTTCGAGCAGGCCGAAGACCAGGAAGGCGTAATCATCGAGGTATCCGGGCAGGGCGGCATCGTTATCCCGGAAACGGTGGAGGAGATGACTCTGGGGATCAAGAAGGTTCTGCCTGATAAAGTCGACGGATCGGGTGGCGGCAACACTGTAGCGTTCATCGTCGAGAATCCTGGCGCCCCTCGCCAGGGCGCCGATCATGAGTCCGTTCCAGTCGGTGAGAATCTTGTCGTCCTTGAAGGGATGGATACGCTGGTCTCTGGCGCTGAAGAGGCGCTGGCGCCATGATTCTATGTCGTCATCCTGGGTGGAAGTCAAGATATGGGGGATGTTCAAACCAGTCAGGAGTCCGCTTCGTTCGTCATGGAAATTACCTTGGTCAAGCAGGTTGTAATGCGAACAGGCCCGGGTCCCCTCCTTGGGCCCGAGGAGGGCTATGACCTCTGCCGTGGACCAGAGATAGAATTTACCCTCAACCCCTTCTGAATCAGCATCTTCAGCGGAGTAGAAGCCACCGGCCGGATCGGTAAGCTCCCTCTCAACATAACTGAATATTTCACGGGCGGTACTGGAGAACTCCTGATCTCCGGTGACCTGAAAACCCTCCAGACAGGCCAGTGAAAAAAGGGCCTGGTCATAGAGCATCTTTTCAAAATGGGGAACCAGATAGTTTCGGTCGGTGGAATAGCGGTGGAGACCAAAGCCGATCTGATCGTAAATGCCACCCCGGCGGAGGGCGGAAAGGGTCTTGGTGACCATGGCCAGGGTAGATTCCTGGCGGGTTATCCGCCAGGAGCAGAGGAGGAAGAGCAGTTGATGGGGGATGGGGAACTTGGGGGCCTCACCGAAGCCGCCGTTCACCTGGTCGAATTGTCGGGCCAGGAGATCATGGGCGGCAACGAAGATGGTCTGATCGGGCATGGCGCTGGAAGCCTCGGGGGCGCGGGCGGCTCGGGCTGATACCGAAGCAATGATTTCCGAGGCACTCTCCTTGAGTCGCATGGGGTCTAAGGCCCACAGGTCGGCGATGGCCTTGAGCAGTTCCATAAGGCCTGGGTGCCCACCCTGACTGGTTTTGGGGAAATAGGTCCCCGCGAAGAAGGGAGCGCGATCCGGAGTCATGATGATGGTCAACGGCCAACCGCCGCCACCGGTCAGGGTCTGGCAGACCTGCATATAAAAGCCGTCGATATCGGGTCGCTCCTCCCGGTCGACCTTGATGGCGATGAAGTCACGATTGAGGAGCGCCGCTACTTCGGGGGCGGTAAACGACTCCTCGGCCATGACATGGCACCAATGGCAGGTGGCATAGCCGATGGAGAGAAAGAGCGGCTTGTGCTCTGCCCGAGCTCGGGTAAAGGCCGCCTCTCCCCAGGGGTACCAGGCAATAGGGTTTTCCGCATGCTGCCGCAGGTAGGGGCTTTTCTCGAAGATCAGACGGTTAAACCGCTCACCACCGTCCTCGGGCAGTTCGTCGGTATTGACCTCGGTGATCTTCATGGGTGCCTCCTGGTTGATTTGCCTCTTACTGGTTCTGCAAAGTAAGGGTATAGGTGGTCGGTTGCGGCGTACTGTAGGCCATGATCCCCAGATGGTAGGTGGTCGGGGTGGTGAAGCCGGTCAGAGTCAGGGTGACCGCCTCACTGTACTTGGCGTCTTTTTCGTTATCGCTGATACTGGCCACCCAGAAGTGGGTGCCGTTGTCGCCCAAGAGAAAAATATCCAGATCGGTGGCGCCGGAGTGTTGGGAAAAATCGACCTGGATCTCAATCACCTCCGGGTCAAGTCCGATGGTGGTAATGCTGTACCAATCCTGAAGCGGTCGAACTTCTGTATCGCCGAGTCCGAACAGGTAGTCGGTGATTGCGTCATTGGTTGAGCCAGGGTCGGTGACGTTGATCTGGCCGGTGATCACACTGCCGTAGGTGATGGGCATGGCCTGGGTTATGGTGTCGTTTGGTTCCGTTTCCCCACCGTTTATCGGCTGTAGAAGGCCCGAGGGGAGGGCGTCGCCGTTAAAGGAGGAAGCGGTCAGGCCCACATTGTGTTTCCACTGGTAACTGGAATAGAAACCTCCGCCGCTGTAGCTGGCTGTGTTGTAGTAATAATAGCCCAGAGGACCGATCCCACCCAGGAAGTACTCGTTTTCCGTATAATTATAAGATTCGTCTCCGCAGATATTCCCGACCCCGGGGAAGTACTCACATTGGCTCTGGCTGGATGAGCGACCGGTCTTGATTGCCGATTGATTGAGGTAATCATTGTTGATCGTTCCGGATCCAGCGGTGACCAGGGTATCGCTCGAAATGCTGGTAAAGAAGCCCCCACCGGCCCATTTTCCAGCCTGGGCATCGAAAATGGTCTGGAGCGTAAGGCCGTTGGTTGAGCCCAGGAGGACATTGTCGGCCAGGGCCAGGAAGGTCCAGCGAGGCGCAAAGTCATCGGTTTCTCCAGTGACTGAACTATCGCCGTAGATGTCGACCGCATAGGCGGTGATGCCGTTGATGGTCTTGGGGGTACCGAGAACTACCCAGAATTTACCCGAATCGTTCTTGGTCTTGGTCCCTGATCCCTGGGCGTATGATTGATAGTAGTAATCCCAGGAGAACTCCCAGAAGTCCCCTTCCGAGAGTGAGAAATTAAACCCGGAATAGACCGGAGGGGTGGTGGTTGGTTCGGGATCAGCTGGAGTTGGATCGGTGGAGCCGTTGGTGTCGGTGGAGCCGCCGGGATTGCCGTTGTCGGGGGTGGTGGTCCCGTTGTCAGGGGTTGGATTGGTACTGCTGCTCCCGCCACCCCCGCAACCAGAGAGCGTTGTGACCAGCAAGAAGAGCGCCAGGAGGCTGATGATTTTCCCTGAATTGTTCATGGCCGTCCTCCTTTTTTGAGGTTTTAGAGGGTTGATCGTTCAGGTTCCGGAAAAGGGCCGATCATAGGTATTATAAACCAGGAGTGGCACATATCTGTATTTTTTCTTCCAGAGAGGCATTAGTTGGCTGCAGCGGCACAGACCGGGGTGGTCGGTAAGGAACCAGGGTCTGGTTCCACGCAGGGTTGATTCTCTCCGCAAGGCCAGAGATGGCAGAGCATCTCCCCATAGGTCCCATCAAGGGATTCCTGGTCATTGCCGGGGTAGAGGTTGTTGGAGGTGGTGTTGTCGGTAAAGATAAGGTAGGAGGTATCCGGCAGCGGGCATTGGTGCATGTTGTAGGTGAAGAGGGCCCAGTAGTTGCCGGTGATGGTGTTGCCGGTGATTGTATACCCGCAAGAGCCGTAGGGATATTGCAACTCGGAATCCGAGACCTGGAAGGCGGGCCCCAGATTGTCATGGATAGTGTTCCCCATAACACTCACCCCGTGGCCGCCGTCCAGCCAGATCGCGGCATCCCAGTAATCACCCAGCAGTTCATTATGGTCGATTTCATTGTTGCTGACCGTCACCTCAACCCCTTCTTCGATCAGGATCCCGCACCCGATATTATGGTGGGCGTGGTTTCCGCTGATGACGGCATTGTTCAGATTATAGGTATTGATCGCGGTCCCCAAAACCCCTTGGGCCTGGAGGTCCGCATTGGGACCGTTATTAAGGGCTTCGTTGTTGGAAATAACCGCATTGGTGAGGTCGGAGGCCAGCAGACCAAAGCCCTCACCTCCGGCATCGGTGCTGATGGAATTGAAACCGTTGGAGTCAAAGATATTGGCAGTGATCGTCACGGTGTCGGACAGGGCGACAAAGAGACCCGCATCGGTGTGGTTGCGGAATTCGATATTTTTGACGGTGACCTTTTGGCTTTCAGTGATGGCAAGGCCGAAGGTCCTGAGTTTATCGCCGTCCAGTAAGGGAAGCAGGTCCGGGTTTTGAGGATCGGTGACCCCGCTGATAGTAATTCCGTCGGTAGCATTGCCGAAATCACCCATTATCACCGACTCATGATAGGTTCCGGGCAGGAGATAGACGGTCTGGCCGGGACCGGCATTACAGAGGGCCTTGGCCAGGGTCTTCAACGGCAACTGGGCACTGTCGCCGTTGTTGGTATCATCACCATTGGGAGAAACATAGACCGAGGTTCCGGCAATGGGCATGGCCGCATTACCGAAACATTCGGTGGCATCGCGGAAAAGAAAACCGGTGTTCCCTTCGATGATCTGGTCTGAGGGGAACGTGGTGGTCGTTCCATCGGTTTGATCGGTGGAGGGCGGCGGGGAGTTGTCGACAGTTCCCTCGGAAGAGGTGCTATTGCCGCCATCGCAAGAGATAAACAACAGGGGGGGAAGCATGAGGAGGAGGGGTAGCGACCAGCGCAGGTTCAGTGAAAATTTCATTATGGGTCTCCTGTTGTCAACGGGACTCGGGAAATACCAACATTCCACCCTTGATGGACTCGTAAAAAGTCCATCGTACCACTTTGGGATGGCTAGGTAAAATGTTGGTATACTAGGAGTAGTGGTGTCGCAAAAGCGGAGGCATACATATGGTATGTCGAGCATTTCGCGAACCCGCTACGACGCTGTAGAGCGACTTTTTACGACGCCATCACCCTTTGGGGGTCGCGATGGAAGGTTCAGCCCAGAGCGACATCAAGAATCATCATCACGGTAAACCCAACCATGGTCGCCATGGTCACCAGATCGATGTTTTGCTGATTCTCTTGGGATTCAGGGATCAGTTCTTCCACCACCACAAAGATCATGGCGCCGGCAGCAAAGCTTAAGGCATAGGGCAGAATCGACTGCATTTGCAGGACGAAGAGGGCGCCGATAACTCCGGCCACCGGTTCCACCAACCCCGAGGCTTGACCGTAGAGAAAGCTTTTAAAACGGCCCATCCCTTCTCGACGAAGGGGCATTGAAACTGCAGTTCCTTCGGGGAAATTCTGGATGCCAATCCCGATGGCCAGGGCAATAGCTCCATTTAAGGTGGCCGAGGGGAGACCGGCGGCCACGGCCCCGAAGGCCACGCCCACGGCAAGTCCTTCAGGGATGTTATGGAGGGTTATGGCCAGGACGAGGAGGGTACTGCGTTGCCAGGAGGTGGCGATCCCCTCCTTCTGATCCAGCTTGAGGCCCGGGTGGAGATGGGGCAGGAAACGGTCGGTCAGGCGCATGAAGATACCGCCCCCCATAAAGCCAACGGCAGCGGCCCGCCAGGGCACCAGACCCATTTGTTCGGCCATTTCGATGGCCGGGGCCAAGAGCGACCAGAAGCTTGCCGCAATCATCACCCCGGCGGCAAAACCGAGCATGGCGTCCATGAGTTTACGGTTGACGGTTCTGGTGGTGAAGACCAGGGCGGCGCCGGCTGCAGTGACACTCCAGGTAAACAGGGTGGCCAGGAGGGCCTGAAGCACGGGATTGAGTTGCTGGAATGATTCAAACATGGTGAGGCAGTTGAATTCGTTGAATTGGTTGAATTCGTTTTATTGGTTGGGGCAATCGGGGTCGTTGAGGTGTCATGATCATTTTTCCGTGCAGCAAACCAGTTTTGAAAACTGGAAAAACAAATGGACTCGACTGGTTAAACGGCCCCTTTACGTGCCATGCCCATAACCAACCAAACCAATAAAACCAATCAAACGAATCCAACTGTCTTTAATCCAGCAGATAGAGGTCCAGGTCAAGATTGCCTTTTTCTATCTGGCAGCCCACGCAGTTGTTGTTGACGTGTTTGACCTTGCATTCCTGAATGATCCGAGTGGTTCCGTTATTGTCCAGATGGAAATCGAGTTTGATGGTACTACCCTCGGTCAGTTGTTGCTGATCGGTGATCAGGATACCGATGCCTTGGCGGGAGATATCGATGATCCGGCAGTTTTCGCTGATGGTCTGGTTTGGTGGTAGTTGCTTCGTTTCAGAGGTCTGGGGGGGCACTGAGTAGCTTCCTGGAAGGTCGACCAGTTTCCTGCTCTTGCCCCGGAATTCTATTTCTGCAATGAAGGTATTGTTGCAGGAGCAGGTGAATTCCACCCGGTATTTTTTGCGAAGATCTTCAACCGTTTTCGAAACCACCAGCCCACAGGATGGGCAATGGATTTCGGCTTTGCCGGTCTTGGAAACAACCGCCTGATAGATTTCCATAACACTCGGTCCGTTCAAGTTATTTCTTTATCCTATAAATGTATACTGATAGAAAATGATCAGCTTGTCAAAAGCCCATGGGCCAGATTGATCATTGGCAAGATCAATCTGGGAATTATACCAAGATAAAACAGGATCAGGAGAATAATAAAGCCAAAAGGTTCCAGTTTTTGAAAAAAAACCGCAGCTTCGGGTGGAAGCAGGCCGGTAATAATTCGACTGCCGTCCAAAGGAGGGATCGGAATCAGGTTGAAAAAGGCGAGCATCAGGTTGATCCAGATGGAGGCCGCCATCATCTGGCCGAGGGGCCAGCTGATGGATGACGGAATTAAAGGGGCGGCGAGGAGAAGCAGTTTGACCAGGAGGGCGCTGGCCAAGGCAAGCAGCAGGTTGGCGCCGGGACCGGCAAAGGAGACCCACATCATATCACGGACTGGATTTTTGAAGTAGGTGGCATTAACCGGCACCGGTTTGGCCCAGCCGATTTTCATGATAATAAAGGCCAGAACCCCTAATAGATCAAGGTGCTTCAGTGGGTTCATGGTCAATCGTCCCTGGCGGTAAGCGGTGGGATCACCAAAGAGCCACGCAACGTAGCCGTGGCAGAATTCATGAAAGGTTATGGCCAGTAGAAAGGGCGGGGCCAGGATGGTGAATTGCTGGATGAAAGAATGGCTCATGGGTTTTTCTTTTTGACGGGGTGTTGGTCGCTGTCCCGATATCTGTTGATGGGGAAATGCTTTCTCAAGAAGATAATTTCATCGTCGCGGCTGTCAACTTCTTTGTCCAGTCGGGCCTTGAGAAGGCGGTCAAGGATCCGCCGGTACAAGGGGCCGGTCGGATATCCAAATTGTTTCAGGTCGTTGCCGTTTAAGTAGATGGAGATATGCCGTAGCCGGGTGATAAAGAGTGAGATGGCCTTCTTGGCCTGTTGGTCATTGACCATGCTCATCAGATAGAGCAATCCTTCCGGAGCCAGGGGCCGAAGCAGGCGATAGCATTCGCTGGGCTTCAGTTCCTGATGACGTTTCAAGGTCCGCAGGAGCCGGGTGACGTGATTTTTTTCCCTGAGCAGGATCTGGCGATGCCGTTCCGGGACCTCCAGGCGGCGGCAGAACCCTTCCAGTTGACGGTGGGTGAGTCGGCTGGTCAGGACCAGAGTGAAGACGATCCATTGCCTGAATCGTTCTTCCTGATAGAGTAAACGGTACCAGACTACGGCCTGATGGGCGGCTTCCAGGAGGGAGGTTGAGGGATAGGCTTCGTGCAGGGCCGGGTAAAGAAATTTGGGGAGGTCGAACTGGATCAGGCGACGGATAGCAGGGAGGGGGAATTGTTCGGCAAGAATCAATTTCATTTCAGTAAAGATCCGGAACCCTAATTTGTTACTGCGGGCATTGCCGGATTTGCCGAAACTGCCGAAGAGGTCCATCTTGACGGCGCTCTTGATCAGTCGTTCGGTGTGGCTGGCCAGGGTGAAGGCCATCCGTTGTTCAAAGCGGATGGCCCGGAAGATCCGGGTGGGATCTTCGACGAAACTCAAGTTGTGCAGGATGCGGATCTTGCGTTCCTTGATATCGTTCTGGCAGTTGAAAAAGTCCATCAGGGTGCCGAAGGTTGTCGGGGCCAGATGGAGGGCCAGAGCATTGACCGTGAAATCCCGCCGGTAAAGATCGAGTTTGAGTGAAGAGAGTTCAACCGTGGGCATGGCGGCGGGATATTCATAATACTCAAGCCGGGCAGTGGCCACATCGATCTTAAAACCATTACCGGGCATGATAATCACTGCGGTATTGAACTTCTCATGGGTTCGGACTTCGGCGCCGAACCGGGCGGCGAATTTTTTGGCAAAGTCGATACCGTCGCCTTCGATAACGATATCCAGATCCAGGTTGACTTTACGCATTAAGAGGTCACGGACAAATCCGCCAACCGCATATGCGGTGTACCCGTTTCGGTGGGCGATTTCTCCCAGGGTCCGCAGCAGGATAATGATATCCCGGGCCAGGTTTTCCACCATCAGGGTATTGATGTTACGCTGCCGGTCCACCGAGGGTTGCTGGTCCGGCGCCAGGAGGTTCTTGGGCAGGTGGATTGGGTCATTGACCAGGAGATTTAACAGGTCGGTGCGGGTGATTACCCCGATGACCATATTTTTTTCGACAACTGGGATGAAACGCTGGCGGTTTTCGATGATCAGTTCCTGGATTTCGGCCAGGGTGGCGGTGGGGGTGAGGGTGGCGAATTCGCTGGTCATATATTCGCTGACCGGTTGGTCGCCCAGCCCGTGATAGATAGCCTTGCCCGCTACCCGTCGGGAGATCAGGCCAATCATGGTCCCATCGGCTTTAATGACCGGCAGCACCGTGATGTTGTACCGGTCGATGATCTGATTAGCCTCCTTGATCGTCACCTCTGGAATAACCGAGATTACCGGCGAGGACATAATCTCCCCGGCCAGGCTGACCGGCCGGACGTGTTGGTGGAGAATGGTGATCAGTTGTTCCTCGGCCTCGACCAGGGTCATATTTTTAACGGTGGCTGAGGCGGCCGAGGCGTGGCCGCCACCACCGAAGGCAATGGCGATTTCTCCGGCATTGACCTCAGGAATTCGGCTGCGGGCGATGAGGTAGAGCCGTTCCCCCATGGAGGCCAGGGCCATGAGACAGTTCAGGTTTTCCATGGACATAAATCGGCGGACGACCAAGGCGAACTCGTCGATGTACTCGGGGAGTTCGATCTTGGCCACGACGATATCGATCCCCTGGATGGCATAGGTTACGGCCGATTTCATCAAGGTGTGGAGCAGAGTCACCTGATGGGTGGTGAGCTCATGGGTGATGAACTGGGAGACGGTGTGGAGGTTAGCGCCCTGTTCAAGAAGCCAGGCCATGGCAGCAAGATCGGCCGGGGTGGTGGTGTCGAAGACGAAAGAGCCGGTGTCTTCGTAGATCGCCATGGCCAGAACGGTAGCTTCGTCGGCACTGACCGGAATGCTTTGCTCCTGAAAGATCTGGGTGAAGACTGTGGCGGTGGAACCCAACGGTCGTACCTCCTCAAAATCTCCCTTGAGGTCGCCCGGCAGGATCGGGTGATGGTCATAGATATGGATTGAAAGTCCTGGGTTTGTCAGGCATTCGGCGAATTTACCGAGCCGCCCGGCCTGACGGGTATCGACGAGAATGAGCCGGGTCACCGAGGCGAGATCGATATTTTTTTGTCGTTGGAAATCATAAAGGTGGGGGGATTTGGCGAGGAAATCGCGGAGATTCTTTTCCTGGGAACCGGAAAAGGACATGACCGCTTGGGGATAGACCTTCTGGGCCGCAATCATTGAGGCCAGGCCGTCAAAATCGGCATTCAGGTGGGTAGTGATGATCTCCATGGGGGATATAGTACCGGAATTTTGTGCGGGCGTCATTAGTTCTGCGACGGGAATTCGTGGGACTGGAGAGGCATACGCAGATCCTGGGTCATAGAGCTTGGATAGGGAACAGCCCTCTTTTAGGATTTTTGGATGGGTTGAGCATTTAACCGTAGTTGATATGAATCCGGACCGCATTGAATAGGGACCCAGGGAGAGTGCTTTTAGTATCAATAGGTTTTCTTATTCAGGGTATTTTCTGCACTGCAGGCTTTATCAATCTTTTTCGTCTGGATCATCTTCAAGGTCCGGATATTTTTCGTGCATGCATTTGGGGCATATACTGTGGCTGAACTGGGCCTCTGAATGTTGGGAGATGAATTTCTCAAGTTGGTTCCAGTATCCTTGGTCGTCACGGATCTCTTTGCAATACATGCAGATTGGGACGATCCCGCTCAGGGTCTTGACTTGTTCATTGACCTCGGTCAATTCCCGGATCAGTTTTTCCCGCTCCAGAATTTCAGCGGAAAGGGCTTGGTTTGATTCCGAGAGTTGTTCGCTCTTCTTGCGAAGCATTCCGCCCCCGAACAGAATGAAGAGTAAACCGCCAATGGCCGCAAGACCATAGCCATAAAACAGTGAGGCATGGATATGGATCTGGAATTCAGGAAGCGTCACACTGATCCCGCCCCGGAGATCTCCGAGCTTATATCCCTGAGAGGCGTGGCATTTCAGGCAGGGTTGGGTCACAAACAGCGGGGCCATATAGCGGAAAGACGGGTGTTGGTCATTGTCGAAGAATTCACCGAGCTCCGAGCTTCCCTGCTCAAATGAATGGAGGCTTTGAGCTTCCCATTCGGTGGGACTGTTAGCAGGTCGGAGGGGTTTAAGGCTGGTGATGTGAAATTGAACCCCATCTTCTCGCGCGGCAATCTCAGAGATTTGCCTGGTCATGAAGGCCGGATTAATCTTGGTCAGGGCCAGGCCCTGCACGGTGGTCAGGTCTCTCTGGGGATCATCAAGGTATGGATTGGGCTGGGTCTCTTCGGTAATCAGGACATAGACCCCACCATGACCGGCGTTCCAGGAGCGGGTGATGACAATAAGTTGAAAAAAGGCCCGGGAGGTCTGCATTGCCAGATCGAACGAGTGTTTCTGTTCGCGGTTCAGCGTATAAGCGTATAGAGGAAGGCGCTCCCGACGGCGAGGAGCCAGAGTATGGCCGCTGCTGCGATCTGTTTTTTCTGCATGGAGTGATGATCTCAGAGCTGGTTTAAATCAAGGATTCTGCTTGTCTTTAGCATAGATCAAGAGTGGTGAATTGATCAAAGGAATAAAGGCCTTGCCGATGAGATTCTTTTTTGTAACTATCCAGCTGCACTCCATCTGCGCTCGATTCGGCCTTCCAGCATACCGATGTATAGCTGAAAGTCCTCATTGAGCACACCTGAAGCACATCTGAACAGTTACATTCCGGTGGTTTTTGATCATTTCCAGCATTAAG
>JAHJAA010000079.1 GCA_018814305.1 Pseudomonadota bacterium
CAAAGGTAGCCTGATTGCAGCGATCAAAGCATTTACCGAGCGGCACAACGAGAACCCAACCCCGTTCAAGTGGAAAAAACGAGAAGTGCGCGGCAGCCAGTTGCGTAATACAATAAAGAACTTTCGCAATTAAACACTAGATAAAGACGAGTTGTATAACAAATCAAGAGATTTGTTTGGTTAAGACAATGGAAGTGGAAGGAATCCGGATAGGTGATGGTGCGCATCCTTGCGGAACCAGTTTTGATGAGCTATTGGTTAAGGGGGCCTGCTGATATTATCGGTTGTGTCCTCGGTGGAATGATAAACGCTCTGGAGCACGAAAATGGTAGATGAACAATGTCCTCTCCCGCCGGATCTGGCCGGGATCGAAGTTGTTATTCTCAAGCCTGATCCTGAACTTGGGGGCTACCCCCAGGCGGTGGCTCTGGCTAACGGTGAAGCGGCTATGCGATTTGAGGAGTATCTGCTGATTTCGTGGTATGACCGGGATCGTGATTTTGAGTCCCCGCCCAATACGACCGAATGCCCCAAGGCGTGTGAAAAGAATGGCTATATTCTTTATGCCTTGAGCCATGGCGCTACCCTGAAAGTGGACATTGAGGGGGGGAGGTTTGTCTTTTTTTATACCCCGGTGGTCTGGGACTGAGCCAGCAGGGGGGAGGATTGTTTGTATATGAAACGTGCTATTTGGCGATGATTCTTCGTAGCTTTTCGTCTGAAATCGCAATACTATGTTGAAACATTTTATGCTCGTTGGGGACAAGACAGCTTTTTGGTCCCTTGGCCAAGTCCTACGGGCTCCTCGGCTGTAAAAGACATTATTTGCCCCATGAAAGTCTCTTGAGGGGAATTATCTGATTGGAGAAACAGGTTGATATGAATTTGCTACCCCAGGAAATTGAAGCCTTTTTGCCCTCGGTCCGGGTCTTTAGTGAATTGGATTCTGATACCATCAGGATGCTGGCCGGCTATGTGATGGTCGAGCACTGTGCCAAGGGCGAGGTGATCCTTGAACAGGGAGTTCAAGGTGAGCATCTCTGGTTGATTCATCAGGGTTCGGTCAAGGTCTTCCAGGAGGTCCGGGGCAAGGAGATCAGAGCCCTGGCAACTTTGGGCCCAGGGGATATCTTTGGAGAAATATCCATTATCTCCAAGAGTCCGACAACGGCTGAAGTCCGCTCTGGAGAGGATTGCGTCCTTTTGAAGATCCCCCATGAGGTTATTTCTTTTGTCATTCAGAAAAATCTGACCACCAGCTCCTTTTTTTCGAGGACCTTTGTTGAACGGCTCTCGGACAGCGCCAGAAAATTGGTCAATGAAAACTGATCTATTATTGATGTCAGGCGAGGGGGCTGGTTTTTGGGGTCGTTAAACAAAAGACAATCTGTCTTCCTCCCCGGTGCTGGCCTCGTGGCTAGTGACTTTTTGAGATGTGATTATGAAGAACCTGTCTCCCTTAACAATCGTCGATAAAGTCGACCTGTCCCGGTATCTCGGAAATTGGTATGAGATCGCCAGGTATCCCAATCGTTTTCAGAAAGGATGCCTTAAGAGTCGAGCCACCTATGCAATGCGGGAAGACGGCAGGATTGCTGTCATAAACGAATGCACCGATGAAAAAACCGGAAAGCTTCGCCAGGCGAAAGGGAAGGCGTGGGTGGTTGATACAACGACCAATGCCAAACTCAAAGTTTCATTTTTTTGGCCATTTTCAGGAGATTACTGGATCGTTGAGCTGGGCCGGGACTATGAATACGCAGTCATTGGTCATCCGAAAAGAACGTATCTCTGGATTCTCAGCAGAGAGACCGTTATGGGAGACGATTTGTTCGATGCCATTGTCTCCCGGTTGGCAAAACAGGGCTATGATCCGTCCAGACTTATAAGGACAGATCATTCTTGAAACGATTCATCCGGACAACTTGATCAATCTTTTCTGTGGGCACTCCATAACTCTGTAACCGTTCCAGTTGGCATAGTCCTTTTTTAGGATGGTTGGCAGCGATATTGGCGGCAAGAGAGACAAGTGCCAGGGTCGTAAGGTCTAGAGCGCAATCAGACATAATGATCTCCGTTTTACTCTGTTTTATGTTCCTGGTCATTGGCATGGCTGTGGCAGGAGTTGCCGGTACAGAGGAAGAGGATTTTCTTTTTCATGTTTTTATCTTTCAATTCTTTTCAAACCAATGCTGGGTGTGCAAACAAAACCGCACAAGCAACAACATAAGCGGCACCTCAATAAGTACTCCTACAACCGTTGCCAGCGCTGCACCGGACGACAGACCGAAAAGCATTGTTGATGTAGCGATGGCAACTTCAAAGTGATTCGATGCACCAATCATTGCTGCCGGGGCCGCATCCCGGTAGGACAGTTTCATTATCTTTGCGGCACCATAGCCCAAACCGAAGATAAGAATTGTCTGAATGAGAAGTGGGATGGCAATCCAAACGATGGTCAGTGGGTTGCCAAGAATTACCTCCCCTTTGAAACTGAAGAGGAGAACAAGGGTTGTTAGAAGGGCAATAATTGTCAAAGGAGTAAGAACGTGTAAAAACCTTTCCTGAAACCACTTAAGCCCTTTCGTTTTGATAATCCACCATCTTGAAAGGTATCCGGCAATCAGTGGCAATGCGACATATATTGAGATGGAGAGTAAAAGAGCTTGCCAGGGAACAGGGAGCCTGCCAATACCCAGTAAGAAACCGCCTAAAACGCCATAAAGAATCAGCATGGTCAGAGAGTTGATAGCCACCATCACCAGGGTCAGGCCATCGTTTCCCCTGGACAGATATCCCCAGACCAGAACCATTGCAGTGCAAGGAGCAATTCCCAAAAGAATACAGCCCGCAAGGTAACTTCGCCATAGGGGTACTTCCAGCATTTTCACGCCTTCAGATAGGACAACCGTCCCTGCGCCATGTTTTGAGCCAACAGGCAAGTCGAGACCAAAAGGCATTTTAACTAAATCTATGGCATCAGGCCCGATAAATTGATTGAACAAAAAACCCAGGAACAAGAGGGCGATTCCGTACATGGTAAATGGTTTGACAGCCCAGTTGATAAACAATGTCAAGAAAACCGGCTTACCGCTTTTCCCTGCCTTAATCACTTCCCCAAAATCAATTTTGACCATGATCGGATACATCATGAAGAACAGGCAGATTGCTATGGGAATGGAGACTACCGGAGCGCCATTTACATAAATAGCCATGCTGTCCAATGTTTTGGCTAGTTCCGGAGCCACCTTGCCAAGAATGATGCCGCCAACAATGCATAACCCCACCCAAATGGTCAGGTACCTTTCAAAAACATTGGTCATCTTTCGTTCATTTTGGCTTTCGTTATTCATGACAAATCACCTTATCTTTCTGTATTCTTTTGAGTTTAATTTGCTTTATTTTGACCTCGTGCTTCCGCAGGTATCTGCCGGCTTTGTTTTTATATATTTATTGAGTTGTTGATGATCTTGATCAGCCTGATTGATCACCTTTGCGGAAGATGACAGAACCCGCAAAATATCAGCAACGAGCACGTTCGTCTGATCCGGCAACCGATAATACATCCAGATTCCTTTCCGCTGGTCAATTACAAGATCCGCATTTCGCAAATATGCCAGATGACGGGAGACTGTTGACTGCGGGAGGCCAAGAACTTCCATCAGGTCACAAACGCAAAGTTCTCCACCGGTTTGTAAAAGCCAGACTATCCGGAGCCTTGTTGGATCAGATAATGCTTTGAAGAGTTGCGTAATGTTTCTCATGAAAACCATGATATCCGCATGAGCGGATATCTCAAAGCATATTTATATAAAACCATGGAAAGGGCAAAAAACAGTCCTCTGTATTGATTGCATAATGCAATCAATTTGCGTTTTGCAATCATAATAGAAATCTTAAGGAAGGCACTTTCTCCCTGTATCCCTTCTGTTTTATTACGAAACAACAGTGTGTCACAATGTGGCACGTGAATTGCTGTGGATATACCTGCTGGTTGAAAGTGAATTCTAATCAGACGATCAATAACACCTTAAAAAAGGAGGTCTGTATGTTCGGCAAACGAAAAATATCTTTATTGGCTGTGGGGCTCGCTTTGATAGCCGCTCCAGCTATGGCGGGGAGCTTGGTGGCATCAAACTGTGCGGGTTGCCATCAATCGGACGGTGACACTCTCTGGGGGACCATTTTGCCCGGTTCGCAAACCGATACCACCGTCGAGTTGACCACCGGAAAGGACGTGTGGAAAGTGCGCTACGACAAGAAGTCTATTCTCGAAAGCTTCTCAAACGCTCGAGAGTTGCCGGACGAAACTGCTATTGCAGTCACCTTCAAGGCAGAAGGAGTTGGCCGGGCCTATGCCGAAGAGATCAGCTACAAGTCCAGTTACGATTTTCACCAGTTGGACAATGTCATCACCATGTCGAAAGTGGCGCAGCTTTTGGAAAAAAGCCCGGCGGAAGGCAACTATATGATCGTTGACGCCCGTGGGTATGATAATTTTATTGAAGGTCATTTGCCCAATGCTGTGTTGATCCCCTATTACGAGTACCAGGACTTCAAGGACAGAATGCCGGCCGACAAGAACACCTTGATCGTCGCATACTGTCGCGGATTCACCTGAGGCATGAGTCCCCACTTTGCCCGGGTGGCAAAGGAAGTTTATGGCTACAAAAACGTCAAATACATGGTTGCCGGTCATATGACCTGGCAGTCCGGCATCAATGCCTATTATACCGAGCCGGAATTTCTGAAAATGGCCCAGGATGAGAACCTCGCCCACATTCTCGTGGACCTGAGAAGTCCGGATAAGGCGGCGAAGGAGCACATCAAGGGGGCGGTCAGTTTTCCCGCCGGTGATAATCTGGAGGATGCCGCGAGGGCGTTGAGCAAAGCACTTTCCAAAAAACAGAAAAAATCTGCGCGAATTATCTATTACTCTGATGATCCGGAAGTTGCCGAGCGGTTTCACCTGACCATGCGCGCCAATTATGTGGAAGATGGTTACATCCTGAATGGCGGTATAGCAGCCTGGAAGACCAAAGGCTATCCGGTGGCAAGCGGTCCCATGGGCGACAAGATAACCTACGAAGGCAAGACCACCCTGCCGGGCGCCATGACGATTCCCGATTTCGAGAAAATCGCCCGCAGTATTCCCGACGATACAGTTGTTGTCGATGTCCGCTCTCCGTCCGAGTGGAGCAAAACCGGGATAGTCCCCGGCGCCTTGCTCATTCCCATTGACACCATGAACAGACGCTGGAGTGAAGTTCCAAAGGAGAAAAAGATAATCGTTCATTGTGCCGCCGGAAACAGGGCATTGCAGGTCTGGCGGGGCCTGAAGGACAAAGGGTATCAAAATGTCAGCTGGGTGGACGGTAAATTGGACAAATTCAGCAAGGACATCCTGAAAAACGGCCTTTACGGTAAGCCCTGAAACATCCTCCGGAAAACCCTCTATTACCCCACGAATTTGAGGCTAATAGGGGGTTTTCTTTCGGGTGAGAAAATATAAGAACTCCTCATGACAATTTTATTGATAAAGGAAGGTATTAAATGAAAATTAAAATTGTTTCTCTCGTAGCAATTGTTCTGGCCATAATTTCCGGTCAGGTACTGGCTTCTAATTCGTTAAGCGTTATAAAAGGTGCTTCAACCGCTGACAGAACTCCTGCATGGTATTCTATGGAGTGGGCAACCGGCTCAAAACACTCTCCCGAATTTGAACTGCTGGACACTGAAAGTGCACTGGGCAGGTACGCCCCCATGACCAAGACGATCACCATGAAGGATTTGATAAAATTTCATGGTCATGCCTGTGACGGACTCGTTCAGGCCGCAGCGGCTCTGAGGGTTGCCCTGACGGAACTCTATCCTGCTGGAATTATTGATCGAACCGAACTGCGGATACTTTCCAAGAACGGCCCCTGTTTTATGGATGCCGCCGCCTACCTTACAGGCGGGCGCATCAATTTTGGGACATTGGATGTCGATAACAAGCTGGGTGCCAGCTGGGTCGTACAAAGGATCAGTGATGGCAAAGCTGTCAAGGTCAGTCGCCGGGACGGAGTTTTCCCAAAAGACCTGGCTGATCTTGAAAAAAAGGTGAGGGCCGGCAAAGCAACCCCGGAAGAAATCACCATAACCCGTGATCTTGCCTGGGACTTCTCAAAGGATTTACTCTCTCATCCACTGACGGACTCCTTTTCAGTTGAAGAATTAGCAAACTTTGAATTTCCTAAATCTGAGTATGCGCGGGTGGGAGAGCGTGGGGACATCCTGCACAAGAATGATCCGTATTAATCTGTTCAAATAAATTCAAACCGATAAATGGCTGAGCAGAGTGCAACTTTTCTCAGCCATTTTTTTGTCTGAACTTACTCTGGAATTTTCTTTTCATTGCATTTTGCAATGTTATCCAATTAGATAACGATATGAGATATCTTAAAAAGTACTTTTATGCTTTTGTCCTGTTTCTTTTTCTTCCCATCTCCGGTCATTGTCAGGAACTGATCTTCAGTACCCATCCATTTACCAATCCAACCGCTATCCATAAACGGTTTGAACCTCTGGTTTCCTACCTGGCGCAGAAAACCGGGGTCAACATTTCCATCAGGATTGCTCCCAGCTACCTGGCCCATATAAAAGCACTTGGTTCGGGCGAGGCAGACCTTGGTTTTGCCGGTCCTTCCCCTTATGTTCGGATGAAAGACAAATACGGTGGCATTGAACTGTTGGCACGGTTCAAGTTTATTGATGACCAGAATGACAAGGTCGTACTGATCACCGGATCAGCATCACAGTTAAAAACTATCCGGGATCTCAAGGGGAAAAGCTTTGCTTTTGGTGATCATCAATCATTCGGCAGTCATTTCATGCCGCGCTGGGTGCTGCATGAAAACGGGGTGTCTCTCCATGATCTGACGGCGTATGATTTTGTTAAAAGCCATGACAATGTCATCCTTTCTGTGTTGCATGGTGATTTTGATGCCGGCGGGGTCAGACAGGATGTTTTTGAAAAATATGCTGATCGTCCTTTGCGTGTTCTGGCCGGACCCTTTGCAATTCCACCCCATGTTCTGGTCTGTCGAACCAGTTTGAGCACAGAACTAAAAGTAAATCTAAAACAAGGCCTGCTGGCAATGAAAGAGCGTGTGATCCTTGATCAGATAAACGGCCAGTTGACAGGGTTTGAACCAGTTAAAGATAGTGACTTTGATCAGGCAAGGAAGATTATGGGATTTATCGAATCGCGATGAGTACTCCTGTTCAGAAAATTTTCATCAGGCGCCTGAACCTTCTGGCAATCGTCTCGGCGATTCTCCTTGGCCTGGTTCTGGTTCAATCCCAGAGGATGATTCTTCTCTCCGATCTGAATAACAAAGGAGAGGCACTGGCCCGTATTCTGGCTTCGGTTACTCTCGATGCGGCGATGGTTCACGACTATGCAACCATGGAACGCTATGTCCAGGACATTGTCGTTGATCCGGCAATTACCGCCATAGAAATCCGAAGGTCGGACAACGAGATGCTCGCTTCATCCGGGCAGATCAAAGACGGTGAGTCGGGAACCCTGATTGTTATGAAGTCAATTACCATCGGTGCTGACATCTTTGGTGAAGTCCGGATCAGCCTGTCCACGGCCAGGGTGAATGCAATTTCCCGTAATCTGCTGCTTGCCACTCTGGCTGCAGTGATTCTTTTCCATCTCCTCGGCATTATACTCAGCAATATTGCCTTGAAAAAGGCCGTTACCACCCCTTTGCGATTGCTCAATCAGGCCATAGAGAGGTTCCGGCAGGGTCAGCTGAATGAAAAGATTGATATTGAGGAACCAGCCGAATTTGCCGAGATCGCTCAATCGTTCAACGCCATGTCGGAGACGATCAACCGCAATTTTGCAGACATTCAGAAGCAGCAGGATGAACTCCAGTTGGAGCAGAACAAACTTGCAACCATTGTCGGCAGCATGGCTGATGGTCTTTTTGTCACAGATAACGAAGGAATTATTTTTGCCTTTAACCAGTCGGCCACAGAAATAACAGGTTTTTCAGAGCAGGAAGCTACCGGACGCAAATGCTCTGACCTCTTTCAATCCACCCTATGTAAGGACGCATGTGCTCTGAGTCACGGGGGAGAAACGGTTCGGAACAAGGAAACATGGCTGACAACCAGAGATGGCAGGATCCTGAGTGTATCTGTCAGTTCTGCGATGGTCTACGATGTTAAAGGAGATGCTGTCGGCGGCGTTCAGACGTTTCGAGACATCACCGCAGAGAAAAAAAGACAGGAAATGTACTGTCATACTGAAAAGCTGGCCACGATCGGCCAGCTTGCCGCCGGAGTAGCCCATGAAATCAATAACCCCCTGTCCAACATCCTGGGATATGCCAAACTCATAAAGCCGGGAGCAAAGAGTGAGGATATTGAAAAACGGGTGTCGGTTATTGTTGAACAGGCTCGGAAATGCAGTGATATTGTTAAGGGTTTGCTTGATTTTTCCCGCAGTTCAGGTGCCGAACCTGCTGAGTTCTCTCTGTCACCGCTTATTGAAAAAGTGATCCCCATGGTTCGTTATCAGGCCGATAAACAGGGGACTGCCATTGAATTTTCTCCAGGAGGTGAATTTACCGTTTACGCCGATTGCAGAAAGATTGAGCAGGTGATTTTTAATCTTTTGATCAACGCAGTACAGACCACTCCTCCGGCAGAAAATATCTGGGTGACAACCGGGCGGGCCGGGAAAAACATCTATTTTTCCGTTGCCGACAATGGGCCGGGAGTGGCTCAGGATATGCACCAGAAGATATTCGATCCTTTTTATACCACCAAGCCGATCGGCGAGGGCACAGGGTTGGGACTCTCCATCTGCGCCGGAATTGTGGCAGAGGCTGACGGATCTATCGATATTGAAACAAGAGAGGGTGGCGGAACCGTCTTTACCGTTCTGTTGCCGGAGCTGGAAATAACCGTATGAAATTATTGATTGTAGACGATGATCTGAGGCAGAGAGAGTTGCTGGAAGAGGTTTTTTCTTCCCAGGGGTTTGAAGTGATTGCCTGCAGTAATGGTCGGGATGCGCTTCTCTACCTGGAAAATGATGGATTCGACACGGTAATCACTGATCTTAAAATGCCGCATATCAGCGGGACGGAAGTTTTAAAGGCCTGCCATCGCCGGGACCGGGAGTTACCGGTGATCATCATAACCGGTCACGGAACGGTGGATTCTGCCACCGAGGCCATGAAGATCGGGGCCTACGATTATATTCAAAAGCCTTTTGATCCGGAAGAACTGTTTCTGGTGACCCAAAAGGCCATTGATCACTTTCGTCTGATCAAAAAGAACCGTGAAATGGCGGCAGCCATCGTCACCATGCAGGCCAGTGATGTCATCGGTTCCTCTCAAGCCATGATGGCGGTTAAAGCAACCATCGAACAGGTTGCTCCCCTTGATGTCTCTGTTCTCATCCAGGGAGAAACCGGCACCGGCAAGGAACTGGCCGCCCGCCTGATCCACCGGGCCAGCAAGCGGAGTGAAGAGAGATTTCTGGCCATCAATTGCGGTGCCCTCAACGAATCATTGCTTGAATCCGAACTTTTCGGTCATGAAAAAGGTTCGTTTACCGGCGCTGACAAAGAAAAAAAAGGTCTTTTTGAGCTGGCCGCCGGCGGCACTCTTTTTCTGGACGAAATAAACAGTATGAGTCCGGCCCTGCAGGTGAAACTCTTGCGAGTCCTTCAGGAAAAAACCTTCATGCGGGTTGGTGGAAGCAAGGAGTTGCTGACTGATGTCAGGGTCATCAGCGCCAGCAATGCTGATCTCAAGATTGAAGTGAAGGAAGGGAATTTCAGAGCGGACCTGTATTATCGGCTCAACGTTATGGATATTACAATGCCTCCCCTGCGAGAGAGGAAAGATGATATTGCTGAACTGGCGTATTTTTTTCTCCGGAAATATTCGGCAAAATATGAAAAAGAGATCACTTCAATCGGCACCAGGGCAATGACTCTTCTTTCCAGCTATGGTTGGCCAGGGAATGTCAGGGAACTGGAAAACAGTATCAGCCGGGCTGTGATTATGGGGCAAGAGCACTCTCTTCAGCCTGAATCTTTGCCCGCGGAAGTTTCAGAATCCTGCCACGGTTCCATGGTTTCTGAAATACCGCTTATGCCTCTTGGTGAGATGGAAAAACTCATGATCGACAGAGCTCTGATCCAGACAAACGGCAACAAGGCTAAGGCCGCCCAACTTCTTGGTATTGATGCCTCAACTCTTTGGCGAAAGATGAAGAGTTTCGAAGCTAAAACGGTATGATTTTAACTCCAGAAAGGAAGCAGGATAAAATAGACAGCCAGCCCCCCAATGACCCCCGCCGCCAGTTTTCGCATGGTCGCTACCGTTTTTCGTCCGGTATGGCTGTGTAGCAGTTCCATGGTCCGGGCGGAAAACATCCCGCAGACGACCAGCGGCAGGCAGTGGCCGATGCCGAACAGGACCAGCATTAAGATGCCGGTTATGATCTCCTTCTGTAAAGTAATGATGCCCAGTATCGGCGCGATAAAGCCGAAAGTACAGACCCCGGCCAGAGTTCCGTAGGCCAGGCCGAGGATGAAAGCTCCCCTCATTCCCTGGATCTGAAAACGGTTGAGGACATTGCCGGTTGCCGAACATTGCGGCTCTTTAAAGAGCGTCCAGGCCACCCAGAGCAGCAAGATGCCCACCGCCACCTGCCACCAGGAACCGATATCCCCCAGCATCCGTCCGGCAACGGTGCAGAGCAGGCCGACCGCCATGATGGTAATAAAGATGCCCAGGGCAAAAAGAATGGCGTAGCGGGCAGCCTGTCTGGGCGCGGGGATCATTTTCTGCCCGGCAACGTAAGCGATCAGGAGAGGAATGGATGCCATGTGGCAGGGGGAGAGCAGAACACTGACCATCCCCCAGAGAAAGGCGGCGGGCAGGGCGACGCCGGGACTTGCCTGGAGCCAGATGGTTATGCTTATCAGGATGTTGTCCATTATCGGGCAAGCAACTCTTCCAGTTTGGTGACCAGGGAGTCCTTGTCCAGAAAACCGGTGTGACGAAAAACCTCCTTCCCTGTTTTATCAAAAAGGATCTGGGTTGGAATAGCCATGATCTTGAAGGCCCTTGCTTTCTCCTTGTTTGCCTCGTCCCAGACATCAATAAAAATGATCTCCGCCCGGCCTTTGTACTCTCCCTGCAATTCCTCAAGGATGGGCGCCATCAGTTTGCAGGGGATGCAGGTTTTAGCGCCCAGATCAACCAGGGTGACCGTGTTTTTAGCCGGAATTCCCGGCACGACTTCGCCTGCGACAGCATCATCACCACCTTTTGCGCAACCAGTGGAAACGATAAGCGTGGTCATTAACAGTAAACCGATGATGATTTTCATGATTCGCAAAGCCACCGGCATATCCTTCATTTTAGCCAGCCTTCAACTTCCTTTTTGCTCGGGACTTTGCCGACGCATTTGATCTTGCCGTCGATCACCACTGCCGGGGTTGAAAAGACCCCGTGTTTGGCGATTTCCTGAAAATCAGACACCTTCTCCACCACGGCATCGATCCCGGTTTCGGCAATGACGGTCTTGACGATCTTTTCTGCTTCCGCACACTTCGGACATCCCGGACCCATTACTTTGATATTCATAGTAGAACTCCTTTTTCGTTATATCTTTTTTTTGATGTCAATCAGCGGGGTGTTATCCAGCACATCCACCCCGGAAACCTTTATTTCATTCCCGTTAATTTCAATGACTTCATACTCGGAGACGGCCACCGGGTTTGGTCGAACCGGACTGCGGGTGGCAAATACCCCCTGCAGCCCCCGGCTTTTGTCTCCTCGAGGATAAACCTTGAGGATATCTCTTGCTGCCTCGTGCAGCCAAAAGAGACAGACGATGGTCTGGCCAACTTGGACTCCCTCCATGGCCTCACTATATTCCGGAAAAATCTCCAAAGTGCCGGTTTCTTCCGATATGTCAAAATTTCTCGGAGTATGTTCACGGCTTGTCAACCGGCAATGCATTATCCCGACCGGATTCAAGCTGATGGGATTTTGTTTGCTCATGGGTTGCTCCGTATTCAGATAATAATATTGAATAGATAGCCGACGAGGAGAATTCCACAGCCAACCACTCCGATGAAGGTTCCGATCAGCCGCGGCTTCAGGACTTTGCGCAGGATGACCATCTCGGGCAGGGAAAGGGCGATCACGCTCATCATGAAAGCGAGTACGGTCCCGAGTGCGGCCCCTTTTTCCAGAAGGGCGTGAATCACCGGGACAATCCCTGCGGCATTGGAATACATTGGGATACCGACAACAACTGCTGCCGGTACACTCCACCAGGCCCCTTTACCCATGATCGAAGCCATGAAATTTTCTGGGACAAAACCATGGATTCCGGCCCCGACTGCAATGCCGGCCACCACATAGATCCAGACCTTGCCGACGATATCCTTGACCGCATCCAGGCCATGTTTGAGACGGTCGGACCAGGTGAGATTTTCATCCGGCATCACGTCAGCATTGGCCCGCAGTTCCTGTACCCAGTCTTCCATGTGTCTTTCCATGCCCAGACGACCGATTACCCAACCGGCTACGATTGCCACCAGCAGACCGGTGACAAGATAGAGGGCCGCGACCTTCCAACCCAAGAGGCCGTAGAGCAGAACCAGGGCAATCTCGTTTACCATGGGGGCGGAGATTAAAAATGAAAAGGTAACACCTAATGGGACGCCGGCAGTTACGAAGCCGAGAAAAAGCGGTACGGCGGAACAGGAGCAGAAAGGGGTTACGATTCCGAGGAGTGCCGCCATGACATTACCGGTCGATTCCCTTTTTCCGGCCAGGAACTTTCTGGTCCGCTCCGGGGTGAAGAAACTGCGGATAATACCCACGCCATAAACCACCAAAGTCAGGAGCATCATCACCTTCGGGGTGTCATAGAGAAAGAACTGGATCGATGCTCCAAGGTGGCTGTCTTTGCCAAGCCCTATAAGATCATAGGTGAGATATCTGGAAAGTGGTTCCAGTTGATAGTATACCGTGTACCAGACTCCAATTCCGAGCAACCCCAGGATGATCTGTGTTGATGTACTTCGTGGCTTACCTTTGCTCTCTTTTTTTCCACCGCTGCAACAGGCCGGTTGCTCAATAAGAGAACCAATATCTTTCTGAATGTTTTCCATGTGCTCGATGCTCGTGATGTTTTAAGGTTTGAATGTAAAAGGGAATTTATTCTGATTTTTGCTCGCCAGTCCTGCCAGGCCAGCGGCAGAGAACCCTGTCTCAGGCGGCGCAGATTTTCTGTTTGTCGGCAACCTGAGCCTGCCGGTAGACCTTTCTGATCTCCGGATTATCAAACAACCATTCGCCAAGATGTCCTTGGATTGTTTTCGCGTACTGGTTGGCAGGGTTTTTTGCCAGTCGGTAAATCACCCAGGGACCTTCCTTCCATGAGTCAATCAGTTCTGCGTCTTCCAGAATTTTCAGATGTTTTGAAACCGTAGATTGGGCAAGCTTCAGAATCTCGGTTATCTCACAGACACAGAGTGGTTTTGCTTCCAGCATTTTCATGACCTTGATCCGGTTTGGATCGGACAAAGCTTTCATTACTCTGATAAGTTGTTTCATGGTTCCTCCAATTAGCTATATCGCCATATGTCGATATGGTAAGATGGAAAGATTATTTGTCAAGACTTGGATGGTGGAAAATACTTCGGAGAGATTAGTGCTTTGCCAACACCAGAATGGACCGAGGGAAAGGAAAAGCTTAATTACTTTAAGGTAAACCCCTGGCTTTGTCGGGGGACAATAACAGTTTGACTCCGTTTGACAGATCGATACCTGCAGCCATCATGCTCTTCGCTTTAACTAACTCACCTCGCGCAGAGGAAAGCGTTACTGACGGGTAATCGCCAAGGGAGAAAGAATTTTCCCTTTTGGCGAACACCACCCTCAGCTTCCACCATTTTCGACCGGATGGTTCAACCACCATCCATAAGCCCCGCCATCTCGGAGTATATAGGTTTTATCTGCTGGCTTGGCAGTTCTGACTGCCGTATCGGCAAGGAGGGAAGTGCCTTGTTTGGACATTTGCGGGCCTCTTAGCGGGTAGAGGTTTTTGGGAAGTGCTTTCTACCCGTTATTCTACCCGTTAACGGCTTGGTTTCCAATGGGGATTGGGCCTTGCTGGACAATAAAAAAACCCGCTTTCCTTCTCAGGAAGCGGGTTTTAAAACTTCACCGGATCTCTCCGGATTACTTTATGGGGTGAGCGATGGGACTTGAACCCACGACCTCCGAGGCCACAACCCGGTGCTCCAACCAACTGAGCCACGCCCACCATTCAGAGGTGATCTGAAGGAACACTATTTACTCAATCAAAATCGATTTGGCAAGTCAATTTCGTGGTTTTTACGAGGTGGCTGCCAAGATCAAAGGGTTGGATTCTTGCTCTTTAGGAGACTGGTTGATTAACCCTAATAAGGGCTTCGTCCGTTATCCCTTCCTTGTTTCCTTGCCGCAATGCTTACAGATCTTGGCCTGGGCCTTGATGATCTCGGCACAGTATCCACACTCGATTCGATTCTGATTTTTTAAAATCCGGCCGATGGCCAGTTCGGCATACTGGCCGATTTCGGTGTGGAGAAACGTATGGGCGCGGATAGGATCGATGCAGGCCAGATCATCAATTTTATCAAGCAACTCGCAGGCCCGGTGTCTCCCCGGCAGACTGGCCTCTTCATCCACGATCAAGGTGATGAGCGGTTTGAGGTTTTTTTCTTCAACACAGGTTTCCAGTTGCCGTAAGGCCTCTTTCTCACTGTTCAGCCGTTCATTGGTTTTTTCAAGTTCCTCCGGGTCAACGATGGAGCCGGTAAAGGCGTCTTTGCTGCCGACCATCATTGGGCCGCCCTTGGGCTCATTGGGCAATAACATATACCGGCACGAGGCGGACTGGCCGTAATTGATCTCGAACTCCTCCCAACTGTTGTTGAACAGAGGGCAGTCATCATTCAGGCAGATAAAAAATATTTCCGTTCCCCAGCCAAGTCCGTCGCCCACGTGATACGGAGGGGTATGGCAACAGCTCAACTGCTCCTTGCAGTGGGGGCAGTAATGTTTTTCTTTGGCAATATTATAGCAACGTTTATCCACAAACATCGGGTGATTCCTCCTTTCAAAGTACATGGATCAGGGCGGGGAATGCGTCTTTTTTAAGAAGTTTTTTCTTGCCCGGGGTCCAGAGACGAGACGAATTCTTGCAAGAAGGATTGCGTTTCGAAGAGTTGGGAAAATAATGCATAAACGTGACCGGGTCAATGGCGAGGGTACGATTCTTCTTGGTTCATGGTTGTACCGGGGGGTACATAACCACAAAAGGTCGTTTTCCTGAGCTCACTGGGGTCATTGGATTGAAAAATACTCATCACTGACTAAGAGCTGGATTTGTTCTTTTTTTATAGCAGGTTGGTTGCAACAAGAGCCTCAATAGGATAAGGGTTTTTGTGGATAAAAATGGCTATTTCGTCTATCGTGTTGAATTCATGTGGTAATGTGATCGAGTTGTTAATTGTGATTGTGAAACTCGTTGACTTTTTCAGGTCCTGCCAGTAAAAGTTCTTGATTTTCAGACTCCAATGCCACCATCGTTTAAATACGTGCGAAGACCATCTCGATTAAGGTAGGTTGATCGGAGTTTTCCTTGATCTTTAGTTTTGAATTCAAAGAGTTAATCTTAATTTAGCGGAAAATAATGAACAGCAAGGACAAAGTGCAGCAATCGAAATACGCCGAGGCAGGGGTTGATATCGAGAAGGGCAATCAATTCATTAAGAACATCAAACCCCTGGTTGCCGCTACTTTTCAACGCGGCGTTATTACCGATATCGGTGGCTTTGGAGGCCTTTTCGCCCTTGGTGTTGGACGCTACAAGGATCCGGTGCTCGTTTCTTCAACTGACGGAGTCGGCACCAAATTGACCGTTGCCAATCTTTGCAATCGTCATGACACCATCGGCATTGACCTTGTGGCCATGTGCGTGAACGATGTGATTGTCAGTGGGGCTCGGCCTTTGTTTTTTCTGGATTATTTTGCCATTAGTCGCTTGGATAATGATCTGGCCGTTGATGTGGTTCGGGGGATCGCCAAGGGATGCGAAATCTCCAAATGTTCCTTGATCGGTGGTGAGACCGCTGAAATGCCTGGGCTCTATCGGGAAGGGGAATATGATTTGGCCGGCTTCGTGGTCGGTATCGCCGAGCGGGATGATATTATCGATGGGTCGGATATCCGAGTGGGCCATAAAATTATCGGCCTGGCTTCATCGGGCATCCATAGTAACGGCTACTCCCTGGTTCGGAAGATCTTTTTTGAGGAGCAGGGGCTTGGGGTCGATGATTTTGTCGAGGAGTTGGGCTGTACCGTTGGCGAGGAACTGCTCAAACCCACCCGGATTTATACCGAACCACTCCTTAACATCATCAAGAATTTCAGGATCCACGGTCTGGTTCATATCACCGGCGGTGGATTTTTTGATAATATTCCCCGAGTCCTGCCTCATGGGTGTAAGGCCGTGATCCAGACCGGTAGTTGGGCTATTCCACCGGTGTTTAAATTCATGTGTCAGAAGGGCGAGGTGACCCCGGAAGAGATGTTCAAGACTTTCAATTGCGGGATCGGGATGATTGCCGTTGTTGATGCGGATCAGGCGGATGATATCTGTTTTCAGTTGGCCGCCCTTGGTGAAATGCCCTTTGTTCTTGGAGAGGTCGCAGCCCGACCCGAGGGTGATGAGCCGGTGGTGATCGATTGTGCCGCGAACTTCGTTTGAGCTGATCAGCGCATAACTTCACCGAAACACTGCCTCCCGCTCTCGATATACCACTGACTGACCGATTTCGTTCTGCCAGGCTCCAGCTGATCCTGCCTGTGGGTCAGCGGTGAGATCTTTTGTCTTGTCTGTTTCTTGACGAATCCCTGATTTTACAGCATTGGGACCTGCTCATCCTTTCCCGGTTTTTCCTCCTTCGTCCCCCCCGCAATCAGCCATTCCACCTTTTATTTTGTAGAGTGCATGGGGGAGTGCGTCGATAACCGCCGAGAGGTTTTCCACGGCACCTTTCTGGCTTCCTGGCAGGTTGATAATCAGGCATTGATTGCGGCAACCGGCCACTCCCCTGGAGAGGATCGCGTTGATGGTTGAAGCTCGAGAGGCTGAACGCATCGCCTCGCAGATCCCGGGGATCTGGCGATGGATCAAGGGGATGGTGGCCTCGGGGGTGACGTCACTTGGGCTGAGGCCGGTGCCCCCGGTGGTGAGAATCAGGTCAAGGTGTAATTGATCGGCCCATTCGATGAGGATGTCCTGGATCTCAGGGATCCGGTCGGGAACGATTCGGTCCGCGATGACGCTATAATGGCGACTGATCAGCAGCTCCCGGAGAGCGGGGCCACTGGTGTCTTGGCGCTCTCCGGCTGCTCCGCGGTCGCTGATGGTCAGGACCCCGCATCGATAGGTATCTGCTTTCATCAACGGAGGTCAGTTGTCTCCTGCCTGGGCTTGTTCGACGATCTTACCGGCAATATTGGAGGGAACATCCTCGTAATGTGAAAATTCAACCTTGAAGGACCCTCGGGCCCCGGTGATCGAGGTCAGGTCAGGGGCATATTTGAGCACCTCCGCCATGGGGGCCTGGGCAGAGATTACCTCCAGCTTACCCTCGGAATCCATCCCCATCACTTTGCCCCGTTTTCCGTTCAGGTCTCCGATCACATCTCCCACACAGTCTTGGGGCACCTTAATGGTCATGTTCATGATCGGTTCAAGCAGAACCGGTTTTGCTTCAAGGGCTCCCTTGCGGAAGGCCATTGAACCTGAAATTTTGAAGGCCATTTCCGAGGAATCTACGGCATGAAATGAGCCGTCCACCAGGGAAACCTTGACGTCGACCATGGGATAACCGGCAAGCACTCCTTTGTCCATGGCCTCAATAACCCCCTTTTCAACGGCGGGGATATACTGTTTGGGGATAACCCCGCCGACAATCTTGTCTTCAAAGACAAAACCTCCACCACTGGGCATCGGTTCGATTTCAATCCAGCTGTCGGCAAATTGGCCGTGACCCCCGGTTTGTTTTTTATGTTTTCCCTGAACGCGAGCCTTACCCCTGATTGTTTCTTTATAGGGGACTTTGGGACTTTCGAGTTTCATCTCAACCCCGAATTTTCGCTTGATCCGGTCGCCGATGACCTCCACATGGATCTGGCCGACCCCCGAGATCAGAATCTGACGGGTGCTCTTTTCGCGATTGAGTTGCAGGGTTGGGTCTTCTTCCAGCATCTTAGTGATGGAGGCGATCAGTTTTTCTTCATCCTTTTTTTCGGTGGTGGTTACTGCATACGAGATATTTGGTTCCACCGGGATCAGCGGGTCAAACAAAACGGGGGCATCCGCGGCACAGAGGGTGTCACCGGTCACCGTTTCTTTGAGTTTGGCTAAGGCGACGATCATTCCCGGTCCGGCACTGTCAGTGGGTTTTTGGCTCTTGCCTTCAAGAAGCAGGATTTGGCTGAATTTTTCATTTACTTCGCGGGAGGCGTTATAGAAAGAATCACCTTTCATGGTTCCGGAAACGACCTTCAGGATGGTAAGTCGACCGGCGTAAGGATCAGCCATGGTCTTGAACACCAGGCCGGAAAAAGGTGCCTCGGGAGAGGGAGGGCACTCGATCAGTTCACTGGTTTTTGGATTGGTTCCTATCTGGGCTGGGCGTTCCGAGGGGGAAGGGAGGAGTTCATTGATCATGTTGAGGAGCAGGGCGGTCCCCAGATTGGTGGCGGCCGCGCCGACCGTTACCGGATTGATGGCACCGGATCGGGTGGCGGCACGCAGGCCGGTCAGAAGTTCTTCATCGGTGAGTTTGCCTTCTTCCAGAAAATTTTCAATAAGCGCATCATCGGTCTCAGCGACCAATTCCATCAGGGTCTCACGGGCAAGGGTTACTTCATCGGCCATGTCGACCGGAATTTCACATTCCTTGACCTGGCCGCTATTCCCCTCAAAGGTGAAGGCCTTTTGGCGGATGATATCGATAATTCCTTTGAAGTCGGCCTCGGCGCCGATGGGGAGATGAATCATGGCCGGTTTGAAAGGGAGATTATTCTGCATTTCGGTCAGAATAGTCGTGTGGTCGGCTCGCTCACGATCCATTTTGTTAATATGAATAAGGGTTGGCAGCCCCCGATCGGCGACGAACTGCGCAATCTTTTCGGTCTGGCTCTTGATACCCAGATTGGCCTCAACCACAAAAAGGGCACAGTCGGCAACCCGGCTGGCATACATGGTTTCATTGAGGAAGTTGTCATCACCAGGGGTGTCGATTAAGTAAACCGAATGTTTGAGCCAGTTGAGATGGTTAAAGGATGAACTGATCGTAGAGTGGCGATTGATTTCTTCGGGCTCATAATCCATCACCGAGGAGCCGTCATCAACTTTACCCAAGCGGGTGGTTTTGCCGGCGGTGAAGAGAAGTGCTTCAGCCAGAGAGGTCTTTCCGGATTTGCCGTGGCCGAATAACGCTACATTCCTTACCAGTTTGACGTCCTGCATGAATGCCTCCGTTATAATTGATGGTAGAAACGGGTTATACCAATGGATGTGGCGGGTCTTCTTCCTTAACTCAAATCATTTGGATGTACCTCGAATGGCAAGGAATTCATCGATTGATTTAAATATGAAAGAAGGACCTTCGGTATATCGTGATTCAGGATGTATCAAGAAATAATTCTTACTCTTCACCCATCGAATCTCCAAGAAAAAATTGTGAATAAGGGAAAAAAGATAGAAATGTGATGTTTCGAGGTCTGAGGCTGACCGGAAAGGGATTGGAGTTGTTTTTCCCCCGGCAAGTTGCTATGTACAGAGGGGAAGAGAGCGACGTATTACTCGGTAGGTTTATCAGTTTCGTTTTTGGAATAAGGCAATTGATATCGTGATGGTTTTATCAACCAGGTGGCGCATCCGAAGTTTTGACCTCGGTTTGGGGTCTGCGGATCGTCCCTCAGGAATGACCCTCCCATGAAAAAAGCAGCCCTTGATACTGGAAAAATTGCCCGATCCGCCGGAACGGTCAGTGTCGCGGTCATGTGTAGCCGAGTGTTGGGGTTGGTCCGGGAACAGGTCTTTGCCTATCTGTTTGGGGCAGGCTTTACCTATGATGCCTTTGTCGTCGCTTTCAGGATCCCGAACCTGCTCCGTGATCTGTTCGGGGAAGGCGCCTTGAGTACCGCTTTTGTGACGGTATTTTCCGATTATGATGCCAATCGGGGGGAAGAGGCCGTCCGTCGGTTGGCAGGTAATGTCCTGGTCGCGGTGAGTCTCTTGCTCAGTTTCTTGATATTGGCGGGAGTCTGGCAGACGGAAAATATTATCCGGTTGATGGTGGAGGCTGGTTTTGAGGGCATCCCCGGCAAGATGGAATTGACCCGGTTAATGACGATAATCATGTTCCCCTTTCTGCTCCTGGTGTCACTGTCTTCGGTCTGTATGGGCATCCTTAATACCCGGGGGTATTTTTTTATTCCATCCCTGGCCTCGAGTTTCTTTAACCTGGGGTCCATTGTGGTCGGAGTGGCCCTTTCCCTGGTGATGCCGAAATTCGGCCACCCCCCGATCGTCGGTATGGCCTTCGGGACCTTGGCTGGTGGCCTTCTCCAGCTGGTGGGACAGTTCCCCGCCCTTCGTCGGGCTGGCTTTCGCTTTTTGCCGAACCTCGATCTTCGGGATCCTGGGCTTCACCGGATTCTGTTATTGATGGTTCCGGCCATTGCCGGGCTGGCCGCCCTGCAACTAAATGTCTTCATCAATAATTATTTTGCCTCCTCCCTGGTCCAGGGAAGCCTCTCCTGGCTGAATTATGCCTTCCGCCTCTTCATGTTTCCGGTGGGGGTCTTCGGGGTTGCCATTGCCATTGCCGCCCATCCCGTTATGGCCCGTCATGCCGCCACCGGGGACTTTGATCGCCTCCGGGAATCCTATGTGTCGGCCCTGACCATTGCCTTTTGTCTCACCATCCCGGCCACGGTCGGTCTGATCATGTTGGCTGAACCCATTGTCCGGATTATCTTTGAACACGGCCGTTTTGATGCGCTTTCCACCAGGCAGACCTCCCAAGCCCTGGTTTATTATGCCCTGGGGCTCTTCTTTTACAGTTCGGTCAAGGTTACGGTGCCGGTTTTTTATAACATCAACGGGACCAGGTATCCGGTGGCTGGCAGCTTCCTGGCGGTGGTGGCGAATGTGAGTGTGATTTTGTTGACCATCGGAAGCCTTGGCCACCGGGCTCTGGCTTTGTCCATTTCATGTGCCATGGCGGTAAACTTTATTTTTCTTTTCAGTATGCTATCTTCGAAGCTCAAGGGGCTTCCCCTGGGGTATCTGTTCCGTGGCTTGATCAGGGTGGTCGGTGGTGCCGTCGTGATGGGAATCTGGTTGGAGGGGCTTGAGTTGTTGCTGCCTTCTGGAAGATTTTCCAGCCGTCTGCTTGAACTCCTGTGGCTTATCTTTCAGATCGGTTCCGGGGGGGTGGTCTATGTGTTGATCCTCTATCTCTTGAAGTTACGGGAGCTCCATTTTATTTTGGATCGTTTGGCTGAACGGTTGCCCGGGATCAAGCGTCCATGACCACCCGGGTTGATCGTCACGGTCCCATTACTGCTGGACCCCTGTTTTTAGGTGGCGAAGCAGGTCAAGTTGGGAGAGAATGGCCGGGACGGCGGTATCGACCCGGAGGATCCTTGGGCCCAGGCTGAAACTGATAAAGCCCAGCTCGTGGAAGCGCTGGATTTCATAGTCCACCCATCCCCCTTCTGGTCCAATGGCTACGGCCACCGGGGTGTTCGGGGTGGGGAGCAAGCCGGGGTCGAGAAAGGCTGGGGGTTCCGGGTGGGCGATCAAGGAAACGGTATCTTCACTGAGCAGAGGCGGCAGCACATCTTCGATAAAAGGACGGAAACGGGTATGCACCGTGATCCGGGGAAGCAGGCAGTCCATTGCCTGTTCCAGGCCCAGGCGCAGGGCTTCATTCAGCGCCGCCTCTGCCATAATTGAGGCACTGTAATAACTCTTTTCGACCCGGTTGGCCTTGATGAGATAGATGTGTTCGACTCCGAGTGATGCCGCCTGGGAGAGGACCCGCTTCAGCATGATAGGTCTCGGCAGGGCAAGAATCAATCTGGTTGGGACCTTTGGTGGCGGCGGGGTGGTCGCGTTAATTTTCAGAGTGACCGCTTTCGGGCTCAAATTTTCGATCAATCCGGTACCGATGTGGCTGTTGATAATGCCAATCTTCAGGGTGTCACCGGCTTCGGCCCGGAGGATTTTCAGGATATGCTGGCAACGGCGATCAGTCAATACGACTCGGTCCAGATGGATTTCATTCGGATCAATCAATATCAGGTTCATGGCTCTCCATAAAAAATGGGACATGGAAACGCCGGGAGGCGTTTTGTAATGATGCTTTTTCTATATAATGCACTCCAGCTCATCTTCACCATTCTTTTTCTGCCGTTGATCGGTCTTGTCGTCCTGATGACGCCCCGGTATAGAGGGAGGATGGGGCGGAGGCTCGGGTTTGGTTTGGATCGAGCGGTCGGAGGGATAAGTCCAACCGGGTTTCCCCGGATCTGGATTCATGGACTGTCGGTTGGGGAAACGGCTTCGGCCCGGTCACTGATCGCAGGACTTCGGGAAACCTATCCTGATGGTATTCTGATCTATTCCGCCACCACCCGATCTGGTGAAGGGTATGCCGCCTCGGCCCTGGCTGGACTGGTCGATTTGCACGTTCCCTTTCCCCTTGATTTTAGATGGGTTGTTGAACGTTTTGCCGTATTGTTGAAACCGGACTTATTTGTTTTGGTCGAGACGGATCTGTGGCCGAATTTCCTGGCGGTACTTAATCGTCGAAAGATTAAGGTGGTTCTGGTCAATGGGAGAATATCCAAAGAATCATTTCAACGGTACCGCCGATTTCGATTTTTCTTTGAACCGATGTTTCGTTCCTTCCACTTCCTGGCCATGCAGACCGAGGAAGATTCCCGGCGGATTGCCGCCCTGGGAGTCCCGGTTGAACGGTTAAAAACCTTGGGGAACCTCAAGTACGGTACTCTGCTGGATGGTGTTGCGGTGGCAAGTGCGGAGGTTGCTCTGGAACTGGTCGAATTTTGTCAGCATGGGCCGGTTTTGCTCGCCGGATCAACCCATAAAGGCGAGGAAGCTATTTTACTTCAGGTCTATAAAAAACTCAAAAGGTCGGTCCCCACCCTCAAATTGATTCTGGCCCCGAGGAACCTGGAGAGGGCCAAGGAAGTGCTCCGGCTTGCCCTTGATGAAGGTTGGCGAGCGGATAGCAGGTCCGGGGTCTTTCGGGTGGACTGTGAGCTCTTGGTCCTTGACACCCTGGGAGAACTTGCCGGTCTTTATGAATATTGCGACATGGCCTTTGTCGGGGGATCCCTGGTGGCTCGGGGGGGGCATAATCCCCTGGAAGCGGTTCTTTTTGGAAAACCGGTCGCCTTTGGTCCCCATATGGATGATTTTGCTGAAATAACCGGAGATCTGTTGAATGCTGGCGGGGCGGTGCAGGCCAAGGATCAGGAGGATCTTGGTCGGATTTTCGAAGAGTGGCTCTTAGACCCTGCCTCACGAGCGGTCACCGGGAGTCGGGGTGCCCAGGTTGTCGAAACGAATCGGGGGGTAACCAGTCGCCATTTGGATTTTATCCGGACTACTCTGGCCGGTGGGGAGTGACGGTGAATTTTAGAGAGTATCTTTTTACCCTTGGTCGACTCATTTCACCCCTGTACGGCGTGGTCATGCAGTTCCGGGCCTGGGGATATCGGTCCGGGATGTTTGCCAGGGCCAGATTGCCGGTACCGGTGATTTGTATTGGGAATCTTACCATGGGAGGAACCGGAAAAACCCCGATGGTGATCGCACTCGCTCAATTCCTTCTCGGTGAAGGTTGGAGACCAGCGGTGATCAGTCGTGGGTATGGCGGACGGGCCAAAGAATCGGTTAACATTGTCTCAGATGGCTCGCGGGTTCTGCTGGATGTGTCTGAAGCCGGAGATGAACCGTTTCTTCTGGCTCAAAACCTGCCGGGGGTGCCGGTTTTGACCGGAAGTCGTCGAGCACTTCCCGGGCGGACGGCCATCGAGCGTTTTGGTGCGGATATTATCGTGATGGACGATGGTTTTCAGCATCTCGCCCTCGAACGTGATTTGGACATAGTCTTATTCAAGGCGGGAACGTATCTCGGCCGTGGGCGGGTTTTTCCGGGTGGTGAGTTGCGGGAGCCTTTGTCGGCACTGCAACGGGCCGGGGTGTTTTGTATCACGGGAGTGGATGACGCTCCCCACAATGAAACAGGGGCTTTTCAGGACTGGCTCCTAGAGAATTATCCTGGCCGGCCGGTACATCTCATCTCATTCCAAGCCAGGCTGTGTGATGAACAAGGAGGGAGCATAGCTTTTGGGGAAGGTGCCAACCACCAGCATTATTACGTCATGAGCGGGCTTGCCGGGCCTCAGTCCTTTTACCGCTCTCTGGCGGCTTTCGGGATCAAGACGGTGGGGGCTCTTTCTTTTGAGGATCATCATTCTTACCAGGAAAAGGATCTCAAACGGGTTGTTGATTTGGCTATACAGTCAGGAGCGACAGCCATTGTGACCACTGAAAAAGATCTGGTGAAGTTACACGGCCAGGGTTTTGCGTTGCCAGTGCACTGTTTCAAAATTAGGATGATCCTGCCGGTTGAGTTCAAGCAGTTTTTAAAGGAATTACTTAGTCAATTTAGGGACTCCCCGAGAACCATCCAACCCTGAATATCCCCTTTAAGTCGTGTGGTTTCCCCCTCCTGTCCGAATTTAGCGTGTTTTTTTTGCAACAAATCAAAAACTAAATAACAGTTCTAACTGTCTCCTCGCTGTTTAATTCATTGAACTGTTATCGTTTTGGAACTTTTTGTAGGGATAGGTATGGTGTGGCCTGATAATTGCTTTGGAAATTGGTTTGTTGTTTTGTTAGCAGTTTATTATTTTTTTAAAATATCAGGTCACCAATGAAATTATTTTTAAAAAAACAGAGTCCGTATCAGCATACGGTTCGCTCCGAAGTCCGCATGAGCGGGATTGGACTTCATTCCGGGCGACCGGTTTTGATGCATATTAAACCTGCCGAAGCCGATAGTGGTATTCGTTTTTTTCGAACGGATCTTCAACAGGAAATCCCAGCTTTGATGGATCGGGTCGTTGATACCAGATTGGCAACGACCTTGGGTGAAAATGGGGTGTCGATCTCAACCACCGAGCATCTCCTGGCTGCCTTATCGGGGATTGGAATCGATAATGCCCGAATCGAATTAAACGGACCGGAAGTCCCGATTATGGATGGCAGTGCCGGGCCTTTTGTCCATCTTCTGAAGAAAATTGATCGCTGTCGTCAGGCCAGCAGTCGACGGCTCTTGAAAATAACTCGGGAAATTGCCTTGAAGTCGGGGGAGACTGAAATTCGGGTTGTTCCCCATGACGGAATGAAGATCACCTGCGAAATTGATTTTGATCATCAACTTATTCGACGACAGTCTTATTCATTTGAAATGGACTCCAAGCGATTCGTCAAGGAAATTGCTTCGGCCCGGACCTTTGGTTTTATGGATCAGGTTGAGCAGTTGCGGGCTAATGGTCTGGCTCTTGGCGGATCTCTTGAAAATGCTGTTGTCATGGATCAATCAAGGGTCCTGAATACTGAAGGGCTCCGCTTTACTGATGAGTTCGTTCGTCATAAGGTCTTGGATTTGATTGGCGACCTGGCCCTGCTTGGCTGTCCGATTGTAGGGCATGTTATTGCTTCTCGTCCTGGGCATGGTCAACACCTTGCCTTGATGAAGGAGATAATTGCCCATCCGGAGTGCTGGGAGTTTATTACCCTGGAGAAGACCGAGGAACCAGGAATGTTGAGTCGGGTGGTAACCACAACGAAAGCCGCTCGGAGTATGTTCACCCCTTACCTGGTGCCTCCGGCTACGGTTCCTGCCGGGTTATCTTCATCTCTCGGTGGTTCATAAAGAAGTACGTCTCTGATACTGATTGTTCCAGCCCGCGGATTTCACAATCCGCGGGCTTTTTTTTGTCGGTGTGTTAAGATCGGACCGTTCACCCCCATGGGTCCTTTGGTTAAAAACCTTGGTTGGATGTTTCCATGGGCAGCACCTCCACGGTTCGTTGAAAATTCAAAGGCCAGGGGGGAATCTCTCCCCTGAATCGCTGATTTATTCAGGCAGGGTATCTCGTCGGTCATAAGGAAATTGAAAAGGTGATCAGTATGAAATTACAAGGGAAAATCGGTTTTCTCGGGGGGGGGAGGATGGCTGAGGCCCTGATTAAGGGAATCTTGGGCGCCGGACTGATCGATCCAATGATGGTTGTCGTTGTTGATCCGGTTGAGGAGCGTCGACGTCTCCTGGCCGAACAGTTCAAGGTCACCGTTTCCCTTGATCCTAACGAGGTTACTTCTTGTGCCACGGTGATCCTGGCGGTCAAGCCTCAGGTTCTCAGTGGGCTCTTGGCCGATAATCGGGATCTGTTTACAGCCGAGCATCTGGTGATTTCCATTGCGGCGGGGGTATCCCTTAAGACCCTGGAATCCCTGTTAGCCGGGACTGGGAGTCGGGTCATCAGGATGATGCCTAATACCCCGGCCCTGGTTCTGGAAGGGGCTGCTGCGCTCAGTGCCGGAGCACGGGCAACGAAAAACGATATTGACACGACTGTCGCGATCTTCGAAGCGGTCGGGCGATGCGTGATCCTCAGTGAAAAAGAAATGGATGCCGTTACCGGGTTGAGCGGCAGCGGCCCGGCGTATGTATTTTCGTTTATCGAGGCGTTGATCGACGCTGGGGTGAAGGTCGGCTTAAGCAGGCCGGTTGCTGAAACCCTGGCCCTCCAGACGGTGCTCGGCTCTGTACGTCTGGCCATGGAAAGCCGTGAACACCCAGCCCAATTACGGGCCATGGTGACTTCCCCTGGAGGAACGACCATTGCCGGGCTTCATGTGATGGAACGGGCCGGCTTCCAAGGAATTATCATGGATGCTGTTGAAGCCGCCACCAGTCGCTCACGTGAACTTGGGATCGAGGCCGCCAAGGCCGACTCGTGAGGGTTTGTTCTCTCTACGGAGCAGAGTAACCAGTGAAAATTCAAAAGGTCGGTATCATCATAAAGCATGATTCTCCGGAACCTCAACGGATCGGGGAGGAAATGGTCACCTGGCTTGCCGGGCAGGGGATTTTAGGAGTCCTTGATCGGATCACTGCGGATATGGATATCCTGGTAATTCTAGGTGGGGATGGAACCCTGCTTCACGTGGCGGACCAGGCCAGTCGATTGGGAATCCCGGTGGTGGGAGTTAATCTGGGCAGTCTTGGGTTCCTCACCGAATTCGCGGTGGAAAATCGTTATGAGGCTCTGGAAAATATTATTTCAGGGCAACTGGCCATTGAAGATCGACTTATGCTGAAAGCCAGGTTGAGAAATGACCGGATCACCACGGACTGGCTCTATGCCTTGAACGATGTGGTGGTCAGTAAAGGGAGTGTGGACCGATTGATTAAGATGGAGACCTGGGCCGACGATGAGTTTATTGCTTCATATAAGGCCGATGGGCTGATTTTTTCAACCCCCACCGGTTCAACGGCATACAATCTTTCGGCCGGTGGCCCCATAATTCATCCTGGAATGGATTCGATCATGGTCACCCCCATCTGCCCCTTTATGTTGGAAAGTAGACCGGTATTGCTGCCCTCCGCAACCAAATTGTCCACCCGGTTGGCTGGCCGGGTCAATGATGTTAAAGTGATCGTGGACGGCCGCCCTGTCTGGGTGATGTCGAGCAAAGATTATCTCGAAGTGGAAGTAGCCGAGAAGACTCTTCGGTTGGTTGCTTCTTCCCATAAGGGGTATTTCGAGATCTTACGCAGTAAATTGAACTGGGGGGGCCGGTCTTAATCCGCCGAAACTGTTGCTCATACTCAATTTCAAATAACTGGCTAGTAACTCAAGCCTGTTTCATAATGTCGTATTTCTTCATTTTGTACTGTAGTAAACTCTTGGTAATTCCCAGCTGATCAGCGGCGTGGGCCTGGACCTGATTGGCATCGGTTAAGGCGTTGAGGATCAATTTTTTTTCAATGGCATCGAGAAAGTCGGGAAGGCGGTATCCGGAAGGGATCTGGTCACACTGAGCCTCCAAGGGCAGAGTGTGTCCTTGAGGTGGTGATATGTCTGTGGTGAAATCGTTCACTTCGATACACTCATCATCGCAGAGGATGGCTGCGCGCTCCATGGTGTTCTCTAGTTCTCGGACATTGCCCGCCCAGGAAAGGCTGGTGAGGTAGCGCAGGGCCTGGTTGGATATTTTGAGATCAGGCCGATTGAGCTGGGTTGCGAATTTTGTGATGAAATGGTTGACCAGCAAGGGAATGTCGCCAGCCCGTTCCCGGAGAGGTGGAAGGTGGAGTTGGAGAACATTGAGGCGGTAGTATAGGTCTTCTCGGAAATTTCCCTGTCCCACTTCGTCCTTCAAGTCCTTATTGGTCGCAGCGATAATGCGCACATTGACTTTCATTGGTGTGCTGCTCCCGACTCGTTCAAAGGTCCTTTCCTGAATTACCCGGAGAAGTTTGGCCTGGAGATTAAGCGGCATTTCTCCTACCTCATCCAGAAAGATTGAACCGGAATCCGCCAGTTCAAATCGGCCTTTGCGGAGAGCGGTGGCCCCGGTGAAGGCCCCCTTTTCATGACCGAAGAGTTCGCTTTCAAGGAGATGTTCGGGAAGGCCGGCGCAATTTAAGGAAATGAGCGGTGCCTCCCGCCGTTGGCTGTTAAAATGAATAGCCTTGGCGACAAGCTCTTTGCCGGTGCCGGATTCTCCGGTAATGAGAACCGAAGCGTTAGTCGGCGCTACTTTTTCAATAAGATCAAAGAGGTAGCGAATCTTTTCATCCTTGCCGATCATGTTGCCGAATTTATATCTGGTGGAGACCTGGCTGCGGAGTCTTAAATTTTCCCGGACTAAGGAGTAATGGTCTACCGCCTTTTTTATACTGACCAGGAGTTCATCATTATTGAATGGTTTGGTCAAATAGTTGTAGGCGCCTGCCTGCATTGCGGCGACGGCGATTTCGACTTCACCAAATGCGGTGATCATGATCACCGGAAGTTCCTGGTTGAATATCTTCAATTCCTTGAGCAGCTCCATACCGCTCATTCCCGGCATACGCATGTCGGTGATCACTAGATCAAGATCGGTTTCCTTGATGGTTTCCATGGCCTTTTCGCCGCAGTCAGCGGTAAAGACTTCATACCCCTCATCCTGCAAAAGTTCTGAGAGAATGAGGCGATAGTTCGGTTCGTCATCGACAATGAGTACAGTTTGCATATTCGGGCTCTCAAAAATAAAGAAGGTCGCCAAGGAACGGTTGGTCAGGAGAGACTTTCAACCGTTTTCAATTTATAGTTCCATGAGCAACATCATACGTCAGACCTGTGTATTCGGCAAGGTCTGCAAGGAGGAGGGGGCATGGTCGGGACTTTTTTCGGCCAATCGGTCTTTTAATTTTTGAAATAGAGTATAGGGGACTTGGGGCATTACCGGTCGCCCCCCCAGCCGGATTTGCTTCATGTTGCCGTGAAAGTCGCTTCCACCTGTTACCAGGAGATGGAACTCCCCGGCTATCTCAATGAGCTGCCGATTGAGTGTTGTAGAGTGTCCCGGATAAATTGCTTCAATGCCTGCGAGTCCGTGGGACGTGAGCTGTTCAATCGTTTTACGGATCGAACTTGCTTTGTTGACCACTGCTCCTGGGTGGGCTAGAACCGGCAGGCCCCCAGCGTTCTTGACGATTCGGATAGCTTCGCTTGCCGGGAATCGTACCGTTTGCACCCAGGCTTTGCCGTTTTTCTTGAGATAGCGGTCAAATGCCTGATCAAAAGTTTTGACGATTCCTTTCCGGATAAGCAGTTGAGCAATATGGGGGCGTCCAATGAGGCCTCGACTAATTGCCTGTAAATCATCATCTGAAATGATGATTCTTTGTTCGGCCAGGCGGGCGAGAATCTTTTGGTTACGAGTCGTACGAATTTCCTGGAGATCCCTGATCAGGCCGTTTAAGTCAGGGTCATGACCTGGTACCCCATAACCGAGAATATGAACGGAATTTCCTTCATGACTGGCGCTGATTTCAATTCCGCTCATCACTTCAATGTTCATCAGGTGTCCAGCGGCTTGGGCTTCTTCAACGCCGGCCAAGGTGTCGTGGTCGGTCAAGGAGATTGCCGCAAGACCAACCCGCACGGCCTCAGAAACAAGTTCTGTCGGGCCGAAAGTTCCATCGGAATAGCTGGAATGGGTATGGAGGTCAACGGTTCTCATCAGAGGTTTTTGGCTCAATATCAGGCTTCGCGGCAGGGCCGGGATTTAATAATGTATCTGTGGGCCGCAAGCAGGAAACGGATAACCGTTGTGCGGACAACTTAAGGAGTAAGCAGATCGGGCCGACAGGATAAGGATAAAAGAAGAAAAACTTTTCTTTTTTTTGAAATAATGTCCAACTGTGAGGACCATACTAATCAATTTTCTGAGCTGATGGAACAATGATGGTGACTTTTTCTGGGAATAACATAATTATATATTTTACTGCATTGTTGGGCGGGCCCTTTTTTTGCCGGGGTGATAATTGACTTTGATTATTTTTTTTAAAAGTGATTTGTTTGCGGTATGATACGGATCTGGGCTTGATATGATTTTTCCTGAGCCCATGGTGATTACGTGCTTTCCGTTTGATTCCTGATTTGGCTGCCTGATGGTTTAAGGAGGAGTTTCAATGGCACAGATAGATGCTTTTTTTAAGTTGATGAACGAGCAAGGGGCTTCCGACCTTCATATGGTGGCTGGCCAACAACCGTTGTTGAGGATCCGGGGCGACATGGAACGGATTCGCTATAACGTGATGGAGAATGACGGCCTGAAATCAATGCTCTATGAGATTATCTCTGAAGAAAAGATTAAACTGTTTGAAGAAACCGGCGACATCGATTTTGGCTATGAGATTCCAGGTCTGGCTCGGTATCGGGGAAATCTCTTTCAACAGAAATATGGGATAGGTTCGGTATTTAGGGAGATTCCCAGTACGATTATGACGTGCCAGGATTTGAACCTGCCCAAGGTAATCTCCAAACTATCCATGTTACCAAAGGGAATGGTTCTGGTCACCGGACCGACCGGTAGCGGAAAGTCAACCACCTTGGCCGCCATCGTCGATGAGGCCAACAAGCTCCGTAAGGATCATATCATTACGGTCGAAGATCCCATTGAATTCGTCCATAAAAGCCAGAACTGTATCGTGAATCATCGTGAGGTCGGGACCCATACCAAGTCCTTTTCATCCGCACTGCGTGGTGCTTTACGCGAGGATCCCGATATTATTCTAGTTGGTGAGATGAGGGATCTTGAAACCATCTCCCTGGCCATGGAAGCAGCAATGACCGGGCATCTCGTCTTCGGGACCTTGCATACCTTGAATGCCTCAAAGACTGTGGATCGTATTATCGAAATTTTCCCCGCCAATCAACAGGCTCAGGTGCGGTCGACGTTGGCCGATTCTTTGCGGGCGGTGGTCTCCCAAACCCTTTTTAAGCGGATTGATGTGAAGGGGCGGTGTCCGGCCCTGGAGATTCTGATCTGTACCCCTGCTGTGCGAAATCTGGTTCGGGAAGGGAAAACCTATCAGCTTCCTTCTGTTATGCAGACCGGTAAAAAGTACGGGATGCAGACCATGGATGATGCCATTATGGATATGTTGCAGAAGAGGTGGATTTCCCCGGAAGATGCCTACACCAACAGTATTGACAAGACCAAATTCATCTCATACCTGAGGAAACCGCCGGCTGATTTCACAGAAGTTTAGCCGTTCCCTCTGGAGCAATCCGAGAGCAGAGTAAAGGCTGGGTTAAGCTTCCCTCTCGGGGGTGCATTATTCCCAGGGCTCCGGCATAGTCAACAAAACCGCTGGTTTTATGGAGCCCTTCCGGTGTTCTGGCAAGGGTTACATAATTCAAAATCTGCACTTGCCCTTAGGACCCTGGATTATTCCCCATCGCACCCTTTCTACCAAGTCTGGTCCATTCCAATCCCGATGAGGTAATCCGGCAGGCTACCGTCCCATCGATAGCCGTATTGAACATTCGGATATTCCGTGATAGGCCTTGATTCAAGAGTTCCTGATCGGGAAAAACATCCTTGGAAAAAGTCCCGGCTGAAACCACCACTGTTTGAGGAGAAATCTTTTCCATCAGAAGGTTTGAGGCCGAGGTCCGTCCGCCATGGTGGGGTGCCAACAGTACCTCACATTGAAGATCTGGATAGGTGCGTAGAAGATGTTCGCCAACCCTAACCATAATATCACCCGGGAACAAGATTGATCCCTTGACGGTGGTGAGGCGGATGACCAGGCTGCGATCGTTTTCAGTTGGCTGCTCATCTGAAGCATTGACCGGGCCAAGTAAGACTTCGAGCCGGTTTCCGGTGGTGTTGACGAGGGTTGTTCCGGCAGGAGGCGATTCAATGTGAATGCCTAGGCCCCTGGCCTTCTCCAGCAATGTGGTCAATGCCGACACTTCCGTTTGGGTGGCGTTGGTCCAGATGTTTGCTGGGTGAAATTGGTCGATAATAAAGTTGAGACCGTTGATGTGGTCGGCATGGGCATGGGTAATCACCAAGCCGTCCAGGTGGCTGATCCCACGGGTCCAGAGAAAAGGTCCGATCACCTCTCGACCAGGGTTGAAGCGGTCTGATCCTGAACCGCCTCCATCGATCAAGATGGCTCGATGATCCGGAAATTCGATGAGGGTTGAACTCCCTTGACCCACATCGATAAAACTGACCGTTGTCGCTTGTTCGTCTCGAAGGGTCTTGAGGATACCGAAGGCTGGAGATGCCAACAGAAAGATCATGGCCACGGCCATGAATGCTCCCCGTTGTGGGAGTTTCTTCCAGAATGTCAGCGTTGCGATGATCAGGTAAAAGCCAATGATTTGGGGGATTGTTGGAGGGGGTATAATAAGTGCACTTCCCGGAAGGTCCGCGAAGAAGTGGGCGAGGTGAGTGGCGCCTGTTATCCCGAGGGAGCCAACTTGGAGGAGTGTTTCAGCTGCTCCCGGAAAAGGCCCCATGAGCAGACAGGAGAAAAGCCCCATGGGGAGAGCCCAGAAACAGATCAGCGGTGCGGCCAGTAGGGTGGCTGGTGGTCCGGAGAGGGAGATTTGGTGGAAATGTTTCAGGACAAGGGGGGCGGTTCCAACCCAGGCGGCACACGAAATGGCAAGGCTGTTGCATACCCAGGTCAAGGCTCGTCGGGTTGGGGTTGCGGAGAACGTCGGGTTCGAGTTGAACTTTCGTAAGGGTTCTCCCAGCATGAGAATCGCCAATACTGCGAAAAATGAAAGCTGGAATGAGGCGGTGAAAAGTGACCCGGGGTCACCGATCAGGATCAGGAGAGCGGCTAAAGCCAAAGCGTTAATGGCCATGTTGAGTCGATCCATAAGGAGTGCGATGATCATGGTTGCCGCCATCAGATAGGCCCTGGTTGCCGGTGGATTGAGCCCGGCGATGAGGAGATAGGCGGTGAGAATAATCAGGGATGATGAGGCTGCGATTTTCCGGGCCGGCCAGCGCAAAAGCAGGGAAGGGAACAGCTTGGCCAGATTAATGACGAAAAGACCGCAGATTAAGGCCAGCAGACCCATGTGGGTCCCCGAAATTGCCAGTAGATGGACGATCCCGGCATTTTGATACGTTTTGAAAATCGGCAAGGGGATCGATTGTTTTTCGCCAGTAAGAATTGCCTGGTATATCCCGGTTTCAGCGGCGGTGAGACTGGACCCGGCCAGAAAAACATTAATTTTTCTTCGACCGAATTCGGGAAGAATTCGGATTTTGTCCCAGAATGAAGTGGATGTCACGTCTACTCGGACAAGATCATTTGATGTTCTTACCCAACCGGTTATCCAGATGTTCCTGTCGGCAAGGTATTGGCGGAAGTCGAAACCTCCGGGAGTACCAGGGGGGGCGACTCGTGATAACGAGGCTCTGGCCATGAGACGATCCCCGGGGATTGACATTTCCCGAGGGTCAAATGGCATGCTTAATCGGATCAGTCCGGAGGTTTGGTGCTGGGAGCCATCCGCCAGAATGATTTGCTCAACATTGATCAGGGTGCGTCCTTTGTTCCCATCGAATGAAGGTGCCTTGGTTACTTTTCCGATAATGGAGGCTTCTGTGCGAATTTGAATCTGATTATAAATGTGGGAAGGGGCAGACGGGGGACCGATTTTGGCGATCTGAATTAAGCCGGCCAGGAAGAAGAGTGGAAAGAGGCAAGAGAAGATGAATGCCGGACGCTTTTTGAAGGCGATGGCCCAAAGGAGGACCACGATTGCCGCCATCGGAAACCAGCGGGAAAACTCAATTCCCGAGAGGTGTCTCCCCGTGGCGATACCTGCCGCAAATAGGATTGCGGCGCATGCCAAGGGGAAACGATGGAACCATCTGGTTGGGATGAAACGCATCGCTTCCTCTGGCTGTTGCGAGAAGTTGACAGGTGCGATAAACCAAAAAAGAATAAAAAAGTGTTCTGCCGGAGGTGGGCCGTTTCTAATTGAGGGTGATCAATCAAGAAAATGCTTAAGGCGCTCACGGCGGCTTGAATGGCGTAACCGATTTAAGGCCTTTTTCTCAATCTGGCGGATTCTTTCCCGGGAAACATTGAACCGTTTGCCGATCTCTTCCAGGGTGTATTCGGCGTTTTCACCGATCCCAAAGCGAAGGCGAATGATCTTCTCTTCTCGTGGACTGAGGGTTGCCAAGATTCCGGTAACCCGTTCGGCGAGTTCCTGGTTTTTAACCGCTTCGTATGGTGCCACTGACTCCTGGTTTTCCAGAAAGTCACCCAGGGTGCTGTCATCATCGCCAACCGGGGTCTCCAGAGAAATAGGTTCTCTGGATGCCTCAAGAATGGCCAGGATTTTGTCCATGGGCAGACCGGTTTTTTCAGAGATCTCAATGGGCGTTGGTTCTCTTCCCAATTCTTTGAGTAGTGAATAGAATGCCTTGAAAAACTGGCTCCTCAACTCCAAAAAGTGAACAGGGAGCCTGATGGTTCTGGTCTTATCAAGGATTGCCCGAGTGATGGCCTGCCGGATCCACCAACTGGCATAGGTGCTGAATTTGTTGCCCTTGGTATAATCAAAACGAAAAACGGCCCGCATGAGACCGAGATTCCCTTCCTGGATCAGGTCGGCCAAGGTTAATCCTTGGTGCATGTACCGTTTGGCAATACTTACCACCAGCCGCAAGTTTGCCTTAATCATGGCGTCTTTGGCCTGCTCTATGGAGCGGCCATACATTTTGATTTTGTATTTGAGCTCTTGTAGATTTGTGGTGTCTGGATTCTGATCACAACAATTACAGACTGCGTTGGTCATAAAGTTGAGGTGCTGTTTTTTGGGCTTTAATGTCGGGTCTCTTTTTTCCCAGAGAGCAATTTTGTCGACCAGAACGGTGAGCTCCAGCAGCTGGGTATCCTCACTGCGGATTGCCAGAATGATAGCATCAAATCCCTGACGAATCGCTTTGCTGTATTTTTCCTCTTCTTCCGGGGTGAGCAGTTCGAACTGGCCCATTTCGCGGAGATAGGTAGTGGTTGTTTCTTCTATTTCCTGAGAATCGTCTTCTTTACTGCCGAGGACAGGTTCCAGGGCGTCTTCGCCGGGAATGGGAGGTTCGGTTTCAAGGGATTTTGCCTGGTCATCGGAGTCATCTTGGGAGTCATCGTTCTCAACCTGTCTTCTCGACAGCTCTTCCTCGCTGATGATCGTGATATTGTGTTTGCTGAGGAATTCGAATATATCGTCAATGTATTCGGGATTTTTTTCTTCGGGGATCAGGTCGTTGAGGACAGCAATAGAGATATATCCTTCGGCTTGGCCGATTTCCAACAGTTTGTTTTTGATCTCTTTCGACACGTTTGGGACTCCCTTCAGGGCAATGGGGAACTATGATGGTTGATGGTAAAGAACTTCATATAGTATAATAATTATTATATATTGGCAAGGCGATTTGCTGATATGTTTTAATGTTTTTGTTTCGGAGGGCGGCTTTTCATTGAGAAAACAGGTGGGAAAGATGCTCGGTAAAAGGGCTAAAGCAGTTACGAAAATTTGAAACGTTAGGAGCTTTTATGGATTTTTCAAGGGGAAGCGGTATCCTCCTGCATATTACATCGCTGCCGGGGCCTTATGGTATTGGTACTCTTGGTCGATCGGCCCTGGAATTTATTGATTTTTTGGCTGATGCCGGCCAACGATATTGGCAGATTCTGCCAAGTGGTCCCACCTCCGGTTTTCTGGGACATTCGCCATACATGAACTTTTCAGCATTTGCAGGCAATCCTCTCATAATATGCCTTGATTGGCTTGAGGAGAAGGGATGGCTGGATAAGGATCATTTGTTGCGGGCGGAGGAATTCTCTGAATATTTTGTCGAGTTTGATAAGGTTGTTGCATTTCATTATTCCATGCTCGAATTAGCCTTTCAGGGGTTTTGTCGCCAGCATATATCTTATGCCTATGGAGAGTTCCTTCAACGTGAAGGCTATTGGCTCAATGATTACGCCCTGTTTATGGCGTTTCGAGAAGAGTCCGGTGGTCTTCCCTGGAATCGGTGGCCTCATTCCATAGCCAAAGGGGATCCCGCGGCTATGGTGGCCGCCCATCTTAGACTTTCTGACCGCATTGCATTTCATCAGTTTGTCCAATATTGTTTTGATCTACAGTGGGACGAAATGAAGAATCATGCGGGGGAAAGGGGGGTGCTCTTGATCGGTGATATGCCGATTTATGTTGGATTTGACAGCGTTGATGTTTGGGCGAATCAAGGCAATTATCGTTTGGATTATTCCTGTCTAGAGCCCACCCATGTTGCTGGAGTTCCTCCGGATTATTTCAGTGAAACCGGACAGCGATGGGGAAATCCTCTCTATCGGTGGACCCTTGCTGAGGAAGAGATGACTACTCCCCTCTATGGGTGGTGGGAGAAGCGGTTCTTGCGGATGCTTGGTCAGGTTGATGTCTGCCGGATCGACCATTTCCGAGGCTTCGAGTCGTATTGGGAGATTCCAGCTGAAGAAGAAACCGCTATGAATGGCGAATGGGTCAAGGGGCCCGGATCTTTCTTTTTTGAATGGATGCGTCGGCAATTAGGGGAACTCCCGATCATTGCCGAGGATCTTGGGATTATTACCAAAGAAGTCACCGCGTTGCGGCGGAAATTGGGCTTTCCGGGAATGAAGATTCTTCAATTTGCCTTTGAATCGGATGAGACCAATGACTATTTACCCCATAATTTTCATTCTGAGAATTGTGTGGTTTACACGGGCACCCATGATAATAATACGACGCTTGGTTGGTTCATGGGCGAGACGCTTACGGCCTCGGTTCGGGAGAGGATTTGTCGTTATCTCCAGTCGGATGGTCACCAGGTCAGTCGTCAGATGATCCGGCTCGCGCTTTCGTCTGTTGCCAAGGTTGCCCTTTTTCCCATGCAAGATCTCCTTGGGTTCGGCGAAGACTGTCGGATGAACACCCCCGGAACCAGCGAAGGGAATTGGCAGTGGCGCTGTGCGGGTCGTTTTTTTGATTCGGAGGTCAAGGACTGGTTGAGGGGTGAGACAGAATTTTATAATCGGCTGAAACCATCAAAGACGATCACGGTTGCATGAAATAAATTATGGTGGCGGCGAAACGATTTTTGGGAAAGGGAATATTAAGAGGAAAGTTCATGGCGGATGTGCTTATTTTTCAAGGAAGTCCGAGGAAAAAAGGGAATACGGAAACCCTGATTGAAGCCGTAATAGATGGGATAGCGAGTGGAGGTGGAACCAGTGAGCTGATCCGGTTGGCCGAACTGAATATTCATCCCTGTATCGGATGTGGTGGTTGTGATAAGAAAGGGCGCTGTGTGGTTAAGGATGATATGACCCCTCTTTATGAAAAGATTATGGCAGCCCGGCGGGTGATTCTTGCCTCACCAATTTATTTTTACTCGATTACCGCCCAGGCCAAGGCCTTTGTCGACCGCTGTCAGGCCTTGTGGAGTTTGAAACATATTAAAAAGGCTGAAGGTATTTGGAGGGACGATCCTGATCGCAAGGGGTATTTGGTTTCCGTGGCCGCTACCCGAGGGGAGCGGGTTTTTGAGGGGGCTGTTCTGGTGATGAAATATGCCTGTGATGCCATGGGGATTGGATATGGAGGGGACCTCTTGGTTAAAGGGGTTGATCGCCGCGGTGAGATGGCCAACAATGCCGGAGAATTGACGAGGGGTAAAGAATTCGGTCGTTATTGTGTTGAATTAACCCTTGAGTCGCGGCCATAAACTTGTTGACAAAAATCACTGATTTATTTAAAAGAGACCACCATTCTATGGCCCCTTCGTCTAGCGGTTCAGGACATTGGCCTCTCACGCCGAAGATCACGGGTTCGAATCCCGTAGGGGTCACCAAAAAATATCTAACGATTTAAAATTGTTAGCTTAGTTTAGTGGGCAGGATATCCGCAATTGTGACTACAATTGTGACTATTTTGCCCATTTTTTTTGTCTCAACTCCAGTAAAACGGTTTTCAAAGGTCTGTCCGTTCTGTTTGGTTAGATTTGGAATATAGCGGCCGTATGTCCGGTAAACCATCGATGTATCCACATGGCCTAACGCCCTGGCTACCCGGTCTCTTCTTAAGGCTCTCCGGGCTGAAGGCTGCTGTTGCAACTCCCCTGAACTCAGTGAAGTCATGAGGGCATGAACCGTCCGAATGAGTTTACTTGAAAAAAAATGGGGCTGCCTCGGATGAGACAGCCCCATGAACAGACACGAGCTATGAATCGGTGTTAATACCTTTCGTTGGCTGTCCCAATCTCATCATCCTTATTGATGAGTAAGTTGATGGCATCAGCCTTCTCGTCTGCGGTGAAATCGGTTGTTTCAGCCAGGCCATTCAAGGTGGTCAGCACTGAATAATTCAGAATGCCGTCATCAAGAAAATCGATCGAATCATAGAGCAGCCGACGAACGTATTGACGGTTATGGATTACCCCACCTGGATCACCGGTCAAAAGGTTGAAGTTAAAAGCGGCTCCCAATGTATCTTCTCCCGATACCGTTACCGCTGAGCTGTTCACCTGAATTGTGGTCCAGTCACCCTTGGTGAAATAGGGGTAATTGCCCAGGTAGGGATGCCCCGCGGTATCAAGCAGGATGGCCAGGGCCTTAATGGAGGCCTGATAACGGGCATGGTAGGTCTTGGCCGGATAGGTATCTTCGGCATCGGGGCGACCAAGCCAGGTGGGTCCGGCGTTGGTTCCTTCGCCTCGTTTATCGTGGCAAACGACGCAGACAGGGTTTAAAGCCAGATCGTTGGCGGCATAATGGGTCAAGGGGCTCAGGGTATGAGAGCCGTCCTTGCTGTCGAAATGGCAGGTGACGCAGGGGCCTTCTTCATACTCGTCATCGATTTCCGCCTCGCCGGTGGTGCCCATGCCGAGGGTCGTATGCTCATGGGAGCCCACATTGGCATCAACCGCACTGTTGGTATAGTCACGGCCACTGAAATGATACCCTGACTCTGCGTAAAGGATCCCGGCGGCCGCGAGGTAATGGGAGCTGACCGGATCGGCATTGGTATAATCGGTGGTCAACACGGCAATGCTCTTGCCACTTTCTCGTCCGGAGTGACAGGGGATGCAGACATTGGAACCATTGGCATCTGGATAGGTAGAGGCAGCCAGGCCTTTACCATAATCCGAGGTGAAAGCACCGGGCGCGCGGAGAGTGCCGGTATAGTCGGAATGGCAGCCCCAGCAGTAGAGCAGCTCTTTCTGTAATTTGGTGTAGGTATACCCACCTTGACCCCAATTGGCACCGGCATCCCAAGTCCTCTCCATCGTGATGGTCGGGAATTTGCCGTCGGCGTCGTAGAGTGATTTGATGGCCGCCGGATCTGCTGTGGTTGGGGCAGGGATGGCGGTGGGGTCGAAATCGGCAGCGGCATTCCCGGCCTTGAGGTAGTCGAGGAAGGCGGCGACACCGGTGGCGGTATGACAACGAACACAGTCCGTTCGTTCATCGGTGGTCCAAGGGTATTCGACCCAGGGAGGGGCCTCTTCTTCGGTGACCCCGGCGGCGCGGACGGCAATGGCCTGTTCAAGAGTGTTATCCTCCGCCGATTTAGCCGCCTCTTCTTTCACCTCACCGAGAAATCCTCCATGGCCACTCTTGGCCCACTGCTCATGGATGGTGGTATCGGCAGTATGGACATTATGGCAATTCCGGCAGGCCCGGCGACTGGTGGGGTCGACCCCGACACCTTCAATCACATTCACTGTATCCGGATTGTCGTAATGGGTTGAGGCCATGACCCGATCCCAACGGGCGGCGTGATAAACTACGTCACCACTGGCACCGTCGTCGGTTTCTGCATAATAGTTGACCTCCGTGCCGAGTTGGGCGTCCATGGCCTGGTGGCAGGTGGTGCAGGTATTGTATTCGGTGGAGGCGGTGGTGGTTTTGTCTCTCAGCAGCTCTTTGGGATTATGGGGATTATGGCAGGTTCGGCATTGAATGATGGCGGGTCGGCTCACGGCTGCGGCCTCTGACTCGATCTCCTCAACGGTGTTGGCATCTCGATATCGTCTGGCTCCTTGGTCGGTATGGCATTTGGAACAGACCGGAGAACTGATCAAAGTGGCGTAGAAATGTCTGCCTGACGAATAATCTTCGACGATATTATCGGCGACGGGTTTATAGTTATCTTGGTGGAATTGATTGTTATCCAGGTTTTTATCATGGCATTGTCCGCAGGCGGTATAATCCGGTTCCTTGGTGGGGATGTCACCTCCAAGCCAATGGTCTGAACCGGCGCCATGACAATTTTCACAGGTGACGGCTGTCATCCCTTCGGCCGGAACGTCGGCTGGATCGATGATGTTTTCAAGCAGTCTCCCGTCGCCAATGGGATCATGACATTCCAGGCAGCCATCGGCGGCATCGGCAGCGGTGACTTCATCCCCTTGGAGCACATGGGGACTTTCGAGAAAATCAGCGACATAGTCGGCGCTCCAGTCAAATCCTTGATGACAGCCGATGCATTGATTTACGCCTGCGTATCCCTCAGGGGCTGCCGTTTCCTGACTCGAAACGGCACGATTTGAATCAAGATCGGTACCACAACCTCCCAACGCGACCAGCATGGTTATTGCTATCCCGAGAGATGAACGCTTCATCCGTCTCATTCGCTTCCTCCTAATAGTGATAAATAGAATGCACTCTTTAAATGTAGTAAAGTTTTCAGGAAGTGTCCTTTTGAGTCTAGCAAACACCCTTCATACAGAGAAGAAAAAAACAGCTGATGGTGAATGCGTTTCCAGGGCCGTTATCCGCTGGATATATGGTGACCATTTCGGATGGGAAGGTCCTTGGCAGACTAATCCCCAATTTTCGTCATAGTGTCGAAAGTTATTTTCATATAATGAGACCCTGAGGCGGCTGTCAATACAAAATCTTGGTAAATGGTCGAGCTGCCCGGCCAAAACACCCAACTAAATCTATAAAAAGAGGGAGTTCCCCCTGGTCCGATGGAGTTGGCGAAGGGTGATCTGATCTCAGTAATAATGTATTGAAATTGATTGTTAAGTCAAGCTCAGGCAGGTCTTCAGGACATTGGGTGAGCTTTGGCAACTATGGAATTTACGTTGAACTCTATAAAATCTCATTTAATGGAGACCTTATTTGCGCTTTTGGTAACAGTATCAATAAAATCTTGTGTTATAAAAAAAATTCTGGTTAGTATTCGATATTATTGGTGAAGATTACTTGTTTTGCGATATAAGATTTTTATCGAACGATTTTGAGTATACTTTCGGGGAAGATATCTTTTGATGAGGAGGGTTTTGCTGTGAGACGAATCATTTTATTGATCACGGTGCTGTTGGCTTGGTCTGGTTTCGTTACCGGAGCTGAATTGAAGGTTATGGTTCCAATTGATGATTTTAAACAGATGAAGTCACGTCTGGACTCACTTGAGTCGGAAAACGTCCAATTGAAACAAGAGGTCCGGACCTTAAACCGTCAGGGGGATGGGACTCAGGTTGAGTCCATGAAAGGCCGTCTTGAGTCTCTAGAACAGGAAAACAACCAACTCCGCCAACAAGCCTCTGCTGTTGAGAGTAAAGCGGTAGCCCCAGTGACTGATTCCGAGATGGGGGTGAAGATCAGCTCTTTGGAACAGGAAAACTATAACTTGAGACGGCGAGTTCTGGTGCTCAAGGATGAAGGACTTGCTGCATCCTATTCCGAAGATCGGCGGTCTGCAAAACATGTTTATTCGTCTTCAAGGGGACATGATTACACGAAGAATGTGTTTAAATTTTAATATCGAGTCCGCCTCATTGGGGTGAGATTCTGTAACGCTTTGCTTCAAGGCCGGTGACTTTTCCGAAGTCCACCGGCCTTTTTTTTGTGAGTACCAGGGTGGATTCATTTAGCTCTGGGGGTATTTGAAGCGTTTTGTTGAAGATCAAGAGACCCTCCCATTTCAGCCATTAAATCGTGACCCCGGGTGGGGTGCGGAGAGGCTGGCGAGGGGATTGAATGGTGGGGGAAAAGTATCCAGGCAAACAGCTATCGACTGGATGGGGATGGGTGGTTTTTCCCAATTACAATGAAGTCAGGGTCTGTTTCGCAAAAAGGTTTCCTTTTTCGGCGGACTTTTGATAGTAGCCTTTTGCCTGATCCATGTTTCTGGCGAGTCCTGACCCGGTTTCGCTAAGATACCCAAGAAAGTATAGGGCCATGGGTTGTCCGGCATCGGCGGCTTTTTCCCACCAGCGGACCGCCTTAGTAGTGTCCTGCCCAGTCCCTTTGCCGAGATAGGCCATCAGGCCGAGTCGGTACAGGGCATCGATGTTTCCGGCTTTCCCTGCTCGGTTATACCAGTCTTGAGCTGCCTTCAAATCGGGTTTGTCGCTACTCCCGGTTTCCAGGCGCATTCCCAGGATGTATTGAGCCTCGACAATGCCTTGTTTGGCTGCCTCTTCAAACCACTTGGTCGCCTCTTTTTCATTCTTGGTGATCCCCTTGCCATTACTGAGTAGCAGGGCAACTTCGTATTGGGCTTGAGCATGACCGGCCTGGGCAGCCTTGGCGTACCATGTTGCTGCCTCTTTGAATTCTCCTTGTTCCTTCAGTAGGATGGCGAGTGGGAGTTGGGCTTTGTCTATTCCTTGCAGAGCGGCGAGGCGAAACCATTTTATGGCCTCGGATGATGATCTTTTTACGCCGATGCCTTGCGAATAATAACTACCGGCAAGGAATCGAGCTTCGCCGTGACCCTGTTTGGCTGCATTCAAGTACCATTTCAGGGCCAGCCCTGGATCTTGTTTTCGGCCCTTGCCTGAATCATATTGTTGGGCAAGGTTGAATTGGGCGGCTACATCGCCTGATTCGGCGGATTGGACAATGAGGCTGTCCACCGCTGGTTGATATCCCTGTCTGGCCGACTGATTCAAAAGGGCCAGGGCTTTAGAGGTGCTTTTTTCGATCCCGTCACCTGTACTATACAGGGTAGCCAAGGCGAATTGTCCTTCGGCGTTACCGAGGTCGGCGGCCTGTTGGAACCATTTTGCCGCCTCAGAACTTGATTTTTTTACTCCGTCCCCTGAAAGGTGCATTGTTCCCATGAGAAAGCAGGCTTCCGGGTCGTTCGTGCCGAGGGCCGTGGAAAATTCGTATTGAGCTTCAACATGGCCTTGGCGGGCCGCTTTAAAGATCCAGATGATGGCCTCATTGGAATTCTTTTCTACCCCTGTCCCGGATTCGAAATTTTTACCCAACTTATATTGGGCATTGGCATCACCCGTTTCTGCTAACTTAAGGAGTTTTTGGTTTGAGGTGTCGAGGCCTGTTTTCCTGTTGATTGGTTCCTCAGCTTTTGCTGTAGAGGTTGTGACTGAAATGGAAAATTTATCAGCAAGAATTTTTGCGGCTTGTGGTTGACCCTGTTCCGCTGCCATCCTTAACAATCGGATCGCTTCTGTCTTGTCTGCCGGGATTTCGGCGCTGTCCTCTGTGTAGAGTTTTCCCAGAAGATAGAGTGCTTCGGTGTGGCCTTGTTCAACTGCGAGTTTGAGCCACTTAAGGGCCTCAGGGAGGTTTTTTTCTGAACCGTTCTCGGTGAGGTACATCTTTCCCATCAGAACAAAGGCTTCTGGATTGCCGTTTTCTAATGCGGAACCGAATTTGATCTGGGCATCAATTTGGCCTTGTTTCGCGGCCTTCTGATACCATTTGAGCGATTCGGCAGGATCTTTGTTCACTCCATTGCCGTTTTCGTAAAGATGGCCCAGTTCGTACTGGGCTTGAGGGTCCCCTTGCTCTGCTGCTTTGGTGAGATTTTGCAGGTCTGCAGCCCAGATGGATGTGCTAAAAAAACAGGACAAAACAAGACAAAGTAAGAACTCAGCGAGGGCGGTTGATGTTTCTCGGGAGGTGTTTTTTTTGTTCATAGTGTTATTCTCTGAAGTTGGTCATGTGAAATGATTAAAAAATCAATTTTCCAATTATAGCATAAATATGTATAATTGTAGCAATTTGTTCTTTTATCTATTAATAAGTTATAACAAAATTTATTTGCTCGATTGAGAAACTTTCATTAATCTGTTTGGTGCAGTGGGCAGGTGCACTCCTGACCGGAGTTCTCCCTTGGCAACACCGGGGATGGGAAAGGACGGCCGTGGGCATTGGATTTTTTTAAATTACAGAGTGATATGGTATCGGATTAAATCTGGGGAAGGAGAAATGGAATGAGTCGAGACAAATACCTTGTGAAATTGGCCCTGTTCAGCAGTTTGCTGGCCGCCACTTTCATGGTCGGTTGCGTTAAGCCGTTGAGTAAATTGAAGGAACCGCGTCCCATTATTCCCATCCAAGAGTACGAAAAACAACTGTTGGGGAAATTGACATCTGATTATGTCGGAAACGAGAATTGCCTGAAGGGCTGTCATACCCATGACAAAATTGCCCTGGATTTCAAATCCAGTACAATGGGGGATCTCCTTGAACAAACATCATCGGGGATGCAGATCGTAGACTGTGAGTCCTGTCACGGACCTGCCAGCGAGATGATGGATGCCATGGTCGGTCTCAAGGAAGAGGTTAATAAAAAAGAGATTATTGCCGCCCATAAGGAAAACCTTCTTGATTATGCAGAATTACCATCCGGTGCCAAGTCTTTGGTGTGTTTGAAATGCCATACGGCTAATGCAACATTCAACATTCATAATTGGAATGCGAGTTCTCATGCCGCAAATGAGGTGACCTGCTACAACTGCCATCCGATTCATGCCAGTGCCGATTTGATCACCGAACCTCGGGCCGTTGAGCAATTATGTCTTGGTTGCCATCTCGATGTCAGCGCCCAATTTTCATTACCCAGTCGACACCCGGTGAAGGAAGGGAAAATTTATTGTATTGACTGTCACGATCCTCATGGTACCTCGACGGCCAAAGATCTTCGGGAAATGACCACCAAGGAATCCTGTGGCCGCTGTCATACCGAGAAGGTAGGTCCTTTTCTTTACGAGCATGGTGATATTACCGAAGAGTGCACCACCTGCCATGCCGCACATGGGTCAGCCAACAATAACCTTCTGAAATATCCGGTTACTTTCCTCTGTAAACAATGTCATCCCCAACATCGGATGAGTTCGGATGATTTTGGCGAAAAGAGCCAAACATTTACCCGATGTACGGACTGTCACTCCATGGTCCACGGTTCGGATGTTCCAGGTGTGAGTTCAAATGGGGGGTTAACACGATGAAATTGAGACTTTTCCTGCTTTCAGCTGCGGTCTTCCTCTACCCTCTTGGGGCAACGGTTTGTTTTGCCGACTACCAGGATTTGACGGAACAGGTCTCCACGGAGGCCAGTGTCTGGATTGGCGGGTATGGGGTGAACTCAGACGCCACCAACACCTCCAGTCGAGCCGAGAATGATGTGTTACCCGAGGCTTCAGGGCGTGCGGCTTCACCCAAGGCCGGGGAGTATTATTCTCCTGACAGTTCTCCCAGCGGCGGGTTTTTCTTTGCGACCACCCCTCTGCCCAATCGGTATCATTTTGAATTCGATTACTACAACCAGGATGAATGGTATGGTGACTTTCGCTATGCCTTCAAGGATATTCTCCAGATCCGGTTGCTGCCTCGACGATTCTATCATCAACTTGATAATTTAACTGTTTTTGATTTTGCCCCAACGTCTTCAAGCACAGCGGAAGTGGATAATCGCAATCCCGGTGCTGAATATGGTTTGCAGTTCGATCTTGACCTTTTACGGATGCGCTTGAAGACTCCGAATTATCCATTCCATGTATACGGTGAGGCGGAACTGGTTAAACGGACTGGGACCCAGCAGCTTCGATTTTTAGGAGGTTCAGGCAATTTTTATGGCGGAACTCAAGGGGGAAGGGTCCGGGTGACTGAATCGCGCTCCATCGACCAGGAGAACAAGGTTTTTACCATTGGAACCAGTACCCACATTGGCCTCATCGAGGTCGATCTCTCTCATAAGAATCGTAATTTCGAGAATTCAGTAGCCGATCCGACCTATGCTTATCAGACCGATTTTATCGGCGGGACAACGGCTTCGGTTCATAATGTAATCCCCAATCTGAAGGCCACCACCAACACGGTGAAAATTCATACGGCCCACTCGGGAAAAGTTTTTGCCTCTGCCACGTATTCCATGATCGACAAAACCAATGAAACCAGCGGGGCCAAGGCGGAAAACACCATGGGATACGGGGAGGTATTCTGGCTTCCCGCCCCCTACTTGTCCTTCGCTGTTAAGTATCGTCATCAGGAAAATGAGGCATCAGCCCCGTCCACGGTCAGTGGATATGATCAGACTGGTGTCCTGAAGGATTATGCCGTCAATCCCGGAGTGATTTCCAAGACCGATAAGTCATCGTTGCATGTGCGATATTCTTTGATCCCCAAAACCAATGTAAGTCTTAACTATTTCAAAGAGATTAAAGAGGTGGAGAATCTTTCGGCTATTATCTGGAGCCGGCCGACCAAGACCAATAAGGACGACTATGAAATTTCTCTCACCAACTGGGCTATTCCACGGGTAAGGGTTACTGCCAAGGTTCGTCATACCGATGTGAACCAGGAGTTAGTATTTGCCGAGGCGGTGAATAATCTGCCCGATCAGACCGATGAAGGTCGCCTGGATTTGACCTGGCTGATTACTCCTAAAATTACGTCGTTTTTGAGTGCTGATGTGGTCCGAGAGAATACTGATAACAATCTTGTTTCGGACGGTATTACCGAGGCCAATCAGGGCAAGTCGCTCCGTCAAATGTATCTGGCCAGTGTCTCCTTTATGGTGAATAGAAAACTGTCGCTAACTCCAACATATACGTTCTTATCATATAAGCAGGACCGTTTCATGGCTTGGGAAGATCATGGAAATACTGCAGTGATTGACCAAGGTTATAAAAACGAACAGACTGCCCATAATTTTTCAATCAACATGCTATATGCTCCGGTGAAACGTCTGGATATAAACACCACGTTCGAATACACGGTAACCGACGGGACTGATGAGCCATCCTGGTTCCTGACCATGACTGATGGGTCTACGGATGGGGTGAATGTCAACATGACTGAGGTTGCTCGCTTTTCCGAGGCCACTACCACCGAAATGGTTTTGCGGCTGGATACTGCTCTTGATCTCGGGCGTGGTTGGGGACTTGGGCTCAATCTTCGTTATACTGATTGGAGTAACGATTCTTATGATAATCCCTCCGACGGGACTTTCGTCGGAGGTTTGGTGAAGATCACTAAATCGTTTATTCATAAATGAACTTCACCAGAGCCAAGGCTATGAAATATAGAATCCTTGTTGCCTTTTTGATTTTTTACGGACTTTTTCCGCAATCGTCATTGGCAGAAATCGTCGGGGCCTTGATGCCTCCCAAGGTCCCATATTATATGTTGATTCAGGACTCACTTGAGAAAGAACTCAAGTCCTTATCCTTTGGGGATCGGGTCATCCTGCAGCGACCTGCTCCCAATGAAATGGCCTGGAAAAATGCCACCAGAAAATTGGTCACTCTCGGGGCCAGGGTTATTGTGGCTTACGGCTCAGAGACCGCAATCGCGATCCGGAGTGAGAATTCCCAGGTGCCGGTGGTCTTTTGTGGCGCGTACGACCCGGTAGAATGCGGGGTTTCTGGTAATGTTACTGGAATGGATGCCACCCTTCCGCTTCAGGGGCTCGTCGATAATTTGAAGAAAATTTCAAATTTCAATAGTCTTGGGGTCATGTATTCAGCGAATGAGATTGAGTCGGTTCGTCAACTTGAAGCGGTGGAAGGATTGGTTGCGAAAAAGGGGGGGAGCGTTAAAAGAATCGATATGTCAGACTCTGATTCGTATGACCTGTCTGGTATCGAGGCCTTATTGATAACTTCCGCGGCAAAAATAAACTCCCAGGAGTATATTGAAAAGATAGTTTCCAGTGCCCGTTCTGGAAAAGTAGCCACGGCCTCGGTGTTCAGTGGAACCTGTGAACTTGGAGTTCTCATTTCCATGGCCGCAGATCCGGATATACAGGGGAAGGGGGCGGCTAAAATGGTTGTTCAAATAATGAAAGGAACAAATCCCGCTGATATCCCAGCGGATACCAAGCCGAAGATGGAAATGACCATAAATTTAAAGGAAGCAAAAAATCTTGGAATGAGCATTCCCTTTGAACTTTTAGGAACCGCAAAAATGGTTCGTTAATATATGTGTTTTTACTCCAATGATCTTGCTTGAGATTTGGGGGATGTGAATAAAGGAACCGGGACCTCTTCTTTAAGAGGCCCCGGTTTTTTTATTCGCTATAGGCATTAAAGGAGTTATCTGGTGGTGGGCGGATGGATGATTTTGGTTGAGTATCTCTGACCAGATAGGCAATTGAATGACCGCGATCAACTTGGTAAAAACCAAATTGTTGATAAAACTTGATGAGCCTTTGTAACCGCTCCTCACTTACATTGCCGATAGGCCTCGCTGAGACATGTACTTTTTTGGCAAGCCCATCGGCAAGGGTGAGTATGTGCCTGATCATTTGAGATCCGACACCTTTACTTCGATGAGCGGCAGGGACCATTACCGTATCAATGGAAAAGGCTTCTTTGCTTTCAGAGAATTTAATTTGGGCATAATCATCACCAAGATACCATTTGATTTCACCAACGATATTCATTTTTCAAAACCATTTTGGCTTTATCTGAGCAAGGATGGCAAAAACATGAAAGTCCCAGGGGGGAGGCCCCTGGCATGCTGGAGACGTTGGGGGTATTACTGGAAGGATGATCTGATCCAGTTGTCCGGGGTTTAGGTGATTTATTAGCCAAGGGGTGATGAACATTGCCAGTATAGTATCTGTGTTTGATTTTGTTGGGTTTTGATTATTTTTTTGGAAGAGTTTAGACTGCGGGAAAAGTCCAGGGCAGCATGAGAATCAAATTATTTTCTAACTCGAGAATCCATGCGTGGGAACGAACAAAGAGGAGGGGCCAAAAAGCCCCCTCCTCTTTGTCGATTGATCAGGTCAATGAAGCCATAATCTGTGGAATGAGCTTTTCAAGTTCAAGTTTGGCTAAAGCCTGATTTCCCATGGAAGAAAGGATGGCGATCAAATGGAAATGAATCGGTGCATTTACCCCGGAACATCTCATGATGATAATCCCCTTTGGCGTTTTAATCGATAGTTCCAGGCAGGATTCCAGGCCGATTTTTTCAGATGCTTCATGGGCCGTCCTGAAAATATTATTGAAAGTGGTCCCGACCCTGTAAAGGTCAATGTTGGGGTCATTTGATTCTCCGGCAAGGATTTCTCCCGAATGGGTCATTATGCCAGCGGCCTTAAAACCATTCGTTTTGCCAAGTTGAGATAGATAACTCTCAAGAATCTCTTCTTCCTCTTCAATGTGCTCGTAGGTATCTTTCTTCTCCGCCCTTTTCTTTCCCATTATCCTGTGCCTCCTGGCAAAAAGTTATGCCAGTTCCTCCATGACCGCCGGGATCAATTTTTCCATTTCCATCTTGGCCAGGGCTTGATTCCCGTCGGCTGCCATGATCATGATCATATGATAATGGACCTTTGCCTTGACCCCTGAACAGCGCATGATAATGATTCCCAGAGGTGTTTTAATGACTGCTTCCTGACAGGCTTCGAGGCCGATTTTTTCAGAGGCTTCGTGGGCTGAACGGAAAATGTCGTTAAAGGTGGCGCCGACCATGTCAAGTTGGATGTTGGCATCAACCGTATCCATGACGAGAATTTCACCCGTGAAGTTCATAATTGCCGCTGCCTTGAAGCCGTTTACTTTTTTAAGTCTTGCCAAATGATCTTCTAAAGCCATGGTGCGTACCTCCTGATTGATAGTTGTCGTTGATAGTGAGGAATCGTCCGGTGCTAGAAGGGATGATTCTTCCCCCTTTGAATGAGTTATGTCGGATGTTGAATCTGTCACAGGGAGATTCTGGTCTCCAAATTGGGTGGAATCGGGCAAATCCTTTTGGGTTTCGCTTGATGGTTCCGCTTCCGCTAAAACAGAGTTCGCTTGGATGCGTTCTGACTCTGACGGGAGAATTGATGACAGGGGTTTATTGACTCTTTTCTTGATTTTTTGTTTTGGAGGGGGGCGGAAGCTGAGGGAGATTGGCTCCCATTGGATCAACTCCAATATGGCTTCTTCGCCTTTGGCCTGATTGCATAAGGCATCAACAAGGTTGCCCTCTATAAAAAGACACAGGCATTTTTGATTAGCTTCACCCTCTGCTTCCAATTAAGTTGTTTGCCCCTCCTGCTCAATGAGAAGGAGGAGTTCCGCAAATGATAATGGGGAACTAGCTGGTTGAGGGTGGTCAAGAAATTCGGAATGCATTGCTTGGTGGATTTTTTCAGATTCCTGATGTCGAGATAGAACCGTTACGTTTTTCCCGTTATAGGAAGTATCGTGGGATCCAAGCATAAAGATCTCAAGGTGGGGGTGTTCCCGGGGGATCTGGTGTAACAGATGGAAACCACCCATATTCGGCAGGCTGAGATCAATGAGTATTCGGGCAATTTTCGTATTCCCTGCAAGAATCGGCAAGGCTTGTTCTGCCGACTCGCAATAAATTGAATTCTTTTCGAAGGAAGAATCGCTTTTGGGGAGGAGAAGGTCTTTTGCCGTTGATACAATAAGGATTGATTTCTCCAAAGATTGAAAGTCGGTCCGGGGGGGACCGCTTTTGGGGGCACGCGGATCCACTCGGTTGAAGGATGGGAATGAATCATTCTCTGAGTGATCCACCAGACTGTTTAACAGGGTATGCAGGTTTTCTTCAGATTGTAAATCCATATAGCGTACCGCCTAAATATTAAAGGATTACTGAAATGCAATTAGGTTTTTCTTGTTAGGGGAGGAGAGGATTCGACGTATCTGAAATTTGATGATTTCCCCGTGACCATAAGACAATCGATCTTGGCTTGAGCCTGATGAAAAGTATGCCCTTGTCTCCCCCCCTATGGAAAACCATAAAAACAATTTTTAATTTAACATGATGTGGAAGTAGGACTCAATAGGAAAATTTACTATTGTAATAATATTATTGCAGAAACGTAGTGGTTTTTCGGTGGTGTGATATTCGGTGATTCTGTTATTCTGTAAATTTTAATTTATAACTCTGCCGCATGATAATGAAATATATGTATCATTAGTTGTTTTTCTCCTTTATTAGTCCGTTCTAACCTAAAGATTGCAGCGATAGATCTCGTAAGTCTCGAAAATGTCATTCCTTTAATATCTCACCTTACAACTGCATTGCCTCGGATTGATTCAAAAGATACATTTTTAGAGGTAATCTGTGCGCTTCATTAATTTGTTTTTGGCACCGCTGCTGCTTTCTCATGATCCCCTCTGCACTTTTTTATTTTAATGGATAGGTTGGTTTTGGTCTTTTGAATGAAACGAAAAGTCGACAGGTGAATTTTTTTATTGCAAGCGGGCTTTTTTTTCTCTATGGTGGTTGGAAGTGGAGTGAATGGGTCTCGTGTTGGATCGTATTCCCATAAAGGTGGCAGGAGATATCTGGTGGATGGATGTATTTTTATAGGGACCCACAGCGGGGTGTTGGACGAAAAGTCTCGTCTGGTTATGCCTGCCGGGTTTCGGAAAGATAATTCCGACGATATCCTCAGTGGTGATTTTTATATTACTCCCCATCGGACTGGGTTTGTTCAGGTCCGCCCGGCCATGGTCTGGGAGCGTTACAAACAGTCAATTCAATCAGCAGAAGAGTTTGACGGCACCCAAAAGAGAAAATTTATCCGGCTTTTGAGCAATAATACGGCGAAGGGAAAACTCGATAGCCAGTATCGTATTGTCCTGACCCAGGGACTGCGACGGAAGATACACTTCGTATCCGATGACCCACGGCAGAAAGTTTTTATTGTGGGATGTGGCGATTCCTTTGAAATATGGCCTGAACATCTCTATCGCGGAGAAGAAGATTCGACGGGAGAGATGTCAGGATTTATTGATACATTCGAAGGGCGCTAATGATGATAACGAAGGGGATCTCTTGGCAAAGGTCGGCAATGAACTGTTGCCGGAGCCAGGAAGATGGGTGGCGGTATTCAGCGGACTTTAAATATGAACTTCTCAAGCTTGAATTTAATTCTATAATTCCACTATTCCTCTATGGGGACTGGTCGCCATGTTAACCCGACATTGGATAATTTCTTCACTTGATATTGGCTCCAGCACAACGAATGCGATAATTCTCGAGGTTGATCGGCAGGATAATTTTGTGTTGGTTGGTCATGGTCAGTGCCAAACCCAAGGTCTTGTTCATGACATGGTCCAGGATATTGGGGCATTGAGTCGAGTTATCGGTGAGAGTGTCTCCCAAGCCGAGGAGATGGCTGGGGTCAGTGCTTCGGGAGTGAATATAAGCATCGGTGGTGAACATGTTCGGGTCTTAAATTGCCGGGGTGGGATTCCTTTACCGAAGGCGAGGACCAAACATCGGCAGCACATTGTCGATAATCGGGATATCAAAAAGGCCATAGAAAATGCGGGGTCCGTTCCTGTCCCTCCTGGTTTAAGGGTCCTGCACGTTCTGCCGCTTAACTTTTTGATTGATGGAAGGAAAGTTGAAAGTCCTTTGGGATTGAACGGAGTCCGGTTGGATGTGGATGTCATGATTATCGGGGCAAAGCAATCGGTATTGAACGCTATCGCCCAGGCAGCGGAACAAGCCGATGTTCGAGTGCGAAATTTTTGTTACCGACCGTTGGCTACCTCGCGAGCCGTTCTCACTCCTGATGAGCGACTTGAGGGGGCTTGTGTGATCGATATCGGTGGCGGTCATACAGATGTCGCCATCTTCCAAAACGGGGTGATGCGTCATGCTTCAACCCTGACGCTCGGTTCTGACAGTATTACTTCTGATACTGTCGCCATGTTGGAGATTCCGGGCGGTGAGGCTGAAAAAATAAAACGCGAGTATGGGCATTGCTGCGCATCATTGGTTGATGAGCATGAGTTTCAGGTGTCCGGACATGGCAAGAATGGATGTTTGTGGCGAACTTTTCGACGATCTGAATTGGTTGATTCAATCATCCAACCCCGGGCGGAAGAAATTCTTGAAGAGGCTTTGGCCGTTATCAATGGCTTCGAAGAGAATGGAATCCTCCCCACTTCAGCTGTGTTAACGGGGGGAGGAGCGATGTTGAATGGGATACAGAATTTGGCCGCTACTATTTTTCCCTTCCCGATAAAAAAATCAGCTGGTTTATCAATAGGAATGGAAGCCGGGGAGGCAATGATCTGGCCCGATACTTCGGCTTGTTTCGCCACTGCCATGGGTTTGGCCTTGCTGGATATGGAGCAAAGGCGAATGCAACGTCAAGAGTTAAAAGACCATGTGGTTGGGCGTCTGTATCAAAAAGTCATTCGCGGTCTGCATGAAATCATGTAGGAAAATGTGAAAGGGAGGTGCCATATGGATCGAATGGATGATGGGTATACCTTTTCAATGGGTAACGATGAGACAAAGGTTAAAATTGTTGCTCTTGGAATTGGTGGTATGGGGAACAACGCCATGGAAAATCTGGCTGTATCCGATCTAAAGGGCTTGGAGCTTTATTCGGTTAATACCGATTATCAAGCTCTCCAGCGGTGTGTCGGATCAAGACCAATTCAAATTGGCGCCAAACGGACCAATGGTAAGGGCTCAGGCGGAAACCATGAGGTCGGGAGGCTTTCGGCTGAAGATGATTTGGATGTCCTTGCCGGTTTAATCACCGGAGCAGAGGTGGTTTTTATCGCCGCCGGCATGGGTGGCGGGACCGGGACCGGGGCTGCGCCGGTTGTTGCTCGGCTTTGCCGTGATATGGGGATCCTGAGTGTCGGAGTGGTGACGACCCCGATTCATTGCGAAGGTCGAAAACGGACTGATAAAGCGGTAAAGGGGCTGGATGAGATGAGGCGTCACGTTGATTCCCTTGTGGTCATCGAGAATGAAAGACTTTCCCTGCTTATGGATCAGGAAGATGTTTCCATCGTTGAAGTTTTGCGAAGAGCCGATCAGGTGTTGTTAAGTGGGGTGAAGGGTATTTTAGGTACAATCAATTCCCATGGCTATATCAATCTCGATCTGGCCGACCTGAAGAATGTCCTCCAGCGGCGAGCAGAGGGAAGGTGCAATGATGCCATGATCGGAATTGGAGAAGCTCATGGTAATGATCGGGCGGTTCGTGCGGCCACCGAAGCCCTCAAAAATCAAATCATGACCCGCGCCTCAATCCAAGGCGCTCATTCGCTGCTTGTTAATGTCGCGGGGGATGAAAACATGGGGCATCGGGAGGCATTACTGGCGGTTGAAACCATAGCGCGTCAGTTCGGTAACCAAGATCGTGAGCTCTTTATGGGGGTTGTAACCGATGCAAAAATGGGAAATAAAATAAGCGTTACCGTCATTGCCACTGGAATAGGGATGCGTTCCAATGACCAGGGGATCTGTGGGGTTGCCCAAATGAGTCGGGATCAGTTGATTTCGAAAGCAGGACTCGGGACAGACGCGTATCATCCTGATCGAAGAATGACAAACGGAGTGAATGATGTTGTTTTGTCTGAAATCCCAAGGAAAGAGATTGAGGATGGTTTTGGTATTTCTCCATTGGTGGCCGTCAAAGAGTGGTGCATTCCTGCATTTCAGAGAAAAAAATCAAAATATCGAAATGTTGAAGTTTCAGTTCTTCCCCTTAAATCAACAACCAAGAGTTTTCCCCGGGGAAGACAGCGGGATAGCCGTAAAACTTTGGGTTTTGCCGGGTTTTTCTTTCCGGTTGCGTCATCAACAATGTGACCCCCCTGGTTGTCGATGAATTCTGTCGGCAGCTTCTTACCCCAGCCCGGGCTTCAATCTTCGGAGGCGAAGATTGAAGCCCTTTTTTTATATCAATAATATCCATGAGCCTTGTAGTTTTCATCCGCGTGGGATGTTAAGCCTGGAATAGATTGATAATCTTTGTTTGAAAATTTTATTACTATCACCCCTCCTTCTAAATTTCATGTTTTTGGTGATATGAATCATGGATAACGATGGGATGACTTTCCGAATGATCGGGCAAAATCGATTCTGGCGAGCCGTTTTCGGTCGGAGGATGGTGATCTGTTTTTTTAACGGTTTCAGTGCTGGGATGCCGTTGTTTTTTCTCTATCAGTTATTGCCTGCCTGGTTGCGGAGTGAGCACGTTGATCTCAAAACTATCGGCCTGTTTTCGCTTGTGGGCATTCCCTATACCTGGAAGTTCGTGTGGGCACCATTCATGGATCGTTATGTCCCGCCTTTTCTCGGGCGGCGCCGGGGTTGGATGTTGATTACCCAACTCATCCTCCTTTTGACCATGTCACTCTTTGGGTTATTTGATCCCCGACATCAGGTCCCTTTCATCGCGGCTCTGGCCTGTTTTGTTGCTTTTGCCTCGGCGAGTCAGGATATCGTTCTTGATGCGTATCGGCGGGAATTATTGCCGGATGAGGAACTGGGACTGGGCAATGCCATGTATGTAAACGGCTATCGGGCGGCGGTTTTCATCCCTGGGGGGCTAGGTCTTGTTATGGCAGGTTTTTTGCCCTGGCGGGCTGTTTTTTTTGGTGTTGCCTGCTTTATGGCCATTGGAATAATGAAAACCGTATTCATTGCCGAAGTGGCAGTCGATGTAAATCCTCCCAAATCGATCCGCGAAGCAGTCTGGTTGCCTTTTTGTGAGTTTTTTGATCGAAAGGGAGGGGTAGGGCAGGGGCTGTTGCTTCTCGCCTTTCTTTTTTTATATAAAATCGGTGACTCCATGGCCACATCACTGTCCACACCGTTTTATCTTGATCTTGGGTTTTCCATGACAGTTATAGGGACCATGGTCAAGATGATCACATTTTGGGCAATGATTGTCGGATCCATTCTGGGGGGGATCGTCATTTTTACAAGCGGTATAAATCGCTCTCTCTGGTATGCCGGTGGAGTACAAATGGTCTCGATTTTGGGATTTGCTCTATTGTCGACACTTGGCCCGAGTTTGCCTCTTCTTGGAGGTGTTATCGCTTTTGAGTATCTCGGTGTTGGTTTTGGGACTTCGGCCTTGGTGGCTTTTATGTCCCGTGCCACCAGCCATAATTTTACGGCGACTCAATTCGCCTTATTTTCCAGTTTGATTGCCCTACCGAGAACCTTTGTGAATGCCCTGACTGGTTTTATGATTGAGGGGGTTGGTCGGGACGATGGAGTATATTTTACAGTCCTGGGTGGTTGGCAGGGGATGGGGTATACTAATTTCTTTTTATTCTGTACCCTTTGCGCTATTCCCGGGATTATTTTGTTGAAATGGGTGGCACCTTGGAAGTGCCATGGAGCGGTTATCGGTCCATAAATCGATGGCTTTTAACAAATGGGGCAGATGAAAGTGAATTATGTTCAATAATATGGCTACAATCGTCATTATATGACTGAAAAAACTCGATAATTATTGTAGTGTGTGCTTTACTTGTCACTATTTCGCTGTTATTCTGGACATGATTTAAGAGTATAAAATGAATCATCCTTAATGAAGGCGATAATCCGGGAGATGAAGAGTTCCACTGTTTAATTCCCAGATTTTCCACTCCGGGTACTGGAAGAAGTGAGGAAGCAATGATTGAACGAAGGTTCCAAGTAGGCATGATACAGCTGGTAGCTGCCCTAGTTCTTCTTTTACAAACGGGCTGTGCAACGGAAGGGAGTTATCGGTATGTGGATCACAATCTCAGGACCCATACGGTAAAACCTGATTCGGGTTTTTCTGCTGATGGAGCGACTCAGTCCGGGAAAACGGTTCAGTATGTTGCCGGAGAAGGGAATACAGTTCGATATGTTGCCAGAGATGGTGAGATCATCAGAATTACCCCTGAGGAACCTGTTGAAAGCGCTCCTTCAACCATGACCGAAGAGTTAGCCCCCGAGGATGCAGCACTCCGTGCCGCAGGAACTGATTCGGCTCTACTTGAGGCCTTTATTGATCAAAATGCGCCATCCGAGCGCGCCTTTGTCGCTTTCACAAGATTACTTAAACCTTATATCGACCAACGAGCCTGGGACGGTGCGACAAGCGTTTTATCCAGATATGGGGAGAAATTTCCGGACATGGTGGGGCGTTTTGCTGCAGTGAATGCCTTGGTAAATGCTCCAGAAACCGGGATAACCATTCGTAATCTTGGTGCCGGGATCAATAGTGGTGATCCCGAGTACAACCCGGTCATCAGTTCTGATGAAAAGACGCTTTACTTTGCTCGTGACTGTGGTGAATGTCTTGGTGGAGAAGATATCTATATGTCCCGTAGAGATGTATCCGGGATCTGGGCCAAGGCTGCAAGAATAGGATCTTCGGTTAATACCAGTGGTCATGAGATCCCTTTAGGTATTTCAGCCGATGGGACTGTCCTGAGTCTTTTCGGTAATTATACCGAGTCGTTGGGGCGGGGGGATATCTTTCATGTTGATAAGACCCCCTCCGGTTGGTCATCAATGAACCATTATCCGGCACCGATTAACTCCGAATATTTTGAGAGTAATGCGGTTTATACTGCCGATGGGAAGGCCATATTCTTTATTTCGGAACGACCCGGTGGGATTGGCGAGTATCATGCTAAAGGTGAGTACTTTCATGGTTCATATGGTGGTAATACGGATATATATGTAGCGGTTAAGGGAGCTAACGATTCGTTTGAGGTAATTAACCTCGGATCGGCTATCAATACCCCCTACAGTGAATATTCACCGTTCCTTCATCCTGATGGTAAAACTCTCTACTTCAGCTCTGATGGTCATCCCGGGTTGGGTGGACTTGATGTTTTTAAGACCACACGATTGAGTGATACGTCTTGGACCGAGTGGAGTGTGCCGGTTAACCTGGGAAAAGAGATTAATACTGCAGCCAGTGACTGGGGGTATCAAGTGGCTACCTCCGGTGAAAAGGTCTATTTTGCCGTGAGTGATCGGGCGAATGGCTTTGGTCAAAGTGATCTCTATACCGTCGAATTGCCCCCGGCTGCTAAACCCTCAACAGTGATTACGATCATCGGAACCGTGACTGATCCTTCTGGAAAAGCATTGCCGGAAGCTACGGTTCGCTGGAATGATCTAACTCTCCAAAAGGAAATTGGAGTTGCCAAAACCGATCCCCAAAGCGGAGAGTATGTGATTCACTTCCCTGTTGGTGGGCGTTATGGGTACTATGCCGAATATCCGGGTTATATTGGGCAGTCTGAGTACTTTGATCTTAGCGATGATCTAGAATACAGAGAATTTGCTTTGGATATTGTTTTACAGCCTATTCCAAAGCCGGTGATCAAGGCTCCTGAGCCGAAACCCGTTGCCGAGGTTTTGGAGATCCCGGAAATTGAAGAGGAAACCGTTGCCTCTGCAAAATTAGCCCCTATCAGGATGAACAACATCTTTTTTGAATTCAATAAAGCAGAGCTCCTGCAAGAGTCCTATATGGAACTAGAGCGCTGGGTCCGTTTTATGAAGGAGAATCAAGGGATCCGGATGCAGATTTTTGGTAATGCCGACAATGTCGGTACTGATGAATATAACCAGAAGCTTTCAGAAAAACGGGCCAAGTCGGTTGCGCAGTATCTCGCCAATCAAGGCATTGATTTGGGCAGAATGGAGGCAATTGGTTACGGCGAATCCCGTCCTGTGGCCAGCAATGATACGGAAGAGGGGCGACAGTTGAATCGTCGGGTTGAGGTGAAAATTCTTTCTGAAGAATAAACTTTAGGATTTAATGCTGAAAAAAGGGAGATGCCTGTCTAAGCATCTCCCTTTTTTTTATTCTGCAGAACGCGCGATTTTATAAGATAGTTTGTTTTTTTAAGGGACCACGCCGGCATCCGGAGCAGTAGGCTGGTTGGTCTGTCGAATTGCCTCGTACAATACTATTCCGCAGGCCATGGCTAGATTCAGGCTTCTGATTTTAGGGCTGGTCATGGGGATTCGATAACAACGGTCCGGGAGGCTGTGGATCAGATATTCAGGGAGGCCTTTGGTCTCCTTGCCGAATATCAGATAATCACCCCGTTTGAACCTGCACTCCGTGTAGCTTTTTTGGGTTTTCTTGGTTAAAAAATGGAGCTTTTCCAAGGGGGCTGCCGCCAGAAAATCGTCCAGACTTTCCCAATATATGATTTCAACATACTGCCAATAATCAAGGCCAGCCCTTTTTAGTTGTTTGTCATCGGTACTGAAGCCTAGAGGTTTGACCAGATGGAGGGTGGTTTCAGTGGCTCCGCAGAGGCGGGCAACGCTTCCAGTATTGGGGGGGATTTCCGGTTCTACGAGGACGATGTTGAAGCGGGTGGGGTCCATGGATTTTACAACAGTTCGAGGGGAGAGTCGGGATACCGTGTTACATTATCAACCTGAAGAAACGGGCCTTCAAGGTTGCCGTCAAGATGATTGATTAGTTCCGAAGCGTGTTGCTTGAAATCGAGTTGAGCCGAATCCGGGAGTACAGTTAAAGGCTTATACTTGTAGGCAAAAGGATTCTTGAACACCCCCTGAACTTCAAGTCGGTAATCCAGATGAGGCCCGGTGGCCAGGCCGGTTGCGCCAACAAATCCGATGATTTCTTTTTGTCTGACCCGGGAGCCCTTTTTGAGGTTTTTAGAAAACCGCGAAAGATGACCATAATGGGTTCGGTACCCATTACTATGCTCGATGATAATCTGGTTGCCGAATCCACCATTCTTTCCGATGAAAGCGATTTTTCCTTCCGCAGTTGCCATGATCGGGGTTCCGGTAGGGGCAGCAAGGTCGATACCCAGATGTTTTCTGACATCTCCGAGGATTGGATGCTTGCGCCTGGTGGTGAATCGTGAACTGACCCGCCCGAGTGGAACAGGAGATTTGATAAATGACGAACCGAGTTGCCGCCCCTCCCTATCAAAATAGCCGGCTACCGGTAGTGTTGCAGTATAATGAAAGGCTTCAAGGGGAGGGAGGTCATTCTGCTGATAGCGAGCGACCAGGATATTGCCATACCCGATAAATTTCCCGTCCTTTTCGTATTCTTCGACCATGAGGCTGAATTGGTCACCAACTCGGGTTTCGGTGTTAAAATCAAATCTTGAGGCAAAGATATCGGCAAAGGCGTAAATTAGTTTAGGGTTTTTGATGTCTTTCGGGAAAGCTTCGGTGAGAGAGGTGAGAATGGTGCCGGTGATTGTTACTGTTTTACGGGTTAGCTCAAGAGGGGTTTGGGTGACCATGTAATGATCCGGGCCGGGGGTGATCATGTAAAAGTTGAGTTGGCCGGTCTGGAAAATTCCGTTGATAAGTTGGTCGTGCTGGTCAAGGGTTAACTTGAGGCTGTCACCGGGGTGGAGGGTTTTGAGATTTACTTCAAGCGCCAGGGCAGTAACTATTTTATTGATGATGGTGTAGGGCACCTGATGCCTGGAAAAAAGTTTTTCAAGAGTATCGCCGCTCTGTAGGGTCATGGTGATACGGTGGGAGAGATCTTCTGGCGAAGAAAACTCCTGGTTTATAGGTAGATGTGATTCTTTCAGGGCTTGGTCCATCGGAGGGATTTTTGCCAGGGCGGGCCGCAGAAGAAACTGGTTGTCCACACCAAACTCAAAGGCGAGGGAAATCAGAATCATCATCAGGCCGGTACTGACGATTAGGGTAATAAAATGATATGTCTTGAAAAATTTTTTAAGAGCGGGCATCATTTTGCTTCCAGTAAGCTTTTGGGTGGGCATAAACAGAAAGAATATAAAGGATATTTGTCAAGATTACAGCTCTTTTATCTAATTATGGCTCTCTGACGTGGGGGTAAGCTGGGATTTGGGATGATGGTGTTCGCCTTTTGAACTGAATTTCTCTTCCTCTTAATTTTAAATTTAATGGTTTGATACCAGATGGTGAGAGACGATTTATTCCATGGTTTATGGAGCGCAAAGCCCTTACCGAACTAAGGATTAAACAAATAAATCTGTAGTTATTGTGTGTGGAAATTGGTATCTATTTGTCCTTAATTTAAAAAACAGTCGTCATACTATAAAAATATGTAAAGAGGATTTGATTCGAGTTATGGCCCTTATAGTACAGAAATTTGGTGGGACTTCGGTGGCTAATCCGGAAAAAATACGGAATGTGGCCAAGAGAGTTCTTAAAAAGGCTCGGGAGGGGAATCAGATGGTCGTTGTCCTTTCGGCCATGGCTGGTGAAACGAATCGTTTTGTAAATCTGGCCGACCAGATGCAAAAAATCCCTGATCCCCGAGAGATGGATGTATTGCTCTCCTCTGGTGAACAGGTAACTATTGCCTTGTTTGCCATGGCGGTTAAGGATGAGGGGGGGGACGCGATTTCGTTCCTGGGTGATCAAGTCAAGATCATCACCGATACCATGCATACCAAAGCCAGGATCAGAAACATCGATACCGAACGGATCAATAAACATTTGGCCCAAGGGAAGATTGTTGTTGTTGCCGGTTTTCAAGGGGTAACTGATAATGAGGATATAACGACTCTGGGTCGGGGAGGCTCTGATACCACGGCAGTGGCACTGGCTGCTGCGCTTAAGGCGGATCAATGTGAAATTTTTACCGATGTTGAGGGCGTCTATACAACGGATCCGAATATTTGTGCTTCCGCCAGAAAGATCGATCGTATCAGTTATGATGAGATGCTTGAACTTGCAAGCCTTGGCGCCAAGGTATTGGATATAAGGTCCGTTGGGTTGGCAAAAAAATTCAAGGTTCCGGTGCATGTCCGGTCAACTTTTACAGAAACCGAAGGAACATGGGTTGTTGAGGAGGAGAAAAAGATGGAATCAATGTTGGTTTCCGGGGTCACATACAGTAAAAACGAGGCCCGAATTACCGTTTCCAGGGTTCCGGATACCCCGGGGATTGCCTCAAAACTGTTTACCCCAATTTCCGATACCGGAATCATTATTGATATGATCATTCAGAATACCAGGGCTGGTGATTTGACCGATATGACTTTTACCGTCCCCAGAACTGATTATGTCAGGGCCATGAAAATTGTTGAGGAGATTGCCGCCGAAATCGGTGCTGAGAGTGTCAATGGCTCCGATGACATCGCCAAAATATCCATTGTCGGGGTGGGGATGAGGAATCATGCCGGTATTGCCACAACCATGTTCCATGTGTTGGCTCGAGAGGGGATCAATATTATGATGATCAGTACTTCCGAGATTAAGGTTTCCTGTGTTATTGCGGAAAAATATACTGAACTAGCCGTCAGGGCATTGCATGACGCCTTTGAGATGGGTAAGGAAAATCAGCCGGTGGATGAAACCGGCCAATAAAATGTGTGATTCGATATGGCTGAGCTTGTAATTTACGACACCACCCTGCGTGATGGGACCCAGGCGGAAAATTTCAACCTTTCCACCGACGATAAGATCAGGATTACCTTGAAGCTTGATGCCTTGGGGATTGATTATATCGAGGGAGGATGGCCCGGGGCCAATCCTGTTACCACGGAATATTTTAACGAAATCAAGAATTATTCCTTGCGCCATACCCGTTTAACTGCTTTTGGGAGCACCAGAAATTTCAATAACCCACCCGAGAAGGATCCCAATCTCCAGGCCCTGGTCGAGGCAGGGACCGCTGGTATCACCATCTTTGGGAAAACATGGGACGTGCATGTCAGGGATGCTCTTCGCATCAAACCTGAAGATAATCTCTTGATTATAGATGATTCATTGCGTTTTTTACGTAGCCGAACCCAACATCTTTTTTATGATGCTGAACACTTCTTTGACGGATTTAAGGGAGATAAAGAGTACGCCCTGGCCACTATTGATCGGGCGGTTGGAGCTGGCGCCGATTGTATCGTTCTCTGTGACACTAACGGTGGCACTTTACCCACCGAGCTGTTTGAAATCATCAGAACGGTCAAGGAGTATTTCTTGGCCAAAGACATGCATCCGTCTTTGGGGATCCATGCCCATAATGATGCTGAATCGGCAGTGGCTAATTCGCTGTTAGCAGTGTCGCTGGGAATTACCCAGATCCAGGGGACAATGAATGGGGTTGGTGAGCGCTGTGGTAATGCCAACCTGACCTCGATTATTCCGGCTCTGGCCTTGAAGATGGGACATAGTTTTTCTGCGGCCGAACACCTGAGGGAGTTGACTGAGACATCACGTTTTGTTTCCGAACTGGCCAATATGACCCCGAACATGTTTCAACCTTATGTGGGGGCGGCCGCCTTTGCCCATAAAGGAGGGATTCATGTGAGTGCTGTCCAGCGGAATCCTATGACCTATGAGCATATCGATCCGGAACTCGTTGGGAACAGCCGCCGGATTCTCATTTCCGACCAGGCCGGTAAGAGTAACATTCTTCATAAATCGGCTAAATTTGGGATTGAGTTGAACAGTGATGATCCGAGGGTCGCTTCTATCCTGAAGGAGCTGAAAGATCTGGAAAAGCAAGGTTACCAGTATGAAGGCGCCGAGGCCTCTTTCGAGTTATTGATGCGCAAGGCCCTGGGGACGACCCGCCGTTATTTTGATTTACATGGTTTCAGGGTCATCAGCCAGAAACGGGATGTCGATGTGCCTCCCCAGGACGAGGCGACGGTTCGGTTGGAAGTTGGTGGTGAGATGGTCCATACCGCCGCTTTGGGAGCAGGGCCGGTTAATGCCCTTGACAATGCCCTGCGGAAGGCCTTGACTCGATTTTATCCGTCTTTAGCCGAGATGCACCTCAAGGACTATAAGGTCAGGGTGTTGGCCAGTGACCATGGGACCGGGGCTCGGGTTCGAGTCTTGATCCAGACCAGTGACAATGATGGTGAATGGGGAACCGTCGGAGTTTCACATGATATCATTGAGGCCAGCTGGCAAGCCCTGGTTGACAGCTTGACTTATAAATTAATGAAAGATGAACGGAAATTATCTTAACAAGGTTTCCTGCAGTTCTTCAATGAATGAAGCAGTGGGTCATCGCTGTGTCATTCTTCTTGTGGTTTTACTGGTGATTCTTTTGGTTGAACCCCACCGGGAAGAGCCTGTCTGGGAACAGCAGGGTGATACTCTTTCCTATCGATTGGAAGAGATGCGGTGGGAGACTGGTCAAGGTGAGGGAACTGGACGGTTTAGCCTGTCGTCTTATGAGGGTCGAGACGAGACTGATGGGCAAGGGCACCTTGGCTCAATGAATCCAAAGTTGGCAAGGTTCCTGTTTCAACCCATTGATGTCAATCAAGCGGATATTGGTCTCCTTTCTTCTTTAAGCGGGGTCGGACCGGTCCTGGCCGGAAGAATTATCGAGGCCAGGGAAAAAATGGGTGGTTTTGTTGCCCTGGAGGACCTGTTGTCTGTTTCAGGTGTTGGGCCCCGGAAAATGGCCGACCTGAGGAGTGATCTTGCTGTTTTTCCGGGGAAATGATCTGGTTGAAATTCTTTTAGGATTTCCCCAAGTGTTATTATTAGATCAGTATTTTTGATACGGTGGCATATTGGTTCGTTTGGCCATTTCCCGGACTATATCAAAATCTCCGTCCTTGATGTCAACATAGCCCTGGACTAGGGCTCTATCCAAAACCTTGATGACTTCGCCATTCATTTCCACCGTATCTTCCGGGGTGATGTCCAGAACCACTTCCTTGAACTTTCGCGCCAGGGCCTCGTCGGTTTTCTGGGGTACCCCGAAATTACAGTAAGGAATCGGCTCATTTTTTCCAAGGATGACAAAATCCTCCATGTCCACACGATTGTCGGCATCCATGGTCTCAAGATCATCGATGGGTATTGAACCTGCGTCGAATTTTCCAAACATCACACCATAGATGACCTTTTCATGTTTGAAGGATCCACCGGGGATGGTGTACATGGCCAGGTCCTGTTCCGGATCAATCCCGTTTTGAAGCATTACGTCAACTTGAGCCATAAAGCCGGTGGGAGCAAGCATTGGCCCGAAGATCATGGTTTTTCCTTTGAGATCGCTCACCTGACTCATGCCACTATCTTTACGAGCTAGAATGATACCCTGGGATTTAAAACCCAGAGATCCCTTCTGTTCAGCGGCCAGAACGTCTACTCCGTGATATCGGTTTAAAATGATATAGAGTAGTGAGTTGGTATGGGTGAAGTCGAGTTGGTCAATCTCACGGGTAAAGTTAATGGTATCGATGGGGATTGTTTCGAATTTGACCCCCATCTTGTCCCCAACATATTTGGAAAAAGGTATAAAACGTTGCATTGTCTCATGTTCGCTATTGCAAATCATATATCCTATTTTGTAGGTGGGAATATCCTTGGCTGATGTCTTGGCAACAGGGGCCTTATCTGAAGAGGCCTTGCAGGCGGCCAGGAGGAGGAGAATGACGATTGCAGTAATTATTTTTTTAACCATGAGCGGGGCATCCTTAATCGAGGGTCTTTTTGTCTTGTAAGCGGGAGAGCGCCTGTTCGATTTCTTGTTTCTGGCTTTTCTTGACCGCAGGTGTTGTCTGGCTTGTTTTCAGATTGTCCAGGGCGGTTTGTAAAGCGACCATTGCCTCTGGGGGGTTGTTAACCTTCTCAAGGACCAGGCCGAGATGAAAAAAGACCATCGGGTCGGAAGGATTTATTGTGATTGCCGCCTGGAGTGTTGATAAAGCCTCATCATATTCTTTCTGGCGGGTCTTGATAATCCCAAGGGCGTCAAGACTGTTAAAATTATCAGGATCCTGCCGGAGAATGGTCCGGAATTCCTGCTCCGCTTCTTTGAGCTTATTCTGGCGGAGGAGCGCCATTCCAAGAAGAGAGCGGGTCTTGGTATCTTCCGGTTTGAATTCAAGGAGAATTCTGTATTCCATCTCGGCCACCGAATCAGGCATATTGCCTTTTTCGATATGGGCCGAAACCGGATGAACCGTGGACAGAATCAGGAGCGTGGTGAAGCTCAGTAACAGCCACCGCATATGTAGAAGGAGAGCAACCATTTTAGATGAATTTGCGGTCCTTGAGGAAATCTTTGGCCACATTTCTGGCCTTGGAACCGGATTTCACCTGTTTCATCATTGCTGTATAGGCGGCATTGTCAATGGCCCCTGAGAGTTTATTCAGGACTCTCGGTAGCAGGGGGAAGTTGGTTAATACATCACGGCGGATCAGGGGAGCACTGACCGTAGGATTGTCTTTGGCATTCCGGAAGCCGAAGGGATTTAACCAGATGACATCGCGCTCTTTTTCATAGGTGTCCTTGGCCAGGGTGTACTCCTGGTCTGGATCGGCCAATCGGGATTGCCCCAAAATCTCCATGGCATCGGCGGTGTCTTCAATGATAATGTCTACCCGAGCCTCTTCATCATCGGCGCGAAAGGCTTGGTAGAGGAGGGTGTTGTCAGAGAAGAAACGGGTCTTGACGTTGGTGCCGGTTCGCTCATTGATCAAGATAACCAGCATTTCAGCCATGAGCTGTTCTTCGGTATTTTCAAGTGCCCCAATATAGAGGATTCGTCCGACGCAAGCGTTGGAAAAGGTCGTCCAGACCGCCAGCAATAAAGCGGCGGTAAGCCAGATTTTCATGTTTTTGTGACGCATAAAGCACCTCTTGTGTTGTCTGAAAGCAGGCTCTCATAATGAGGCCGATAGTGTAAATGAACCGGAAGTGAGAACCTGGTCAGCAGGCTGATTCCCGGAAATATTCTTTGAATGATGAGTTCTCCTTCCGAGGCGGATTTAATTACGACGAAAAAATGTCCAGCAATGAATGGTAAAGTGTATAGATACCGAGAAAGGTGATCAATAATGCACTGGCAATCCCGAGTTTACGGGCAAGGGCCAGGTTTTCGCCGATTTTTTGAGTCAATCGTCCCGCCTGTGACAGGACGACGCCGATGGTCATCATAACCAGGCCCAGGCCCAGGCTGAAAAACAAGGTCACTGTGAGACCCTGACCGATCCGGCCAGCGCCGATGGCGGCCAAAAGGGCGGCAATGGCCGGTGGACAGGGCACGATGCCTCCGGAAACTCCGAGCAGGGTGAGGCGCCATAAATTAAGGGTCCCGTCCGGGGCAAAGGCCTCCTCCGGTGAGTGGTGTTGGTGCCCATGGTTTGAATCGTGGTCGTGGTGGTCATTGTGCTCGGCGTGGGTATGGGGCGAGGGCGCATGATGGTGATCATCATGGCTGTGATTATGGGTGGCATGATCGTGATCGTGGACTTGATCGGCGGGCCCATGGTCGTGATGCTCGTGGGTGTGGGTTGCAGGGCCATGATCGTGGTGGTCATGATCGTGAACGGAGGTCTCATTTCCATGGGCATGATGCCCTTCGTCTTTACAAAAAAAGTGAAAATGGGTGTGGTTATGTCCACTGAGCCGTTCACGGAGCATCCATATACCCACTCCCAGAATCAGCAGCGAGGAAAAGAGACCCAACCAGGTATGCATCTGGTCGTCAGTAAAGGAACCGGCCAAAGCCTTGGCGATAAGCCCGAGCAGTATGACACTGAAGGTGTGGGTGAAAGTGACGATAAATCCAAGAATGATGCCGTCGATGGCACGCCCCCTGGTGCCAATCATATAGGCAGCAATGATTGATTTACCATGGCCTGGTTCAAAGGCATGCAGCGCCCCCAGTGCTGTGGCTCCAAAGTACAGCATCAGATCGGATTCCATATCAGTTCTTCTCCTTGGCCGTGAAGGCTGGACAGCGCCGGTCACTGTTTTGCAGCGGACAGGTCGGTGAAAACACTCCCGCTAATTGCGAATGATCTCTTTGCCAGAGACGTGCCTTTGCGATCACCTGATCAGTGATCTGAGGGGCAATGCCGATGTGTCGGCTTGGGTCAATGGCCTCTTGAATTGATTCCTGGCTGAAATGTTGGTTTAAAATTTCATGGTCAACCAGAAGGTCGAGTAATGGCTTGCCGCTCTCCCGGGAGGCCATTGAGGCATCATAAAGAAGCTGATGGGCGGCCTGTTTGCCGATTTTATCCCCGAAAAGGAACATTAAGGCCTCGGTTGAGATGAGGCAAGCAGAGGCCGTTAGATTTCGGCGGATCCGGTCAGGGCGAACAACCAACCCCTGCAGGATGTTTTTCATGAGAGATAATGCCCCGCAGGTGTAGAGGGAGGCATCAACCAAGGCAGCCCATTCCAGTCGGACTGCCCGGTAATCCCGTTCATGTTCGTTGATCAGTCCCTCGAAGCCAAGAGATGTGCTGGCCTTAACTAATCGGGCCAATACCACGACCTGTTCACAGAGCTCCGGGTTTCGCTTATGGGGCATGGTCGTACTGCCAATTTTCCCCATATGAAAGGGTTCTTCAAGCTCACCCGTTTCATCCTTGGCCAACTGGCAGATCTCATTGGCTATTTTAGCCAGGGTTCCGGTCATCATGGCCATTAAGGATAAAAATTCAGCCCCCCTGTCGCGAGCGGTATGCCAGGCAGTGGTTGGTTGAATGAGGCCGAGGCGTGAAGAAAAAAGCGCCAGGAGCTCCAGTTCCCGGTCTCCGAAGGCCGCCATGGTGCCAACTCCGCCGAAGAGCTGGCTGGCCGGGACCCGGTTTTCACTTTCCTGAAGTCGCTCGGTATGCCGTAGGATTTCGTCGAGCCAGATGGCCATTTTGAGGCCCATGGTGGTGGGGAGTGCGTGTTGACCATGGGTTCGACCGATGATCACCAGATCTTTATGTTCTGCGGCAAGTCTGATCAGTTCCGAGATAATTTGGTCGAGATCTCTCTTGAAAATTTGAAAAATCTCTTTGAGTTCCATGGACTGGGCCGTGTCCTGGATATCCTGGGTGGTGGCGCCGTAATGGATAAATCGTGAGGCCTCCGGGCCTGAAACCCGCTGCCATTCGTTGAGTAAGGGAATCAGAGAATGGCCGGTTTCAGCTATGCCTTGTTTGATGGCATCACTATCAAGGCAATTTAAATTGGCGGTTTCTTCGAGACGGGCCGCAGCCTCTACCGGGATCATCCCAAGTTTCGCCTGGCTATTTGCCAGAGCAACCTCAACATCCAGCCAGCGCTGCAATCGGCGGAAGTCGCAGAACACCCGTCTCGCCTCGGCGGTGGTGTATCCCTGGCTGTAAAAATGGGAATCAGTTATGTGGCTGCTTGGGCTATGTGTACATTCCATAATCAACACAGTACTTCCGGGTCGGTTTCTCGTTGGCGACTGACCTCATCTAAGAGGTCTCTGATGATTTCCTTGACCAGACCAAGATATTTTTCCGGATGGTCCAGAAAGGCCAGATCCTCTTTCCGAAGAAGGCTGGAGGTTTCCGAGTCTTGAAGAATTACATTTTTTAAGGATTTTTCAGAGGTGACGGCCTGATCGATCAGGTGGTGCAGTTTTTCCTGGGCCCTCATTTTCCCCATGTCCGGACCGAGTCGGAAAAGCAACCATTCTGAAAGAACCATGTCGCCATACATTTTGAGGTTCTGAAGCATACGGTTTGGGCGAACCTCAAGATTTGACATAATCTCCTTACTATAATAACAGGCAGTGCCAGTGTAAATAGCGATTTGCGGAATGGCCAGCCATTCAGACCAGAGTGAACGGCCGTCCCGCTCATGTTCATGGACCATGGCTTCGATGACGGTGAGATTAAGGGCCCTGACTTGTCGGGCCATAACGGCAATCCGTTGGCTGATTACCGGATTCCTCTTATGGGGCATGGTGCTGCTACTGACCGCCCCGGTCGGGGCCGGTTCACATATTTCACCGGTTTCGGTTTTGCCCAGTTCAAAAACCTCATTGGCGATTTTTTCCAGGGTCGCGGTCACCAGGGCCATCCACGATGAAGTCTCGGCAATGATGTCTCGGGAGGTATGCCAGGTAATGGTAGCTGGTCGGAGGCCAAGTTTTTTTAAAGTGCGCTCGGCAACCTCTCTCCCCTGATCCCCCAAAGCGGCCATACTGCCGACCGCCCCGGAGAGTTGTCCGGTCAAGAGGCGGGGGACAATGTTTTTCAGTCGCTCAAGATGTCGGCGGATTTCACCCAGCCAAACTGAGCACTTAAATCCAAAGGTGATGGGAAGGGCCTGCTGTCCATGGGTTCGGGCGATCATCGGCGTGTCGGCATATCGGGAGGCAAGTGCGAAAACCGCATCCTCCAGTCCCCGGAGATCCCGATAAATAATCTTTAATGCATCACGGAGTTCCATGATCTGGCCGGTATCAAGAACGTCCTGGGTGGTGGCGCCGTAATGGACATATTCGCCAGCGCCATTATCACAGGCCAGACGTAAGGACTTGATTAACGGCATTAAGGAATTGCGGCCGGTTCGATACGCTTCGGCCATGGCGGTAAAATCCATTGCGTCGATGGTTGCCCGGCGTTTGATTTCCTGGGCGGCCTCCGAGGGAATGATCCCAAGTTCTCCCTGGGTCTCGGCCAGTGCCGCTTCAAAGGCAAGCCACCTGGAAAATCTCTTTTTTTCGCTGAAAACGGCTTTTAAATCAGGGGTTGAAAAGATATCCGCCTGGATTTCAAAGTCAAAAGGGTGGGAGACCATGGTGTGTCCGTTTCCTGAGTTGGATCAATTAAAAAGGGCGCCCATAAGGCCTGGTGCCCGGTTGGGGGCGGAAATTACCGCATAAACCGAGGGCGGCTTCGGTGGGGGAACTTTGATCGGCCCGGCTTTTCTCCATAACAGTCTGGACCATGAGCGTCATCCGGTCACGGACATGGTCCAGGACCTCTCGGGGGGAGGGATGTTCATCGGGGCCGTAGAGGCCTTCCATGGAAAGTGACCCACCGCAACCGGCTAGGAAATCGGGCAAAACGGGGATCCGGCGCTCAAAGAGGATGTCGGCAGACGATTGAGGTACCGCGAGATTTGCCCCTGGAACCACTCCCTTGGCCGGCAGTTTTTCCGCCGCTTCTGGGGGAATGGTATTTTCCAGAGCTACTGGAATCATTAAGTCACAGTCGATGTTCAGGATCTCATTTCTATCCCTCATAATGAGTTCTGTGGAGCCTGGGGGGGGAAGCAGGGTCGTCTGTTGATCAAGGAGCCAGCTAATGGAGATTCCGTGGTCGGATGTCGTTGTATAGCATTTTTCCGCATCGGCGATGGCAACGATGCGTGCTCCGACCTCACGGAGACCGAAGAGCGCCGCCTTGGCCAAGGCCCCAAATCCTTGCATGGCAATTGTTGCCCCTTTCCGGGGAATGGCAAGATCATCCAGGAGGCCCAGGGCGGCGGCAGAAACCCCATATCCGGCCCGGAGTCGCCCCAGAGGAATACCCTGGATCTCTTCTGAAAGTACGCTGGAGCGTTTGAGGAAATAATCGTCATCCCAGCCTTGGGCTGCAGCGATGGACATCTTGACCGAAGGGAGCCCTATGGTGCGGGAGGCATTTTCCAGTTCGGTCATATCGATATTTAGATCTGGGCCCATGGAGTAGATTGTTTTGATATACGGGGCGATGGCGGCCATGAACCTCTGCACTGCTTGCTGTTTGCCGGGGGTGGTTGGGTCATAGCTAATGCCGCATTTGGCGCCGTCAACTCGGAGTCCGGCGATTCGCATTTTGCGGGTCATGTTTTTGGCCATCCGGATCAAGTGCTCCCGGGTCAATCCCGGTTGAACCCGCATACCTCCTGCACAAATTCGATGCTCAAGCCGGTCAATAACCAGCCACCCTTGAAAATTTTCAAAGTGGTCGTAGTAATCGATGATCAGGGCTGGTGGGGTCTCGTCAAGTTGGGTCATGGGGTTATTCTCCGCACACCGGCTGTGGGAATGGAATGCTCAGCAAAGGGCTGGATGATTGCCGTCCCTAGTTCCGGGTCCCGGTGTTGATCAAAAATAGTTGATTCAATTTCTGCCGGTACCGTAGAGCCCCAGAAATTACCGCTGACTTCGATATCCCAAAGTTGTTTGGTGCCAAGATTAAGATTATACCATTGATTGTCGGTAAGGTCATTGTTGGTGATCCGCAACCTGCCGGTGTTCCATGGGCTGCCGCTTCGATCCGGTTCAAAAAAATCGGTAATATTCTGCCCGGAAGGGACCAGGAAAATCCCCAATCGGTTTTGGAAAATCTTATTGTAGTTGATCAGGACCGGTCCTTCCATTCGGGTAAAGCGGATTGCCACGTCATTCTGGAAAAATTCATTATGTTCCAGATCAAGGTCGGCCCGGCCAAAGCGGATTCCTTCATGATTATTATGAAAAAGTGAGTCGGTCACGGTTGCGGTGGAGAATTGGACTTGCAGACCGCTGAAACCGTGCTGAAATTCGCAGTAGCGGATACGATTGAAGCTTCCCGAGGTAAAGAGTAAGAGATAGGACCAGTCCTTGGGGGCAGGGCTATTTTCGGCTGATGCGAATCGGATCATTTGTTCGGGACTTCCTTCAGCGAGAATCCGACCCAAGACCCGGATCTCCGAGTCGCCGATCCCGTCATGGTTTTCGTCAATTTTTTTAAAGCTGACCTGGGTCCCGGGGCTGATCGTTAGTGTTGTGGCTCGTCCGACCACAATGACCCCTTCAATGGTGATGTCTCCGGCCCAAGTGGTGTCCTGGCGGAGGACCTGACTCTTGAGAAATTTGCCCTTGGCCAGTACAGGGGCAGGGTGAATGAAAAGCAGAATAAGCGTAAGCCAGAAGAGGCCGGTGGCTCGAAAACATTGGCGATGTTTCGCTAGAGGTATCAGCATCACCTTACTCCTTGAGCCGTTGGGTGAGACCCGAGGCCGGCATGATCGGCACAACCGTCAGGTTGATATTCTTGCGATGTTCACCGGCGTTTACGGTCACGCTGTGGTTCTGGTTGCCTTCATAGAGCCCGTATAATTCGTCGCGGTCGGGAGCGGCGCCTACCTTGTCGCGGGCGACCAGATAGTAACGGCCCCCTTGGGCAAGGTCGATATTGAAGGCCCCTGCGCTATCGGTCCGTGACATGGCTGGGGAAATCAACCTGAGGACGTGCATCTGGAAGAGATTCAGGCCCATGGAAGGGTAGGCTGTAACGAAAATGTTCGCCAGGCCCCGACCCTCAAGGTCGGTCACGGTGCCGCTGATGGTCGAGAGCGCTTGAGAGGTGGGTTGCTGCGATGTTTCCGGCTGCAGGTCCCAGAGCGAGGCCTGTCTTCTGGTCTCATGTTTTCGTCCCTGGGGATTGGCCTCATCGTCATCTAAGAAGGAGAGGAGATTGTCTCTGGGGTAGCACTCCATTTTGATTTCACAGAGTTGGTCCGAGACCACTTTGATGGGATTGGCTGAGGTATAACAAAAGAGATCTCCCTGCATGACCGGTCCGATCCCTCGCGCAGTTTTTTTTCGTCGGGCCACGACAACGTAGGATCCGGGGTCAAGGTTGAATCGGAAGTGTCCCTTTTCATCCAGGGTATTGGTGAGTAATCCCATTCCCCGGAAGAGCCCGTCGTGCTCGGGATAAACGGAGACGACCCCGCCACTTAAGGGGGTTGCTTTGTATGAGATTGTACCACTGATTCCCTGGCCGTCAGGGCTGCAGATTGCGGGTGATTCAGGGATCATAAAGAAGGGCAGCCAGCGGAAGGTGTCCAGAACGGTAATCGGATTGACCCCATGATAGGAAAAGAATTTTACCCCATCGGCCTCACCCCTGGCCAGAAGATAGTAACGGCCGGGGGGCAGGTCGATTCTAAATTGACCAGTCTTGTCACCGAGCCCCGATTGAATAGGGTTGGTGTCGGTAATCAGTGACTGGTAGTCAGAATATGCGGAAATAGTGCTGCCGGGGAGAGGGCCCGCTGGAGAGAATATAACCCCTTCGATTATTGTTGCCCCCACCGGAGTGCTTGCCAGAAAAAAAGAGAGGATGGTGCCAACCATGGAAATCAGGCATTTTACACGTAAAGATTGAAAAGATTTCTCGGGGATGTGATGCGTCATCACGGGATAGTTTCCGAATGGGTATTTTTGCTTTGGGGAGAGGGGCTTGTGGGTCTTGCCAGTATCTGACAGGACGATGGTGAATGTGACGAAAGGTGTTTGGCGTAAGGAGATGCGTTCAACCCATCAAAGTGTCCTGAAGTTGTCAGATTTGAGGGGAGTATGGTAGAGAAGGTTACCGGGTACCTATGCCAAAGATGGGAAACGGGATAAATCATGAATCCTCAAAGAAAATTGGGATTTCCCGGTCCGGTCGTCCTTCGGAAAAGGCCCTGATGATAGGTAGTTTCGGAGATACCATGGAAACGATAAACATTATGAGTCGACTTTCTTGTCCCAATATCATATCGAGAGTGGTCGGGGTGTCACGGGTTGCATCATCGGGCCAGGCCACCCGGTGCATATGGTACGTGCCCACCAGGGTGAAGTGATTTTGATGGCAATCTCGTACTTTTTCCATCAGTTCTGCTGGGTCGGCCACCCAACCACGTCGATCAAGAGGGGTGATGGAGGGGATGGCATGGGCGGTCATGATCTCATCCATGAATTGCCGGTGGGGAAGCTGGGACCTGACGTTGCGAAGCAGAGGGAGGCATCGACCGACCTGGATTCTGTCCCCTTCCCGATTGCCGGCCAAAAGGCCGAAGGCCTTGAGTTCTTGGGCCTCTCCTTCAATAAACTCACGGGCCAGCTTGCGGCGGCAATGGTTGATCATTTCCTGGCGGCAACTGTCCGGAAAGATGATCTGGCTGGGTGAGGTGAGGTGGTCGGTAGGCATTCACGTATCGGGGGGGTGATAGTTGATCTGTAAACGAACAAAATGGCCGTTTATTCTCCGAATATAAACAAGATATTTTACAATATTCTTCATTTGATTACCACCAAACAATTTATTTTTTACGTAACTATCCAGCAGCACCACATCTTGTGGCGATCGGCCGGCTCACGGAGGCGGGCTACGCATCGCCCGCCCGCTTACCGCAATCTGCGGCGCTGCTGAACAGTTGCAGTTTCGGATAATTGTTCCTTTTTGGGCAGGAACTGGATAGTTACTTTTTTCCTTGCTTCCTGGGTATGCCAGTTTTGAAGGGGGAATGAGTATTTTGTTTGATTCCAGACCGGACCCTTGACTGGTTCCGGTCACCCTGGTAATAAATGCCACTTAATTATGATTCATACAGGAGAAGAACATGGTCAAGGTGAATGAACATTATTTGAAACTTAAGGCAGGGTATCTCTTCCCTGAGATCGGTCGGCGGGTTAAGGCGTACAGTGAGAGCCATCCTGATATCAAGGTTATCCGTCTGGGAATTGGTGATGTGACCCGCCCATTGGTGCCGGCGGTAATTGAGGCATTTCATCAGGGCGTTGATGATATGGCAAACGGTGAAACATTTCATGGATATGGGCCGGAGCAGGGGTATGAATGGTTGGCAAAGGTTGTTATTGATAAGGCCTATAAACCTTTAGGTGTTGAGTTGAAAGCCAGCGAGGTTTTTATCTCCGATGGATCCAAATGTGATACTTCCAATATTCTGGATATATTCGGTTTGGATAACAGGGTGGCGATCTGTGATCCGGTCTATCCGGTATATAACGATACCAATGTAATGTTGGGGCGGACCGGTGAGGTTGATGCCCGCGGGTATTATAGCGGCCTGGTCTATTTGCCTTGCGTGGCGGAAAATAATTTCACCCCGGCCTTTCCGGAAGAGCCCGTCGACTTGATTTATCTCTGTTATCCCAATAACCCGACGGGAACTGTAGCGAGTCGGGAACAGCTCCAGGGATGGGTCGATTATGCCTTGGCCAATGACGCTGTGATCTTGTTTGATGCTGCGTATGAGGCCTTTATCACCGAGCCGGATATTCCCCATTCGATTTATGAGATTCCTGGCGCCCGGAAATGTGCCATAGAATTTCGCTCGTTTTCGAAAACGGCCGGATTTACCGGGGTTAGGTGTGGTTTGACGGTGATTCCTGAAGAGTTGACTGCTAAGACGGCATCCGGAGAACGGATTAAGCTGAATGCTCTTTGGAACAGGAGGCAAACCACTAAGTTCAATGGGGTTTCGTTCCCGGTTCAGAAGGCTGCTGCGGCGGTTTATAGCGATGAGGGGTGGGCACAAGTTCAAGGGGTGATTGATTATTATATGGAAAATGCCCGAATCATCAGAGAGGGTTTGGGGCAGGCGGGGATTACCTGTTTTGGCGGAGTAAGTGCCCCCTATATCTGGTTGAAAACCCCCCAAGGTATGGCAAGTTGGGATTTTTTTGATAAACTGTTAAACGAGTGTCATGTGGTTGGTACCCCGGGAAGCGGTTTTGGTCCCAGTGGGGAAGGCTATTTCAGATTGTCTGCCTTTGGGGGACGTGAAAATGTTCAAGAGGCGGTAAAACGTATCTGTGGTAAATGGGGAAAATGAGCTGGTGTTTTTTTAGAGCCATGACCTTCTGTGTGAATGGTTTTATTTTCGAGGTCTGAGGAATCGCACCTCTTTTTTGGGAACGGTTGTGATCAACAGGTCAGTACCGCGTGAAATGAAAAAAAAGAAAATTCTTGTCCTGACCTCTACCTTTCCTCGTTGGGCGAATGACACGACTCCCCCATTTGTTGATGAACTCTCAAAACGGTTAACTGATCGTTTTGAGGTTACAGTCCTTGCGCCACATTATCCAGGGGCCTTGCCCCATGAAGTTCGTGATGACCTGACCATATATCGGTTTCGGTATTGCTGGTCACGTTTTGAAGTTCTTGCCGGTGAAAAGGCCATCCTGCCGGCCCTCCGGGCGAATCATCTCAATTATCTCCTGCTTCCTCTGTTTCTATTGGCGGGACTCTTTTCCGCCTTCCGTCTTGTCCGCAAACTCAGAATCGATTGTATTCATGCCCATTGGCTCCTGCCCCAAGGGCTGATTGCCGCTATAATTAATGTCATTTCCAGTACCCCTTTCCTGGTCACGGCTCATGGTGGAGATGTCTATGGTCTCCAGGGATGGTTACCAACATTATTGAAACAGTTCACTCTGAGGCGGGCAACCCGGGTGACTGCAGTGAGTGGGGATCTGGCCGCCCGGATACATGAGCTGGTTCCCGGTTTGGATGTTTCAGTGATTCCCATGGGAGTTGACGCAACTGCTTTTCACCCAGATCTTTTTGCTCAGGACCTCCGTAATCGTTATAAAATTAATGGAGGTTTTTTGCTTTTCGTCGGCAGGTTGTCTGAGAAAAAGGGGGTTCGGTATCTGCTTGAGGCCATGCCGATGGTCGTAGCACAATTTCCCGAGGTTAGCTTGGTCATCATTGGTAAGGGAGAGTTGGATGAAGAGCTTCATGGACTCACTCGTCAATTATCCTTAGCCGAGCATGTGACTTTTACTGGAGCCATCCCAAACCATGAACTCCCCGCGTATTATGCCACGGCGGATTTGTTTATCGGACCATCAATTACAAGCATAGGAGGGGACGCCGAAGGTTTTGGGTTGACCTTTGTCGAGGCTGGGTTATCTGGTTGTCTGGTGATCGGTACCAGGACCGGCGGGATTGGAGATATAATCGAAGATGGGAGTACTGGGTTTTTAGTAGAACAAAAAAGTTCAGAGGCAATATCTCAAGCGATTATCAAAGGCTTGAACAAAGTGGATCAGCGAAAAGATTTGGCCCGTCGGGCAAGGAAGGTTTTGAAAAAGAGATTTGACTGGCAGGTGATCGCGAATAAATATGCAACCCTTCTTGATCGGGTCTAAGGGGCACGGAAAATGCTGATATACCATAACGCATCCCGCCTTCGGGTCATCTTGGGTCGCGTCTCAATCGCAAAATCCTCGCCGTAGCGATGCTACGCCTGTGGTTTTACTCAATCGGCGCAATCCAACCTGTCCCAAATTCGGGCGCGATCCAGGTACATCAGTATTTTCGAGCCCCTAAATTGTGTTTTTTGCTGAAGATGTGATACGATTTTTCTTGTTGACCTGTCATGTCTTGGTGTCTATAATGTTCTTAAAATAAGAACGTAAAGGCCTTCGGCCATACTCCGTTAAAATCTATATCAGAAGAAGTTAAGATGGTTTCTCTCTTGAATAGCCTTATCACCTCTAAAACCAGGGTCAGTATCCTGATGAGGCTTTTTTTGAATCCTGCCCGCAAGGCCTATCTGCGTGAACTTGCTGATGAATTCAATATTTCAACGGGTCTCGTTAGTACCGAATTACGCCAACTTAAAGACGCCGGTTTTATAGCCAGCGAAAAGAATGGCCGACAAATCCTCTATCATGCTAACCAGCAGCATCCGCTTTTCTTTGAGCTCAACTCCATGGTCAAGAAGGCCATGGGCATGGACAGGATTTTAGACTCAATAGTAGAACGTCTCGGGGACCTTGATGCTGCATACCTGATCGATGACTATGCCGAGGGTAAGGATTCCGGTCTGATCGATCTCGTGCTGGTTGGGAATATTGATCAGACTAATCTCGCCGATCTTGTTAGCAAGACGGAGAAGTATATCGTTCGAAAAATACGGACAATCTGTTTAACCTCTGGAGAATTTGAATCGATGTCTGGAATATTGGAGAAACGTCCCAAATTATTGATCTGGAAAAATAAGGATAATTGTTGATTAAGCTCTAATTATCCCAACTGGCTGGCAAACCAATGAAAAATACCAAAAAAATTCTTGTGACAGGTGCAGACGGGTTTATTGGGTCGCATTTGACTGAGTATCTGGTTCGACAGGGGTATCAGGTTAAGGCGTTTGTACTCTATAATTCTTTTAATTCGTGGGGGTGGCTTGATCAGTCTCCAGCTGAGATTAGAGAAAATATTGAGGTTTTTGCCGGTGATATTCGCGATCCCCATGGCGTGAAAGAGGCCATGCGAGGTTGTGATATTGTCCTTCATCTGGCGGCTCTCATCGCCATTCCTTACTCCTATCATTCTCCTGCAACCTATGTCGACACCAATATCAAGGGGACTCTGAATGTGGTTCAGGCAGCTCGGGAACTTGAGGTCGAAAAGGTGGTTCATACCTCCACCAGTGAAGTCTATGGAACCGCCAAATTTGTGCCGATTACAGAGGATCATCCCTTGCAGGGACAGTCTCCCTATTCCGCAAGTAAGATCGGGGCTGATCAAATTGCCATGTCGTATTACAATTCCTTTGGAACTCCTGTAGCCATAATACGCCCCTTTAATACTTATGGTCCACGTCAGTCAGCCCGGGCGGTGATCCCGACTGTTATTACTCAGATAGCTAATGGGAAAAGGGTTTTGAAATTGGGCTCAATGCATCCCACCAGGGATTTTAACTACGTTCTTGACACCGTAAAAGGATTTGAAGCCGTTGCCTTTTCCGATAAATCCGTCGGGGAGGTTATTAATATCGGGAGCAATTTTGAAGTTTCCATCGGTGAGACGGTTAACTTGATTGCTGAAGTCATGGGAGTTGAGGTTGAAATTCGGACCGATGATCAGCGTCTTCGTCCGGAAAAAAGTGAAGTTGAACGATTATGGGCTGATAACTCAAAGGCTCGCCAACTTCTTGGATGGGAGCCTCGTTATGCCGGGATGGATGGTTTTAAACGTGGTTTGACCGAAACGGTCTCTTGGTTTGTTGATTCGAAGAATCTAACTGCCTATAAAGCACATCTTTACAATATTTGAAATGACCAACCATTTTCCATACGAGGACATTGTTAAGGCGATCAAGAGTGTTCTCCCTGAGAACCTGCCTGTAGTTCCCCTTCATGAACCGAATTTCAATGGGAATGAATGGGCTTATGTGAAAGAATGTCTTGATTCGGGTTGGGTCTCATCTGTCGGTGCGTATGTCGACCGGTTTGAGGATCTGCTGATCGAGTACACCGGCGTGAAACATGCCGTTGCTGTGGTGAATGGCACCGCCGCCCTGCATGTGTGTCTTCTGTTGGCAGGGGTGAAACCGGGAGACGAGGTTCTCGTGCCGACTCTCACCTTCGTTGCAACGGCTAATGCTGTGGTTTATTGTGGGGCTACTCCCCACTTTGTGGACAGTGCTATAAGTACTTTGGGTGTGGATCCAACAAAGCTTGATGAATATCTTCAAGAGACTGTGACGGTCAATCACGACGGATGTTATAATAAAGTAACCGGTAGGCCGATCCGGGCTTTGGTTCCAATGCACACTTTTGGACACCCTGTTGATCTCGATGGTATCGTGGAGGTATGCAATAAGTATCGGCTCCTTTTGGTCGAAGATGCTGCCGAATCCCTCGGCTCTTTTTACAAAGAAAAACATACCGGTCATCACGGACTTTTGTCAGCGTTGAGCTTTAATGGAAACAAGGTGGTGACCTCAGGTGGTGGCGGTGCTATTCTGACCAATAATGAAGATCTTGGGCGGTTAGCAAAGCATTTAACCACCACGGCCCGGGTTGCTCATCCTTGGGAATTACGCCATGATCTCGTTGCCTATAATTATCGTATGCCAAATATCAATGCAGCCCTAGGGTGCGCCCAACTCGAACAACTTCCTTCCTTCATTACCCAAAAGCGTATTCTAGCAAAACGCTATCAAAAGGCCTTAGTATCGGTGAGTGGGGCCACCTTTTTTACGGAACCGAAATCGGCCAGGAGTAACTATTGGCTAAACACATTGTTGTTGGATCAAAACTTTGTCGGGCAAAGGGATAGCCTGCTCGAAATACTTGGATCGAATGGGGTCCAGGCCCGTCCGGCATGGACGCCCATGCATCGTTTACCGATGTTCCAGGACTGCCCTCGGATGGATCTCTCTACCTCCGAGAATTTAGTGAGTCGTATTATCAATATCCCGAGTAGCGCTGTTTTGGGAGGGGATGTGCTCGATGCGTAATATCTGCGTGGTAACGGGAAGCCGGGCTGAATATGGCCTGCTTGCTCCAGTGATGAGTGCCATCCGGGACGAGCCCCTTTTCCGTCTGCAGGTGATTGTCACGGGCATGCATCTTGCCCCTCAGTTTGGTTCAACCTGGCTCGAGATAGAGAAAGATGGATATTCTATTGATGCGAAGATCGACCTTGAATTGATCGAAGATACAGTATTGTCCGTAACCCGTTCTCTCGGGAGGGGAGTTATGGGATTTGCCGATGTGCTGGAAAGGCTCAGGCCTGATCTGGTTGTCATCCTGGGTGATCGCTATGAGATTCTTGCCGCTGCCCAGGCGGCCCTTATTGCGCGGATTCCTGTAGCACATATTGCTGGAGGTGATACGACTGAGGGCGCCTTTGATGAGGCTATTCGACACAGTATCACCAAGATGGCACATCTCCATTTTGTAACCAATAAAGATGCAGCCCGCAGGGTTAGACAATTGGGCGAAGATCCAGAGCATATTTATACTGTCGGAAGTCCTGGAATCGACGTGATCAGGAGGATCAAGCTCCTTCCCCGGGCAACTCTCGAACAGGAATTGGGCTTTGTTTTTCGGAAACGTAATGTCCTCGTGACCTTTCATCCTGCGACTCTGGACGAGCAATCGGCCGGAACACAGTTTCGGGAGCTTCTCATGGCGCTCGACCGTTTGGGGGAGGGGGTTGGGGTTATCTTCACCCACCCCAATGCCGATCCTGATTCCCACACTATTATTGACCTAATCGGTGACTACACCGCCTCGCATCCGCAGGCAAAAGATTTTACTTCGTTAGGGCAGGTTCGCTATTTGAGCATGATCGGCCAAATGGACGCAGTTGTAGGGAATTCTTCAAGTGGTCTCTATGAAGTCCCATCATTTCGAAAGCCGACAGTCAATATCGGAGATCGCCAAAAGGGTCGAAGTCAAGCTTCGTCGGTGATTAATTGCCGACCGGTGGCAAATGAGATCGTGGAGGCAGTGTTGACAGCCTTTGATATGGATTGTTCGGATGCGGTGAATCCTTTTGGGGAGGGGGGGAGCGCGCAGCGTATCGTTGCTGTCCTGAAAGGGATACCCGATTACAGGCAGCTTTTAAGAAAAAGATTTTTTGATTTGGTCCAATGAAAACGGAACGCACTTATATTATTGCCGAAGCTGGGGTCAATCATAACGGGTCGCTGGATATGGCCCTCCGTCTTATCGACGTTGCGGTGGAGGCCGGCGCGGATGCGGTTAAATTTCAGACCTTTCGGGCTGAATCGTTGGTGAACAGATCGGCCTCCAAGGCGGAATATCAGATAAAAGCCACTGGATCAACTGAATCACAGTATCAGATGCTTAAAAATCTTGAGTTGGACGATTCTTTGCATTTGGCCCTTGATGCCCATTGTCGTGTCCAGGGCATCCAATTCCTTTCAACACCTTTCGACGAGGAAAGTCTCTTTTTTCTGGTCCAACAGATTGGTGTACCTCTAATCAAAGTGTCTTCAGGTGAAATAACCAATGGCCCGCTACTCCTTGCAGCAGCCGGCACGGGAAGGCCAATAATCCTCTCGACCGGGATGAGTACCTTGCAGGAAGTCAATGAGGCTCTTGAGGTGATGGCCTTTGGCTATTTGGAAAAAGATCATAAGCCCTCACAGAGTGCCTTCCGGTTGGCATTTAAATCTGAATCAGGTCAGCAGGTACTTAAAGAAAAGGTAACGCTTCTCCACTGCACTACCGAGTACCCTGCCCCGATCACGGCAGTGAATCTCAGGGCCATGGATAGCATGCGTGAGGCGTTTGGACTGGCAGTTGGATTTTCTGATCATACGTCGGGAATGTCTGTCGCCATTGCTGCTGTGGCGCGAGGCGCCTCAATTATCGAAAAACACTTTACTTTGGACCGTGAGCTTCCCGGACCTGACCACCGGGCATCTCTCGAGCCTCATGAATTACGCGCCATGGTGGGTGCCATTCGCGAGGTGGAACTGGCTCTTGGTTCAGGGGTTAAGGAGCCTTCGGTCTGCGAAATGAGCAATCTTGTTGTCGCTCGGCGGAGTCTTGTGGCGAGTTGTGATATCGAAAGAGATGAAATATTTACCCGGAATAATGTTACGAGTAAACGACCTGGGATCGGTATATCTCCAATGCTCTATTGGGATGTGTTGGGACGGAAGGCTCCCCATAATTTTAGTCAAGATGAGGCCATTGAGACATGAGCCAGTCTGTGATCATTATCGGGGGAGGTGGGCATGCCAAGGTGCTAATCGATGCCTTACGACTTTCCGGAGTAGATATCCTTGGAATCACGGATGCCGATTCGACGAAGCATGCTCACCGGATCGGCGGAGTTCGTGTTCTTGGTGACGATTCGATCATTTCTCAATATGGCTCCTCGGAAGTCCTTCTCGTCAATGGAATTGGATCAATAAACCTCCCGTTGAGGCGTGCGGACCTCTTTGAGAGATATAAAGCTTTGGGATATTGTTTTACATCCGTCATTCATCCCTCTGCTATCATCGCCACAGATGTTTCGTTGGGCGAAGGGGTTCAGGTTATGGCCGGGGCAGTCATTCAGCCAGGTTGTTCAATCGGTGGTAATTGTCTCATCAATACCGGCACAACGATAGACCACGACTGCTGGATCGGTGATCATACCCATCTTTCACCCGGTGTTACCCTTTGCGGGAATGTCACGATGAAAGGAAGGTCGTTTGTCGGCGCCGGAGCTATTGTAATCCAGGGGAAAAACATTGGCAGTGCTGGACTTGTTGCCGCTGGAGCTTTGGTCTTAGAAGATGTTTTAGATGGGGCGGTTGTTATGGGAGTCCCGGCGAATGAGGTGGAAAAATGAAAGACTGGAAACGGACATTGGTCTCTCCAAAGACGTCCATCAGAGACACTATTCGACAGATCACTGAAAGTGCTCTCCAGATAGCCTTGGTTACCAATGCTGAAAATAATTTGCTGGGCACTGTGACCGATGGGGATATTCGCATGGGGATATTGAAAGGTTTAGACCTCAGTGAGCCGGTGGAAAAGATCATGCAAAGATGTCCGTATGTTTGCAGAAAGGGGGAGGGGCGTGAGGCAATTCTTGCCACTATGAAACTTAAGCGTCTGCATCATATGCCCATCGTGGATGACAATGAAATTATTGTTGGCCTTGAACTGATTGATGATCTTGTGGGAGCCCCTCCCCGAGATAATATTGCGATTTTGATGGCAGGAGGACTTGGCAGCCGTCTTCATCCCTTGACTGAAACTTGCCCGAAGCCTTTGCTTCAGGTAGGGGACCGCCCGATTCTTGAAACAATCCTGCTGAATCTCATCGACAATGGAATTAGACGGTTTTATATCTCGGTTAATTACATGGCTCAGATGGTTATGGAGCATTTTGGTGATGGAAGTAACTGGGGGGTTGAGATTCGGTATCTTCAGGAGAAACAGAAGTTGGGAACTGCAGGGGCTCTCAGTCTCTTAACCGAGCGGCCGGAATCACCAATTCTCGTTATGAATGCGGACCTTCTTACCAAGGTGAATTTCGGTGATCTCCTCGATTTCCACACCATGCACCATTCTAAAGCAACAATGTGTGTCCGGGAATATAACCATCAGATTCCATACGGGGTAGTCAAGATTGACCAGCATCATTTTCTTGGGATTAAAGAAAAGCCGGTAAAACGTTATTTTGTTAACGCCGGGATCTATGTCCTTGAATCTGAGGTGATCGATAATATTCCCCCAGATACATATTTCGACATGCCCCAATTGTTTGAGTCTCTCCAGCAGCAGAGTCCGGAAATTGCAGTATTCCCAATTCGGGAATACTGGATCGACATTGGTCAGATGAATGATCTGATCCGTGCAACTAACGATTTTAGAAGTGAATTTTAACCCATGTACAAAGATAAAACATTTTTGGTGATTATTCCTGCTCGGGGAGGCAGTAAAGGGCTTCCAGGGAAGAATATTCGACCTCTATGTGGGAATCCGCTGATTGCCTGGAGCATTGAGTCTGGACGGCATTCAATGCATGTCGATGAAGTAATGGTCTCAACCGACAGTGAGGAGATAGCTGAAATTGCTCGACGTTTCGGGGCATCAGTTCCGTTTCTTAGGCCGATTGAACTGGCCCAGGATAAGACTCCGACATTTGATGCGGTTTTGCATACCATTAATTACTATCGAGAAATTGAAAAAAGAGGGTTTGATTATATCGTACTTCTGGAGCCGACTTCACCCTTACGTGAAAGTGATGACATCGATTCGATGATAGAGGCTGTTGTTGACCAGGCAGAACGTTATGACGCGATTACCAGTATTGGTGAAGTACACGAGCATCCATCAATTATGAAACGCATTGTCGATCATTCTCTTGAACCGTTTTGTAAAGAGCTCAGCCAGGAAACCCGCCGACAGGATAATTCTCCGGCTTATTTTCCCTATGGTGTTGCTTATATTGTAAAAACTGAGATCCTCCTGAAGGAAAAAACTTTTTATCCCGAGCGGAGCACCTACTATTTGATTCAGCGATATCAAGCCTATGAAATTGATGATCTTTATGATTTTTTGTGTGTTGAGGTGATTATGCAACATCGAAAGGAAAAAATATGAAATTTCTTGTTATTGGTCTTGGCTCAATGGGAAAGCGACGGATTCGGTGTCTTAAATCTTTGGGGTATGACGATATAACAGGGTATGATCCTCGCGAAGACCGTCGTTTGGAGACTCAAAAACTCTATCAGGTCAAGACCCTTGATAAACTTCATAATTCGGTATGTTCAAGGTTTGATGTTCATATTATTTCGGTTCCTCCGGACTGTCATCTTGAGTATATGAAAACGGCTGTTGATTTGGGTATACCGGCTTTTGTTGAGGCGAGTGTTCTCCTTGACGGACTTGAAGAGCTTGACTCTATGGCCAAATCCAGAAAAGTGCTGATTGCACCATCCTGTACCCTGCGTTTCCATCCGGCTGTGAAAATAATCAAAAAACTTATAAAGAGTGAGCAATACGGGAAATTCACCAATTTTTCGTATCATTCAGGTCAGTATCTTCCTGACTGGCACCCCTGGGAAAAGGTAACTGAGTATTATGTTTCTAATCCTTCAACGGGTGGGGCCCGTGAGATCGTACCTTTTGAACTGACATGGATTGTGGATTTGATCGGATTCCCGGCGGAGGTGACCGGCCTTTTCGGTCGGACCATGGATGTTGGGGCCGAAATAACTGATACCTATGCAGTTGCACTGAAATTTTCCCAGGGCTTCGGAACTATGTTGGTTGATGTCGTGGCTCGACATGCAACGAGGAACCTCATTTTAAATATGGAGAAGGGACAAATTGCCTGGCGGTGGGATGACCCTCATGTAAAGGTCTTTGATGCTGCATCAGGGGAATGGGTTTTATTTGCTTATCAAGTTTCTCCTGGTTATGACGGATATAATAAAAACATAATCGAAGAGATGTATATTGAAGAGCTTGGTTCTTTTATAGGGGCGGTCAATGGGAGGGAGATCTATCCCAATACCCTGGCAGATGATATCGCGGTATTGAAACAACTCATCCAGGCCGAAACTTCAAATCCTCCCAGATTGGAGAAATGATTCATATGGGGAAATCGCAGGAACTTTATCAAAAAGCAAAAAAACTCATCCCGGGAGGAACCCAGCTGCTCTCAAAGCGACCTGAAATGTTTCTCCCTGATCTTTGGCCGGCCTATTATAGTAAGGCAAAGGGTTGTGAAATTTGGGATCTTGATGATATCAAGTATTTCGACATGGTTACCATGGGGATTGGTGCATGTATACTCGGCTACGCTGATGATGATGTGAATTTTGCGGTGAAGAAAGCGGTAGATAATGGGAATATGTGCTTACTTAATGCCCCGGAAGAAGTCGAATTGGCAGAAGTGCTTTGCAATCTTCATCCTTGGGCCTCGATGGTCAGGTACACCCGAAGCGGTGGGGAAGCAATGGCAGTCGCAGTGCGTATTGCCAGGGCTTTTACACAGAAGGATATTGTTCTTTTCTGTGGTTATCACGGGTGGCATGACTGGTATCTCGCTGCAAATTTAGGCAAAGAAACTGCCCTTGATGGCCATCTCCTCCCTGGGCTTGAACCTCGAGGGGTCCCTCGTGCACTCACTGGGACTGCGTACCCTTTTATTTATAATGATATTGAAGGATTTCTTCGCCTCATTAAGCAACACGCAGGACGTGTGGGGGTTGTTGTCCTTGAAACCATCCGTAATCAACCACCCACCCCTGAATTTCTGGCTACACTCAGGGCTGTAACCCAGAAGAACGGCATTGTTTTTGTCGTCGATGAAATTACTGCGGGATGGAGGATGAACTTGGGCGGATCGCATCTTCTCTATGATGTGAAACCTGATATTGCTGTTTTTGGAAAAGCAATGGGTAATGGTTATCCAATGGGGGCCATTATTGGTACATCTGAAGTCATGTCGGCCGCCCAGGAGAGTTTTATAAGTAGTACCTATTGGACAGAAAGAATAGGTCCTGTCGCAGCCCTTGCCACAATTAAAAAATTGCAGAATCGATCAGTGCCCGCTCACTTATGTGACATTGGGAAAAGGATTCAAGAGGGGTGGCGACAAATTTCAAAAGGACATCAACTGGGCATTAACATTTCAGGAATTCTTCCCCTTGGGCATTTTAGTTTTGACCATGCACAACCACTGGTGCTTAAGACCCTTTTTACTCAAGAAATGCTGACCAGAGGATTTTTGGCGAGTACCGTATTTTATGCATCGTTGGCCCACTCCTATGAGGTAGTCGACCAATACCTCAATACTGCTGACGAGGTATTTGGATTCATCGCCAAAGCCGTTGCTACAGGTCAACCGGAAAAGCACCTCAAGAGTTCTGTCTGTCATGCCGGGTTTCGGCGACTTGCCTGAAAAAATGGGGACAATCAAGGTATGTTGAAAGATAAAGTTGTCATCGTTACAGGAGGGGCTGGATTACTTGGGAAGGCCTTTTTGAAAGGGATCGCCAGGCAAAGAGGGGTCGGTATTATTGCCGACATCAATAGTGACCTCGGTCATGAAGCAATTTTATTGATCCAACAGGAAGTCCCCCATGCCCGAGTTGATTTAATTACCGTTGATATTACGTCAAAAGAATCAGTAAGAGAAATGATCAAGGAAGTCAGGGGAAAACATGGCAAAATTGATGCTCTTGTTAATAATGCCTATCCCCGAAATCAGAATTTTGGCAGACGATTTGAGGATGTTGAATACGAAGATTTTTGTGATAATGTCTCTAGGCATCTTGGGGGGTATTTTCTCGTTGCCCAACAGATTGCCGAATATTTTAAAGACAACGGAGGAGGCTCAATCATAAATCTTGCCTCAATCTATGGTGCCATGGCTCCACGCTTTAAAATTTATAGAGAGACCTCAATGACCATGCCGGTTGAATATGCGGCTATTAAATCGGCGATTATTCAGCTCACAAGATATATCGCAAGATACTATCAAGGCTGCGGGATTCATGTGAACGCCATAAGCCCTGGTGGAATCTTAGACAACCAGCCTGATCGGTTTATAGAATCGTACAACAGTCATTGTCTTACCAAGGGCATGTTGGGAGAGAATGATATTGTCGGCACACTTCTGTTCCTTCTTTCCGATTCTTCCAGATATATTAATGGACAAAATATCATTGTTGATGATGGTTTCAGCCTGTAGCCCTTTCCAACCCAGAATTATAAGATTGGAGTTTGTATGAGCGACCACGAAAAAGAGTATTTCAACACCCCGGAATATATTGCTTATCTCAAGCGGAACTGTGAACTTATTGATCGTGACACCGGAAACCGCGATGAGACCTTCACCAGTCCCCATATGGATATTATCATTAAATATACTGACCAACTGGGAATCGAACCAGGACGACAAATGCTTGAGATAGGTTGTGGTTTGGGCCGTTTAGTCGATTATCTAGGAAAACATTACGGGATAGATATCAGTGGCATTGATGTCTCTGACGAGACCTGTAAATTGGCCATGGAGCGCCTTTCTCAATCTTCGGGGGAAATAAAAGTCGGTTCGGCAGAAAAAATACCTTTTCCCGATTCCTCGTTTGATTATGTCCTTTGCTGGGGAGTTTTTGACCTTACTGATCAAGGCTACGCCATCGCTGAAATGCTCAGAGTATTGAAGGTCGGCGGTAAATTACTTTTGACAGGAAAAAACAATGAGTTCATGCCCGATGACGAGGATGCCCAAATAGCCGAGATTAAGTCCAGGGAAAAAAACATTCCCAATCACTACACCGATTATAATGCCCTCAAACAATTGGTCGAGTCCAATGGCGCAAATCTGGCTCTTGAGCACTTTTTCCTCAGGAGAGGGGATTTCATGGCGGGCAGATATGTAATCAATCAACCGGCTCAATTTCAAGAATATTGCGTCATAGTCCAGAAAGAGTCGATTGAGCTTCCGGTAATCAATGAGATTTCGGACTCGTACTCAAAGACCTGGAGGCAGAAGCATGGCTAAAAGACTCTATGTCGTTCCAATATTGAACACAATGGGGCCGGTGACTGATGCTCGTCACACAGATCTCTTAAATACGTGGGAAGAAGTCGATCGTGCAACAGCATCCTATTTTACCGACCGTTTTCGTAATACGATAATTGACCAGCAAGGCCGACCGGTATCTATCTCATGGTTCCCAGTAAGTTGGTCTGGATTTGAGACGAATCCCGTAGAACGGGATTTTGGCTGGTTCACCATCTATGATCATATCAACCAACGCTGGAAGGCTGATATGGACCGGTTCGGCGACGGAATTTATTGGATGTATAATCATCCTGACAAATCGGGGGTTGGGAATGCCTGGGGACTTGATTGGCTGCATAACTGTCATTATTTGAAAATTCTTAACAGGATGGTTGTACAGCGTGGGTTTTTTCCTGGTGTTGTCGAAATACCCACAGCCAATAATCATTCCTCTCATTTTGTTGAACAGTATTTCCCTTTCGACATCAGTAACAGAAATTCGCCCTTTATCAACTGGGACAATATAGAGGCGGATGGTAGAAAAACCAGAGAAATCCTCCAGTGGGCTGATGCCCCGAATAATTGGATTCCTTATCATCCAAGTGAATCGAATCATCAATGTCCCGGGGAAATGAAGCATGCTATCTTTCGACTTTTAGATATCAAAACCAGAATTATGTATTTTCCCCAGGACGAGGTGATTAAGGCCTTTGACGATTGCCGAGCCGGGCATGACGTGGTCATCGCTGGATATGAGCATGATTTCCGTGATCGCTGCGATGCTGTAATCGACTTGTTTCTTGAGCCGATCAAAATTGTTGCTCGGGATTATCCTGATGTAGAAGTTATCAATGCTAATCTGCAGACCGCTGCAATTGAATGCTTGCATTTAAATAACGCTAAATCCGCAGGGCCCAGATTTTCTGTTGAGCTGAAGAAAGATTATGTCTGCATTCAAAGTGATACTGATCTTTTTGGTCCTACTCCCTATGTTGCAATCGAAGATTTTTCTACCGGTGAGATTCTTTCCTGTAATCCTTTTGTGGCGGGATATAGGTCGTGGGGGATCCAACTGAATTTTATACCCGGGCAAGGAAAATTGGGAATTGCCGGTTTTTCGCGAGCCGGGATACAGAGAGTGAGTTGTTATTTAATTAATGATCTGTCTTTTCAACTGATTGATGAGGGTAATTAATGAAGATTCTTCTAGTCGTATACGATAACGATTCCTATATTCATTGGTTTCCTCAGGGGCTCGCTTATATTGCAGGAACCCTTGTTAAACATGGGTATGAAGTTGAGATTTACAATCAGGATGTTCATCATTATTCTAACGATCATTTAACCCATTATCTTGATGAAAAGCATTTTGATGTTGTGGGAATTGGAATCATCGCAGGTTATTATCAATACCTTCAACTCTTAGGGATTTCAGAGGCGGTTAATCGTTCGAAGCATCGTCCTCTCTATATCCTCGGTGGTCATGGCCCTTCTCCGGAGCCTGAGTTTTTCCTTGGGAAGACTGAAGCTGACCTGGTGGTCCTTGGTGAGGGTGAGGAAACTATAATTGATCTTCTCGATGCTATCCAAAAGCATCGTCCGCTGTCTACTGTTCCTGGCATAGCTTATCGTTCTGAAGGACAAGTCATTATTAATGAACGGCGGCCACTCATTTCGGATATCAACACCATTCCATTGCCGGCCTACTCATTGTTCCCCATAGATTATTATAAACTTATCCGTATGCCCCATAACGTGAACAGCGATTTTGTCATGCCGGTATTGTCGGGGAGAGGATGTACTTTTAATTGTGCCTTCTGCTACCGTATGGATGAAGGCTTCCGACCGCGAAGTAGTGAATCAATCATTGAAGAAATCCGTTTGTTGAAAGCTGATTACGGGATTACCCATGTTAGTTTTACCGATGAACTGTTGATGTCTTCGGTGGAACGGACCGATCAACTCTGCCATGATTTTATGAATGCCGGTCTCAATGTGAAATGGGACTGTAACGGTAGACTTAATTATGCAAAACCGGATCTCCTTAAACTCATGAGAAAGGCAGGTTGTGTCTTTATCAATTATGGGATTGAGTCTCTGGATGATCTGGTTTTGAAGAAAATGAATAAGGCCCTTTCCACAAAACAGATTATTAAGGGGGTTGAGGCGACCATCGCTGTTGGAATAACTCCGGGATTGAATGTCCTGTTCGGGAATATTGGTGACACCACGGAGACATTGAGGAAGGGGGTAGAATTTACGATGAAATATGATGATGGGGCCTATATGCGGACAATCAGACCGGTGACTCCGTATCCCGGTTCCCCTCTTTACTACCATGCTATCGAAAAGGGTCTTCTAAAAGACTGTGAGGATTTTTATACCAATAAACATCTCAATTCAGATCTGATTGCCGTCAACTTTACGGAATTGACTGATGAGGAATTTTATCAGGCTCTTTATGAAGCCAATTCCACCCTGTTGACCAATTACTACCATAAAAAACTCGAATCCATGATTGAGCAAACCAGAAAGCTCTATTTCGAGCGTGATGCCTCATTCCGAGGATATCGACAGACGTAATGTTTCATTGGTGATCTTTTAGATGAAGGAAGCTGGATATATTTAGTATAGAGATGGGAATCGGTCATCATGCAGGCATCAGCAATCATGGACGTGCTCAACGAGATCGAGGTTCGATTCCCGGTTGATAAATGGCTCGTTAACAGGATCCATATCTGGCCGCTCCTTCGGGTGCATCTGGGGGTCATGCTCTTCCATGTAATGGCTCCACAGGCGGCTCAACGACGTTCTCGTCTAGCCTCCGGCCTTTCTCTTTGCGGCGGGTTTCTTAAACATGCATTTTCCTCCATCGCTGATTCAAGCCATAATGCGCACTGTGATCATAAAGCTGATGTAGTCATGTTGAGTGACGGCATTTCATTTTCTTCTATCGATGGGCAATGGTATGAGAAATTTTGTGATCCGATCCGAGATGCCCTGTCTTTGTCTGACGTATCATCGTTTCTTATGACCCCCCAGAATCGTTACTATCAGCCGCGTCACTCTCCTTCAATGTTCATTCATCCGGCCTTGACGACCATTTTACTGAAGAACATGTTTCGTACATCCGATCGAGATATATATAAGGCACTACCAAATTATGAGGAATTCCTGGCCTTTCTTGGGGAGAAATTTCCTCAGATGCCACTCCTGGATTCCCTTTGGTTGTCGCGTCAGATCAGGAGTTTGGAAGATATCTCCAGATATTATACTAAGATACTCAAAAAGCTTAATCCTGCAGTTGCATTTATCGTCAGTTATTATTGGACTGAGGGGATGGCCTTTATTCATGCCTGCCGACAATACGGGATTCCGGTTATTGACATTCAGCATGGCGCCCAAGGCCCTTTGCATAAGGCGTACGGTAGGTGGATAAAGATTCCTCAAGATGGATATGAACTATTGCCTTCGCATTTTTATTGCTGGAGTGAGTACGAGGCGGAAACTATTGGGGATTGGAATAGTCAATCTCCTGGAGCCCACATCCCGATGATTGTCGGGAATCGTTGGCTTTCTTTTTGGAAAGATTCGAATAACACCGCGATCAAACGATACGATTCGCAACTCAGTCAATTGAAAGATTCAATCCCCTCGACGTATCATCTCCTTGTAACCTTGCAACCGGAATTTTCCGGGCCGAAATTTTTGGAACCACTCTTTAAAGCCATCTCTTTGATGGGTGACTCTTTCCATTGGTGGTTTCGCCTTCATCCCATGATGATGGATAAGCGGCATCTTATCAAGAAACTTCTCAGTCAACAAATTGCGGGGCGATTTGACTTGGATTGGTCATCTGATATTCCCTTGCCGGCTTTATTGCGTCAGGTTGATGTGCATTTGACATTCTGTTCAACGGTAATAACTGAGGCCGTTTTTTTTGGTGTGCCGTCCGTTATCTTGGATCAATTCGGGGTGGAATTTTTTCCGAAAGAGATGGAATCAGGATGGGCTGTCGCAGCGTTCTCCACTGAGGAGATAACTGAGGCCATTAAACGACAAATATTGGTGAAGGTGGATCCCTTGGGCGATATGGAAATGAGCGGAGAGTCTTTTGTGGACCCTATTTCGGAAGTCGTTTCAATGATCAGGAATATTAGGGCACAAAAAGAACTTAATGCAATCGATCGATAAGTCAGACTGTTATTTCTATATTTAATTTTAACGCAAAAGCATCAAGATAAGCGATAAGTCCATTGAACGAAAAAACTTCTGATACTACGGGCATAGTTGGAATATCCCTCCTTCGCTCGTCGGTAATCTATACATTTTCTTCTGTCATAAATGCGGCAATCCCTTTTTTTATAATGCCTGTTTTGACCCGAGTTCTGACTCCGGAGGATTATGGTATCATCTCGATGCAGGCGGTTATTCTCGGTATTGTAAGTCCATTTATTGGGCTTAGCGTCCATGGATCTATCAGTGTTCGTTTTTACGATATGAAGAAAGAGGAACTTGCTAGATACATTGGCAATAGTTTTTTTATTCTATTTATGAGTACGGTAGTTGTTTCTTGTTTGCTTTTTATTGGTTCTAGATTTGTATCACATTGGACTTCTTTTCCCGCTCAGTGGTTATTTTCAGTAGTAGTAATTGCTTTTGGGCAATTTATTATTTTGATTCGTATGATTCTCTGGCAATGCCAGGGACGACCCTTCCATTTTGCAACATTCCAGATTCTCCAGATGGTTATTAATGTCGGCCTTTCAGTCTACTTAATTGTAGTAGAAAGAATGGATTGGAAGGGACGTATCATCGCATACATTGTAACAATCACACTTTTTTCGATATTTGGATTTATTTTGTTGATTCGGTCAGGTTGGATTAAATTTAATTTTGATCGTAAGGATATTCGTCGGGGACTTAAGTTTGGTTGTCCTTTGATTCCTCATGCTCTTGGTGGAATGTTAATCACTCAGACTGATCGCCTCTTCATTACCAACATGGTGGGAATTCATGATACTGGTATATATGCCGTAGGTTTCCAAATCGGAATGATCATTGAAATACTGGCCTCTTCGTTCAATCGAGCTTATGTTCCATGGCTTTTTGAAAGGTTAAAAAAGGAAGAACCAGCCATTAAACTTAAGATAGTTAAGTTAACGTATAAATACTTTTTGGTCATTTTTGGTTTGGCGATAGCCCTTGCCTTTCTCGCTCCAATATTTATCCCATTCTTTATTGGGAAAGCCTTTGGTGGCGCTGTAAAATATATTGTCTGGATAGCCATTGGAGGTTCTTTTAGTGGAATGTACTATATGGTCGCAAATTATATTTTTTATGCCGGGGCTACTCATCTTCTCGCTTTGGTCACATTTTTTACTGCGACAATAAATGTCATTCTGAATTATTGGTTTATTAAGCAAAATGGTGCAGTTGGAGCTGCCCAGGCTTCTACCGTGTCGTTTTTGATTAGTTTTCTACTTACATGGTATTTGAGCAGCCGTGTTTTTGATATGCCTTGGAATTTAAAAGTGAAAGATTGATTTAGCGCTTTAATTAAGTAGGAAGCACGATGATAATAATTGTTAATTATAATATGGGGAATGTCGGGTCTATCCTGAATATGTTGAAAAAGGTTGGCGCAGAGGGGATCATTTCATCGGATCCGGAAGTGATCCTTCGAGCCGAGAAGCTGATCCTGCCCGGTGTTGGTGCTTTTGATCAGGGGGTGGCAAACCTGGAGAATTTGGGTTTGATTCCAATTTTGAATGAAAAGGTGCTGGTGCAAGCTACACCGATCATTGGTATTTGCCTGGGAATGCAACTCATGACCGAAAGCAGTGAGGAGGGGAAAAATTCCGGTCTTGGTTGGGTTAAAGGGCGAACGGTCCGTTTTGATCGCCAAAGGACTAAGCAGCTCAAGATTCCTCATATGGGTTGGGATGTTATCATTCCACGGAAGGAAAGTGATTTAATGGATGGTCTGAGTCATGACGCACGGTTTTATTTTGTTCATTCATATCATGTTCTGTGCGAAAATACAGCCGATGTTCTGACCACTACCACCTATGGGTATGAATTTGCATCGTCCTTCCAGCATGGAAATATTTTCGGTGTTCAATTCCACCCCGAAAAAAGTCATAAATACGGCATGAAGTTACTCAAGAACTTTGTGGAGTATTTATGAGGCCTCGTATTATTCCTGTTTTGCTCGTGCAGGATGGCGGTCTTTATAAAACCGTTAACTTCCGAAATGGAAACTATTTAGGTGATCCGATTAATGCCATCCGGCTTTTTAACGAAATGGAAGTGGATGAAATCATTGTCCTTGATATATCTGCGACCAGAGAAGGAAGAGGACCGGATCTTGGGTTCATTGAAGATATTGCCAGCGAGGCATTTATGCCGTTTTGTTATGGTGGTGGAATTAGCAATATTAATCAGGTTCGGAGGATATTCCAGGTCGGTGTTGAGAAGGTCGCGATGAATAGGAGTCTGCTTGAGGGTAACAGGTTGATAGCAGAATGCGCTGATGAGTTCGGTAGCCAGAGTATTGTAGGTGCGATTGATATCAAAACGACTCTATTGGGAAAAGAAAAGGTGTATGATTATATCAAAGGGAAAACAGTTCAAGTGACTATTGAAGACCATATTAATGGCCTGGAAAATGATGGGGCTGGAGAAATTTTTCTTAATTTTGTCGATAATGATGGGGGTATGAAAGGGTATAATCTGAAATTGATCGAGAGGATCAGTAAGATGATTTCTTTACCACTCATTGTCTGCGGCGGAGCCGGTAATTTGGTGCATATGCACGAAGCAATTCAAGCTGGAGCGGATGCCGCTGCCGCTGGAAGTCTTTTTGTTTATAAAGGGAAACAGAGAGGAGTTTTGATCAATTATCCTTCTCAATTGGAGCTTGAAGCAATCCTTGGGAGATGTTGACTTTCGCCCTTTGAAATTTAATATCATAAGTATCCGATTTGTCTAGATTATAGAAGATTATTGGGACTTATGGAAGGGAGGACTTATGGTTCGTTTTGCCTTGGTTGGGTGCGGTAGAATTGCAAAGAAACACGCTGAAATTATCGGGGGTAAACAGATTCAAGGTGCGGAACTGGTAGCTGTCTGTGACTTGATAGTGGATAGAGCTAAAACTTATGGAGAAAAATATAATATTCCCTGGTTTAGTGATCCCCATGAGATGATGGTTGCGATGGGGGATCGCATTGATGTTCTGAATATTCTCACCGAGAGTGGCAACCATGCTGGAAATGTTCTTGCTTTGTCACGATACGGTAAACATTTTGTCGTTGAAAAACCCATGGCATTAACCATCGATGATGCCGATTCCATGATCCGTGCCTGCGATGCCGCGGGGATAAAATTATTCGTGGTTAAACAAAACCGTTATAATCTGCCGGTGCAGAAACTTCGTTCTGCAATCGAGGAGGAGCGATTTGGAAAGATAGTCATGGGTACTGTACGGGTTCGCTGGTGTCGGACCCAAAAATATTATGATCAAGATGCCTGGCGCGGGACGTGGGCCATGGATGGTGGTGTTTTTACAAACCAGGCGAGTCATCACATCGATCTACTCGAATGGATGCTCGGGGAACCAGAATCGGTTTTTGCAAAGTCGACGACTTCCCTAGTCAATATCGAAGCGGAGGATACCGGGGTCGCGCTCATTAAATTTCGGAGTGGAGCGTTAGGCATTGTCGAAGCGACGACAGCCACCAGGCCGAAGGATCTGGAAGGGTCTCTTTCCATTCTTGGCGAAAAAGGAACTGTCGAGATTGGAGGTTTCGCCGTTAATGAGATGAAGATCTGGAACTTCGCAGAGCAACGAGATGAGGATGCTTCAATCATTAATGATTATCGTCAAAATCCGCCAAATGTCTATGGATTTGGACATGTAGCGTATCTTGAGCATGTTGTCAGTTCAATTGTTGATGGTAAAAAAGCCCTTGTTGATGGTCTTGAAGGGCGTAAATCCCTCGAGTTAATTATGGCAATTTATGAGTCAATTGAAACCAATCGGGAAGTGTCACTTCGTTTTATGCCGAAACAATGTCGCCTAGGAAAAATATGAGCAAAATTGCACCAACTGCAGTTGTTTATCCGGGTGTTAGGCTTGGAGCAGATGTGATTGTTGAAGATTTCTGTGTGATTGGGGCGCCTTTCTCTGGGCAGACCGATGAAGAGACGGTAATTGGTGATCATGCCGTGATCAGGAGTCATACTGTGATTTATGGCGGTTGTCATATTGGAAATTATTTTCAAACAGGGAATAAGGCAAATATAAGGGAACTTAACCTGATTGGGGATCATGTCAGCATTGGTACAATGGCCGTGCTCGAACATCATATTGTCATCGAGGATGGGGTCCGGATTCATTCACAGGCGTTTATCCCGGAATTCTCTCGGCTCAATAAAGGATGTTGGATTGGCCCTAACGTTGCTTTGACCAATGCCAGATATCCTTGCTCGCCTGATGTGAAAAAAAACTTAACCGGACCGGTAATTGAAGAGTCTGCAAAGATTGGGGCAAACGTCACGATTCTTCCGGGTGTTGTTGTCGGTAAAAATGCCTTGATTGGGGCTGGCAGTGTTGTGGTCAATGATGTTCCTTCTTTCCATGTCGTTGCGGGTAATCCGGCCCGATACCTTCGTAAAATACATTATTAAGAAAATCAGATGATTAAATTTCTAGACTTACAGAAGCAATACTTCACGATAAAAGACGAAATAGATGAAGCAATCCAGGCGGTTATTTCCCGGAGTTCTTTTGTCGGTGGCAAAGACGTTGCTCAATTTGAGGAACAATTTGCCAGGTATCAGCAAGCATCTTATTGTATTGGGGTCGGAAATGGCACAGATGCAATAGAAATAGCCTTAGAGGCTCTTTCGCTCCCGCCTGGAAGTGAAATTCTTGTCCCTGCTAATACCTTCATAGCCACCAGTGAGGCAGTAACCCGGACCGGGCATCGGGTTGTGTTTTGTGATTGTGATCCCCGTACCTATACAATTTCTCCAGAGGATGTAAAAAAACGTATAACCCCGCAAACAGCGGCAATAATAGCAGTTCATTTATACGGTCACCCTTGTGATATGGAAGCCCTGAATCAGCTCTCTCAAGAATATAATCTTCGGATCATTGAGGATTGTGCCCAGGCTCATGGCGCCGAGTATAAAGGGAGGCGGGTTGGAGCGATTGGAGATATTGGGACGTTCAGCTTTTATCCCGGGAAAAATCTTGGTGCTTTTGGTGATGGTGGAGCAATTGTTACAAACAACCTGGACCTGGCAAAACGATGCAGAATGATAGCCAATCATGGAAGGGTTGAAAAATATCACCATGAATTTGAGGGTAGAAATTCAAGATTGGATGGGATCCAGGCGGCTATTCTTACTGTAAAACTTGGGCATCTCGATTCATGGTTGGAGCTCCGGGATTCCATTGCCCGGCAATACCTCGCAAAGTTAACTCATTTGCCCGATCTTATTTTGCCATACCAAGCCGATTGGGCAAAACATGTGTGGCATCTCTTTGTTGTAAGATGTGGCAGGCGGGATCAATTGCAGAATTTTTTGAAAGAAAATGGAATTCAAACCGGAATTCATTATCCTGTCGTACTTCCCAAACAGAAAGCTTACGATTATCTTACTCAGACAGGGGAGTGTGTGATTGCTGGTTCCTATGATACTCAAATTCTGAGTCTTCCGATTGGTGATCATCTTGAGGCGGTTGAGATTTCAAAGGTAATCTGTGAGGTATGTAATTTTTTCAAAAATTAATTTTCCATCTTTTTTTCCTATCCAGAGATTAGTTCTGTTTAATCATGATCCTACGGTCGTAAGATGTTATTGAACCCAAAGCCCAAGGCCCTGTTTATAACCCATGATGCTGGTAATTATGGGGCTTCTCGGAGCCTTCAACAATTATTAAAAAATTACCATGCGTATGATGTTGATCTGGTAATAAGAAAGAGAATTAATAAGAAAAGCTTAAGTGATAGCGAAATAAGGGCGAAATTTGGAGAGCATATTTGTAATATCCACTGGTTGTTTCTGCCATTTGATTACTGTTGTAAATACAGGACGGACTTTTCATTTCAATTTACCCTCGCTAGTTATGTCGTCTCCTTGCTTTGGCAGTCTGATCGAAAGCGCCTTATGGAAATCATCAGACAAGGGAATTATCAATATATCCATCTGAATTCGTTGGTGCTTCATCCAATTATCACTCAGGACTATCCATTTATCATACATATGCGGGATATTTTTGACGGTAGCAATCCCCGGGCGCTTGATAATATCAGCAAAGCTCGTGGAATTATTTTTATTGACGCTGCGACCAAAGAACCATTTGAGCAATCAATTCTCCCTTCCCATATCATTCTCAATAATCCGTTTGATATGACAGGAGTTAAGCATTACAAGGATATACAATCTCCTTTTCCAGATTTAAATCCTACCGAGCAGGTTATTTTTACTATGATCGGCGTTCTCAGCGCTACGAAAGGGACTGATTTTGTAATCCGGTCTTTTAAAAGACTGAGAGAGGATAATGTTCGTCTGATTCTAGTCGGTGGTGGGGAAAAAAAATATCTTTCTTATTGTAAGAAACTTGCGGAGGATGATCCGCGGATTTTGTTTTGGGGAGAAGAAAAAGACATTCTCAAAATCTATGCAATAAGCGACTACATTTTGCGCGGTGAGGATTATCAATGTATTGGGCGGACAATTTACGAGGGACTGTATGCAGGGTGTCAGGTTATTGTGCCTGGGGAAGAGAATAAAAAGAATCTGATGTTTCAATATGATATTTTTCGGGATGCTATTCATTTTTATCACCCCCGAGACGAGACTTCGTTGTTGCATCTCTTCTCCGGTCTTTCTGGTAAGAAGATTTTCGAGCGTATTTATCGGTCGAATGTTGGGGAATATATCGTACGATTTCAAGATTTTATTAAGTGCTGCCTTGGTAATTGATATAATCTGAACCTCGTTGGATTGAGAGAGGTGGCCCTGTGAAAAAGTGTCTTCGATGTGGTGGCACTCAATAATTAGGGATTTGAGAAATAGTCAATGGTGAGTACAAAATGGTTGTGGAACAAACATGCTCTCGTTGTGTGATGGATACATCGGACCGGGATATCGATTTTGACTCGAAGGGGGTATGCTCTTATTGTCGTGAAGCAACCCGCCTTCTGCCGAAATATCATTTTACTAAGGATGAGGAGAAGGTAAATCTCGCGAAATTGGCCGATACTATTACAAAACGAAGGAAAGGGGAATATGATTCGATTATTGGCCTAAGTGGGGGCGTTGACAGTTCCTATGTGGCTTATCTAGCCTGGAAATTAGGGTTGAAACCGCTATGTGTCCATTTTGATAATGGTTGGAATTCGGAAATATCCGTCTCCAATATAAATAAAATTATCGAAATTACTGGCTTTGATTTCACAACATATGTCATCGATTGGCCTGAATTTAGGGATCTTCAGCGTTCTTTTGTTAAGGCTGGAGTGATCGATATTGAAATGTTGACCGACCATGCCATTTGGGCTGCTATGTTTCGGATATGCCGAAAAAATAGAATAGCCTTCGTTTTGACCGGTACAAATTATACATCTGAGCATGGGATGCCACGGAGTTGGCTTTGGCGAAAGCAGGATCTGAGAAATATTAAGGCAATTCATGGTCAATTCGGTGAAAGAAAGCTGAAATCATTTCCGGTGATGGGGTCGTTACGTTTTGCTATCGCCGAATCTTTTGCAATTGGAGGGACTGGACTCCAACCACTTAATTTAATTAATTATCGAAAAACTGAGGCCATGGAAGTTCTTAAAACTGTTTTTGGCTGGCGATATTATGGTGGAAAACATTACGAGTCAATTTTTACAAAGTTTTACCAAGCCTTTATTCTCCCAGAGAAATTCGGAGTTGATAAAAGGAGAGCGCATCTTTCTGCATTAATCCGCAATGATGAAATGACGAGAGACGAAGCTATTGCAGAGTTGGCAAAACCTCTTTATGATCTTGGAGATTTGAAACAAGATAAGGAATATGTTTTAAAGAAATTGGGGTTCTCGGAACAGGAGTTTTCTTCTTTTATAAAAGCGCCCCCAGTTCCCCATGATTTTTATCCCTCTGATGCCGTCTGGATTCATCCATTAATGGCATTCAAAAAACGGCTTATTCGTTCCGGTTTTATCCGGGGCAATGATTCCGAGCAGTAGTTCACATCGTGAGAATCCTTTTCCTCTGCAAGCGCCGCCCCATGGGGCGTGATTTAATTTCCAATCCCTACGGGCGCTTTTACTATTTACCCCAAGCTTTAGCCCGAAAAGGGCATGAAGTTCATATTGCACTCTGTAGTTATCACCGTGAAGCGGATATCCACGGAAGGATAGATATCGATGGGGTTACCTGGTCCTCGTTTAGTCTCATAAATGGCAATCCCTTGAAGTATTATTGGCAGACCAAAATGTTGGCAAGGAAATTCATGCCGGAGGTGATTGTAGGTTTTTCTGACACCTATTACGGTATCTTGGCGCATCATCTGGCCCGACGCTATAGTTCTAAATCACTCATTGACGCCTATGATAATTATGAGAGTTACTTGGCTTGGTGTAAACCCTTGCATTCTCTCTGGCGGCATGCTTTAGCTGTTGCTGATGTTATTACGGCTGCGGGACCACAGCTTATGGAGCTTATGAGCCAAGGTCGGGCTGAAGGGAAATTCTCAGAGATTATTCCAATGGCTGCTGACCCGAATGGTTTCAGGCCTCTGGATAAAATTGAATGTAGAAGGAGGTTGGGATTGCCGCTGGACAGGAAACTTGTCGGCTATTGCGGTTCCATCCATAAAACCAGGGGGATGGAGGTGTTGTTTGAGGCATATAAAGCGATTGTTGCTTCAGGGGAAGAAATTGAATTGATATTGACCGGTAGAAAGTTCCCCGACGTGATTTTACCCGCTGGAGCTCGATGGCTGGGATATCTTCCTGACGACCAAATGCCTTTTTTGCTCAACAGCATGGATGTTTTGGCTGTGATGAGTACCAATTCAGCTTTTGGGGCATTCAGTTACCCGGTCAAACTTTACGAAGCAATGTGCTGTCAGGTCCCCATCGTGGCCAGCCATACTCCTGCCATCGGTTGGATACTCCGTGATCATCCAGATCAACTCGTTTCTGTAGGGAATCATCTTGAGTTGAGTCGGAAACTTCTCCAGGGACTTACCTTGGGACCAATCGATTATGGGCAGAGGGAAGGGTGGAGTGATGTTGCTAATGAACTCGAAGAGTTGTTTGTTGCGTTACTTTCTTGAAGGGGAGGAATTTTATTTGGTCCGATCATATCGCATTTGAGCAATCTGCTCCGATACAAGGCCCATCATAAAGATAATTACGGATGTCGAAAGAAGCAGGGCAGACATATTGGAAAATCTGTGGCTTGTTACAAACGTGTATAGGTAATAGTTTATCCCTACAAGAAAAAAGAAGCCGCTGACCGGTAAAAAAATTCGGAGAGGTGAAAAGAGAGTAGCAATCTTGGTGATGATCAGCAGAAATCGCACTCCATCCTGAAAAAGTCTTATTTTGCTTTTGCTGCCATGATGACGTAATCGGGTATGGATGGGGATATATTTTACACTTCGTCCACTCCTTAAATAGGCCATTGTCAGGGTTGACGGGTAGGAGAAGGTGTTGGGGAGGAGGTAAATATATGAAGAAACGGTTTCTTTTTTTACCAATCTGAATCCACTGGTGAGATCTTCAACCTTAAATTTTGTCACATATGAGGCAAGCCAGTTGTATATTCGATTGGCGATCCCTCGATGAAGTGAAGCCTGTCCGCTCATCGATCGGGCTCCAATGACCATATCGTAACGGTCTCTGTATTCAAGCAATCTGGCAATATCGGCTGGATCATGTTGACCATCGGCATCCATCATAATAACCCAATCGCCGGCGGCATTGCGCAAGCCGGTTTTTACTGCGGCCCCATTTCCTATATTGTAGGGATGGGGCCAAACATTGGCTCCTGCCTCGACGGCTGATTGCATCGTCTGATCGGTAGAACCGTCATCAATTACCAGGATTTCGTAGTTTGGATAGAGTTCCTTAATTGATTGAATTGTAGAACCAATGGACTTTTCTTCGTTGCAGGCAGGAAGGATGATCGTCACTTCAGGATAATGATGAGTACTATTTGACATTTGTCGATAACCCCAAGGTTGATGACGTCGCAAAAAGTCCGATCTACTGTGTCGTAGCGAATTTTGTTCGCTTGGCATACCACGTGTATGGTCTCGTTCACAACTTTTCACGAGACCATCAATGTTGGCAGAGAAAATAAATAAAAACTACTTTCTCTTATCATACTCGATAAGAAGAAGACAACCGTTAATCGTCTTTAGTTAAATACTTCCCATAAGTAGTTATAAATAAAGAAGTATTTTCCCAGCCCGGAGCATCGGGGTATATATCTAGAAGATGTGTCCCTATTTGATAGGCAAGGTCGTAATATTGACCGTTCAATAATTGAAAACCGATGAGCAGAAATGGGGTGAAGTCCGGATATGTAGGGATAAGTTTGTCAACAAGTAAAATTCTGGCCTCGTCCGGATCTTTTTTGATAAGAAGTTGAAGCTGCATCAGTTTTACATGGGGATTGGCTGGAGCCAGTTGCTCAGCTTGATTGAGAAGGATTGGCACGAGGGGACTCAATGGACGGTAGTACTTTTGAAAAAATTGAGCCAATTGCAAACGCCATCTCACCGGGAAATTGTTGTTGATTTCAGGAGCGTTGCCAAGTTGGGCGGCTTCAAATGATGATTGATTTTTTTCTTGGATTTCTCTCAATACAAGATCGTAATAGTTTGCTTTTTCAGGATTGGTCTCAGCCAGCTTTGCGTTGAGTTCCATTACCTTTGGGTAATCGTGGATCCCAATAAGGATGTCAATAGTTTTCAGAAGAACAGCCTCCTGACTGGTTTCTCCTTGCAAGGCTAACTTTGCCCTATAAATAGGGTCATTGTACGCACTCCCGATAATCTTCATGCAAAGAGCGACACTTAAACTGTTGCGATCATGGCTGAAGAGGCGCAATGCTTCCTTGATATTATCAAAGGCTTTGTCAAATTGATTTATTTGGAAGTATGAATATGCCAGATTGTGGGATAAACGATCCAAGTGACTTTTTCCGGCATAACGAGGTACTTTTCCCATCAGTTCAGTGATTTCAAGGATGGCTTCTTCTGTTCCATCGTTCTGTTTATTGATGAGGAGAAGGTTGTTGATCGTGGCATAAAAGGCCTCATTGTGAAGCTGTCCAATTTCAAAGGACTTATTCAGGACTATACTGGCCTCTTCTAGCCGATTATCTTTTGCCAGCGCCATGCCATAATTGTTAAGGGTTCTTGGTTTGTTAGGTGATTTTCTGGCCATGTCAGCATAAATAGTTACTGAATCACGGTATGAATTATTACGCAGGGTGGTCAAGATCGAACATCCCGTTAAAAGAACAATAAGTGAAGCAGTCAGAATATTTTGTAATTCCGTAGTCTTTAAGTTGGGCAAAAAAAACAAACTAAGATCGGTAAGTGATAGAAGAGCAAGGATTAATCCGACTGAAGGAAGATAGAGTCTATGTTCGAACATAAGTTCAAGGGGGATGATCGATGATTCGATGACCATAGTAAGAAAAAAGAAGAGAATTCCAAAACTCATTAATGGAAATTTATGGCGGATTCGGTAGGCAGACAAAAGCAGGGAACCAAGCAAGAGTATCGAGAATAAGGTTGTGATGGGAGAGAAAAGTGACTGGCTTATCAAGATGTCATGATCAAGATTCATCCGGGACGGGAGAGGGAGAAAGAGTAAGGATATATACCAAACAACAATCCTGCCTTCTGTTAAAAGCCTTTCCGTTAAGGAGAACTCTCTTGAGTTGTAACCACCCAGGATCCTATTCTCCCAAGGAAATTGAAAGAGGGGGAGAACTAAAATAAGGATGATTGTGATGGGTAGCCAATGCCGTTTTATGGAACGTAACAAAAAATTATGAATACTTCCGGGACTAATGAAGATGTCTTCCAGAAGCAGAATTGCCAGCGGTAGGGTCGCACTGTTTTCCTTGGAGAGAAAGGCACAAATGGCCGCGAGAAGTGCACCAATGTAGCAGCTTACTGCTTTCATCGGAGATGCCTCCAGCCGTCCCTTAATATACAAGCCGAGACAGAGCAGATAGAATAAGGCGCAAATGGCGGCCATTCTCTGGACTATATAGGTAACCGCGTTGGTTTGAACCGGATTGAGGGCCCAGAGCCCTGCAACCGCGATGATCAGGAACGGTGGGGTGAGGCTTTTTAAAGATCCGGTCGCCAGGGGAATGCGGAGGAGTTGTTTGAGAAAGAACAGCAGGGCGAAAAATGATAAAAGATGGATTGTAATATTTGTAATATGATAATCCATCGCCCGACCATGGGAGAAATAGTTATTCATGGCCAGGGAGATCATGGGCAGGAGTCGGGTTATCCCAAAACGAGTTCCCTGGAGATTGCTTAATGACTGCAGGGAGAGATCCTTCAGTTGAACCATGCTGGAAAAAAGAAAGGAGTGCTGGTCGTCTAAGATGGCCGGGGAATTCAAGGTGTTAATGTATGATGCCACGATCAGGATAATGATGAGTGGGAGCAGGAGTCGGGTGGTCTTTGAGGTCATTGGGTTGGATAGGCAGGATTTTTATTTAAGTCATGATCAAATAAGAAAGGACAATAAAAAAAACTGCACTACCTGTTCAGGTAGTGCAGTTTTTTTTAGATATGGGCTTTTTAGCTTACTTGAGACCAAGTTGCGTAGAAAGAGGTCCGGAAATATTCCAATTGGTAATCTTGCCAGCAACAGATGAGGGTGCAAATGTAAGGGTCTTGCCAGCAAGCTTCGCCAGTTTGTTGTCAGTACCTGCCTTGATTGTAACCGTAATAGTACCGTTCGCAACAGTTACGGAGAAATGACTGGTATCGGCATCATCGGCCAAGCTGCCAAGGGCCAAAGGCATGGTTTGCTGGGTGGCATAGATCAGGCCGATGTTGGTCTCGATGGAGTGGATTCCCGGGAAGACCATGGAGGTCAGTCGAGATTTCTGGATGTAGGTCATGTAGGCAGGGATGGCAACCGCGGCCAGGATGCCGATAATGGCCACAACGATCATGAGCTCAATCAGGGTGAAGCCTTGTTCTTTATTCTTATTCCGTAACATTTTAAACATAATCTCTTCCTCCAGCAAAGTTATTGTTACCCTAATGTGTAAATCTCAGCCAGTCTGGGATTTACTAAAATTCTAAAAAAAAACTATCATAATTTAAAGAGCGTTGCAAAGAAACTTTTGGAATTTGATACTATTCTTTTGCATTTTCCATGCCTGGTTCTTTAATCTGGTGGAGGTTTTGTAAGATATCTTTTAGTGACTGTTGTTAGAAGGTTGGATTAAGGGGGGATCCATTTTTCCAGAACGTATGTTATTAACCAATTCTATAGTATTTAGTGACAAATTTTGTCACATCAGGGGTGGACGGTGTCGTTAAATGTCAGTGCCGGAGAAAATGGAGCTGGAGAAAAACTGATTTTTTAAATAACTTAGCCGGATCCACCAAAAAATCGGGGTGCAAACCGACCAATTCTCCTTCGTGGATGATGGCAGTAAACTTAAGATGAAATTTTTCAGGAAGCGGCGATGAATAAAAATTATGAAAAAAAAGTGGCTGGGGGACAGGGATTCGAACCCCGACAGGCAGAGTCAGAGTCTGCAGTCCTACCGTTAGACGATCCCCCAAGCCGGAAATGAATTTTGAAACCTTTTTAGATAAATAAGGCTTGTTTGTCAAGGGAAATCAGGGGGCTGGGTTTTTAAGAAATAATCACTCCAGCATAACCGACAACCCTATTTAAGTCACCACTGGCTTCACCTGAGTCGGTATAACGAATCAGTTCGGTTGCCTTACCCCCAAGCGCCAAGGCGGCAGCTATAACTATTGTAGTGGGTATAACACCGCACATGGAAATCCTTTGGGAGCGTACGGTCTGAAATAGACCCTCGGGATCAAGTCGGAGTAGATGATTGAGAGCCAAGGTATCTTTTTCTTGAGCAATCTCCCTTGATTCGTAATGGGTCATGTCACTGCTGGCGACCAGTAAGACCGGTTTGCCGAAAGCCTTTATGGCCGTGGCGATGGATTTGCCACATGCTAGACACGTCTCAAGCGAGAGGTGTGAAACCACCAAAGGAACAATTGTTAACCTTTCCTGCTTTATTTGCAAAAATGGGATTTGCACCTCCAGGGAATGCTCGTAGCGATGGCTGAGGTGGTCATTTATCGCCCCTGGGGTTGTTTGGAGAATGCAATCGGCCAAATCCTGATTAATATCAACCGCCCCCATGGGCATCTCCCATACACCCTCGGACATCAAGGCGATGGGTGCCCCCAATCCATGGTGGTTGGGGCCGATAAGGATAACATTCTCGGGGACGATGACTTTGGCAAATGTTTCACCGGCAACACCTCCAGAGTATATATAACCGGCATGGGGTGAGACCACGGCAATGGCTTGATCTTGAATGGGAGGGGAGTCTGCCTCCATTAATTCATGGAGCATTCGTTTCAGGTCTGTGGGAGAAGCCGGATAAAATTGACCGGCAACGGCCGGGTGACGGATCATGGCATCACCTCATTTTTTTTGGGGATTGGTGCCAACCTTGTTTGGGCATGAAGGGTTACGATAATCGTTTATTTTAATAATCTCGGAAAGCTATAATTTATAGGCACTCCGATTAGCCTATAAAGAAAATGGGTCCTCTCCTCTGTTCTTGTTTTGAGGATTAATCTTTTTTTATGTGCCAGCTCGTGCCTTCCGGGCCATCTTTCAGTTCTATGGATCGTGCGAGGAGGAGGTCGCGAATTTCGTCAGCTTGGCCCCAATTCTTTTCTGAACGAGCGATTTTGCGATCTTCGATGAGTTGCTGGATCTCCTCCGGAGTAATCTCAAGATCCTCCAGCTTTTCAGCCTTTTGATCATGCAGATACGTTGTTGGATTCTCGTTCAATAAGCCCATTATCCCCGAGAGCCTGGTCAATGTTTGGCCGCATTCTTTTAGGATCGTTATATCAATATCTGAAGACTTTTCACCCAAGGTTTGTCGAATCCGATTCAGGTCCTTTACCGTATCATAAATGAGCCCAAGTCCTTGGGCTGTATTAAGATCATTATCCATGGCTTCAAGGAAACGGTCTTCAAGAGAAAGCAGCCGGTCTTGGGTTGCTTGATCAATGAGTGATTCTGATATGTCGGTACCATTTGGAAGTTTAGAAAGACTGTCCATGCAATTGTATAAACGCTCAAGGCCTGTAACGGCATCTTTCATGGAAGCATCTGAATAATCGAGGGGATTTCGATAATGGGTAGAAAAGACCAGTAACCGGAGGGCTTCGGCGGGGTAAAGAGCGAGAACTTCACGGATGGTCAAAAAATTCCCCAGAGACTTTGACATCTTTTCATCCTTGATTGTCACAAAGCCGTGGTGAATCCAATGACGGGCAAAGCAACATCCGGTGGCCCCCTCGCTCTGGGCTATTTCATTCTCATGGTGGGGAAATATAAGGTCTTTGCCCCCACCATGGATATCGAAGGTGTCACCAAGATATCTACGACTCATGGCGGAACATTCAATGTGCCAGCCTGGACGTCCAGGCCCCCAGGGGCTTTCCCAGGTTGGTTCTCCCGGCTTACTGCCCTTCCATAGGGCAAAGTCCATGGGGTTTTCCTTGGCTTCATTAATAGTGATTCTGGCGCCGGCTTGCATCTCATCAAGTTGCCGTCCGGAGAGTTTGCCGTATCCCTCAAAAAGATTAACCCGGTAATAAACGTCGCTTCCCTCCTGGTAAGCCAGGCCTCTTTCGATCAAGAGTGAGATCATCCGGATAATTTCATCGACGTGTTCCGTCGCTTTGGGTTCGAGGTCGGGCTGAATGATATTTAATGCGGCCATATCTTCGTGGAATTTTCGGATGAAACGTTCGGAGAGCTCCGTACATGTCGTCTCCTGTTCGGCAGCTCGTTTGATAATCTTGTCATCGATGTCAGTAAAATTTCGAACAAAGGTTACCTTTAGGCCCCGATAGCGCAGGTATCTGACCATCATGTCGAAGACTAGAGCCGATCGGGCATGGCCGATGTGGCAATAATCGTAGGCGGTAATGCCACAGACATAGAGTTTCACATGACCAGGTTCAATCGGGGTCAATGGCTCTTTCGTTCGGGTAATGGTGTTGTAGAGTGATATGGGCATGGGCGGCGATGGTTCTTATTAGCTTGTTTTGCTTCAGACGGAATCGGTAAATCCGAGGTCCATTGTTAGTTCACAAAGCATTCATTCCATGAACAGCCTTGTTTGATGTTTAATAGCTCTTTAGCTTGAGCCCCGCCGGAGGCAAGGGGCGGTTGTAAGCCGC
>JAHJAA010000080.1 GCA_018814305.1 Pseudomonadota bacterium
CTTATCGATCAAGTGACGTTTGAGTATGATTACTTTTTCTTCAGGCGTGTAATTGTGTCTTCTCTTTTTCATTGAATTCTCCTTTGGCTGAGTATGTTAACTCAGACACCGGAAAATATCGATTCACGTTGAACCAAGACAGATAACCTTTGATGCTCTGCACAGTACATTCACCCATAAAAAACATAATTTTGTTTTATCAACGGAGAGGACTATAAAGATTAAAAGCAGATTGAATTGATCGCCATGAAAGATTAACCCTGTGAACTCGACAAAACAAATTCCCCCGGAAAACTGGAATATAAAATGCCACCCTTGACCCGATTGATCTTACGACTCCTTCCGGATTCCTTTCAACAAATACTGAATAGAAAATTTCCCGACTGGCATCCCCTTTTAAGGAAAGGGGAGATAGCCATAAGAAAATGGTACAATGAACTGATCAATCAGAGTCTCCGGCTCTTCTTCCTAGGATTGATAGTTACCTTCTTTTATACGGTTTTTTTATATTTTCTGCAGGCCTGGTGGCAAATCTTTCAAAACACCCAGGTCGGTCGGCACTATATTCTGCTGGTGGATGCGAACCAGGCCCGGGAAATCACTTGGATTCTCTCCCGAAATTTAAGCATCCTCGCCCTTAATCTTACCCTTTCGGCCCTGGCGACTATCCTGATTATCGGGATCTGCTCCCAGTTGCTTTTTCTGCGCAGATATTTCTATGTCGGCCGCTCCCTGCTCTTAAAACTTGCTTGGTTGCTTTGCAGCTGTTTTGTCGTTTCTCTGGTATTTGACGAATTTTATGCGTTAAAGCGGTCTGTTTCCTTTGGTCTCTGCCTCCCCCCCACCTTAGCTGTCTTCAGCAGTTGTTTCAACGCTGCAGGGCGCTTGATCCCTGAGTTGAACTTTCTGGCTTTGTTGGGAGAATTTCGAGAAAAAAGGCAATTGAAAAACCTGTTGGATGACATTGATTTGATCCGCGCCGAAAAAGGGGATGATAATTAAAAGTAAAGCAAATCCGGTAATCTAGAGGAGATAGAGGGTCATCTTGGCCTTTGACAGAATTTTTCTGTTATATGGCCTCATTCATCATGAAACCTTGTGCTTTAGGATGAATTGTGCCAGGTATTTGTCCGTTTCAAGGACATGGGTGACGAACCACTCCATGAGACTGCTGAGTAGTTCCTGAGATTTTTCCTTGTTATTCTCCCCTTCCATGCTGAGCAACTTTTTCATATCCCGAATGAACTGGTGATGAGCCGCAATATGGTTTTTTGCTCGCGGGTACCCATGGGAGGTCATATATGCTTCTTCAATTTTGAAATGGTTATTGCAGTACTGGATGACAAAATTAACCACCTTGTTAAATCCTTTTTCATCCCTTTCTTCGGAGACAACTAGACGGATCAGCTCATTGATTTGATCCAGGAGTTGGTGGTGCTGAACATCCTGCCACAAAATGCCGTGCTCGTATTCTTTTTTCCATTCCATGGCCTGTTTTCTCCTGATCAGTTGATTGAGGGAGGAACTCTCTGCTATTCTCATAAAACTTCAATTTTATTTCTTAAGTCAAATTGCTTTATTCTTTCTTGAGGTATCTTTTACTCTTTGCCTGCTGAAGAGGTTACCAATCCACTTCTATCTGGTAGCCCTTCTTCTTGAGATAATCGAGCATGTCCTGCCTGGAAAACCCAATTTTTTTAGCGACCCGTTCCGCATTGCTGTCATGGGATATTCCTTCGGTAATTTTGTGGGAAGGGAGGTCATCGAAAAACGAGATCTTCAGGAAAGAGCCCTTATTCATCTGCTGAAAATAGTCAACCAGTTCATAGCTGTGGGTTACCAGCAAGGTGCTGTTGCCGATGGCATGGAAGCAATGCATGATATCGGTTGAAAATGAGAGCTTCTCGTGGGTGGTTGTGCCTTCGGCGATTTCATCAAGAATGGCCAGACTTTTGGGACTGACCTGGTAAAAAATATCCCTGGTCGTCTTCAGTTCGGTGCCGAACCGGCCTTCTTCATCTGCCAGGCTGTCAAAATTTGGGGCCTGATAAATAATCAGGTCGGCGATATTGATGGTTGCTTCAGTGGCCACAACCGGTGAGCCGATCTGGGCCAGAATCTGATTTTGGACAATGGATTTACAGTAGGTTGTCTTGCCGCCGCTGTTCGGCCCGGTAATAAAGGTGATGTTCTGGTTAGCCAGATTCACCTCGTTGGCCACAAAGTTGCGGTCTTTCAAGGCGATGATCGGGTTACACACTCCTTTGGCCATAAAATGATGCGAAGCCCCATCGGTGACGGTGGGAAGCACCATTGGGTGGGGCATTTCTTCCATAAAAGCGACCAGGGAAGTCAGTTCATCCAGTAAGGCGACCGATTCGATGGCCTTGATAAAGGAGTCCGACTCCAACAGCATCTGTCGGATGGGGAGAATCGCCGTGTCGAAATCGATTAATGGTTTTAGCAGCCATCCATAGGCCAGCCCGATGGCGCTCAGCCAGCTGGTGCTTAGAAAAAGTGTTTTAGCGATGGTCGGCTCCATGATGCCAAAGAGCCACGCCATTCCGAAGTAGATTGCGGGCAAAGAGGGCCAAAGTGAGCCAAAATCCACATGACGGGGGCGGAAACGCCACGATGGGGTGAAAAATGATCTTTCTCGGTGGCTTTTTATTCCTGCGAAGGTACGATAGGCCTGAACAGCTAGAATATCCCAAAGCGATTCATCTTGAAAACGAAGGATATTATCGATCAACTCCGAAAGGTAGCTGCTCACCGGACGTGGTAAATCCTTGGCAGCAGTCACCATGCTTTTAATGGCAACTACCGCCCGGCGATAATCTTCATAGGCGATCATGGGATCGGTGTGGGCGTTTAAAAAACCAAAGAGGTCGGTCTCATTTCTGCTGAATTCAGTCAAGAAGGATTGAAGCGCTGCGTAGAGTTGTTTATTGGAGCTCAGTTCGCGGATGACCTCCTGACGGGACTGGATCTGGTCAAGAGAGAACGACGGATCCAACATGGCAAGAAAAAGCCTGGTCGCCCCAACTCTGGAAAATGTATGGTCAACAGTTCTATAAAGATTAATTATTTCAGCCGCCCGCAACGTCCGGAGATCGGTAACGGTGGGTGGCAACAAGTCGATGATCCGGCGCATATCGAAACGGTGATCCGGCGATCGTTCATCGATGACATGGTGTTTGGCGTTGAAGGAGACCAGGAGTTTTTCTGTTGTTTCAGGAGCAGAAATTTTCTCATCCATGGCTAGCTGGTTCGGTGTCGGCACATCCTGCTTCATGAATAACTCCTCTTGTCATGGGATGAGGGCGTATTTGGAGTACGTCATCAAGAGAAAAAACAGAACCATTGAGTGTTAATTCGAACCTGAAAACAGTTACCACTGAAGGAAGGTAAACGCTCTGTTTTTGAAAAATCGTTAATAAACCGGATCAGAGTTTATTTAAAAAGGGCCTCGAGCCTTCGTCGGGCCTCGTCAGGGGCCGAATCACCATCTGGTCTCTGCCCTTCCTTTACCGGCTGGAAATATTCGCAGAGGTTCTTGCGCTCCTTGTCGTGCACCGAATCGGGGATTGCCGGTTCCCGACACTCTCGGGAAGCATGGGGATCATAAAAGGAGCAATTTATGCAAATATGCAGATCCCTCCCGCAGTTATCGCATTCGTCCCGGAACATTATTTTTCCCTCCGGGATTTTGTTTTTACAGAATGGACAGTTCATGGGCAAACTCCCTGATGCTTTATTCTATCGTTTCGATATCGGGAATTTTTTCTGACACAACGCAGACTCAGACCCAAGGGTAACTTTTCACGCCTGACGAGTCAAAGGGATTATAGGCCTTTCGTGAACAACTGCGGGGGGAGGTTCCTTTCTCTTGGTCTTTCATCGTAAACGGCAATGTAATTAGTTTCCATCCAGAAACGGTCTTTTTCGAGAATCTCTGCGTCAAACAGCACAGTTGCTTGTGCGGCGTACCCATGTACGCCTCCGCGCAACTGTTTGTTTTTCTAGACCTTCTCGAAAAATCCTCGTTTCTGAATTGGAAACAACACGTTTTATCATCCATAAAGTCTACGACTTTCCGGATGGAAACTAATTAGTTTCCATCCAGAAACGGTCTTTTTTGAGAATTTCTGCGTCAAACAGCACAGTTGCTTGTGCGGTGTACCCATGTACGCCGCACAAGCAACTGTTTGTTTTTCTAGACCTTCTCGAAAAATCCTCGTTTCTGAATTGGAAACAACACGTTTTATCATCCATAAAGTCTTCGACCTTCCGGATGGAAACTAATTATCATTGCTTTTGATCTGGTGTCGCATGATAGAATACCTAGGAGCCTGTCGAATTAAGACATGAATCTGCTGCAAATTCGAATATTCAACTGAACCAAACGAAAAGAGGAAGCCCCATGACGACCATCGGACTTTATGAAGAAAACATCGCCGCCTCAAGTAGGCTCCGGCTCACCGCCTTGATGGCCTATGCCAAAAACAATCTGAGGATCGATGATCCCCAAGAGTTGTATGATCTCTCCCTTGATATGGCAAATGTCATCCCCTTGGCCCGTCCCCTGCAGAATCCGGATCGATATGGTTTTCGTGATGATGCGAGACAACTGGTCTGGAACCATGAAAGCCCCGTGGGGCGAACCGCCCGGGCTCGTCGATTTTGGCACGAGGCCAATGCCGATGAACAGAAAAATCTAAGTACCATTGCCCGGGATGCCATCCTTAAACTTCAGGAGACCGGATCCATTTCCTCAATGGCATATGCCGGGCTTGATCAGGAATTTTGCCTGGGGTTGCAGTTCATCGGCAATCGGAAATATCCCATTGCCGCCCTCTCCTTTCTATTAAACTTCCAGGCGTTTATTACCCCGGAACAGCACGATTTTTACCGGTCAAGCCGGCCGATCAATGAACCGGACATGCTGCTGGTTTATGAACCAGAGTGGAGTGATGCCAAGTATCCCGGTGGTCTGGTGATCATCGACCGTGACTCCAAGACAATCATTGTTCTGGGCCTGCCTTATTTTGGTGAAATCAAGAAGGGCTTTTTGACCTTGATCTGGCACTCGGCCATTCACGAACGAATTGAAGGTACTGAAATCAGACGCTTCCTGCCCATCCACGGTTCAATCTGTGTGATCAACGGCAAGACCGTAGTGATCATCGCGCTGTCGGGCAGCGGTAAATCTTCGCTCTCCAGTCGGGCGGAGAGCATCGCCCACGATGACGCCTTTGTGGTAAGCATGGTCACCGGTAAGGTCATTGTGCTGGAACCGACCTTCTTTAATAAGACCGATGGTGACGACATTGATGATGAAACCACCCGTCGAGGGATAATTTTTTTCAATATGGGAGTGGCGGAGATTGGCGGTGGAGTGGATGTGGTCCCCGGCGACCGCTTGGTAGCCAACGGCCGGGTCATCCAGGAGCGGCCTGAAAATGCGGTGAATGGTTACGACCGGGTGGATATCGTCAGTCTGGTCATGAAGGATGACACCCTGCCGCCCATCTCACTCATCAACAACCCGGCTCTGTTCGTGGCCTTCGGGGCCTCGCTGATGACCAAGCGCACCCTGGCCGAGGCCTTGAAGTCCATCGAAGAGCAGTTCACCCTGGTTATCGAACCTTTTGCCCAACCCTTCCGGTCCTGGCGATTAAATACTGAATGCCGGATGTTCCAGCTCTTTTTGGAACTCTTCAAACCGGTGACGGTGATTTTAAATACCGGTGACTTCATGGGCAATGATATCACCCTGGCCCTGACCCGGGATCGTATCCTGCCGGCCTTGACTCGCGGTGAACTGGAGTTTCTGCCCTGGCGAATTGTCAGTGGTCGGATGGTATCATTAATTAAGAAAGGGACCCTGGGCAGCGACTATAATCGCAAGTTTGTACCCAAATTGAGTGAACCGGCTTATGTGGCTCGATTTGTCCAGCGAATGCAGGCCAGGATTGATTTTCTCACCGAAATCAGGGAACGAAATGAAATTCATGCCGATTTTGTCGATCCCCTGGTCCAGGTCCGAATCGCGCTGGATGAATTCCTCCAGCGCGATCCCATCGCCGGAGATTTTTCCTGGACCCGCGACGATCTGCTTAAACTCGGGTTGAAATAAAAGTCAAGGCTCAGGGATAAACACCTGAGCCTTGATAAATTAATCAGATCCCGTCCGCAGCGCTTAGAGGCATACTCTTGGCCTGACCATTGTTGAAATTACTGATTGCAGTGCGGACCTGCTCCAAACGGGGGGCGGCATAGTTTTCGCCTTTTCCATCGATAACGGCGGTGGGAGTTAACCCTTTCATCCACTTCTCCACCTGGCCTTCATTGTACTGATCGCGAGAGACCGGATCCAGCGCAACCCTTGCCTTCCAGGCCCCCATAATGGGCCTGGCGATAACATAATAATGTCGTCCTGCCTGGAGTTCAGCATCCACACCGGACCAGTTTTCAGCCCGGGCCATCAGCATGTGTTTGCCGGGAGTAGCCTGGAATTGAATGTATGACTTGGCAGTCAAAATGCCCTGGAAGTTTTCTCCGTCCCAGAGGCTGAATTTGATCCCGCCCCCGAAAAGGGAAGGACGCATAACGGTCACCAGGGCCATGCCGGCATCTGGTTTTTCAATGGTCGGGACCCGGGTCATTATTGAACTGCCACAACCGGTCAACTGAAGGATAAAAAACAAACCTGCTATAATTTGTAAGCCTATCTTCTTTTTCATCTGAACCCTCCTTTTTTTATTTGCCCCAGAACCTGGAAGCAGAGACTATACATTCCAACTTCACCTGACTATTGGCTACCATTGAATAATGGCCTTTTGGTTCGATCTCTGCGTTATATAAAAAAAATTTATCCTCAGAATATCAGATTGAACGATAAATCCAATTGAAACATTTTCCTCTGAGTTGGGTCTTCCCGTGGGGAGATCATATTCAAAAAGGGAACTCAATATCCGGAATTGATCGATGAGAGCTTAAAAATCACGGCTTAGGCATATTTTGCTTACCCAAGCCTCACCACCGTTCTCCCCATGGCCCCGCCTTTCAATATTCGATCCAGGGCCGGAGAGAGTTCCTTTAGGGTAATTTCAGTGGCGATGAGGTCCAGTTGATCAATCTTCCACTCGTTGGCAATTCGTTGCCAGATCCGAATCCGCTCAGTCATGGGACATTCGGCGGAATCGATTCCGGCCAGGGTGATTCCCCGCAGGATGAAGGGATATACATTGGCTGAAAATTCCGGTCCGGCAACATTGCCGCAGCAGGTCACGACCCCGCCGTAACGGGTCGATCTCAGGGCGGTGGAGAGCATTTCACCGCCCACCGTGTCCACCACTCCTGCCCAACGTCCCTTCAAGACCAATTTACCTGAGGTATCAACAGACTGGGAGCGGTTAATGATCTTTTCGGCACCGAGATCCTTCAGGAAGCTATGGCTTTCCGGTTTTCCGGTGACTGCGGTTACCCGGAAACCAAGACGAGCGAGGATGGCAACCGCAAAACAGCCGACCCCACCGGTAGCGCCGGTTACCAGAACCTTGCCCTGTTCCGGACGGACACCGAGACCGGTCAAACGATCAACCGAATGGGCGGCGGTGAAGCCGCCGGTCCCGTAGATCATTGATTCCCGGGCCGTAAGATTATCCGGCCGGGTCATGATCCAGGCGGCTGGAACCCGGATATATCGGCCATAGCCACCGGAGGTATTCATCCCCAAATCATAACAGGAGACCACCACCATATCCCCTGGCCGAAATGAGGCTGAATCACTGGCAACCACCTCTCCTGCGGCATCAACGCCCGGAGTGTGCGGATAACGCCTGGTTACCCCGCGATTACCCGTAGCCGAAAGGCCATCTTTGTAATTGATTGATGAGTAATCCACCTTTACCAGAACCTCTCCGGGTGGCAGTTCTCCAAGTTTTTTTTCTTCGATGGATCTGGTATACACCCCTCGTTCTGTTTCCCGGACTACCAGGGCCGGAAAGGTAAGCTCATTCATTGAAATATCATTACTTGGCATATTAAAAACCTGACATATTTGTTTGGCATCTAGATGAAACTTCTGTATGAAAAATCTTCCGGGCCTATCTCCGACTATGTGTTTGATATACTACTCTGCTTTTTTGGTGTAATCTCTTGATCTTCTTGACCTTTTTTTAAATGTCTGCTTATGAGCAGACAAGCTGATGTGCTCATAACCGGAAATAAACAATCTTTCCGATAGGGAACTCTTTATACTTTCGGTGCGATTATAGTACTATTGTTGAAATCGTCCGTACGACCGGACTGATTCAATAATACAAAAAACGTCGGTTTTCTCTTAGATAAATTTTAAACGAAGAAGGAAGGAGGACCCCCATGTCGGTAAATTCTACGGATTTTAATAAGGCCCTGGAAATCGGCCGCCCACCCACCATCAAAAAACTCTTCCCCAATTCCCGGGCCCTCATCGTCAGTGGGAAGGTCATCGACCGGGCCATGCTGGCCAAGGGGAAGGCCATGACCATCGCCGCCAACGGTCGTAATCATCTGATTATTCGTGGTGCCCTGCAGGCAGCTCAGAAGGCCAACGCCGCCATCATCATCGAAATTGCCCGGTCCGAGGGTGGTGCCAAATCGTATTGCCCCACCAATTACTGGAATATGGCCCGCCAGGCCGACGCCCTTTGTAATGAACTAGGGATTACGGTCCCAGTCGCCATCCACGCCGATCATTACGGTATCAAGAAAGAGAGCGACCTGGATTTTGCCAAGGTGGAGATCCCCACCCTTTTCGAGGCCGGGATCACTTCCATTGCCATTGATGCCTCCCATATGCCGGATGACAAAAATTTACTGGCGAACCTGAGTCTCAACCATTTCATCCCCGCCTGGGCCGGGCTTGAAACCGAGGTAGGTGAAATCAAGGGGAGTCAGGGACTCTCCACAGCTGATGAGGCCTTGTTCCAGATCAGGGGGCTGAACGCCCATAACATCTTTCCCGACTGGATCGCCTTGAACAACGGCACCACCCATGGCATCGAGGCCAGTGACCAGGGCATCCAGGTGGAACTCACCGCCGATATCCATGAACAGTTGAAGCCGTATGGAATCTCCGGGGCCCAGCACGGCACCTCCGGTAACAATTCAGACCGGCTTCGGGCCATTGCCGCCAATACCCATACCACCAAGGCCAATGTGGCCACCGCCTTACAGATGATCTCCTGGGGGCTTAAGGTTAATGATTACGGCAACGCCATCCTGGATGATAAAGGCACCTTCATCAAGGAAAAAGGTGAAGGCGTTACTGAAACCCTCTGGCAGGAGATGGTTGACCATGCCCAATCGAAAAGCTGGAAGCTTGGTGATTACAAAAATCTGAATCTCGCCTTTGAAAATCGAATCATGGGTCAACCCATGGCGATCCGGGAGAGAATGGCCAAACGGGTCGAGAATTTTATTTATACGCTTCTGGCCGAGGTATTTAACGCAACTGATACCGCCCCTCTGGGTATTGAGGCCATTCTCAAGGCCGGTTCATATGATCTGGGTCCCAAATGCAAGAGAATTGAAGACCCTGCGGACTGGACCGGGGACAAGATCGCCACCCGAGCAGCAAAACTTGATTCCGACAAAGGGCCAGCCGGGAATTTTGATGATTGATTCCAGCGTCGGATGATTGGAAACAACCAGTCATGCCCCGTTCAGCAAAGAAGAAGGCTCCTCAACCAGAATATCGGGGCATTCCCACCCGTGAGGGCCGCATTATCATGCGCGTTTTTGCCGGTTGTTTTGCGGTCCCCGGGGCGGGAGCATTGATCTCCGCCATTTTAGGAATTCCTGTCCCCGGTGAACGCATAGCGGTGAGCATTTTTGGGATACTGTTTCTCCTGGTCGGTCTTTTTCTCATGGCTCCGGCCTGCCCTGGAATAGTTAATCGTCTTTTGAAGATCGACTCCCCTGCCCTGCAAAAGGTTTTTATCTCCCTGCCTCGGGCTGTGATTGCCTTAATTTTCTTTATCATGGGAGCGTACCCTATTCTCTGCGCAGTAAATATTATTCCCACCGATTCCTCCTTCTGGGGTGCCCCCCGTTGGGTTGGGGCAACAGCCGGGGTTCTCTTCCTGTTACCAGGCCTGTATCTAACCTTGGAACCGATTAAAAGGAAAAGCGGTCCCCGATTAACCCGTTTTATGGAAGGGGTTTTTCCCTTGTTAATCATCACCTGCTTTGCATTAATTGCCAGTGGCATCGCCTTGGACCCAGGAGATTTACAGAGTGGATCAGGCGTGAGTTTTGGGCCTTTTTCCTATTTCGAATCAGGCGGGAATGGAATCATCGGACGAATCGTAATATCCTGTGTCGCGGTCTTCCTTGATTTGGCTACGCTTGTCGGTTGGTGGAAATTCATCCGGAATGACTGGTAGCAAAATAAGCGTCTAAATGGAGAAGGAAATGAATCGGGTGGACCTCATTGATATATTGGACGCAGGGCGAAATTCCTTTGATCTTTTTTTGACCAAGAGAGTTTTAACTTTTCCGACTCTGATTCAGCTTATTCTGGTTCTGGGCGGTTTTCTGTTGGCCTTCCTGGTTGCCCGATCTATTCAGCAACACAGACGGACGATTGTCCGCCGTTTTACCAACCCATGGCTCCGCCATACTATTCTACTGTTCGTCGCCATGGCCTTACCCGCCATCTGGTTTATCACTCAGGCAGTCCTCTTTATCTTCCTTCATTCAATCGGTTGGCCCACTGATCTTCTTGGTACAGTGCTCAGTCTGCTCACGGCCTGGTTGGTTATTCAGCTTTTTGCCGGAATGTTTCAGGGCTCAGGTTGGGTCAGGGTTATAGCCTCACTGGCCTGGTTGATCGCGGCCTTGAACATCACCGGTCTATTGGTTCCGGTGGGCGAATTACTCGACAGCCTGGCCTTCAGAGTAGGGACCATGCGCCTTTCCATCCTCAGTCTGGTCAAAGGGGGGACTGTTCTCGGGGGCTTCCTGTGGCTGGCGAATGCTACTTTTCAGTTTTTTGAGCATCGAATATCGGTGTCATTGGATATCTCACCCTCAATCAGGGTCCTGATCTTCAAATTACTCAAAATCACCGTCATCACCGTTGCTATTCTTACCGCCATGGCCAGTATCGGGATCGACATCACCGGCTTTGCCGTGTTCACCGGAGCCATCGGGGTCGGTATTGGTTTCGGCCTGCAGAAAATCATCGGGAATCTGATCAGCGGAATTATTCTCCTCCTGGATAAATCGGTCAAACCTGGAGACGTCATCGCCATCAACGACAACTTCGGTTGGGTGAATTCGTTGAATGCCCGTTATACCTCTCTCCTCACCCGGGACGGGATCGAATACCTGATCCCCAACGAAGATATGATTACCAACCGGGTGGAAAACTGGTCCCACAGCGATAATCTGGTTCGGATCAAGCTCCAGGTGGGGATTTCGTATGAGTCAGATGTCCACCTGGCCATTTCGCTCTGTCTTGATTCGGCCCTCAAGACCCCAAGAATTTTACCTGAACCGCAACCGGTTTGTCTTCTGACTGGATTTGGCGACAGCTCCGTCAATCTGGAATTGAGGGCCTGGATCAATGACCCGGTCAGTGGTGTGGCCAACGTAAAAAGTGATATATTGTTAGCCATCTGGGATACGTTCCATACCAATAATATTCAAATTCCCTTTCCTCAGCGGGATATCCATATCAAATCTTCCCCGGAATTTCTTAAGGACTCCTCGGGAAAAGAGCAAAAAACGGCGTAACTATCCAGTAGCACCACATCTTGCTGCGATCGGGCCAGCTCACGTAGGCCGGCTACGCATCGCCAGCCCGCTTACCGCAAGCTGCGGCGCCGCTGAACAGTTACAGTCCCGGATATTTGCTCCTTTTTTGGCAGGAGCTTCTAAGTAACAAATATGCAACATGTTGATTTTGTTACTTTTAAAGTAGAGGCCGGGCCAGCCCGGTTAGGAAACGGGATAGTTACAAATCAGTAACGGAATAATCTCCCCAATCAGGACATGTGCTACCATTTTCATGGTGGAAGCCCATACTCTATGGTAAATGAATTTCGTACTGCCTCTCCCTCTGGCTGACGGTCTTTGCCGGCCAAAATTTTATTGGAAACAACTATGAACGGGCAACTTATCAAATCCCGCGGCACCCTGGGTACGGCGCCGGTCTTCCTGACTGCAATTTCCACCATCCTCGGGGCCGTCATGTTCCTAAGATTCGGCTATGCCGTGGGGAATGTGGGTTTTGTCGGAACGATGGTTATTATATTGATCGGTCATGCCGTCACCATCCCTACGGCCATGGCGTTGGCTGAAATTGCCACCAATCAGAAGGTGGAAGGTGGCGGTGAATACTTTATCATCTCTCGTTCCTTCGGGATTATCCCGGGGGCGGCCATCGGCATTTCGCTCTTTCTGTCCCAGGCCATCAGTGTCGCCTTTTACATCATTGCCTTTGCCGAGGCCTTTCGACCAGTTTTCGCGTGGTTGGCCGTAAGCTACGGGATTCATATTGCCGATGCCCGTATTGTCAGTGTCCCGGCAGTGATTCTCTTAGGGGTGGTGATTATTACCAAAGGGGCTGATGTGGGCCTGAAATTACTCTATGGCGTGGTGGGTATCCTCTTCCTTTCACTGGTCCTTTTCTTTCTCGGTTCCACCAACTATACCTCGAGTTTAAGCTACACCAACTTCATTGACACAGTGGCCAATCCTAATGATTTTTTCCTGGTCTTTGCCATCTGCTTCCCGGCCTTCACTGGAATGACCGCTGGAGTGGGCCTCTCCGGGGATCTCCGTGACTCCAAACGCTCGATCCCCCTGGGCACCATGGCCGCTACCCTGACCGGGATGTTTATCTATATTGCCATTGCCTACAAACTGGCAATCTCAGCACACCCAACCGATCTCAATACTGATCAACTGATCATGGCCAAGATCGCCCTGTGGGGACCGATTATCCCCATCGGACTTGCCTGCGCCACCATTTCTTCAGCCTTAGGCTCAGCCTTGGTTGCTCCCCGCACCCTCCAGGCCATTGCCTCGGATGAAATTTTCCCTTTTAAATCACTGGCCGCCTGGCTGGCCCTGGGCAAAGGGCCGGCCAGTGAACCTCGCAACAGTTCCATCGTGGTGATCTGCATTGCTACGGTTTTTGTCATGATGGGAGATGTGAATGTGGTCGCCCAGGTCATTTCCATGTTTTTCATGGTAACCTATGGTTCGATCTGCCTGATTTCATTTCTCGAACATTTTGCCGCCGACCCCTCCTATCGTCCGGCATTTCGGTCCAAATGGTATATCTCCCTGTTTGGCGCCATGGCCTGTATCTGGCTGATGTTCAAAATGAGCATGTCTTATGCCATTGTTTCCATCCTGGTCATGGTGGCCCTCTACTTATGGATCAGTTACAATAATCCGGATCGCCGCGGGTTGGCCTCCATCTTCCAGGGTGCCATTTTTCAGATCAGCCGCCAGCTCCAGGTCTTTCTCCAAAAATCATCACGGCATACCACGGAAGAACGCTGGCGGCCGTCGGTGGTCTGTATCTCCAATCATTCCTTTGAACGGCTCAATGCCTTCAACCTTCTCCGCTGGATTGCCCATCGCTTTGGCTTTGGGACCTATATCCATTATCTTGAGGGTTATCTCAGCCGTGATAGTGTGGCGATATCCCAGGACGTTTTCCAGCGCTTGGTTCGCCTTACCGATGTCAGTCACTCCAACATTTACGTTGACACCCTGACCAGTCCTTCCTACACCACAGCCGTCGCTCAGGTTGCCCAGCTTCCTGGAATCTCCGGCAAGGAAAACAACCTGATGCTCTTTGAGTTCGCCCAGGACCACCCGGAGGATTTGACCGATATTATCACCAATTTCCGAATGGTGGCCGCTTCCGGTTTCGATGTCTGTATACTGGGGTCAACCTCCAGGGATTATGGATTTCACCGTGAAATCCATGTCTGGATCACCCCTGATGACTTTGATAACGCTGTTTTAATGATTCTTTTGGCTTACATCATCCTGGGGCATCCCGATTGGGACGAGGGCGAAATAAAACTCTTTGCCACCTTCCCAACCGATGAAATTGATGAACAAAAAGAACGTCTCCTCGGGCTGATCCGCGATGGACGACTGCCCATTTCGGCCAAGAATGTGGAGTTGATTCCGGCTGATACCGGTACCGGCCGGAAACAATTGATCTGCCGACAGTCTCGGGATGCCGATCTCATTATCCTTGGGTTGGTTGGGGAGGCCCTGCTCCATGAAAAGGAAAAGATTTTTAAAGGGTATGAGGCGTTGGGGAATATCCTCTGGGTAAATACCAAGAAAGAAATCCAATTGAGCCGAGAGGAAACCAGTGAGCCGGAACCAATGGATCCAGCTGCGACCAATGGTGAAACTCCGGAAATTGATCCGGGTGAACCATCCGAAAGTGATGCTTTGGCAATCGATAAAACGGATGAATAATGAATCGAGGACGGATCGGATCCCTATCAGTACAGGAAAGTATTCCTGAAGATTGTTTTTTTCCCTTGCCCAATTTGCCCCCGGAGAATCACACGTTCACTACCTTCCCAATCGCTTCGGGAGGTTTCTGTAAACGCTGCAACCGTGGACACCTTATAGATTCTGGATCGGCTCTTCCCTATGGCCGTTTCCTTTTGGATCAACTGGAGAAAAACAAGCGACTTGATCTTGATATTGCAGATGACCAATCCGATTTCCGATTCACTCTGGCCCCCTTGTACGGCCCGTCTCGTGGGCAGATGTTCGGGGTGTTGATCTGCCGGCGGCAGGATGGGGTGAGCGGAATGCTCAAGGCTTTTTCCGGCCAATTTAACGGGGTATGGGAGGCGCCTGGCTGGGTCCCTCCCCTGCTCGATGTCGCCCTGTTTCAGCGGATCAGCGATCCGGTGGATCAAATGATTAAGAAATTGGGGAAGGAAATCGAAGGACTGGAAACCGACTCCCCCCAACGCCAGGAGTTAACCAATCACCGTCGAGAATTATCACGTAATCTGATGAGAGAGATCCACGACCTCTATGCGGTCACCAATTTTCGGGGGGAGACCGAAAAGCTCTCGCAGATTTATCGTGGTTCCGGGGGAATGCCCACCGGAACCGGTGACTGTTGCGCCCCCAAACTGTTAAATCATGCGGCCCGTCACCAACTTATTCCATTGGGGCTGACCGAATTCTATTTGGGTAGGGAAAATCGTTCCTCTACCCGCCATCATGGCCGGTTCTACCCGGCCTGTTCGGAAAAATGCCAGCCGATTATGGGATTCATGCTTTGCGGACTGGATCGTGAACATGGATGAAATGGAGCCGCAAATCATCTATCATGATGATTCCGTCGTGGTGGTGGAAAAACCCGGCGGTCTTCTGGCCGTGCCTGGCCGAGGCCCGGACAAACAAGACTGCGTGGTCAACCGGATCAAGGCGAAGTTCCCTCAGATGATTGACCAACCTGCGGTGCATCGGTTGGATATGGCCACTTCAGGGTTGATGGTGTTGGCCGTCACCCAACAGGCCCATCGGCAACTCTCGAAGGATTTTGCCGCACGAAAAGTGACGAAGCGCTATTTAGCTGTGTTAGCTGGTCTGATTGCCGAGGATTCGGGACGAATAGAACTGGCCTTTCGCCTTAATCCGGATAATCGTCCCCATCAGGTTTACGACCCTGTCCACGGCAAGATCGGGATCAGCCTCTGGCGAAATCTCGGCGCCGAAAACGGGAGGACCAGGGTGGAGTTTGCCCCATTGACCGGCCGAACCCACCAGTTACGGCTCCATGCCGTTCATCCCCTGGGGCTCGGTTGTCCGATCATTGGTGATCCCCTTTATGGAAACGGAAAAGAGGGAGACCGTCTCCTGCTCCATGCCTCCTTCCTTGAATTTCAACATCCACAGGACGGTCATCCTATGACCTTCACCTCTCCTCCACCCTTCTAAACCAAAGCAAATTGAGGCCAGGAATACAGTTTTTGGCTATCTTGAACAAGAGCATCAGGAGAAATATCCGGTGCCGCATTCACCGTATATCATCATATAATTTAGCCACCATAATCTTTTGCCATATCTTTCTAGACAGCCCGGTGGTGAGAGATTCCAGTTCATTAATGGCATTTTGGGAGACTGGATCATCAAAATTCTGGGTGTACAGAAAGGCCACTTTGCTGGTTAAAGAGAGCATTTCAGAACAATAGTCGAGATATCGGCATAATTCGTATTTTGACAGATGATGCGTGGGAGAATGGGCGGTCCTCACCGAAACTTTTGAATATTCGTCAGGGTCCTTGGTTAACTGATGGGCGTCGATGATATGGGCTATGGAGCGAAGGTGATTGATGGCGATGACGATACGTTTTCTTTTTCTTCTGGTTTCAACGGTAAATAAAAATACAAAGACTGCACCAACCAGAAAAACAGCATTAAGCCCTGCCTCAAAAACTTGAATAAACTCAGGCAGCGTAAATGTGGTGAATTTAAAACCAAGTTCCTGGATGGTCAGAGATAACGTCATGATAATGGATGCTATGACCACGACAAAAAAAATCCTCAGGAGGTAATTGGGTTTTTCAATCCAATTGATTGTTTTGTCTGTTTTTTGCGAAACCTTATGAAGCTTGCCACAGAGTTCAGCAAGACCGGATCCGGGGAATCTTTCCTCGATTCGGAAATGAAGATTTTTGATCGTCTCTATTATTTTTGATGAAAGTAATTTCTTGTTTTTCATTTTTTTTTCAAAGTTTCAGGCCATAAATTTCAAACCTAATTTTTACTGACAATTGATCTGAAATTATTCGATTTGATTGATCTACGAAAGCATTATTTTGTTGCCAGGTTTTATTGAGACTTTATATCCAGGTTGTTCCCGTAAAGTTGCTACTTTGCTTTCTGCTGGCATGCAATTCTATTCCAATCCTCATTAAAAAAATCAAAACTCATCCCTAATTTTACATCTTGACATTCATTTTTCGCATAGTTATACTTTGTTTAGTTTAAACTAAACGTTCAATATATAGGTGGACCATGGATGATCAACTTGTTGAAGCAAAAAGGCATTTTGTGGAAGGGATCAGTCGGATCAGTAATTTTTGGGGTTTTCCAAAGGCTATGGGGGCGCTCTTTGCGGTCATTTACCTCTCCCCTACTCCCTCGACCTTGGATGAGATGGTGGTTGAGGTTGGAGTCAGCAAGGGGGCGGTGAGCACCAATATTCGGAGTCTAGAACGACTGGGAATGGTTCATAAAAAATTGGTGGTTGGAGATCGGAAGGATTATTACCTCGCCGAAACCGATTTCTGGAAAATCGTGAAGGGGATTTTGCGGGAACGGGAAAAAAATGAATTTGATAAGGCCTTGCAGTCGGTGGGGGAAAGTTTGGAACTGGTAGAAGCAACTCCTGCCCATGAAGAAAGCCAGCAGACCCAGGCCTTTTACAAGGAGAGGATGACCGCTCTGAAACAATTTTTTGACAGTCTGGATAATGTGGTCGCAACCTTGCTGGCCATTGATGACATCAAGAACAGTGTTCTGAAAGGTTTATTTAATAGGTAACTATCCATCAGCACCACATCTTGCGGCGATCGGGCCGGCTCACGTAAGCGGGTTACGCATCGCCAGCCCGCTTACCGCAATATGCGACGCTGATGAACAGTTACAGTTCCAGATAATTGCTCCTTTTTTGGCAGGAGCTGAGGTGGGTTAATTTTCAATGCCGATTGACAGTGAGTTCATCAACTATGGAGGTTTACCATGAAAAATGCTGGGATTCATATGGTAACGGGAGCGTTTGGGTTCAGTGGTAAGTATATTGCCCAGAATCTATTGCAGAAGGGTTTAAAGGTAGCCACCTTGACCAATTCGCCCAACCGGCAAAGTGATTTTCACCAGACTATTGATGCCCTGCCCTTCAACTTTGATCAACCGGATAAACTGGTGGAATCACTGCATGGGGTTGAGGTCCTCTACAATACCTATTGGGTTCGGTTCAATCACCGGACCTTTACCCATAATAAGGCGGTGGAAAACACATTGAAACTCTTCACTGCTGCGAAACGTGCTGGTGTTAAGAAAATCGTCCATACCAGCATCACCAATCCATCCCTGGACTCCGAGCTGGAATATTTTCAGGGGAAAGCGGTCCTCGAAGAGGCCCTGGTCAACTCAGGGATCAACTATTCCATTCTTCGGCCGGCGGTTATTTTCGGTCATGAGGATATTCTGATCAATAATATTGCCTGGGTCTTGCGGACCCTGCCGGTTTTTCCAATCTTCGGGTACGGGAGTTATCGGTTGCAACCCATCTACGTGAGGGATTTTGCCGACCTGGCGGTTCAGGAGGGAGAAAATGGGCAATATACCATCATCAATGCCATCGGCCCTGAAACCTTCACCTACCGAGAACTGGTGGAGAAAATCGGCGATATCATCGGGGTCAATCGGCCGCTGATCACCGTATCCCCTACCTTCGGTTATCTGGCCGGCGCCGTCATCAGTAAGTTTGTCAAGGATATCGTGGTCACCAGAGAGGAGATTGCCGGGCTGATGGCCGATCTGCTCTGTGTGGAGGACAACCCGACCGGAACAACCGCCCTGACCGCTTGGGTCCGGAAAAACAAAGAACTGCTGGGGAAAAAATATACCAGTGAGTTGGCCAGGAGAATCGACCGCAGCCGCGCTTATGCCTGATTTCATCGGATCATTCTTTTTTCCCGATTCGCTTTGTATCTTGGCGAAATGAGTTGGTTGTGTTCACTGAGGGGCAGATCAGAGTTATCACTTCCCCTTGACCGGTTAGGGAAAATAGTTTAGAGCAAGAAAGAAAGACTCCGCTGATATGATAGATGGCTGTTCTTTTCGAATTATTCAAAGTACCCCAACGTAGTATAAAAAATCAGACAACAGGTGGCGACATGCTAACGCTGCTGCGAATATTCTTCCGCAGCCCGGCAGCCCTTGTCGGTGCGACAATCCTCGCCCTGGTCTTCCCCATCCTGGTCATTTCCACTTTTTTTGACCTGCAAGGCGGCATCGAAAACCCTTACTTTAGTCTCCTGATCTATCTGGTCCTGGGGCCGCTTGTGGCGGTCGCTTTCATCCTGGTCGTCGCCGGTCTCATCCGCGCTCGCGGTGATGACAATACGGTTCCGTATACCTATGAGTTTTTTAAAAGGCAACTCACCAGCCCGGCAAGCTATAATCGAGTTCGTCGGCTGGTGTACATCTCTATCCTGCTCATTTCATCATTTCTCCTCGTTCTGGGAATTGTTGCCTATTCCGGTCACCGTTATACCGATTCGATGCAGTTCTGCGGGAATTTCTGCCACATCATGTCCCCCGAGTTCATCACCCATCAGAATTCCCCCCATTCCCGAGTAAGCTGTGTGGCCTGCCATATCGGTAAAGATGTGGCAGGCATTGCAACGGCAAAATTCACCGGACTAAAACAGCTTTATGCCACCGCCACCGACACCTTTCTCCGACCGCTGCCAACGCCGCTCGACAACCTGCGACCTACCCGAAAAACCTGTGAAGAGTGCCATCGTCCCGAAAAATTCCATGGTCAGAAACTCTACGTTATCGACACCTTTCTACCGGATCTGGACAATACCCATGTCCAGACTGCCATGATCATGAAAATCGGCTCCGGCGGGTATCTGGGGCGCTCGGCCCAGGGCATTCACTGGCACATTTCCGAGCAGCACCAACTCTTTTACGGCACCGCCACCGTGGACCGACAGGAGATCGTCCGGGTGGCACTAACGGATGCCGCCGGTAACCGTACGGTCTATTTCCGAAAAGGTTCCGACCCGGGCCAGATTAAGTCTGAGGAGCATTTGATGGATTGCATCGATTGCCATAATCGCCCAACGCACATCTACCTTTCCCCCGACGCGGCCCTGGACCAGCTCCTCCTGGCCCGAAGGATTCCGGTTGCATTGCCTTTTATCAAACGCGAAGCCCTGATCGCCCTCACCCGGCCCTACCCAACAACCCAAAAAGCCGTCGCCGGGATTGACGAGCAACTCCGGCAAAGGTATCTCACCAACAACCCAAACAGGAATGAGCATGAGCGTGACCTGATCGAACAGGCCATTCGTGGGGTTCAGCAGGCCTATACCGAAAATGTCTTTCCGGAAATGCACATTAATTGGGGGACCTATCAAAATTTTATCGGCCACCGGGACGGCAGCGGTTGTTTCCGCTGCCATGACGGATCATTTGTAAGCGCCGCCGGGAAAACCATTTCCCGCGACTGCGATTTATGTCACATCATCCTGGCCGAGAACGAATCGCCGGAAAATATCGTAGAGATGATGCATTCGATCCGACGCTGAGGAAAACTTGAGAATGGACCTGCGTTTATCATGAAAACAAGCCTGTTTACCGTTCTTCTCTTTGGGGTCTTCATCATTATTATCACCACCATCTTCCTGCTTTCCTTCGAGCTGATCTTCCGCCTCGGGCAAAAACTCATGGAGAAGAGCAATGCCCTGGAGGATGAAATCATTCAGCGGCAGGAGGCCCAGAATCAGGCGGAAACCTCGCTCAAGGAAAGGGAACTGCTCCTCCAGGAAATTCACCACCGGGTCAAAAACAACCTGCAGATCATCTCCAGTCTGTTGCGGCTCCAATCACATCACCTTGGCGATCCCAAGATCGAGGCGATCCTTAACGACAGTCGCAGTCGCATCGGTGCCATGTCGCTGATCCATAAGACCCTCTATAAACCAACCAATCTGGCCAGCGTCTCCTTTCATGACTACATCAATGAGTTGGCTCTGCAACTCTTTGATTTTTACGCCGTCGACCCCAACCGGATAACCCTGGCCACGGATCTGGAGTCGATTTCCCTCAACATCGAAACCGCCACCCCCTGTGGCCTGATCATTAACGAACTGGTCACAAACGCCCTCAAGTATGCCTTTCCGGAAAACCGTAAAGGCCTCATCTCCGTGGTCCTCAAACGAAACGACCAAGGCAGCGGCTACCTGTTGCGGATCAGCGATAACGGCGTCGGTCTGCCGGCCGGGCTTGATATCCGCCACATCGAATCCCTCGGCCTGTCCCTGGCCGTCAATCTCGCCGAAAAGCAGTTGCAGGGACAGGTTGACATATCACGTAACCAGGGAACCACGTTCGACATCACCTTTCAGGAAATTGGCTATCCGCAACGGCTATAATCATGCAATAACCCAATAATCCACAACCGGGAGAAATTGCCAGTGGAGGGCGAGAATGACGGTGTTTTCGTTGCCGCCTTTGCCGGTTAGGCGAGATCCTTGTTGATCATCAGGAAGACGCCCACGACAACGTAGCCCGACCTGGCAGCGAAGAAGATGACCAGTTTGGTAGGAAAAGGGAAATAATATCGTTGCGGACCAAGATCAAGTTGCCGCTTTTGGAAAAGTTCGGTCTGGTCCCGTTTATTGGTCAAAGACAGGTGAATATGCTTGGTTTATTATGCTTATCCCCAATTCGGCTCCAATATGGGCATGCGTTCTGACCCTTTCACTCTGCAGTCCCTTTGTTACCTCTTCATTCCCTTATTTCTTATTGAGACTATCGCAGCGAGCCAAAAAAGCGAGGGTCTTTTTCCCCCGCTGATTGCTTGATTCTTGGTTTTCGCTCAACCGTTTATAGAAGACAACCAGATCATCAAAGGTATCAAGGTCATTCCAGTAAGGGAGAAAGGTTGCCTTAAAGCCGAGGGTGCCAGCCTTTGCCAGAGTGACTTCAAGTACCGCGGATGTGCTCCAGGGAATATTTTCAAACAGTTCTGGATGGGGCTTTTGCATACCGACTAAATAATATCCGCCGTCATGGCATGGTCCGAAAACCACCTCTGTGCCGTTTGTCTGGATGAGCCGAAACGATTCCAGGATGATCGATTTGGGCAGATCGGGGCTGTCGCTGTCAACAATCGAGACGGCCCCATAACCGGCGGCAAAGGCATCAATGAAAATATTATGAAGGCGCTCTCCTATATCTTTACCCCGTTGGGCAAAAAGGTCAAAACCGGTCGACGCCAATGGGATGAAGGTCGCTTTAGCATTTGATGGGGTATAGGCGATGGCCAGATCGATGTTTGCAAGCCCGCTGATCTCCCGGAGACGATCGGCGATCATGCACTGGTAGAGATTGGCTGCCTCTTCCGGGGTAAAGGCCGGTGAAAGTCGGGTTTTCACCTTGCCGGCAACCGGTTCTTTGGCAACCACCACCAAGAGTCTTTTTTCTACTGAGTGGTTCATTTAAAGACTCTGGAAGATGTCGCATCCCTTACAAGATACGGTTGGTACAGGAGGCAAATGACGTTGTTGTCGGAACCAACTGTTCTTTGGTGACGGACCATAGGTGGGCAAGGGATTCAGCAAAAAACATTGCCTTAATAGCTTGATAATTGTTGGTGCAAAAGGAGAAAAGCATCAAAACAGAATATTAAAGAGCCGCCCTCGGGCGGCTCGCATAAACTTGTATGTTGGTGAGGCTCTTATTTCCCGACCAACCGCCCCAGGTCTTTGACCTTGTCGACCTCTTCTTTTATGGCGACAGCCTCCTTGACCCCGGGGACAGACTCCTCAACGTCCTTCAGGCCTTTCTTGAAGGAGCTGATGCCCTTACCGAGGCCGGCGCCGAGTTCCGGCAATTTTTTGCCGCCGAAGACCAGAAAGGCGATTGCCAGTATTACCATAAGTTCTGGGGTTCCGAGTCCAAACATAGTGTCACCTTCAGCAAACAACCTGTGCGGCTTGACCGGGATGGTCACGTCGAACAGGTAATTGTTTTTTAAAACACCTCACGTCTCCGAGGTGTTGTTCTTGTCATCCTGATCATGCTGAATTTTTTCCTTTTCAGCCGCTTCCTTGGAGGCATCTTTGAAATTCTTGATCCCCTTGCCGATACCCGAACCAATCTCCGGCAGTTTCCCCGCCCCGAAGATGATCACGATAATCACCAGAATAACAACTAATTCCGGCATGCCAAGTCCAAACATAATCTCTCCACCATTTCCGTATTGTGGATTAATGAAAGCACATCTTAATACCTATCATTACTTGAAAAAGAGTGGTTTCGCAAAAAAAATCAGCATGATCGTCATAAGCAAACGATGTTTCACCTTTTTCGAGGTTTGCAATAATCCCTGGTAATGATACATTTATGGTCATGAAACCTAGAACGGAAAAAATCTTCGCCATCGGCGACATTCACGGATGTCTTGATAAACTTCAGAATCTGCTGGCCCGGTTACCCTATGACTCAACCTGCGACCGTCTGGTGTTCTTGGGTGATTACATCAATCGTGGGCCTGATACCGCCGGTGTTCTTGATCGGCTGGTGGAACTCAAAAATCAAAACCCGAGAGTGGTTGCCCTGATGGGCAACCACGAGTACCTCTTGCTTGAGTACCACCGGACCGGCGATCCGGCCCTGCTCCCCTATCTGCGGAAAATGAGCATTGACGCAACCCTCAAAAGCTACGGAATTCACACTGCTTTCAGCTTGCAGTCCCTGAATTTTCTCCCTGAGTCCCACCTGGCCTTTTTGTACAACCTGCGACTCTATTGGGAAACGGATGAGTATATCTTCGTTCACGCCGGGATGGAAGCCGATCTGCCCCTGCCCGAGCAGGATGCCACTTCTTTTTGCGAGGCCAGAGACAGCTTTATCAGCTCGGACCGTGATTTTGGTAAAAAGGTTATTTTCGGTCATACCGAATTTGAAATGCCCTTGGTCACTGCCACCAAAATCGGAATCGATACCGGCGCCATCCATGGAAATTTCCTTACCGCTGTGGAGCTCCCGGGAAACACCTTTTATCACGCTTAGGGGTTCGGAAAATCCTGATGGCCCAAAGGCGGGATGCGTTGTGGTATATCAGCATTTTCTGAGCCCCTTAAGAGAGTAGCTTCATCTATCAGCCTGGACCTCCTCGGGTATTCCGGGTTGGTTCTGTCCACCGGCACTTCGGTCTCCGCTCGGTATAGGTCAGCTCATCACCGCCGGCGGCGCTGATCATCATCCTGATTATCAGGGGTGGTGCCATCCCGTTGAATGACCTGCCCTTGGGTAGGGCCTCGACTTCCTTGGTCGCGGGGACCTGAGCGGTTTTCTACCCGGTCATTGTCAACCCCATCGGGAATTGTCACGATTTCCCTGCCTTGATTCTGGTCCCCACGCACCACCGGCCTTGGGGTCTGATCCCTCGGAGTAACGTTAGCCGGAGAGGATCGTACCGTCGTTGGAGAAACAACGGTTGACTGTCTGGTTGAGTTTGGTTGGCGACCGGGTCCATCATCTCTGTTCCCACGAGTCGAACGATTGGTTCCTTTATCAGCGGAGTCACCCCGATCCCGGCGGTCGTATACCCTGTTTCGGGATGCAGGCTGCCCATATCGTTCAGCCGTCCGGCGGTCACGGTAAATCACCCCCCGCCGATGGTGGGGTTCATGATGCCATCGGCCCCGGTATGAGTCCCAGTCATAATCATGACGGATAAAACGCGGCCGATGCTGGACGTTGATGATGATGGTTCGGTGGGGCCAATCAAAGGAACTCCAGTAACCGAAACCAAGGCCGAATCCCACATAGTAGTCAGGCCAGAAAAAAATCCCGGCGCCGACCACGGTTTCCTGGGGTCCCCAGTACCAGGGTGGCCAGTCTGGATAACCCCAGGAACCATAGACATACCTGGTATTATAATAAGGGACATAAACAATCTGCGGATCAGACGGTTCGATGACAATGATCTTGGTTTCATTCCGGGTCACTTTCTGTTGATCGGTGGATTTGAGATTGCCCTCCTGATAAGCCTGGTCTCGTAATTCCTGAATGACCTCCATTACTTCACCTTCCTGGGCAAGGAAGGCATTCCCCAGGTTGGTGGTCTCGGCCAGCCTTTCACTCATCAAGGCCAGCATTTTGGGGACATGACAAAGCGCTTTGACACTCACATCCCAGTCCTTCTCGACCAGGGCCTCATCTATCCCCTCTCTGGTCAGGAGACCGCTTTTTTTGAGCCACCGCTCCGCTTCAACAATTTCTAAGGGATAGGTCGCGGCTATGAGCACCTGGGAGAGGAGGGCATCCGGATACAGGGCAATGGGCGCCACCATCTGGGCCAGATGTTCCCGGGTGTAATTTTCCTGGGGCTCCTCGGCCGATACCGGCAGGGACATGGTCATAAAAAAGAAAAGCACGGTGATTACCCAGGTACTATGTAATTTCAGCATAATCTCTCCTTCCCAAAGCCAGGACTTTTTACTTTTTAAGAACCTCATCAAGAAACTCAGTAAACCGCTGCCATGATTTACGGTCGGTCTCCGCCCGATATCCAGGTGAATCGTAAACCGTAAAGGCGTGGGGCGCCCCACCATAGGTAATCAATTCATGGGGAATATCATTTTCTTCCAGTTCAAGTGCCAAACCAGCAAACAGATCCATGGTTATATTGGTATCGGCCGTACCATGAAGAATGAGCAGTTGCCCCTTGGTTTTGGCATAGTCCTGCCCTTCCGGGGTGGCCAGGCCGCCATGGAAGGTGACAAATCCTTTCATGGCCGCTCCGGAGCGGGCGAGTTCCAGCACGGCCGCCCCCCCGAAACAGTACCCCATGGTCACTCCGTTATCCACGTGAGCCCCCAGAGATTTGGCGGTTTTTAAAGCTCCGTTCATTAACGCGAGCATTTTTGCCCGATCTTTATACAGCTCTCCGGTGTGTTGCTTTTTATCAGTCACTTCCGTTGGCCTGACCCCGGCTCCGAAAAGATCGGCGGCGAAAACCGCATAGCCCAGGTCGGCCAGCATCCCGGCCCGTTTTATTTCGTAGTCGGTAAGTCCATCCCAGTCATGAATCAAGAGGATAAACGGTGCTGTCGGAGCTGGGGTGATATAATAACCTTCATAGGTTTGTCCGTTCACTTCGTAGTTAATGGTCTTGCCGGTGACGGCAAAGGCAGGGGAAGCAACCAGCAGGATGAGCAATAAAATGACTTTTCCCATTTCGGTCCTCCATTTGAGTTCATTGTAATTTGATTCATTTCTCAAAAAACACGAAAACTAAGATTTTTTTTGATCATCGATAATCGTAGACTTCTAAAAAGTATGGTTCAATTTATCATGAATTCCAAGGTACAGAAAAGGTAATGATCTATCGTGTTACCGGCAAGGCCCACAACCCTCAGGATGGTCCATTAGCTCAGATCATTCTTAATTCGAAAGACATTTGATCTTGACACTAGATCTGTCAAAGGCGCCGAATAATTTCTCAGGGACGAATCCGTAATGCCTTTGAGCTGTTTTTTGAGGGGCGGCGTGGTTCACTGCCTCCGGGGGGTAAGGCCCGGGTGCTTGAAGAAGCAACCCAGATAAAACGGGATTGGGTTTTACTTCCCTTAAAGGCGGGAACCCGAAAACGGCGGACCTGAAAGCCGCAAGAGAGCATCAGATGTTCGAAATCCTTGCTCGGTTTGGCCGACCAGATCGCCAGACAGCCTCTGGGACGAAGGGCTCGCTGACAGGCCACAAGCCCCTCTACTCCATAGAGACGTGCATTCCCTGAAGCGGTCATGGCATCAGGACCATTATCGACATCAAGGAGAATAGCATCGAATCGGTTCTTGCTCCCTGAGATCAACTTGACGATATCACCGGTATTCAGTTCAACCCGCGGATCGGTAAGGGGGTGGTTATTGAGTTCACCAAGGAATTTTTGATTCCATTCAACAACGGCTGCCATCAACTCACCCACCATTACTCGGGCATCGGGGCCGAGCAGATCAAGCGTCCCACGCAAGGTATAGCCCATACCCAACCCGCCGATGAGGACAGACGCTTCACGGCTGTCCAGGTGGGCACAGCCAAGCCGGGCCAGTTCCAGTTCTGACTCATGATGGCGACTGTTCATCAAATCCTGGCCGTTGACCTCAATCAGGAAATCACGGTCATGCCGGAACAGAAACATCTCATCACCGTCCGGGGTTTGGGTGGTGGCTAATTTTACTCTTGGTTTCATGTGATACGCACTCCTAGATCTTTTAAAAATTCAGTCGACATCGTTGTAATTTCATAATCATAGCACCATTTCAATCACACCCGATGGGGGGTGTGATTGAAGTACTGACCAGCTGTTAAGCCGGACTCATCGACCAGATCCTCCGGGTTAAAGAAAGAATTTCTAGCTGCTGTACTGAGGTTAATGGGCAAAACGGTGAGTTGTCAAAGGTAGTATCACAATTTTCAACCACCAGGACCATGGCATCTTCACTCAAGGTGTGATGGTGCCAGACCGCTTTTTTGACGTTATAAATCGTGTGCGGCAGCAGATCCTGGGCATGAATCATGTTTACGGAAGATTCTCCCTCGCCAACGAAGAGAATACAGCGTCCCTTAAGCAGCACGAAAACCTCATCGGTTTCATTGTGGCGCTGCATCTTGGTAATATTTTCCGGACGCAAATCGTCGGCGAAATTCAGGATAGCCACCCGCCAGCTCGAATAATCGACCAGGGGTTGATAGCCTGAGCCGTGGTATTCCCGTGATTCCAACAACCGCTCGCTGATCATGGGGACAGATCTCCTTTATTGCCCGAGTGTTTTCCATTAATATCCTCAACCCAATCAATGATCAGACTCTATCATCACAAGACAAAAGGGGCCATTTCTTTCGGAACAGCCCCTTTTGTTTATTCTTCTTAAGAGTGATTCAATCAACCACGGCTCAGTCGTTGCGGCGTGATCGGTGTCTCTGCCGAGAAGACCGTTCAGTCGCTTCATCTTCTTCCTCTTTCTGACTGGTTTCTTGGAGCTGTCGGTCAACAAAACGGTCGTCAACGGTGGTGATTCGAATCCACTTGGTTGCTCCATCGATACCCTCAACATGGTGGTCCGAACCTTGGCCCGGCCCTGGATTTCACGTTTGTGGTCACCATTTCATGAAACCGATACGTATAATAGCTTGCCTTGGTTCCTAAGCAAGACAAGCGGAATATTACGGATTCACAATGTAAAAAGAAGGTGCCCGGACATGAAAACTGTTAGATTGGAATGTCGATCCCTTCGTCATAAGGTAGTAAGAGGCTCGGTATGATAGATTCAAGCGTCTCATGAGGTAGCTGCTTTGCTCACTTTTATCAAGCATCAGGCCGGCCAGATTTTCGATGTCCCTGTTTTAGAAGATGGGGAGATTGTCAGGGCTGTTGCCCCGACGGCTCAAGAGGTGGAGTTTCTCGGGAAGAGCCTCAAAATTCCGGAAGATTTTCTGGTTGCAGCCTTGGATCGTGACGAACGACCTCGGATTGAGACTGATGATGACTGCCGCTTGTTGATTGTTCGGATTCCTCATCATAATGCCGCATCAGACACCCCGTATCTGACCATTGCTTTGGCCTTTATCCTTACCCCGACCCACGTGGTCACCGTCTGTTCCGAAGAGTCGCTTTTATGGAATGATTTTTTGTCGGGGAAACGACGGCATCGGTTGCCTTCACCCAACGAACGAGTGGCCTTCCTCACCTTTTTGTTTCTCCATGTGGCCCGGCAGTATCTGATCTCCATTCGCCATATCAGGGAAGAGGCAGACGCTGCAGAAAAAGCCATCCATGGTTCCATGAAGAACGAGATGTTGATTCGCATGCTCAACCTGGAAAAATGCCTGGTTTTCTTCACCACCTCACTAAGGGCCAATGAACCACTGTGGGACCGCTTCCGTAAAATCCACGGTCGAGAGTTAACTGACGAGGAGAAGGATCTGGTGGAAGACGTCAAGATTGAATTCCGCCAGGCCCAAGAACTTGCTGACATCTACAGTAATATTTTAAGCGGGATGATGGATGCCTTTGCCTCGATCATCGCCAATAACCTGAATGTGGTCATGAAACTTTTGACCCTGATCACAATCATCCTGATGCTGCCCACCCTGATCGCCAGCATTTACGGGATGAATGTAGAACTCCCCTGGCAACATTCACCCCACGCCTTCCTGATTCCCATGGTCCTGTCACTGGTAATTTCGGCGGTGGGCATCTTTGTCTTCGTGAAAAAAAGGTGGTTTTGAGGAATATTATTTCAAATCGTATTTCATCCTGGAGCATGGGACAAAGGGTTTTACAAACAACCATGCCCAAAAATTGGGCAACACCTCTTCATGGTTCAATCGGCACCAAAAGGCTCATTTGGCAGCACCTTCTGCAGACAACTTCTCAATTCATCCCTGGTATATGGTTTGTTCAGGATGGCGACGAACCCGTATTCTTGGAAATTGGATAGTATCGGATTATCCGAATAACCACTTGAAACAATCACCTTCACATTGGGATCAAATACCTGCAACTGCTTCATCGTCTCCTCCCCGCCCATCCCTCCTTTGATAGTCAGATCAAGAATAATGAGATCATAATGTTTATCCGCCGCAAGCGCCCGTTGGTATTCTTCCAGGGTTTTTTCGCCATCGGCAGTGCAAACTACTTCATGGCCAAGGGACTGAATCATCCTTTGAGCCAGATTACGGACCATTACCTCATCATCCATCACCAGGATTCTGGCGGAATATTTGGGAACGACCTCTTGGCTTTTTTGTAGGCTGTCCTTCGGTTGAGCCTCGACGGCGGCCAGGGTGATGGTAAAGGTTGTCCCTTGATCCTTATTTGAACGAACCTCAATAATCCCGCCATGGTTTTTGATAATCGAATATGAAGTGGCAAGTCCCAGCCCGCTCCCGCTCTGTTTCGTTGTAAAATATGGGTCAAAAATTCTGGACAGATATCTTTCCGGGATGCCGACCCCGTGGTCGGTAATTTTAATGCGGATGGATTTTCCCTTATTATGGTGATGACCAAGGTCATTTTCCGGCAAAATAACGTTTTCGGCGGTTATATCGATTGAACCGCCATCCGGCATCGATTCGCAGGCATTCAGAACCATATTCTGGATCACCTGCGCTAATTGGCCGGCATCAACATTGGCATGCCAGAGGGTATCGGGTATATTCGGGCGGCATTCACAATGTGAGCCACTCAGAGCGAATTTTGAGGCACTCTCAATCAACGGTTTCAGTGAGACCTGTTTAACAACGGGTTTTCCGCCCTTGGCAAAAGTCAAAAGCTGATGTGTCAGGTTGACGGAAAGAGACAAGGCATGTTCGGCCTGTTCGAGCATCTCGGCGGCTTCAAGGGGATTATCCAGGGTGATTTTAGCCAAGGATACGAAGCCGAACACCCCCTGGAGGAGGTTGTTGAAATCATGGGCAATACCACCGGCCAGGGTACCGATGGCCTCAAGTTTCTGAAGCTTGAGTTGTTCTTCTTCCTGTTTCCGTTGTTTGGTGATGTCGTGATGCACTTCAACGGCGGCAATAATCTCCCCCGAGGAATCTTTTAAAGGATACGCCTTGGCTTCTATGAAGATCTCATTATTGAGCACATCAAGGTATTGATGGACCGTCGACTCGACATATTCGCCATCAAACACCTGTTTTACCGGACAAACGCCCCCTGCCTCATAACAAGGAATGTTGATCCTGTGGGAAATCTCATAGCAGGTGCAACCGATTGCCTCCTTCATGGAAATCCCGTTATTACGACAAAATGACTGATTGGCAGAAATAATTTTTAAATCGCGGTCAACCACAATAAAGCCTTCATCAACCGAGTCGAGAATCGTCCGGATAAACTCTCCATTACTGCGCAATTGTTCTTCTGCCTGTTTCCGTCTGGTGATGTCCTGGGCGGTTCCGACGTACCTTATGGGTTTATTGTTCTCATCACGATAGATCTCAACTTCTTCATGGATGAATTTGTTCCGGTTATCCGGCAGGATGATTCTATAATCGGAACGATACGCACTTCCTGAAGCTATCTGGGCTTGAATATTAGCGCGATCATCCGGATGGATTTTTTCAAGGAAACGTTCAATGGTTGGCGGCCCTTCCTCAGGACTCATGGCAAATATCCGATAGAGTTCATCAGACCACCACAGTGAGTCGGACTGGAGATTATATTGCCAACTGCCGATTCCGGCGATCTGCTGGGCCTTGTTCAGTCGATCTTCACTTTCGCGTAACGCCTTTTCGGCCCGTTTACGGTCGGTGATGTCGATGAACGAACCCACAATACCCTCGGCGTTTCCATGTTCGTCGTAAAAAACATCCTTACTGAACAGGGCGTCACGAATATCACCGTTTTTATCAATGATGGTAAACTCATATTCTTGATGGGTAAGATCCTTAAGCAGGTTTTCGTCCTGTTGGTGGTATCTCCGAGACTGTTGCTCTGGCCAGAGGTCATAAGCCGTTTTGCCGATAATGTCCTCAGGGCCAACCCCCATAGCCTCGGTAAAAGCCCGATTACATCCCAGATATCGACCTTGGATATCTTTATAGAAAACCGGGATCGGAACGGATTCCAACAGGGCTTCATTAAAACGAAGCTGTTGGACCAGATCCACGGCACCTCCCTGGGATTTCTCCTCGTTGAGATGAACACCTTCAAGGGGAGCTTCCAACTCGGTTTTAATGAATTCACCGGTGGTTTCGTCAATGATCTTCGTCGTTCCAGGAGATTTCCCTGAATCCATCCCAATACCCTCGATTAAGGGATTCAACTTTTTTAGAAATTGCGGTCTCAAAAAGAACTGCCTGAACATTCAGCGATGTCATCTCTGCTTCCGATGATTTTCTCACTTTATAACGATAGCTGTCAATCTTGAATTCAGGTTTGATTCTTGATAAATAAGGGGAGCTGGTAATTGAGGCGGAGGCTGGTTTGAAAAAAACAAGGGTAAAAGATAATTGAGGGGTTATCCCTGATGGGTCGAAATGAGACGTCCGCAGATTTTAAAACGAAGTTCTTTACGGATTAATGATCAGACTTCACTTAAGATCGTTGAGCTTGATCCTTCGATGTATCCAAATTCAGGCCGGCCAAGATATAATCCCCGGCCATGAAGGCCTGGGCAACCTTGGAAATCATCTCGTCGGTCCGCATGGCCGCATCCAGTAATCTGGAGAAACCGAGAATCCGCCCCACGACCCGCAACTTTTCTTCCATGATTTCAGAGGATCCGCCCTGAATGGAAGCAGTTAACAGATCATCCCGTTGGTCACAGAAAAATCCGGCCTCGCCCAGGATTTCGGCCAGACAGCGTACTCTCCGGTTCCGTTGTTCTGCTCCGGTGCCACCGCCTTTGAAACGGAACTTGATATAATTGGCTTGGGGATCAATACCACAGATGGCATCAACCATGGTGAAATGGAAGTCCATTCGGGCATTGAGGTTGAGGAAATCTCTGGTAACCAGGGCGTAGTTGGGCAGGCCGATTGGTCTGGCCGAGCGATGATCGGTGATAAAACGGGAAACCACAGATCCGACCGCAACTCCACCGGCCACCGTCCCCCAGTTGAGGCCTTCAGTTATGATTCCTTCCCAAAGGGCTGTAAAGGGACGGGAGAGCACCCGCTTTGGTTTTACCCAACGCCCACTTCCCCCCATGATTCCTCCACCCAGATCAATGAGAGAGACGTGGAAGGGGATCTCGCTTTCCAGGTTCAAAATTACCCCGGAGGCATTTTCCACCGCCTCGTCCCCTGCCTCGAACATGGCCAAGACCGCCTTCTCATGGGCATAGCGGACCAGATCATGGATGGACTGACACTCGGCAATGGTGAAGGTGGGACCATATGCATCAGTAAGATTGAGGGGTATCAACCGGTCATAGATTGCGGCAAGGATCGGTTCCGTGGGTCTGGCCTCGTGGTCGTGCCATTTTTCCTTCCGGGCAAGATGGAGTTGACGATGCCGAACCAGTTCCTCTCCAATGGCAGTATAGACCTCACCACGATCGGTATCGACCAGAATTGCCTCAACTCCATTCAGGACCTCTGTGGCCCGAACCAGGCCAGTTAACATGGGAATCCCATATTCTCGGGCAACGCAGGAGAGATGATCAGCCGGATTCCCCAGATCGACCAGCAGGGCCTCAACCTCGCGTAAGGCAGCCACGGCTTCAACCAGACTCTGGTGCATGACCAGAACGTAGGGTGGATCATTCAAGTTTTCCAGGTCTTCACGGCTCCGCACGATTCGGACCAATCCAACCCCTCGACCGGGTGAAGCGGTGAGTCCATTGGTCAACAATGATATTCGTCCGGGACCTAAATTAACCCGGCGGCCGGTATGGGCGGCAATCTTCAAGGGTCTGGCTTGAAGAATAACCACTCTCCCTTCCAGGTCCACCGCCCACTCGATATCCTGGGGACCACCCAGGCGGTCTTCCGCCTCACGTCCCAGATGGACCAGTGTCATTATTTCTTCTTCTCGTAACACCGGAGCGTTGGCCGTATTCTGGTCCAAGGTTTCTTCCTGAACTCCGCCGCCAACCATACTCATCAGTCGACGACTCTTGACCGCCACCCGACTCTCGCCGGGGCCTGATCCATCGCGGGGAGGAAGATAGACATCGGCAGCTTCACTCCCCCCTACCGCTAATTCACCCAGACCATGCACGGCGCTGATCAACATCCGTCCATCAGTGGAGTAGTTAGGATCAACGGTAAAGAGAATCCCGGCTGCCCGGACCTCGACCATCTCCAGGCAGAGGACAGCCAGATCAAACTCGTAGGGCGATAACCCGGCATTTTTGCGATAGGAGATATTGCGAAGATTGAAGGCACTTGCAACCACGGTTTTAAAGGCCTCCTCCAACTGGGCCTCCGTGACCACATTCAGCACCGAAACATATTGACCGGCAAAGGAATGGGAGAGGGTATCCTCGCCAACTGCACTGCTGCGTACGGCCAGGCCACGTCCTGCGGCAAAGAGCGGGGCGGCGGCTTCAGTCAAGGCGTGGGTTAATTCGGTCGGTAAGGGAGTCGCCATGATCTGCTGTTTCACTGCCTCAACAACCAGCCGATGAGGAAGGCCATCATGGTCCTTTTCCGCCCCATTGAGCTTGGTCACCAGTCGCAGATAAAGATCCTTTTGTTCAAGGAATAGACGGCAAACTGATACCGGCACAACAAAACCGCTCGGAACCGCAAAAATGGCGTACCGTTGAAGCCGGGCCAGGTTGGCGGCCTTGCCGCCCACCGCCCTGAGCATGGTCGGGGCAATTTGAGCAAGAGGAAGACAGGCAGGAAGATGTTCATGGGACGGCAAACGAGCAAACTCGGCTCGGATCTCCCGGGCCAGTCGCTCCTGTCGTCTGGTCAGTCCTTCAGAACGCCCAGAGGTGAGATGTTCCAACTTTTCAACGAGATCGGCCGTTACCTCAAGGACTTCCTGAAGACCTCCAGCCATGGCCCCGGACCAGAAATTGGAAGAACGGAGGGCAATACCCAGCTCGGTCAACAGTTCCACCGCCCGATGGTTATCATCCAGCAGGGCGCGAAAGACCTGGTACCTGGCCCTCAGCATGGAAAGTTGTTCAGCTCGCCGTTCATCCTGAAAAAGACGCCAGGTTGCAAGTGGCTGAGACAGCCATTCATGCCAGGTCCCGAACATTAGATCAATCCCATGGCTTATGGTTCCTTCCGGATTCGTTCCAGGAAGGTAGTGAAAAAACGATCCACCGCTCCGGAGTCGGCCATTTTGACATCCAACTGCCGGGTAAAGGCGATCAACTCGCCCAGGTGGGTCAAAATCGATTCCATATGACTTCGTTCCAGCATCTTGGCCTTGGCCAGGACCAGGTCACCCTTCCGCTCTACCTTGAAATGTAGTCCGGATAGAATCTGGTCAATCAGCACCGCTCTCCGTTCACGTTTATCGTTTTCGGCAAAGCCACCGACAAAACGGAAATAGATATAGTTATCATCAGCTTCGTCGGAGAGATAACTGTCAATGATATTGAAATGATATCCCAATCTCAGGCTGAGATTACAATAATTGTCAGCGATGATGGCCAAATTTTCGCCGGCGTAGTTTGGGGTATGGGTCAGCATGGTCAGGGGACGGCTCAAGCCGGAGAGAAAATCTTTAACCCCAAATGGCGCCGGTTCTCGATCCCAGGCCTCTTCATTCAAAAGGCCCCGAAGGATCTGGCGGAAAGGTAAACTGGTCACCCGATTGACCGTCATCGCCCCGCCCGGGGTTCCGTCCAGACCGCCACCGATATCAATCAGGCGAATTTTCAAAGGGATATTCGCTTCCAGCAGGGGTGCGCCCTTGGCGCCCACCATCCGGCCGGAGAGATGAAAATCAATGAGTTCGGCCACGGCCCGTTCGTGGGAAAAACGGAGAAAATCGTGGATGGTCTGACAGTTATCCAGTTTGAAGGAAGGTGAACCGGGGTCAATCAGGTTGAGGGGGGCAATTAAACGGAGGAGACGCCGGAGGATACTGGCTTCAGGTTGTCCTGCCAACGGTTCAAAACCGCCGAATTCACACATGTCGGGAGGTAAATCAACCCGACCGGCATAAATCGTGCGTTCTTCAACATCCACCACCACTTCGGTGCCTGGAGGCAGCAGTCTGGTCGCCTCGCCGGTACCGAATAAAGCCGGAGTCCGGTATTCTCTGGTAATGGTTGCCAGATGACCGGTGGGACTGCCGATATCGGTAATGACAGCGGCAGCCCGGCGGACTATTTCGGCCAGACGCGGGTTGGCATAGCGACTCACTGCCACTGCGCCTATTGGAAAACTATCAGCCGGGGTATTCTCATCGACGTGGACCACCGGCCCACAGGTCAGACCCAACTGACAGACATGACCTTGACCGGAGAGCAGTACCGGCAGTTGGGAAAGTTCTTCCGCAAGCGCGGCCGGGGTTTTACACTCACCATAGGTCCGCACATGGAGAGGTCTGGTCTGGAGAATCCAGATTTTTTCCTCGCCATCGATACACCATTCGATATCCTGAGGCATTTCAAAGCGTTTTTCCAGGAGTAGTCCGTACTCAGCCAGTTTCTTTAAGACCCCCAAACCCACCACCCCGGCACCACGACGTAACCCGTTCTCCCCTCTGCCACTCGGGATTCCCGTCACTGGAGCGAGATGGCTGGTTACAGGAAAGAAGGGGTGATGACGGCTCAAGCTTAACCGATCTCCGCTCTGTTTGCCGGAAACCAGTTCTTCCCCACGACCGGCTACAGCCGAGATCACCATGGTTTCCGAACCAGGGGCGATGGGATCGCGGGTATACAGTACCCCGGCTGCCCGGGCTTCAATCATTGGCTGGACGACCACCGCCATGGGCACTTCTTCGGCAGAACTATCTGGCTCGAGATAGCGAAGAAGACGCTCGGAAAATCGAGAGGCCATGACCTTGACTATGGCCGCGGGCACCTCACCTGCCACCACCCCGATAAAGGACTGGAATTGGCCGGCGTAACTTCGTTCACCATCCTCACCAACGCCACTGCTACGAACCGCAAAAAACTTGGCCCCCCCCGGTTCGGCACAAATCTTTTTCAGCCTTTTATTGATTACTCCCGCCAGATCACCCGGCACTTTTGCCTTCATAAAAAGGGCGTTAATCCTGGTGCTTCGCCCAACAGGGTCGGACTCTTTACTGAGGATCTGATCAATCCGGGTGAAGAGATCATTGGTCTCCATGAAATGACGATAGCCGGTGGTACTGACCACGAAGCCGACCGGGGCCGGCATTTTAAGGCTATTGACCAGTTCACCCAGATTGGCCCCTTTGCCCCCGGCCAGGTGGACCAGATCGCGATGCAGAACCTCCCAGTCCAAAACTAGAAATGGCCCATACGGACCGAGCCCCCCGGCCAGGATGTCTACCAGATGGTCACCGGTGCTGGTGAAACGATCATAGAGCCTGGCGTAACGATCACCAGACATGGCATTTAAGTGATAGATAACCTGACGCCCTTTTTCAATGATCCCGGTCACCGAGCTTTTGAGAAAAGACCGGTCATAGATGTATTCACCGCCCAATGCAAACTCCAGATCAGCGACCATCTCTAGGACCTGGTTATTCAAACTGAGGATCCGTCGGAAATGGCGGAAGATGGCACTGAAGGTTGCCCCCCCCTCTCCCTCCCGTCCTTGAGGCTGACTGCCGGTGAATATGGAGCTCATGGTTTCGTCACATCGTTAGCGTTTTCGTCAAGGAGCGGCAAGGTAATTCGAAAGGTGGTCCCCTCTCCCTGGACACTTTCCAGGGTAATCGAACCATCATGCTTTTCGATGATGGAATAACTCACCGAAAGCCCCAGGCCGGTACCGTCATTCTTGGTGGTGAAAAAAGGATCGAAAATCCGTTTCTTATCTTCAAGGCTGATGCCTGGCCCGTTGTCGCTGATTTCCACAAGACCCACGCCTTCCTCGGGTCGGGCCAGGACTCGAACGGTCAGGCGACCACCGGGTGGCATGGCCTGAATCCCATTGAGCATGATATTGATCAACACCTGCTCAATCTGGCTTGGGAAGCCAAGGGAGAAAACCGGGGTTAAGGAAAAATCTGATTCCACCAGAATCTGGCTCAGACGAATCTGATTTTTCAGAAGGCCGATGGAATCCTCGGAGATCTGGACCAGATCAAGCCGGACCGGTTCCGTGGTCTTGGCCATTCGGATAAAGACCAGGAGATTTTGCACAACCTCCCTGGCCCGTTCGGTCTGGGCCAGGATCTCGGATACCATCTCGCGGGTGGAGTCTTCACCTTCCTCGGGTAAATCCTCAAGGAGCACTTCTGCGGTCAACGAAATATTATTTAAAGGGTTATTGACCTCATGGGCCAAACCGGCGGTTACCTGGCCGATGGTAGCCAGCTTGGCTGACTGGATCAGGGCCTCTTGTTTTTCAACCAGGCTCCGCAGCATCATATTCAAGGAATTGACCAACTCAACTCCTTCCAGTGAACCACGAACTGCAGGGGCCATGGGAATGGCGCTCAACTCACCATTCATGATTCTGGTTGCGGCCCGACGTAAATAATCCAACGGCTGCGTCACCCAGCGGACCAGCAGAGTGGCAAAGATTGCCCCCATTACAAAGGTTATTCCCATGGCAATCAAGGAGAAGCGGCGGAAACGCCGACTATCCTCCTCGGCCTCAAGCCGGGCCTCCGCATCCCGATCCAGAACGTATTCGGTAAAGGATTGCCCCTCTTCCCGAACTTTGGTCATGAGCTTTCTGGGCGGCGGCATTTTCGTCAAGCTCTTGATTTGCAACAGGACATCAGCGTATTTTTCAAGTCTGGTTCGATATTCGGTTATCTCTTCATTTGACAAAACATCGGTATCTTTCAACTGGCTGACCTGAGCCCGGACCTGATCGATATAGTCTAAGGCACTGATCAGATCGGTCTGGTTATGATAGAGCAGGAAGTTCTTCTCGTAGCGCCGGGTCTCCAGCACCTTCTGGTTCAACTCATAGGAGAGTTCGATGAGCTTAAGCTTATCGGCAATCCGGGACAGGGAATAAAGGGCATTCACCGTGGCGAAACACCCCAGGCCAAAAATAATGGCCAGGCTGATCACCATTTTTCGCCGCAGGGAACGGGCCTTGCGCCGGACCGGACGATGCAACTCACAGGACGGGCCGGTCGGATTGGAGCTATTGTTTGCGGCTTGAACCATCAACCATCTCCAGCCATATCGCTCACTGCCCTAAGAATGGCATCCTTGATCTCATCCAACCGGAATGGTTTGGGAATAAAGTCAAAGACCCCCCCGCTGAAGGCGGCATCGGCCGTATCCATCTCGGCATATCCGGTGATAATGATCACCCTGGTTCGAGGATTGATTTTCTTGACCCTTCTCAGTACCTCCAAACCATCCATCCCCTGCATCTTGAGGTCGGTGACCACGATATCAAAGGGGTGCTGTTCTGCTGCGGCCACGGCCTGAACAGGATCGATGTGGGCTTCAACCACATATCCCATCTTGGTGAAAATCTGGTTCAGCCGTTTGCCGACAATTGCTTCGTCATCGATGATCAGCAACCTGCGGGGTTCGCTGTTTGATCCAACAACCATTATTACTCCTCCTTGTGAGACCCTTGAGCGTTGTCATCCGCTTTTAGGGGCACGGAAAATGCTGATATACCATAACGCATCCCGCCTTCGGGTCATCTTGGGTCGCGTCTCAATCGCAGGTAAGCGAGGAATCGAGACTCCGAAATCCTCGCCGTAGCGCTGCTACGCCTGTGGTTTTACTCAATCGGCGCAACCCAACCTGACCCAAATTCGGGCGCGATCCAGGTACATCAGTATTTTCCGAGCCCCTTATTCGTTTGTTCATTCGTCCGAGACCACGCTGTAATTACCCATGAGAAATGCCTCCACATAGTAATCAACTGCCGCCTCACTGTCCAGACGGACATCAAGTTGCCGGGTATAACCGACCAGTCGACCGAGAATATCCAGCACCCGTTCCATTTCACTCTGGAGCATATTGCTGGCTCGGGCGATCACCAGGTCGCCTCGGGTCCGGACGTTGAAGTCAAAAGCGGTCAGGATTTCGGCAATCATCCGGGCCCGCCGACTGCGCTTAGTCAGGTCGGTGGCCCCGCCGAGAAAACGAAAATAAATATGATTGTCGCGTTCACGTTCATCGCAATGGGCATCGATGATATTAAAATGATACCCGAAACGGAAACAGAGATTGACATAATTCCGACTGACCACCGCGATGTTATGACCGGTATATTGGCCTTCCAGGGCATCGGTCGGCACCGAAAGCATGCTGCTCATCAGGTCGTGAAAGCCCACCGGCATGGTGGCTCGATGCCAGACTTCGGGATAGAGCATGCCCCGGAGAATGGCCCGGAAAGGGATGGAGGTAAGGGCAGAAAAAGGCACCTGGCTGGTCGGGGCCTCGGGGGCCAAACCACCGCCGATATCGATGATCATGATCCCTGCCGGAATGGGAAGTTCCAGACTGCGGGCCAGGTTATGGCGCAACAGGCTGCGTTCATCCTTACCCATGTTGACCAGGGTAATTACTGCGGTTTCATGGATGTAGCGCAAAAGGTCGTGGTAGGTCAGGCAGTTTTCCGGGGTGAACTGATCCATCAACGGATCAACCAGGTGTAAACGGGCCACAGAGTTTAACAACCTTCGCAATAGACGAAACTCCCAGGTGGCGCCAAGATTGATGCTGGTGGAGAGTTGATAGGCCAGCAATTCCTTGACCCTTCCCCGAAATATTCGCCGGTCTTCGGTATCGACGGTAATTTCCTGGCCATTTTTAACCAGGGAGAGGATGTCGTGGACATTGACCAGACAGGGCACCTGCATTTCCCTGCAGAGGGTGGCCATGTGACTGACCGGGGTTCCGATTTCCGTGACAATGGCGGCGGCACGGTGCATGACCCGAACAAAATGGGAAGAATCGCGACGCCCGACCAGGATAGCACCATCAGGGAAATCTTCCAGATCGGTATCCTGGCGGACCACATGCACTTTCCCTGCCCCAATCCCCTGCTGGGCGACCTGCCCCCGATCCACCACCAGAAGCTCATAATGTTTGAGGGCTTCGATCAGATCCCGCCGGAGATCACGGGTTACTGGAACCAGCAGTGGCCTGGACTGAAGGATAAAGAGACGCCCTTGTTGATCAAAGGTCCATTCGATATCCTGGGGTCGTTTGAAATAATTTTCCAGTTGGATGACCCGATGACCGAGTTCAAGCAATTGGGCCTCGTCAAGGCACGCCTCGTCCTGGAGTTCAGCAGGCAGCGGCTTTTCAATTAATCCTCCTTCGACAGCCAGATAGAGTCCGCTTGCCTTACGGGAAAGGTTTCTTTCTCGAATGGTGGCTGGATCACCCTTGTGAAGTAAGAAGGTATCCCCAGGGAATTCACCTTCGGCGATGCCGGCTCCCTGCCCCCAAGTCCCGACCACAATCATGGTTTCTCCCCCGGGATTCCCCGGATCGGTGGAATAGGCAACGCCGCTGACCAGAGAATCCACCATGATCTGGATCCCCGCCCCGATGGACATCTTGCCGTCTTCGGGGAAGAGCCAATGACGATAGTCCACGGCCTTGCGACTAAAGAGACTGGCCGCCACCCTTCGATAGGCGGCAAAGACCGCCCGGGGCGTGGGTGCAACATTTAAGACCGAGAGAAACTGTCCGGCAAACGAGAAATCGAGGTCCTCCTCTTGGGCGCTGCTCCGGACCGCAAGGGTAAAAGGGGAAGGAGTCTTAGCGGTCATGGCCGCCAACTGTTGATTAATTTCTTCTAAAAAATCGGACGGTGGCTTGGCGATTTCCAAGGCTGCCTCCAGCCTTAAACGAACCTCTTCCAGTTCATCCGGGCGGTCTCCGAGAATCCACAGGGACTCGAATTGATCCACCAGGGAACGTAATCCATTGTATTCAATCAATTCATGGTAGGTCCGGGTGGTGATGGCGAAACCAGGGGGAATATCGATCTTGAGGTGATGAATCAGTTCGGCGAGATGGGCATTCTTTCCTCCGACAATGCTCCACTGGAGAGGATCAACCTCCTCCAGAGAGACCAGCCTGGGACCCTGGCGGTCATCTTCACGCAACATGATGGCTCGCAGATGTTCGGTAAGTCGGGTGTGAACTGCAAAGAGTTCCTGGTGATGGGGGTCGAGATGATTGAGAGCGACCACCGAGTCATGAAGGGTAGTGATCAACTCCTCAACGCTCTCTCCAATATATTGTCGATCAAAGATATAGTTGCCGCTGAGTTTTTCACCCAGGTCGGCTATTATTTCAAGGGCTCGATTGTTGCTGCGGAGAACAGTACGAAAACGTTCAAAGACCTGGCGGGGATCCAGATTGTGGTGGTCAGTCCTGCCAAAGAACCGGGCTATTATCTGCCAAAAAGAATGCACGTTGCCGGCGGACCTCGAAAAGTGTCCGGCTGCCCGAGGGGCAACCGGACGGAATTTTTATGTATTATACAAGGTTCTTAATGGGCGCCGCCCCCTTTCTTGAAGATCATTCCTACGGCGAATCCGGCAATGATCGCGATGATTACGGCCATCATACCATAGAGGGCTGCATTGTTGAAAGCCAAGTCGGAGAGTTTGGCAACAACGCCGGACCGTTCAACGGTGAACTGAGCACGTGAACGCTCTACCACTTGGCCGTTACGAACTGCCATGGCCTCCACGGTATATTCACCGGGAGGGGCCTGAAAGGGCCAGGCCACTTCCACCTGATAGGTGTCGTTGGTCTGCCCGTGCTGTCGGGTCACGGTGCCGGTATGGATAGCGTAGAGATTCTGCTTCTCTTTAAAGCGAATAAACTCATTTTTCCAACGGGCCTCATCGCCCTTCAGTTCGGCGCTGGGGGTTTCCATTTCGGCAACCTCGGTCAGGGCCTTATACCCAATCAGGTTGGCCGTCTGGGCTGCATCATCCAGCAGATTTTCCAATTCTCGAGAACTATAGAGCAGGTAGACACCGGGAACATTTTTAAAGGAGACATCACCTTTTTTCATCCAGAACAGGCCACCGGCTTTACCCATATATTTGTAATGGGCGTCATCCGCTTCGTTGCCGATGCGGATGATCAGATCATCACCGGCAACGTTCTCACCGGTTACCGACAAGGTGGCGCCGTGATAGGTGAGGTTGATTTTAATATTATCAGGACTCACCTTGCTGGTCACGGCATGGGCCGGAGCAGGAGTAAAAGTCAGACCAATGAGCACGAGAAGAACAGCGAACCGGGAGATCAATGTAGTATTCATGGATTAATGTCCTCCCTTCATGGCCAACATCATGGAAGGTTCCAACACCAGTTCCAGAACTATTTTGGCAGTCACGGCAAGAACGATAATGGCCAGCAGGATCTTCAATTGATCACCATGCAGCTTTTTACCGAGAATGGTACCAACCTGGGCACCGAAAACCGAACCAACCAGCAACAGAAGAGCCAACAGGAAGTCAACCGTGTGGTTGGAATAGGCCTGGAGAAAGGTGACCTCAATACAGGTGAACATGATCTGGAAAAGGCTGGTGCCGACCACCACATGCATGGGCATCCGCAACATGTAGATCATTACCGGCACCATCAGGAAACCGCCACCGACGCCCATAATGGCCGCCAGGATTCCGACAAAGGCACCTAAAACAACCGGGACCAGAGCTGAATGGGTTACCCCTGATTTATCAAAATAGGTCTGCAGGGGCAGAGAGCCGAAAAACCCTTTTTTCTTCTCAACCGGAGCAGATGACTTGGTCTCCTCGACGGTTGCGGCATTCTTATTCTTGCGGAGGGCGTTTAAACTTTCGAAGAACATAAAGGTGCCGACCACACCGAGCATAACCACATAGGTCATCTTGATCAAAAAGTCGGCGCCGCCGGTGGCCCGTAACACTTTAATGATCTGAACACCAAAAGCCCCGCCGACAAAACCGCCGATCAGCAGGTAGATGCCCATCTTATAGTCAACATTGCCCAAACGCCAATGGGCGTAGGTCCCTGAGGCTGAGGCCGCAACAATCTGGTTGGCATCAGTGGCAGCGGCAATGGTCGGCGGGATACCGATCATCATCAAGAGCGGCGTCATCAAAAAACCGCCCCCAACCCCGAAGAGGCCCGACAGCAGGCCGACTCCAAGTCCCAAACCCACGACCAGCAGCCAGTTGACGCTGGTCAGGGCGATTGGCAAGTACATGTACATGGTTTCACTCCTTTGATTAAGTTTAGTTGATTATTAAAAACAATATAATGAATCTTCATAAATTCATAATTTCCTGCCGAAGATCCTCATCTTTAGGATACGGCGAATGTATCATTTTCTCCTTCTTCATTTTTTTTGGGTGGAAATCTTTTTTAAAAGTCGAGACTGACTCATAACCCTATTTACATCTTTGTCTTGAAGGGTAGGCGCCTTGATAATCTGCAGATCTTTTTGAAAGCGATTGGGGGCTGCCTGTAACTTCTTCTGCAGTTCACCAAGCAATTCATTCTGTTTTGCCCTTTGTTTGTCGGGCCAGGTTCCAATTACCAGCCAGGTGATGGAATTGGAAATAATGAAATCCGCAAGTTGCTCTATTGAATCTTCATCTACAAGATGGCAACTGGCTTGAACACCTTCAAGTTCGGCAAATTCAGCAACAAAAACAAAGTCATTTAGGGATTCATCCTTCGGCGACTTGTCATCCGCTGTCCTCTCTGCTGATCTCCAACCTCCAACAAATTGGGTCCGAATCACATACAGCCGGCCTTCTGCTCTTCCAGCCAATTGCACCGCACTGATGCTGGCAGAAAGATCAGAATGGAAACCATTCAAGATTAAAACAATATTTGGTCCCAAAAAACACCTATCAGGTAAACAGAGAAAAATTCACTTCAGTCATTGTGGTCGCGTATTGTATGCACTAGTCATGCCACTATATGCAACTTATTGTTTTTGTGGGTTTTTTAAAATAAGTCAGAGTGAGATGTCAGAGAGGACAAACATTCCCTTGTACAACTGTTTCAAAAACCAACAACTTTTTTTTATCATGTTGTTTTGAGGTGATTTTTCAACATGAAACACATGTTTCATGTTGAAACACACAAGGAAAAGAAAACTATAGGGGGAATCAGGGTTGATTGGGGGAGATATTACGAAGACGTCGCCAGAGAGTGGTTCGTGATATGCCCAAGCGACGGGCCGTTTCGGTCTGATTGTAACCGGTTTCACGGTAGACTTTGGAAATATGGCTCATTTCCAAATCTTTGATTTCAACGGAGTCGGGAGCAGTTTGAGGTTGCTCAACGATCCCGGTCTGATAAAGCATATCAGGAGGAAGATTTGCCAGTTTCAAAGTGTTTCCCTGGCATAGGGCCACGGCCCGTTCCATGATATTTTCCAACTCCCGAACGTTTCCGGGAAAACTGTAGCGGGCCAGTTCACTGAGTACATCCTTGCTCAGGATCGGGACTTTCTTGCTGAACCTGGCCGCCGCCTTCCGCACAAAATGTCCGGCTAACAGTGGAATATCTTCGATCCGTTGGCGGAGCGTAGGAAGTTCGATCATCACCACCTTGAGACGGTAGTAAAGATCCTGACGAAATTCCTTGGCCACCACCATTTTTTCCAGATTCCGGTTGGTGGCGGCAATAAAACGGACATCAATGGCGACCGATGCGGTCCCACCAACCCGCATATAATTCCGCTCCTGAATAACCCTCAGCAGTTTCACCTGCAGGGCAAGGGGCATTTCGCCAATCTCATCCAGGAAAACGGTCCCCCCCTCGGCAGTTTCAAGAAGTCCGAGTTTGGTACTGACCGCTCCGGTGAAGGCACCTTTTTCATGGCCAAAGAGTTCGTTGGCAATTAATTCATCGGTAAAAGCGCCGCAATTAAAAGAAACAAATGGTTTATCACGGCGAGGACTGTTGCCGTGCAGAGCCCGGGCAATCAATTCCTTGCCGGTCCCGGACTCTCCCTGCAGCAGGACACTACAATCCAGAGGTGCCACCTGAGTAATTGTCTTAAAAATGGATTTCATGGCAGGAGAAGCGCCGATGATCTCACCGAATTGCTCGGTGCCACGGATTTCCTGATAGATTCGATTTTTTTGCCGCTTTTGCCGAACCATGACCAGGGCCTCGTTGATGGCATCCCTGACGGTTTGGAGTTTGATCGGCTTTTCCAGGTAATTGAAGGCGCCTTTCTTGGTAGCTTCAACTGCTTGGTCGATGGCGGCGTAACCGGTCATCAGGATCACTTCCATATCCGGGGCGGCAGCCCGCATCCGCTGCATGAGATCAATACCGTCGGCATCCTGCAACCGGATATCCATCAGAATCAGATCCGGGGGGGCGCTCAAAACCTTATTCAAGGCCTCCTTGCCCGAGATAAAACCCTCCACCTCGTAGTCTCCTTTACCTAATGCCTTGACCAGACGTTGGACGGTAATCACCTCGTCATCCAGAATATAGATCTTGGGGACGGGTGGAATTTTATGTTTGGAAACAGGGCTCATCGGTCTTTTTCTCTAAGGGGAGCATTATAGAACGGGTGGTCAAATTAGCACTTTCAAAGAGGTGTGACAAGGGTAAATCAGGGGATTCTTGCAGTTGAAGAGACCAGTATAACTCACCGTTGCTCCATACGTCCTGATTCAAATAAATAATTTGACTCTGTCCTTCATTCTATGACATCTTCAAAAACTTCTCTTGAAGCGTTGATTCCTCATTCAGAAAGGACAATGCCTCCCGCCGATAAAAACTTTGATTCATTTTTTTACTGTAGCGGATAGCGCGTTTTCATCCTTTTCCAAAGGTACGACCATCCCCCCTGAGATGATCAGCTTAAAGGCCTCATCGGTGGTCATATCGAGGGCAATCATCTCATCTTCCGGAACCATTATATAGAAACCGGAAGTGGGATTGGGGGTGGTGGGCAGAAAGATGTTCACCACCTTTTTTTCGGTAATCCGCTGGATTTCACCCTGGGTGACCCCGGTAACGAAACCGATGGCCCAGATTCCCTTGCGGGGATATTCAATGAGCACGACTCGGCGAAAGCCTTTTTTATCCTGTCCGAAAGTGGTATCTGCTACCTGCTTGAACAGGGTATAGATGCTTTTGATCAGGGGAATCCGGTACATGAGGCGCTCGAACAGACCAACGGCGAAACGGCCCAGAACATTGGCGGTTAACATCCCGGTCAGGATGATCAACAAAATGCTGATGATAACCCCCAACCCAGGAATTTTAAAACCGAACAACCTCTCGGGTTGCAGTGCAAGTGGGATGAAACGGTAGAACAGGATATCAACCCGGCTCACCACGGCATGGACGACCATGAGGGTCAAACCGATGGGGCCTGCCACTAGGAGCCCGGTGACAAAATAGGTTTTGAGCAGTTTTTTGATAAAGTTTTTTACCGGCATAGCTTGTCTTCAGAATATCCCTTTCGCCCACGAAGAACTCGGCCCTTCACCCCGCAGACTGTCGCCAAAAGAAGCCCCCTAGGAGCGCCTCCATAATCAGTTCAAAGCCTTGATATCCGCCTTGTTTATCCCGCAAACAGGACAATGACTCCACTCTTCTTCCAGGGGAATATTGCACCGATTGCAGAAATTGCTTTTCATATTACCGCAGAGCGGGCAAAACAGGAAATTCGCGTCGATCATGGTCTGGCATTTGCTGCATTGCTTTTCATAACGGGACTGGGAACCGATGACCCGCAGCAACTCATCCAAGGTTGTAAAACCGGCCTTCACCTTTTCTATTCCGTCCTCAATCAGGGTGTGCATCCCGGCGTCCCGAGCCATCTTAATAAGTTGCGACTCCTTGTAATTGGTACTGATCTGTTGGCGGAACTCATCATTCATCACAAAGAGTTCAAATACCCCGATCCGGCCAAGATAGCCGGTATGGTCACAATGATCGCACCCTTTGCCCCGGGAAACCGAACCACCCAAGGTGTTGACCGGTATTTTGAGCAGGTCAAGAATAAGAGGATCCGGCGTTTCTTCCTGTTTGCAGTGTTTGCAGATTTTCCGCACCAGCCGCTGGGCAAAAATTCCTTCAATGGCCGAGGCGATCAGATAGGGTCTGATCCCGATATCGATCAGTCTGGTGATCGAGGCCACTGAGTTGTTGGTATGCAGCGTTGAAAGAACCATATGGCCGGTGAGTGCGGCCTTGAAGGCCACATCCGCCGTTTCCAGATCCCGCATCTCCCCCACCAGAATAACATCAGGGTCCTGTCGCAGGGTCGCCTTCAAAATCGAGGAGAAGGTCATTCCGGTCTTTTCCTTGATGAAGACCTGACTGGCCTCTTCAAGATAATACTCCACCGGGTCCTCGATAGTCTCAAAATTCTTGGTGGACTGGAGCATGGAACCGAGGATCGAGTAGAGCATGGTGGTTTTGCCGCTGCCGGTTGGGCCGGTGGCGATAATGATCCCCTGGGGTTTCTTGGTCAGGATATTGATCCCGGTAAGGTCATACTCCAAAATCCCCAATTCATCGAGACTCTTGATGGAGGCATTCTTATCGAGCACCCGCATCACCACCTTTTCACCGTTGATGGTCGGCATGGTGGAGACCCGGATATCGACCAGCCTGGTTCCTGATTTCACCGAGATTCTCCCGTCCTGGGGCAGCCTGCGCTCGGCAATATCCATCTTGGCCAGGATTTTTATGCGGGAGATGGTGGCCGGATGATAGTCCGCCGGTATTTTTATCTTACTGTGCAGCATGCCGTCCACCCGATAACGGATCACGGTATACTTGGTTTTGGGCTCAATATGGATATCGCTGGCCTTATGCCGGACTGCCTCGGAGATAATGGCATTCACCACCCGGATAATCGGCGGAATTTCAGAAGAACCGATTAACTCCGAGAGATTGACCCGTTCATCATCCTCGACGATGATGATATCGATCTCATCCAGGGGGTCAATATCGGTTAGCCCTTCCAGATCACAGGACAGCTCGCCATCCCGCTCTCCATAGAGTTTTTTCAACTGGGCCAGGATATTCGTGGTCGTCGAGAGCAGGGGCACCACCTGCATGGAGGTCATCATGGCGATGTTGTCACACTTGAAGATATCCGAGGGATCGGCCATGGCCACGGTAATCTTCTTACTGTCGAGCTTGATGGGCAGGATCCGATTCCGTTCGCAGAGTTCACGGGGGAGAAACTTGCCGACGCTGGGATGGACCCGGGTTTCTTTCAGGTCGATGAATTCGATTTTGCCGTATTTCAGGAATGCCTGCACGATAGCGGTTTCGCTGACCATTTCCAACCTGACCAGGGTGTCAACCAAAAGTTCGCCCCGTTCCATTTCTTTTAAAGCCTGGGCCAGCTTCTCTTTTTCAAGGACGCCTGATTTGACCAGATAGCTACCGATCAGGCTCTTATTGTCGTCAAGGACCGCCGAGTATTGGCGGATCTTGGCCTGTTGTTTCTTGGTGACCTCTTTGAGTTGTTTGTTTTCACTGATCAGCACATATTGCTGGAGGGCCAGACTAACTGTAAGTCGAAGGTCTTCATCATTCCATGGTTTGGTAATAAACTTGAAAACCGCCCCCTCGTTGACTGCCACCATGATCGACAGAATATCAGCAAACCCGGTCAACATGATCCGGATGGTCTCAGGCCATCTTTTTTTAATTTCTCTTAAAAGATCAGCCCCGGTCATTCCGGGCATCCGATGATCCGAAACCACCAATTGGATCTTTTGCCGGGCCATGATCAACAGGGCCTCATCGGCATTATTGGCGGTCAGGATCGTGTAGTTTTCTTCAAAAAATATCCTCATCATCGCCTTGAGGATATCCGGTTCATCATCAACGAAGAGGATGGTAAAACCACCTTCCGGTCTGGACTCTGAAAATTCCTCGCTATCAGTCCCCTTTTTGCCGGCTGATTTTTTGAAAAGATCAGCATATTTAGACATTTACTGCCTCCGAGACCGGAAAAGTTATGATAAATATGGAACCGCAACCAGGTTTACTGTCCACCTCGATTCTCCCGCCGAGGCTCTGCATCGTTTCATAGGCAGTGGCAAGGCCCATCCCGGTTCCTTTACCGACCTCGCGGGTGGTAAAAAACGGATCAAAAATTCGTTTGACGACTTCCGGTGCCATCCCGGGACCATTATCACTGATGATGACTTTAATCTTGTTTCTATCGTGGATGGTTTCAAGATCCAGCTGCAGTCCAGACTCCCTGGTCTGGATGGCGTTCTGGATAATATTTAAAAAAACCTGGCTTACCGCCGCGGCGTCACAGGGATATCCCGGGAGGTCGGCGAATTTTTTTTGAATAACTGCATCGGCTGGTATCCAATGGGAGAGAACATTGAGAATTCTTTCCAGCTCCGTGTTGATATCTATGACGACGATTCCACCATCGTCAATATGGGAAAAGGCCTTGAGGTCGGCCACTATTTTGGTGACCCTTTTGCATCCGTCAAGACTCTGGATCAGGAGCTCTTCGGTATCGGCAATGATAAAATCCATTTTCAACTTCCGCCAGGTATCGTCGAATTCAACCGCAGTCTCACGGGGAAGACTCAGTTTTCCAATGGTTTGCCGATAGAGGGCAATCATCTCGATAAATCTTTCGGAATATTTTTTGAGACTGTTCAGATTGCTGGCGATAAAACCCAGGGGATTGTTGATTTCATGGGCGACCCCGGCGGCCAGTTGGCCGATGGCCGCCATCTTTTCCTGCTGCAGGAGGATGGTATGGGCCTGTTTGAGATCGCTCGTTCGCTGTTCGACCTTGACCTCCAGTTTTTCGGCCAGATCCCGATATTTGGCCTCGGAGGCGGCAAGTTCTTCGTATGATTGATTAACAATGGTCGTATGAATCTCGGTGGTCAGCATCCTTTTGAGATTGTTGACGATCATGGCGTTAACCGTTCCGGCTATGAATTCGGCAATAATCAGTAATTCTGATTGCCGGTTTTCGTGGCCAAAGAGAACTATCTGCCCGGTTTTTTCTCCTTCCAGATAGAGGGGGCAGTTGACCGAAAGCACCTTTTCGGTTTCAACGTGTCCGACTCCCCATAAAACAGTGCCGATCTGATCCAATAGCCTGGCGGCCAGGGGACCGACCTTCAGCGCTCTTTCCAGGAGGGGTAGAATCTCTTCTCCCGTAAGGATATCCCGGAGCTCTTTCTCCTCGCCAATAATGAAACTGAGGCGTTCTTCTATACTCATCGTTTTGTAGTCATTTTTTTGAGAAATGTTTCCCGTTCCAGCCCATGTTTGGCCAAGAGCCCGTACTGCCGGTCGATATTGTCATACATCAGGCCAAGAAGTCCGCTGAAGGTTTCAATCACCCCATTACCTTCCAGAGCCGAGGCAAGAAAAAAGGGCAAACCGGTTGGGGTCCAGGTTGTTTTGATTTCCGGCTCCGGAATGATCCTTTCAAGATCCCGCTTATTGAATTGAATGACCAGGGGAGTCTTGTCGATATTAAGCCCGACAATTGACAGATTTTTTTCCAGATTATCAAAGCTTTCTGAATTATTGACCTTCTCGGTTAACTGGGAGTCGGCGATAAAGGCAACCCCATCCGCCCTCTGCAGCACCGCCTTGCGGGTCGCATCATGGCGGACTTGTCCTGGCACGGTATAGACCTTTACCTTGATTCTCAGGCCACTGGGAGCCATGAGGAAAAACGGCAGGAGATCAAAATAGATGGTGCGATCGTCCTGGGTATCCAGCACCATTAACCCGCCCCGTCCTTCATCGCTCAACAGGTCATGGAGCTTCAACAGGTTGGTGGTCTTGCCGGAACGGGCGGGACCGTAATAGACCAGTTTGAGCACCATTTTTTTTTCAAGTTCATCAAACTCGATCATTCATCGTATCTCTCAAGTCTATGAGGCAGAAGCAAGGTATCAGGGAAGCAGCCTGTCGCTCTTCATGACCAGACTCCTTCAATCGCTTCTTTACAGGAAGGACAGTGGCCATCTTCAAGACGATTATCGATAATTTTAAAGCCCAGCCTTTCGATGAGCAGCGTTCCGCACGAGGGACAGGTGGTATTTTCTCCACCGGCCCCGGGAATATTTCCGTTATAGACAAACCGCAGGCCTTCCTCATGGCCGATCTCTCTGGCCTTATGGAGGATTGATGCTGGAGTCGGTTGGCGATCCAGCATTTTGTAGGTCGGATGAAAGGCGGTGACATGCCAGGGCATGGCTGGATCAACAGAATAGATGAAACGGGCTATCTCTCTGAGTTCGGCCAGAGAATCGTTCAGACCGGGGATAATCAAGGTGGTTATTTCCACCCAGACTCCAAGCCCATGGAGCAGACGAACCGTGTCCAGAACCGGAGCCAGGCGGGCCTTGCAGACCTGGTGGTAAAACTGTTCCGTAAAGGCCTTGATGTCAATATTGATCCCATCAAGGACCGGCGCCAGATCCCGACCCGCCGCTGGAGACATATACCCGTTACTGACAAAAACATTCTTCAGGCCGCTCTGCCTGGCCGCAACCGCGCAATCATAGGCAAATTCATAAAAGATGGTCGGTTCCACATAGGTGTAACTGATACTTCGGCATCGGGCCGCTTCGGCTGCGGCAACAATCTCAGCCGGAGTTCGAAGATGCCCGGTAATCTCCGCTGCCCCCTTTTGCGGGGATTGGGAGATCTCAAAATTCTGGCAATGATCACACTTGAAATTACAACCGACCGTGGAGATTGAGTACGAAAGGGAACCGGGGAGAACATGGAAGAGCGGCTTTTTTTCAATGGGATCGATATGTTCCGCCACCGTCTTCCCGTAGACCAGACTGAACAAACTCCCCCCCCGGTTCTCCCGGACCCCGCAGAGTCCACGCTTGGTGTCGACAATGGTGCAGTGATGATTACAGAGTCCGCAACGAATCTGATTCGCGGAGAGTTTTTCATAGAAACGAGCTTCATGCATGGAATATGACTCCAGCGTTGACAAGATAAAAACGATACTTGAAAGTCCTTTACCGAATAAGCCACCCGGATACCTCTATCATCGGGATAAACCCTCATCATTGTCAAGGAGAACAATCTAACACTGATCGGCAAATTCCCCTTCCACTCGGTTGAAGAATGTTCATCTTCAATCTCCTCGGTTTCCATAAAGATGCCCCTCGGGAAATACGAAAAACTTCATTCAAATACGATGTTGTGATAGCCTGTATGGAGAGTGAGTTCCGCGCTTCCTAAATTTGAATTGATTCGGAGGCCTTATATGGATGGGAGTATGGCCCGGCCAGCTCTTCATAAGTATTTTGGACAGAGGGTACTCCCTCGCCTCATTTTGTTTGAGTTGTTGTGGCTTGTTTTGGCTGGGACCTCACCCCAGAGTATTATGATCAGCCTTCCCGTTGTAATCGTGGCAACCATTGCCAGCCTGATTCTTGCGCCCACCCTCAGGTATCCGATTAGTCCACTCCCGCTTATCCGCTCACTCCCCCTTTTTTTGTTTCTGTCGCTGGTCAGCGGTTTTGATGTGATGAAAAGGGTCTTCCATCCTGATCTGCCGATCCGTCCAGGCCTGATCTCCTATCACACCCGGTTACCCCATGGTCCGCCCTTGGCCCTGCTCCTCAACTGTATCAGCCTGCTGCCGGGCACCATCAGCGCCGATTATCGGGACAGTTGTATTTTGGTTCACACCATCGACACGGAGCAACCAGCGGAAAAAGTCATTAAAAAACTTGAAGATAGAATCGGGGAAATATTCAGGGTGGACCCAGCCTCGGGAGGTGCACTGTGACCATTGTTTCCTTGGGGGGGAGTTTCATCCTGCTGCTCACGGTTATCATCGGATTGATCAGAATCCATCGGGGTCCGACCCCCGCTGACCGCATGATGGCGGCTCAGCTTTTCGGGACCTGCGGGGTGGCGATTCTGCTGCTGCTCGCCGAGGGCCTCGCCATGCCGGTCCTTCGGGACTGTGCCCTGGTTTTTGCCCTTCTGGCGGCAATGACCGTCGTGGCCTTTGTCAAACGGGCCTGGAGAAACAAATAATGGCAATAGTCCATGGTTTCGCTCTTTTTATGATTCTTCTGGGGATCCCCTTTTTCATTTCCGGGACCATCGGCCTGCTTCGTCTCCCCGATATCTATACCCGCCTGCATGCCTTAACCAAGGCCGACAACCTCGGTCTTGGCCTGATTATTCTCGGTCTGATCCTTGAGGCGAAGGATTTGGCTACCATTGCCCGATTGCTCTTTATCTGGTTCCTGGTCCTCACGGCAAGTTCCGCCTCCTGCCATCTGATCGCCAACACCGCCTTAAAAAACAAAATAACCCCCTGGAAACGACCATGATTCTCATCCTCTTCGATTTCGTGCTGATCATAACCCTGCCCCTGCTTGGTTGGGCCGTCCTGGCCACCGAAGATATCTTTAAGGCTGTGGTGCTTTTTGTCTCGTTCGGGCTACTCATGTCGTTGGCCTGGGTCCGGCTTAACGCTCCGGATGTGGCCCTGGCAGAGGCCGCCATCGGTGCAGGAGTCACCGGCGCTCTTTTTCTCTCGGCTTTAAACAAGCTAGAAAGGTCCGTAAAACATGAACGGCGGATTAACCGGGATGAAGAAAAGGAAGCAATCAATGAAAGGGAAATTTAAACGAAAAGATTGGCAGTTCGCCACCTTGACCTCTTTATTGATCGCAACCCTGGTCACCTTCCTCTGTTGGGCAATACTGAAGGAACCACCCGGAGAAGATTTAACGGCAGAGGCCCTTGCGCCACTTTTTGTTCAGTCTGGAGTAACCAGCCCGGTTACTGCAATTTTACTTAATTTCCGGGGATATGACACCCTGCTTGAGGTCATGGTTCTCTTCCTTGCCGGGCTAGGCATCTGGTCCCAGGCCACGGTTGATCCCACCAACCCCTTGGTCTTCTCTTCACCTGCCACCCATCCGACCAAACCGAATTTCCATGGACCAGGGCCGGAATTGATCCTTGCCACCCTGGTCAGGATTCTCATCCCCTTAATGGTCCTGGTAGCGGGCTACCTGACCTGGGCCGGCGGATTCCAGGCGGGAGGGGCCTTTCAGGGGGGGGCCTTACTTGGGGGAGCCGGGATTCTGCTGATCCTTGCCGAACCGCAACGAATAAGCACAATCCCTCCTGCTCTTATTCGCTTCGGGATTGTTCTTGGTCCTGCCATCTTTCTGCTGGTGGGAGTCAGCTGTTTCGGGTACGGCGGAAACTTTCTTCAATATCCCCAACCGGGAGCAGGTTCCTGGTTGTTACTTATCGAATTCGGGGCCGCTATCTCCATCGGCATCACCTTGACGACCCTCTTTGTCGGGGGACGTCCCGACCCCAAGAGATTAAAGGGTACGGATCAGCCATGACCATCACCACCGGGTACATCATTTCCGCCCTGCTCCTCTTTGGAATCGGCATGAACGGACTCATGACCTGTTCCCATCAACTGCGGAAAATCCTCGCCGTCAACTTGATGGCCAGTGGCGTTTTTCTCATTCTTATTGTAACCGGATTCGGGACTGACGGTTCTGCCATTGACCATGTTCCCCATGCCATGGTGTTAACCGGGATTGTTATATCCGTCAGCACCACCGCCCTGGCCCTCACCTTGGCCTGCCGTATCCAGCAACGGTTGAACAGGTCGGCTGACGAAACTGCAGAAGGAAACGATGATGATTGAACCGGCGTCACTTGCTCCCTGGTTGATTATCATTCCCCTGGCCGGGGGACTTCTGGCCTTTCTTCTGCCGTCCCGGTCAGTTCTGATCGGTTTATCTGCCACCGTGGCCAATGGTTTACTGGCACTCGCTATAACCTTTTATTCTATAAACACGATCCCTCTTGAATACGCCCTGGGCGGGTGGCCGCCACCGGCAGGCATTCTCCTGCGAATTGACGGCCTCACCCTGGTGATGCTTACCATGACCGCCATCACCGGGCTGGCGATTTCCATTTATGCCCAGGGATATTTTCCGGCGCGTATCGGCTCCGGCAACGGTGTTTCACGCCATGGACCGCAGCAGGATTTTTTCTGGCCCCTTTGGTTGATGCTGCTGGCTGGTTTGAATGGACTTTTCCTTGCCGGAGACCTGTTCAATCTCTATGTGACCCTGGAGGTAACCGCTCTCGCCGCCGTCGCCTTAACCGCCCTCTCCGGCAAACACACCTCTGAAGTCGCCGCCCTGCGTTATCTTCTGGTCAGCCTCCTCGGTTCTTTGAGTTATCTGTTCGGCACAGTACTCCTGTATCGAGCCTGTCACGTCCTCCATCTTGCCACCCTTGGCGCCCTGATCGTCTCTTCACCGGTGGTCTGGTCGGGACTTGCCCTGATCACCGTGGGCCTTCTTTTGAAAACCGCCTTGTTTCCCATGCATTTCTGGCTGCCACCGGCCCATGTCAATGCCCTGACCCCGGTGAGCGCCATCCTTTCGGCGCTGGTGATCAAGGCCTCTTTTTATCTGATCTTTCGATTTTGGGGAGACGTTTTCATGCGGATTCTTCCCCTGGGAGGATATTCCCTGCTGGGAGGTCTGGGCGCTGCCGCGGTCCTCTGGGGTGGGATCCAGGCCCTGCGTCAGAAAAGGCTGAAGATGCTGATCGCCTATTCCACCGTGGCCCAGCTTGGCTATCTGTTCATCGCCTTGCCGATCATCAGGCACGATGCCGGTCCCTCCTCACGATTTGCCCTGGTCTATCTCATCATCTCCCATGCCGGAGCGAAGGCGGCCATGTTCCTGGCCGCCGGCAACGTGTTTCTCCATTTCGGTCATGACCGGATTAATGAGCTGGCCGGGGTCAAGGACGCCCTGCCCATGACCTCCTTCGCTTTAGCGGTGGCAGGGGTCAGCCTGATGGGTCTACCGCCCAGCGGCGGGTTCATCGGCAAATGGCTGCTGCTGACCGCCTCTTTTGCAAGTGGCCAGTGGTGGTGGGGAATCATTTTGATCGCAGGCAGTCTCCTGGCGGTGGCCTATATCTATCGGGTCGTGCGACATCTTTTTACTAAGGCTCCCGGGCCCTCTTCGGGAAAAAGGCAGGTTGCCAGGACCATGGAAGCCAGCTCCTTGTTCCTGGCTGTGCTTTCACTGGTCATGGGGATCTTTGCTCCGCTGGTTTCAAAACTCATCGCCTCGGATGCGGTCAGCCTGGCGTCCTTGCTTGCGGGGGTGGTTCCATGAATCAGAGTGGCAATCTCCTGATCTTTATCTTGCTCAGTTCGCTCCTGCCGGGGCTGATCATTTTTAGTCTGCCGGAAAAAAGTCACCGGATCAGGACCATTTTGAACCTGGGAGGGGCATTGACCAAACTGAGCCTCATTCTGCTGATGATCTTAGGGATTTACCAAGGGTTCTATTATGAGTTTCGCTGGACGCTGTTTCCCGGGACTGACCTGGTCTTGAATGCCGACCCCCTTTCAGCGCTTTTTGCCACCCTTTCCGCGGTGCTCTGGTTGCTCACCACCATCTATGCCATCGGCTATCTGGAACAATCACCCAACCGCAGCCGTTTCTTTGGCTACTTCAGCCTCTGTGTGTCAGTAACGGTGGGGATTGCCCTGGCCGGCAATCTCCTGACCTTTTTGATCTTTTACGAAATGCTCACCTTAACGACCTACCCCCTGGTGATTCATCGCGGCACCCCGGAGGCCATGGCCGCCGGAAGAGTTTATCTTTGCTACACCCTGGGTGGAGGGGCCGCATTTATGGCAGGAGTCGCCTGGCTCACCGCCCTAGTCGGACCGCTTAATTTTCATGTGGATGGATTGTTGCTGCCGGTGGTCGAGACCCACCGGGTCAGCCTTACTCTGATCTTCATCCTGCTGATTGGCGGGGTCGGGGTTAAGGCCGCCCTGTTTCCTCTCCACGGCTGGCTTCCCCGGGCCATGGTGGCTCCCGCCCCGGTGAGCGCCCTGCTCCATGCCGTTGCCGTGGTCAAGGCCGGGGTCTTCGGGATTATCCGGATTGTCCACGATATCTACTCCATCGACCTGGCCTCCCAGCTCGGGTTGCTCTTTCCCCTTTCCCTGCTCACCTCGCTGACCATTCTCTACGGATCATGGCGGGCCTTGCAGGAAGATGATCTCAAACGGCGACTGGCCTATTCCACCATCAGCCAGGTATCCTATATTGCCCTGGGGATCAGTCTCGCCCACCCCCTTGCCGCCATGGGCGGACTCGTCCATCTGGTCCATCAGGGGATTATGAAGATCACCCTGTTCTTCTGCGCCGGCAATCTGGCCGAAACCCTGGGGATCCACCGGATCAGCGAGATGAACGGGGTGGCCCGTCGAATGCCCTTGACCATGGCGGCCTTCAGTATCGGGGCGCTGGGCATGATCGGGCTGCCGCCCCTGGCCGGGTTCGTCAGTAAATGGTATCTGGGACTGGGGGCCCTGGCCGCCGACCAGGGTTGGGTCATCGTCATCCTGATCACCAGCACCCTGCTCAATGCCCTCTATTTTCTGCCGATTGTTCATCACGCCTGGTTCAGTTCCCAGGAACATCCCTGGCCGACCCGGAAGGCCGGAAAACTGGAGGCCCATTGGATGCTCCTGCTCCCCTCTTTGATTACGGCCTTTCTGGTCCTGATTATCGGTCTCCTGGCCAATTCAGAGATGAGCCCGATGGCCTGGGCCAGGTTGATCATGAATAAGGAGTCCCTGCAATGACCGGGATCAACTTTCAGAGCGGACTCCACATCCTGCTGCTTTCAAGCGGTGCCGGGTTGCCCCTCCTTTTTGTTTTATTCCTGTGGTGGAGGCCCTGCCGAAAAACCGTTTATGCTCTGCTGCCCCTCACAACCCTTCCCGCCCTATTGATTGTCCTGTTTGTCCCCTCGGAGGTGGTGGTGGAAGTCCCCTGGTTTTTCATGGGTGGCCGGATGGGCATTGATCCCATCGGGCGGGCCTTCCTGTTTTTCACGGCCCTGGTCTGGTGCTTTTCAACCCTGTTCGGGCAGGCGTCACTCTCGGATGATCCCAATCGATATCGATTTTTCGGTTATTTTCTGGTTGCCATGGCCGGCAACTTCGGCCTGATTCTCGCCCAGGACGGCCTGGGCTTTTATCTCTTTTTTGCCATGATGAGTTTTGCCGCCTATGGTCTGATTATCCACGACGATACCCCTGAAGCGCTTCGGGCCGGCAGAATATATCTGGGGTTGGTGATCATCGGCGAGGTTCTGCTCTTTGCCGCGCTCCTGATGATCGCCGGCATGGCTCCGGGACTCCTCTTCAGCACTGGCCAACCCGGGACCGGGGGCGCCCTGCTGTTTGTCCTGCTCTTTCTGGGTTTCGGGATCAAGGCCGGGGCCTTACCGGTGCATTTCTGGCTGCCGCTGGCCCATCCCGTTGCCCCGACCGCGGCCAGTGCCGTCTTGAGTGGCGCCATGATCAAGGCGGGACTTTTGGGCTGGCTTCGTTTCTACCCCCTTGGCCTGAGTAATCCCGGTGATTATGGGGAAATCGTGATTGTCTTGGGGCTCATTGCCGCATTTTATGGGGTCGTGGTCGGCCTCGGTCAACGGGAAGCCAAAACCGTGCTGGCCTATTCAAGTATCAGTCAGATGGGTTTAATGACCATCCTGACCGGCTGCGCCATGCTGACCCCAACATACCGGGCCACGATCTTCAGCGTCATTGCCCTGTATGCCATTCATCACGGCCTGGCCAAGAGCACGCTCTTCTTGGGAACCGGTCTGCTGAAGTCCTCCAAAAATCAGTATTCTCAACGCTGTTGGCTGACCGCCGGACTCATCTTTATCGCCCTGACCCTTGCCGGATTCCCCTTCACCTCCGGGGCCATGGTCAAGACCGCCCTGAAAAATGTAAGTGGCTCTCTTGCTCCGCCATGGTCGGGCATCCTTCATCTCCTCCTTCCTTTAACCGCAGTCGCCACCATGGTGCTCATGGTCCATTTTTTCACAGTCATGCCCACCGGGAAAGCTTCATCATCAAAAAGAAAGCAATGGCGGGAGATGCTGGCCTGGGGAGCCGGGCTTCTCGGGGTTGTGGCAGGTCTCCGGCTATGGCCTGAGGCCGCCCGGTTCCATTATGGAATTCTTGACTCTGCTGTACTCTGGAATGGGTTGTGGCCGATACTCATGGGGAGCGTTATTGGCTGGCTGATTCATCGAATGGCCTTGCGGGCTGAGAAGGAATCGATCTTTGAACTGCCGCCCGGTGATATTGTGGGTGTGGAAGGTTATTGGAACCAAAGAAAAATTATTCCATGGTTCACCAGTATTCAGCAGACACCTCCAGGCGACACTCAAATATTTGGCACACCGGGATTTATCTCTTTTTTTTCGAAATACCAGGGTGAATTGGGTAAACGGGAAAAAATTCTGATGCGGTGGAAAGTAATCGGTATTCTCTATCTGACCTTATGTCTTTGCTTAATCGTACTCTTCGCTTTTTATTAAAAAACCTTACTCCGCAGACGGATCACTGACGGGAATAATAATTGTAAAACAGGTTCCCTTGCCAACCTCACTGGTTACTTCGATTGTCCCATGATGTTTCTCGACAATTTCCTTAACAATACTGAGTCCCAGGCCCGTTCCCTGGCCGACGGGTTTGGTGGTGAAGAAGGGCTCAAAGATTTTTCCCAGCGATTCCTCTGAAATCCCGGAACCGCTATCTGAAATGGCAATGACGATTATTCCGTTCTGATGACTGGTCTTGAGGTTAATTTCCCCTCTGGTCTCAATGGCATGGGCAGCATTGACCAACAGATTCATGAAGACCTGACTCAACTGCTGGGGGTAGCATTTAAGCTCTGGGAGTTCACCAAAGTCCTTGCTTACCGTTGATTTATATTTCAGTTCATTCCAGATAATATTCAAGGTGTTTTCCAGGCAGTCATTGATATTGGCCATGACCGCCTCGTTTTCGTCCTTCCGGGAAAAATTCTTCAAACCCTGAACGATTTTTTTGATCCGTTCGGTTCCTTCCAGAGATTCATCGATAAGGTCTTTGATATCGTCAGCTATAAAATCAATTTTAAATTTTTTCCTGAGTTCCTTAAGCGCCGAGAGTTTCTCTTCAGTATCATCCCCGGTGGCGCAGACATCGGTCTGGGTATTGATAAAATCGATCAGCTTTTTACTGTATTTAAGCAGGGTGCCAAGATTACTGGAGATATAGCCGGTGGGGTTGTTTATTTCATGGGCCACCCCTGCCGCCAATTGACCGATTGCCGCCAGTTTTTCCTGTTGGATGGTCCGTTCCTGGGAGGATTTCAGGTCCTGATAGGCCTTTTCAAGTTCGCTGGTCCGCTCATAGACCAGGTGTTCAAGCTCCATCTGATAGGCCCGGTTGTCGATTTCAAGCTCCCGACGGCGGAGGGCATTTTTGATATTGACCAGGACCTCCAGCGGGTCAATGGGCTTGACGACATAGCCAAAGGCGCCACGCTCCAGAGCGCCATAGATCACCTCATGATCGGTTTCTGCCGAAACCATGATCACCGCCAGCTCGGGATATTTGAGATGCACCATTTTCTGAAGTTCGATTCCGCTCATCTCAGGCATTTGCACATCCAGCAGCATCAGGGCAAAATCGTTCTCACCAAGAAGCTGGAGGGCCACTTTGGCACTATGGGCGTGAAAATTTGGAAACCCCTCCTCGGTCAACAAACGGGACAACATGATACAGACCATCGGCTCATCGTCAACAATCAAAATTCTTTCCCGTTCAGAATCAGCCATAGTTCCCTCCCCTTGCCGGTCTGCCTTGGTCATGGTTTTGTCGGAACTGCATTAAGAATTTCCCGGATCTTTTCGGCCAGGGTCTCTTTGGTAAAAGGTTTCGGGATAAACATATTGCCCTTGGCAAGATTAATGGCTATCAGATTCGAGGCGTAGCCAGACATGAAAAGAGTTTTGATCTCGGGCCTGATCTCCTTGATCTTTTCATGCAGTTCCAAGCCGTTCATGGTGGGCATAACCACATCGGTCAACAGCAGATGAATGGGCTGGGCATGGGTTTCGGCAATCCGGCAAGCCTCGGAAGGGGTTGAGGCGGTGAGAACCTGATAGCCGAATCCTTTCAGCATTTTTTTCACCAGGCCCAGAATTTGTTCCTCATCTTCGGCAATCAACACGGTTTCTGTGCCACTCAACGGTTTTTGCTCAACGGACTTGATCATTTCAACCGGATCTTCAGTGGTTCTCGGTAGATAAATTTTAAAGGTGGTTCCCTTGCCGAGCGCACTCTCAACCTGAATAAAGCCATTGCTCTGCTTGACCACCCCGTAGAGGATGGAAAGCCCGAGTCCGGTCCCCTTGCCTTCTTCCTTGGTGGTAAAAAAAGGTTCGAATATATGATCCAGAACGTCCTGATTCATGCCATGGCCGCTATCACAAAAGGAAAGCATGACATACTGGCCGGGAGTAACGTCAACGAGATAGCGGCAGAAGGCACCGTCAAGCTCAATATTTGTGGTCTGAACGGTCATTTGCCCCACTCCCTCAATGGCGTCTCTGGCATTGACTGTTAAATTGGCCATGATCTGGTCAAGCTGAGAAGAATCCATGAGCACATTCCAGAGATCATCCTGGGGCAAAAACTGGAGATCAATATCTTCACCGATCAATCGTTTCAGCATCTTTTGGGAGAGTGTAATCACCTCATTGAGGTTCAAGATCCCGGGATTAACCACCTGCTTTCTGGAAAAGGCAAGGAGTTGCCGGGTCAGTTGGGCGGCCCGCTTGCCGGCCTTGACCACTTCTTCGAGGTCATTCCGTATGGGATCCTCCGGGGGAAGATTCACCAAGGCCATGTTGGAATAGCCGGTGATAATGGTCAGCATATTATTAAAGTCATGGGCCACCCCCCCGGCAAGTCTGCCGACGGCCTCCAGTTTCTGGGCCTGATTCAATTGTTTTTGCAGTTCTTTTCGGAGGGTAATGTCGGTGGCGATATGGATAATTTTCGTCAACTCACCACCTTCATCAAAGATCGGGGTACAGGAGACGATATAGTTTTTACCCAACACCTCAACTTCCGCCTGAGTATGTTGTATGGGTGTCCCAGCCATCATGATGGCATTCGGACATCCGTCGGGAGGAGCGGTGAGACCATGAAAAACGTCGTAGCATTTACGGCCGACAATGGCCTCCATCGGTAACCCGGTTCGTTCCAGAGTGGATCTGTTCGCCGCAACAATCGTATACTCTTTATCAAGGATCATGGTCATATGACCGATGGCCTCGAAGATCTCTTCCCATTCTTTTTTGGCCTTGAGGATCCCCTTTTCCGCCTGTTCTCTCTTGTCGATTTCGATATAGAGATCCTTATTCGTTTTCTCAAGATCGCGAGTCCTCTCCCGCACCCTGGATTCCAAGGTGCCGTTTAAAGCGGCAAGTTTAAAAGAAGATTCCTGCAACAATTGCTGTTGGTGATCAAGCCGGAGAAAGACCTTGACCTTATTGAGCAAAATCTGGGGATTATACGGTTTGACCATAAAATCAACCGCCCCGGACTCATACCCTTTGAACACATGATAGTCGCTGGAATAGACCGCCGAGACGAAGATAATGGGCAACATACTGACCTTTTTTTCGCTGCGGATCAGCTCAGCCAGTTCATAGCCGTCCATCTCCGGCATCTGCACATCAAGGATGGCCAGGGCGAAAGTATGGTTCAGAATGGCGACCAGGGCCTCGTTGCCGTTGCGAGCCTGGATAATCTCAATTGAGGCCAACTCTTTGAGAATCAACTCGAGGGTGAAGAGGTTCTCAGGCCTATCATCAACGATGAGGATCTTCTGTTTCTCAATCATGGGCATTCACCTTTTTAAGCTCAGGCACAGTGTTATGTCCCAGACAAGCCTGTAGAAATAAGCCGATCCCGGCCACCGGCAGAATTTTATCGACACAGCCGGTGGTGATGGCCGCCTGGGGCATTATCGGATAGGTCGCTTCGTCAGGATTCTGGGCAATGGTCAACCCGCCGTACTTATGGATGGCCCTGACTCCATCGGATCCATCATGGCTGGCGCCGGTCAATACTATCCCGATTAAACGATCATTCCAGGCCATGGCGGCACTTTCAAAGAGCACATCAATGGACGGGCGTGAATATTTGACTTTCCGGTCGATGGAGAGGGAAAAAGTCAGATCCGACTCCACCAGTAAATGATAATCGGCCGGCGGTACATAAATTGTTCCGCCCTCAATATGTTCCTTGTCAGCCGCCTCCTCCACCCGTAGAGCTGTCTGGCAAGAAAGATACTCCACCAAACCACCGTCATCTTCCGGGTGAAGATGATTGACAAAGATGATCGGCAGTTCCAGTCGTTCAGGAAGGTATGAAAACAGCTTTACCATCACTTCCGTTGATCCGGCGGACCCTCCTATCACCACAGCTTTAAATGATTGAACATTCATCAGTCGATTTTCTGAAAAATCTTATTTTTTTTATCAATCGTCTTGAAACGGTCCTCAACCCTGGAGAACATTAAACTTTCCTTGGTCCCAAGGCATAAGAATCCACCATGGACCAGACTCTCATGAAAAAGCTGCAGCACCCGGTCCTGAAGCTCCCGATTGAAATAAATCAGCACATTCCGGCAGAAAATGAGATGGGTTTCGGAAAAGACCTGATCGACCACCAGGTTATGATTGGCAAAGGTTATTTTTTTCTTGAGCTCATTGTTCATCATCATGGCGTCATAACGGGAGTGATAATAATCGGCAAAAGATCCATTTCCACCGGCCTTTTGATAATTCAGGGAGTACTGTTTGGCATTGTTCAGGTCATAGATCCCGGTTTTGGCCAGACTTAAGGCGTGATCATTGAAATCGGTGGCAAAAATGGTGGCTCTTTCGGCCAACCCGTACTCTTTGATTAGAATGGTCAAGGAATAGGCCTCTTCTCCGGTTGCACAACCGGCATGCCAGATCTTGATGTACGGATAGCTCTTCAACACCGGCAATACATTTTCCCTTAGCGCCAGAAACATGGCGGGGTCCCGAAACATCTCGGTGACGGTTATGGAGAATTCCCTGACCATCTCATTAAATAAAGATTCATCGTGAATCACCCGTGGAATCATCTCGGAGATCGTGGCAATCTTGCTACCCTCCATAAACTGCTTGATCCTCCTCCGGATTGAGGCCCGGGCATATCCCCTGAAATCGTAGCCATAGCGCTGGAATATGGCTTCCAGCAACAGCTCGACTTCAATATTTTCGATTTCATGCAGTTTCACAAAAGCGGACCCCTCTTTTTTATCGATAGAGCCAGACCCGCATCATGGAAAGCAGGCGGTTCAGGTCCACCGGTTTTGCCAGATAATCATTGGCTCCGGCGGCGATACAGTCTTCTTTGTCGCGCTGCATCGCCTTGGCGGTCAGGGCGATGATGGGGAGTTTTTCGAAGCGGCTATCGGCACGAATCCTTTTCATGGTTTCATAGCCATCCATCACCGGCATCATAATATCCATCAGGATCAAATCCACATTATGAGATTTTTCGAGCAGTTCCAGGGCCTTTTGACCGTTTTCGGCCTTGATGGTAATGACTCCCTTGGCGTTCAAGACCTTGGCCAGGGCAAAGACGTTTCGCATATCATCATCGACAATCAGAATAGTCCGCTCTTTGAACATCTGATCGGTATCGTGCAAAGAGGAAATCATCTTTCTTTTCTCCTCCGGCATCTTCTCAACAATCCGGTGGAGAAATAACGAGGTTTCATCGAGAAGTCTCTCTTCCGAGCGGGCCCCCTTGATGATGATTGATTCGGTGTACTGCCGGAGTTCCAGCTCATCTTCCTTGGTCAATTCCCGGCCGGTGTAGATGACAATCGGGGTTTTTTCGATGACATTTTCCTTTTTCATTTGCGCCAGCAGTTCAAAGCCGGACATGTCTGAAAGCCCCAGGTCAAGGATCATGCAGTCATAATGTTTTCGCCGGAGTTCGGAGAGGGCCTCCTGGCCGGTTTCAATCTCGCGGATAGTCACATCACTTTGACCGATCAACTTGATAATGGCCTTGCGCTGATCATGGTTGTCCTCAACCAGTAATAGGTTCTTCATCTTCTCGTTGATCATCGAGTCCAGCGATTTAAACGCTTTTTCAAGCCCTTCCTGGCTGATCGGTTTGGTCAAAAAGCCAATGGCACCCCTGGAAAATGCGATCGGATCCGGATCGTCAGCCGACATGAAATGGACCGGGATATGACGGGTGGCCTGATTCTCCTTCAGAAGTTCCAACACTTCCCAGCCATCGATCCCCGGCAGGTGGATATCGAGAATAATGGCCTTGACCGGGTATTTCTGGACACAGGCCAGACCATCTTCACCGGTGAGTGAGACAATCGCCTTAAAACCCCTGTCCCGACAGAAGCGCAGCAGGGTACCGGCAAAATCCGAATCGTCCTCGATGATCAGGATGGACTTATCCTCAGGACCGATCTTTTCGCGGTCGTCATTGAATGCATTGATCGGGAGGAGGGGGGCCTGGTCGACGACCGGTCCCGGTTGCGAAACCCGGTGACGGCGATGGTCGACTGGGGATGGGGAAACCGGCGGGGAAGCAGTCGAAGTCTTTAATTCCCGGGGCAAAACAAGGGTGAAGGTAGAACCGACATTCTCCTCACTCTGCAGCAGAATTTCTCCCCCCAGAAGCCGGGCCAATTCCCTGAAAATGGAAAGGCCCAGACCGGTGCCGCCGTATTTTCGGGAAGTACCGCCCTCAATCTGCTGAAAGGCCTCAAAAATAACAGCCATTTTGTCGGGGGGAATACCGATGCCGGTATCGCGGACATCGATGGCAATGAGTTCTCGGCCGGTGAGCTCCGTTCTGGTGAGGACAACCGACGAATCGGGCTGATAAAATTCGACGGTCACCCCGCCCTTGTTGGTGAACTTACAGGCATTGGCGATCAGATTTTTCAGAATCTGATCAAGACGTTGGCGGTCACTCAAAAGAGTTGCAGGGGTATTCTCCCTTAAGGAAATCTGCAATGAAAGCTCTTTTGCCTCAGCGAGATGCTTAAAGTTTTTTCCAAGGGTTTCGGCCATCTCGGCGAGAGGGATCTCAGCCACATTCAATTGCATTTTTCCGGCTTCGATCTTGGCGAGATCTAGGATCTCGTTAATCAATCCCAGCAGGTCATTGCCGCTGTTATGAATAATCCGGGCGGAATCAACCTGATCCTCATTGAGATTGCCCTCCTTGTTTTCAGCGAGCATGCTGGAGAGCAACAGCAGACTGTTGAGCGGGGTCCGTAACTCGTGGGACATATTGGCCAGAAACTCGGACTTGTATTTACTGGCGATGGCCAGGTCTTCGGCCTTCTTCTCGAGGGTTACCTTCAACTGTTCAAGGGTGAGATTTTTCTCCTCGATGCTTTTTTTATTGCGTTCAAGATACTGGGTCTTCTCCTCCAATTCTTCATTGGCGGTCTGCAGTTCCTCCTGCTGTTCTTTGAGCAGATGTTCGGAATCCATCAACAACTGGGTCTTTTCTTCCATCTCTTCATTGGAGGCCTGTAACTCCTCCTGTTGCTGCTTAAGTTCCTCCGCCTGGGTTTGGGTGGTGATCAGGGCCTGATTCAACTCCGATCGTGACCGAACAGAATCGATAATAATGGCAATACTGTCCGCCGTTATGGTGAGAAACCTGATATGAAGTTCGGTGAGTTCCTTGAGAGAGCCCAATTCCAATACCGCTTGGACCCGATCATTATAGACAAAGGGGACAATGGTCAAATGTCTTGGAATCAGAGTGCCCAGGCCGGAGGTCACCGAGAGGCACTCTTCCGGTATATCGTTAATGATCAATATCTTTTTTTCCAGGGCGGCCTGACCACAAAGTCCCTCACCCGTACGGAAAAACCCTTGGAATCCTTTTTCCGGCTCAAAGGAATAACCTGCTCGATACCGGAAGGTAGTGCCGCTGTCATGGGTATAGAGTACACCGACCAGCCCCTGCAGATAGTTGGCCATAAAGGTTATGATATTGAGCGTCATAACCTCGAGAGACAGATCCCCCCGCATAAGGGAATCCAGTTCCGTGGTCCCCTGCTGCAACCAGAGTTCCTCATCCATTTTCTGGCGGGATGTTTCAAGTTCCGCTGCCATTAGATTAAAGGCTTTGGTAACTAAACCCAATTCGTCAGCAGAGGTGACCTGGATCCGGTTACCGAAATGGCCGGCGCCGATGAGTTTAGTCCCTTCTGCCAGCCGGTTCAGGGGGCGGGTGATTTTGAGGGTAAAGTATGTGGCCATGAGCAAGGTAAAGGCCAAGATACCGGCAAGGATATTTTTTTGGCGTTGATCGACTTTTTCTACGATGGCCATGGCCTCTTCAACCGACTGGGCAACCACCACCAGCATCCTGGGGTTGTTGACCTCTCGGGCATTGCTCAATACTTCCACGTTTTTTCGGTTGGTATAAACGGCATTGCTGGCAAGTATCTTCTGATTATCAACAAAGGCTCGAACCAGGGGGTTCTCCAGAGCCTTTTCATCAGCAAGGACCACCGAATAGTCAGGATGAGCAAGATAGGCCCCGGTTGAGTCAACAACGTAGACATAGCCGGTTTTACCCAACTGCAGATCGGCAATAAAACTCAACAAGGTATAGATATCAATCTCAGCGACCAGCACCGCGGATATCGTCCGGTCCATGGGATTGAACAAGGGGATGTAGAGATCAAGGCTCAGCTTATTATTGCTCCCCGCATGGATGGCGCCAATGACCGGTTGCAGATTGTCATTCTCTTTAAATAAAGGATGATCGCCATGTTTTTCGAGGGTTTTTTGGCTATAGACGATATCACGGCCAACCTTGACCAACTCCTGGCCCTGCAGATCGGTAAGGGTCAAAGAATTCAAGTGGGGTTCTGACTTGAGAAGGGTCTGAAACAACCATTCCTGCTCCAAGAAGTCGGCGGATTCCAGATCATTGGCTTCAAGAACCAGGTTGATTTTTTTAATCGTATCGGCAAGAGCGCCCTCAATATTCCGGACTGCATCTTTAGCAAAGTTCTGATGAAGTTCAGCGACCGATTGAAGACGGGTGCTCCGAATATCTTTGAGGGTGAAAAAACCAAACCAGACCAGGGGAACCACCGCCAGAACAAAAATGAAGACACTGAGTCGAAAACCCAGCCGGTTCCACAATCGCATCCTGGTTTCACTCATGGTTTGATTTCCAGATCAACCACCTGTTCAGCCATTCGCCAGACCCTGCCGGACAGGTGCAAATCAAGGGTCATCACCATGTTTTTGTTGATGATCAGCTCGAGTTTCTCCGGGGTTTCAATGGGAATGTTGGTGGGCTTGATTCCATTAAGAATTTTATGGATCAATCGGGCCGCTTGTTGACCGTTGGCATAGCGCGAGCCGGCATAGGAGGCAAAGGCCCCGGACTCAATGCTGTTCTCACCGTAGCCGAAGATCGGGATGTTCTCGGCCAGGGCCTTGGGGAAGACGATCGTTTTTAAGGCCTTATCAACGGGAGCTACGGGAAGCTGGAGGATCAGATCGGTTTTCTGGCGCGACAAAGACGCGGTGGCCTGTTTGATATCGGCTTCAGTCTCCACCTCGACCACCTGCAGTTCAATCCCAAGCTCGGCGGCACTTTCACGGGCAAGAGCCAGGGACTGGACCGAGGCGACAATGGACGGCACATGATAGCAGAAGACCCGGCGGACCTCGGGCAGCATCTTCTTGATGAACCAGAGTCGTTTGGCGGTGAGCATGGTGTCATTGGTCTCGATCCCGGTGAAATTGTTCCCGGAGCTCTGCAGGGAGGCGATAATCCCTCGGTCCACGGCGGAAGAAACCGACAGGAAAACCACCGGGATTGAGGTTCCCTGGGAGGCAACCAGCAAGGCGTCCGCCTCGATTCCCCCACCGGCGACCGCCACATCGGGTTTTCCGGCGATGATCTCCGCTGCCAGTTCCAATAGTTTTTTGCGATCTCCAGCCGCATTTTTCACCAGATAGGTATAGGTCAATCCTTCTTCGACCCCATGGGGGATCAGACCATTTTTAAGGCCATCCACCGTATTCTGGCGAACATCACTGGCCATCAGGATGGCAATGTTCACATTTTTGGCCCAGGCGGGTGGTGCGGGCAGCAAGAAAATGCTGAGGATAAAACCCAAAAGAGCAGCACATGAACCCCAATAAAATGCGGGAAACCTCTTTTTTACCGAACTTCGTCGTGAAGCACTCATTTTCGACGCCATTTTGACCTCCACAGGAATCACCTCGGTGAATAGAGAGGGTTTCAGGTAAATTTCACTGATACTATTTAAAATCTATCAATTTTTATGATCTGACAAATGATCAATGAAAGTCAAATAAATTGACAAGAAGGGTGACTTGCGGGGGACTTGTTGAAAAAAAAGGGGAGGAGGGAAAGCAGAAGAGCGCATTTACGTCACGGTACGGCGGGCTCTCTTTTTCAGGAGTGATTCGTGGTCAGCCAGTCGGTCATGGCCTCGGCCGAGAGGGGTTTCGAGAAGAAGAAACCCTGTCCGTAGGTGCAGTCAAGACCGCGCATGGTCGATAATTGGTGGGATTCCTCGACCCCTTCGGCAATCACGTACAGATTGAAATTCTGGGCCAGGGTGATGATGGTCTTGACGATATCGTTATTATCGGACTTCTCGACGATCTGATTGATGAACGACCGGTCGATCTTCAGGGCATTGACCGGGAAATTCTGCAGATAGCTCAATGATGAATACCCGGTTCCAAAATCATCGATATGGATATGGACCCCCATCCGCTTAAGTTCGGTCAGGGTGTTCATGGCGATTTTGGTATGATCAAGGATGATATTTTCGGTGATCTCCAGGGCCAGGTTATGGGGCTTAATCCCCTCCTCTTCGAGACAGGCGACAACAGCATCGACGAAATTTTTATGGATCAAAACCTTGCTGCTGACGTTGACGCTCATGGTGAGTTGGGCTTCCGAAGGCAATGCTGTATCCAACCAGATCTTTAACTGATGGCAGGCCTCTTTCAGAATCCATTGGGTCAGGGGAATAATCACCCCGGTTTCTTCAGCCAGGGGAATAAAATCATCGGGAGAGATGAGCCCCCGAGTGGGATGATGCCAGCGAACCAGTGCTTCAAACCCCTTGAGTTTACTATCGTTTAAGCACATGATCGGTTGATAGTTCAGCACAAAATCATCCAGGTGGTCCACCGCACTGCGCAGGTCGCTCTCCAGTTGATTGCGGTCGATCACCCCGGCATGCATGGTGGAGTCAAAAAAGACAAAGCGCGCTCCTCCTTTGGCCTTGGCCTGATACATGGCAATGTCGGCGTCCCGGATAACCTCTTCGGGGAACTCATACCGTTCCGATTCAAAGGCAATCCCGATACTCTGGGAGGTAAAAAACTCCTGCCCGTCGATCCTGAACGGTTTGGTGGAGACCTTCAAAATACGTTCGGCGATAACCTCCGCTTCTTCCATGTTTTCGAGGCCGTCAAGGAGGATGGCAAATTCGTCACCACCCAAACGGGCCACCGTGTCACCGGGGCGAAGGCAGGATTTTAACCGTTGACCAACCTCAATCAACAGGCTGTCGCCCACGGTATGGCCCATACTGTCGTTGATAACCTTGAACCGATCCAGATCAGTAAACAAGACGGCATAAACCGACGACCGGTTGCGCAGCGACCCGTCGATGACATGCTTTAAGCGGTCCATGAACAGCGCCCGGTTGGGCAAGTCGGTCAGGGTATCATGGAAGGCGTCATGGATCAACTGTTCCTGGGTTGCCTTTCTGATCGAGATATCGGTCTGGGACCCGGCCATCCGGTACGCCTTACCCTCTTCATCCCGAACGGCCAGACCTCTGGACAGCATCCAGTGAATCGTCTTCGATTTATCATAGATCCGGTATTCACATTCAAAATGGGGGACTGTTCCTTCAATATGGGCATGGAGCAACATTTCGACCTGTTCACGATCAATTTCATGGACCTTGCCCAGCCAATCCTCAAGGGAATTGCCGATCTCATCTTCACCAAAACCGAGCATGGTTTTCCAGCGGTACGAGTAGTAAACCGTATTCCGCCTGAGATCCATATCCCATAGCCCGTCATTGGCCCCGCGGGCCGCCAGGGCATAACGCTCCTTGCTCTCCAGAAGGTCCTTCTCTATCCGGCGCCGTTCCTGGATCTCATTGACCAATTCATAGTGATTTTCTTTAAGGGCGTGGCTCATCTCGTTAAAATGACGGGCAAGTTCTCCAAACTCGGTGGAGTCGTCAACATCAACCTCATAGGTCAGGTCACCATCGGATATGGCCCGGGTTGCCATAACCAGCTTCTCGATGGGTCGGGTAATGGATCGAATCAGAATAATACTGATCAGAACCCCGAGGATGAAGGTAATGGCAAGCGTGAAATACAGGATCATCCTGACATGTTTAATCTTGTCCATGACCCCTTGGGTTGCAATGGCCAGCTTCTGGGAAGCCATCATAGACATGTTGCTGGTCAGATTCAGGAGTTTATTGCCGATCTCGGCGGTATCAAGCTTCAACTTTTCGATCCGTTCACGGTTCGCCGAGGAGGTGATGTAATAACTCAGGGCATTCTGATAGGAAAGAATCAGGGTACTGATTTCGTTGAGACCGCGTTCGACTTCCGGTTCATGGTGGCAATCGCCGCAGGTGTTGGCAGCATCTTCCAGTTTGGTAATATTATCGACAATGGTATCGACCTTATTGGCCAGCAAGGTCTTCACCGTATAGAGGTCCGACTGGGTGGTCTGGATGGAAATAATCAGGTGCTGACGGAGGTCCTCAATCTGGTGAAGGGTGATGAGGCGATTGAGGGTGGTGGTGGTATTGCTGATATAATAAATTGACAGAACAGCCCCTGCGGAAAAAATCAGGAACAGCAAAAATAAAGCTGCCAATATTTTCTTTTTCATCCTTTAACCGCCAGGATTAGGTGGAATAGAATCATCGGCGTCACAGAGACGCGAGCCTTAAATTAAACGCGTCAGGGGACTGCCGGGTAAGGGCCTCCTCTTTTTCATTCATTCAGATAGTCATATTTTTTTATATCAATTCCGGCCTTTTCGGCCATCTCAAAAACAGGCTGATAATCACCCGCCGTGGTTTCGATGAAACGAAGCGCCCCAAAATCGTCAAGGACCGATTTCCCAGCCGGATCGGTCTCCAGGCCGAGAAGCGCCTGTTTAAACTTTTCTCTCAAATCGGGATCCAGATCCGGGCGGACACAAAGCCCATTGGAGGGGACCTTGGGAGAATCGGCCAAGATCAAAAGTTCTTGATCGATCCTGGGATTTTCCCGCTGGAGGCGATTATAGATACTGTGTTTCGCTGCCCCCACGTCTGCTTTATGATCCAGAACGGCCATAATGGCGGAGTCATGACTGCCGGTGAAAAAGGTCTCGCTGAAGAAACCTTCATCCACGGAGACTCCATGCTCCTTAAAATAGGCCCGGGGGAAAATATAGCCTGCGGTGGTCGCCTTCTCCACAAAGGCCATCCGTTTGCCGCGCATATCCTCAACGGTTTTGATCCCACTGTCTTTCCGGACGATCAGGAAACCATGATAGGTTGAAGAACCGTCCAGGTTCACCGGTCGGGCCAGGGGGATGACCCCGAGCTTCTGGATCGCAAGAGCGCCGGTGAAGGAGCCGAAAAAGGCCCCGTCCATCTTCTCGGTGGTGAAACTTTCAATGATATTACCGTACCGGCTCAGGATGGTGAACTCGACCTTGACCCCGGTTTTCTGAGAAAGGTAATCGCCTAGCTGCTGAAAACGCTTCTTCTGCTTGAAGATATTCATCTCGGGGATCAACCCGATGAGAATGGTGTCTTGAGCGGCCAGGGTCGGCGAGGGCTGGAACAGAAAAAGGCCAGCGAGAAAGAGAGCAATCAAGGTGATTGATCGGGTAAAACATTTTCCATGCAGCATGGTGGCCCCTCCAAGATCAGTGTACGTGCTTGAAAATCACCGGAATTGATTTTTAAGGAAACATCGTCCCGATACACTTATAATTCTAGGAATAAACAAGTTTGCTGACCCTGTCAACTAATGGCTTTTATTTGTAATGTCAGGGATATATGATCTGCACTGACAAACCGTCAGGCTTCCCCCTTAGGATTTACTCTTTAAAAAAAACAGCGGTCTTGCCAATAATTGTATTCATAATTGCATAATGTTCAAAATTGAAGATATAGTATCAATAAATTGAATCACCTTCAATTCCATAACGACTGGACTACCTTATGGACAAAATTCCATTGGTTGCCCAATCTCCAGAGAGGTTTGCCCGGATGGACCAACATAAATCCGACGCGTTACGCAAACGGGCGGAAGCGATTCTCTCATCACGGTCAGCGTCATTGATCGGACAATCCAATGATCAGCTCCGCGAGATTTTACACGATCTGCAAACCCATCAAATCGAGCTGGAACTCCAAAACGAAGAACTCCGCCTGACCCAGGAACAATTGACCAGGAGCCGCGATCAGTATATTGAGCTCTATGACTTCGCTCCCGTCGGTTATCTCATGGTGAATCATACGCTCATGATCGAAGCGGCAAATCTGACTCTGGCCGACCTTCTAGGCGTTGAGAGGAGTTCTCTCCTGGGCCAGCCCTTCAGCCGATTCATCTGTAACGAAGACCAGGACATTTTCTATAAACACTTCCGGAAACTGACCAATTCGGAAAATCGCCTGGGCTGCGAACTTCGCCTTTCCCATCGGAACGGTGAACCGTTTTGGGCCAAGCTGGAATGTGCTCCCGATTTTACAAATGACCAGAATGGACCCCGGATTAGAATTGCGGTGACCGACATTTCCGATTCAAAGCAATTGGCCATCGAAATCCTGAAGGCCCATAAAAACGAAGCCACCGGATTACTTGCCGGCGGCATTGCCCACGATTTCAATAACCTTTTGACAATTATCATGGGCAACATTGAACTCGCTCGTGAGGATATCCTGCTGGGTCTTCCGGCGACCAACTCCCTCCAAAATGCCTGGAATGCCAGCTTAAATGCCGCAGAGTTAACCAAAAAATTTCTGACCTTTTCAACCGGGGGAATGTTTTGTAAAAAACAACGGGTTGAGCTAAAAGAGCTGTTGGATACTTCGGCAAATCTTAGTCTCGCTGGAACCAATGTGACGGTCGAATGGTCCCTGCCGGATGATTTATGGGCGACCGACCTTGATGCCGAACAGATGTCCCAGGCCCTGGTAAATGTGGTAACCAATGCCAGGGAAGCCATGCCAAACGGGGGGATTATTCAAATCAGCGCTGAAAATGTTACCCTGAGCCCTGAGCAGTATCATCTGTTCTCCGACAATCCGGAGACTCAATTTATCAAACTCTCGATTTCAGACCAGGGAGTGGGAATTTCCGAAAATAATCTCCCCAAGGTCTTTGATCCCTATTATTCGACCAAGACCAAGGGGGTCAGAAAAGGCATGGGCATGGGCTTAAGTATTGCCCAGGCCATTATCAAACAGCACGGTGGGTTTATTGATATCATCTCCCACCTGAATATCGGTTCAACCGTTTCAATCTATTTACCGGCCAGCGCTAAACCACAGGTTTCAGAGAATACGCCTCAACCGGAGACGGTTCAATTCAATAAAAAGATTCTGCTCATGGACGATGAGGAGATGCTTCGTTTAATGGCCCATAGAATGCTTAAACGATTGGGTTGTGAAGTTGCAGAAGCAGGTTCCGGCGAAGAGGCTGTTCAACTCTTTTCAGAGGCGCAACAGGCAGGTGCGCCGTTTGGCGCGGTCATTCTTGATTTGACCATCAAGGGGGGCATGGGGGGAGAAGAAGTCCTCAAACATTTAAGGACCATTGATCCTCATATTCGAGCTATTGTTACCAGTGGCTACACAACAGCTCCGGCAATTCTGCACTATCAGGAGTATGGTTTTTATGATGCTCTCCAAAAACCTTTTGTGTTGAGTGATATTGAACAGATCATTGGCCGTTTGTCAGGTGCTCGAAAAGAGCAATAAGTCCGTTCGATCAGGCCCTCGTCACCTCTCATTCTCGGAGTTGTATAATGCCCACAAAGAAAAAAAATAAAACCAACCCCGTCCCTTCCGAAGCGAAACCCGAGGCCGTAAAAATCGCCCCGAAGAAAAAGGCCTCAGGAGCAAAAAAAATATTGGGAAAACAAAAGGATATTCCACCAACCCTCCCTCCTCTACCAATTGTAGGGATCGGCGCCTCAGCCGGGGGGTTGGAGGCCTTTGGGGCTTTTTTCTCCACCATGCCGGCCGACCCCGGCCTGGCCTTTATTCTGGTCCCTCATCTTGACCCCACGCATGTCAGCATCATGCCTGAACTGATCCAGCGTCAAACCCGGATGGATGTCCTGCAGATCAAGGACGGGATGCGCGTTATGGCAAATACGGTCTATATCGTCCCGCCCAATCATGATCTCTCCATCTTAAACGGCACCCTCCAGCTTATGGCCCCGGGGCTTCCCCGTGGAGTCAATCTGCCCATTAACACATTTTTACAAGCATTGGCCCGTGATCAGGGAATCAATGCGGTTGGGATCATCCTCTCCGGCACCGGGAGCGACGGCACCCTCGGAATCCGGGCGATCAAAAGTGAAAATGGTATGGTCATGGTCCAGGATGAAAAATCCGCCGGATATGACGGTATGCCCCGAAGCGCCATTGCCACAGGCCTTGCCGACTATGTCCTGCCGCCCGCCGCCATGCCGAAACAATTGATCAAATACCTGAGCCATGTGGTCCGCCCAGGCCCGGCTGTAGTAAAACATGATGACGGAAAATTATCCGATTCCCTGCAGAAGATTTGTATCATCCTGCGCAGCCGCACCGGGCACGATTTTTCCCTCTATAAGGAAAATACCATCCTGCGCCGCCTGGAGAGAAGGATGCACATCCACCAGATTGACGAGGTAAAGGACTACGTCAACTATCTCCAGAGAAGCGAAGTTGAAGCGGACATCCTGTTTAAGGAACTGTTGATCGGGGTCACCAGTTTTTTCAGGGACGCCAAGGCCTTTGCATCTCTCCGGGAACAGATCCTGCCCGAACTGGTCAGGGATAAGCCGGACGGCTATACCCTGCGGATCTGGGTGGCAGGCTGCAGCAGTGGCGAGGAGGCCTATTCCATTGCCATCACCCTCCAGGAAGTCTTTGAAGATCTCAATCGCCGGATCAACGTTCAGATATTTGCCACCGACATTGACCAGGATGCCATCAATACCGCCCGGGCCGGGCTCTATCCGGCAAGCATCGCCGATGATGTGGGTAAGGCTCGGTTAAAACGTTGGTTTCTCCGGGATGAGCAGCACTATCGGATCAAAAAATCAATCCGCGAAATGGTGGTCTTTGCCGTCCAAAGTATTATCAAGGATCCGCCCTTTACCAGGCTTGATCTGATCTGCTGCCGGAACCTCCTGATCTATCTTGGTCCTGAGTTGCAGCGGAAACTCATTCCCATATTTCGTTATAGCTTACGACCCTTAGGGATACTCTTTCTCGGTTCATCAGAAGCCATCGGGCCAAGCTACGATCTTTTTACCCTGGTGGACAAGAAATGGAAAATTTACCGCTGCAAACCGACGGCATCGGCCACCCGCCAGATGGCGACCTTTCCCATTGATTCTCCGACCGGGGGTACCATCAAACCTGAACTGCCGGAATCCATTCGAAAGGCGGAAGAGCTGAGCGCTTTCCAACTGGTTGAAACCATCCTGCAGCAGATCGAGGCCCCACCCTGCGTCATCATCGACGAAGCCAACAATATCATCTATCTCCACGGTCGGACCGGCCGGTATCTGGAACCGGCCGCCGGTAAAGTTACCGTCAATATTATGAAAATGGCCCGTCCAGGTCTCAAAATGGAGCTTACTGCAGCAATCCGCGAAGCCACCTCGGAAAACATGGAATGTGTCCGCAAAGGGATCTCCATTGAACATGACGACACGCTGATCACCATCGATCTGGTGGTGAAACCACTTCTGGAGCATTCTGCCCTGCGTGGTCTGCTCATGGTGGTTTTCCAGGAAATTAAAGCCGGTGCCAAAAAAACCGGCGCTCCCCGTAAGGTCGGCAAACCGGGCAATAACTCAACCGCCCAGTTGCTCGAACAGGAACTGCGCTACACCAGGGAAAATCTGCAGACCACCATCGAGGAACTGGAAACCGCCAACGAGGAACTGAAATCGACCAACGAAGAGCTGCAATCCACCAACGAAGAGCTGCAAAGCACCAACGAAGAGTTGGAGACCTCCAAGGAAGAGCTGCAGTCCTTGAACGAGGAGGCCGCCACGGTCAATGCTGAACTGCAGAGCCGGATCGACGAACTGTCCATTACCAATGACGACATGAAAAACCTGCTGGACAGCACCCAGATTGCCACCATCTTCCTCGATCTGACCCTGTGCATCAGAAGATTTACCCCAAAGGTCGGTGAGATCATCCCCCTTGCCGGGATCGATTTCGGTCGCCCCATCAAACATTTTGCCACCGCCCTACTGAACATCGATCTGGAAAAAGATGCCAATGATGTTCTCGAAAACCTCGGCATGAAGGAAAAAGAGGTACAGAGTAAGGAAGGCACCTTCTACCGGATGCGGATCCGCCCCTACCGTACGGTGAACAACGTAATCGACGGGGTAGTGATCACCTTCGAAGATATCACCGCGCTTAAAGAAATCCAGGCCGAATTAGGCCGGTTGAATGTGGAACTGGAAAATCGGAAGGAGCAAAAAACATAACTATCCAGCTGTACTCCATATGAGATTTGCATTCACCGCCCGTATGTGATAATAAAACTCCTTTCTTTTAATCTGACCGACACCACCGCTCTTTCAAGAAGGAATTCATATGTCAAATCAAACAATCTTCTATACTAAAATCGACGAGGCCCCTGCCCTGGCTACCTATTCCCTGCTGCCGATCCTCAAGGCATTCACCAAGGGAACCGGCATTACCATCGAATCCAAGGATATCTCACTGGCCGGTCGGATCATCGCCAACTTTCCAGATCAGCTTACTGATGATCAACAGCTCCCCGATGATCTCCTTGAATTGGGCAAACTCGCCAAACTCCCCAAAACCAACATCATCAAATCACCGAATATCAGCGCCTCGATCCCCCAGTTGCAGGCGGCTGTCAAGGAACTGCAGGGGAAGGGCTACGCCATCCCGGACTACCCTGAAGATCCGAAGACCGAGGCGGAGAAAACGCTTAAAGCCCGGTTTGCCAAGGTGCTGGGCAGCGCGGTTAACCCGGTCCTCCGGGAAGGGAACTCCGATCGACGGGCCGCCGCCTCGGTGAAAAAATTCGGTCAAAAAAATCCCCACCGGCTGATGAAGGCCTGGCCGACGGATTCCAAATCACGGGTTGCCCATATGTCCGGCGGGGATTTCTATGGCTCGGAAAAATCCCTCACGGTGGAGGAGGCCTGCGAGGTCCGGATTGAATATGTCGATGAAAAAGGGCAGGCCACAATTTTGAAACAGCAGATCCCGCTCCTGGCCGGAGAGGTGATCGATGCCTCGGTCATGAACGTTCGCGCTTTGCAGCAATTCTACGAAGAACAGATCAACACCGCCAAAAAAGAGGGGGTTTTACTGTCGTTGCACCTTAAGGCGACCATGATGAAGGTTTCCGACCCGATCATGTTCGGTCATTGTGTTTCGGTCTTCTATCATGAAGTTTTAAGTCGCCACCGGGAGATTCTCAAAACCTTGGGCTTCAACCAGAACAACGGCATCGCAGATCTCTACACCAGGATCGAAACCCTGCCTGCTCCTCAAAAAACGGCAATCGAAGCGGATCTTAAAGCGGTTTACCAGACCCGATGCGAGCTGGCCATGGTGGATTCAAGTAAGGGCATCACCAACCTGCATGTTCCCAACAACGTGATCGTCGACGCCTCGATGCCGGTGGTGATTCGTGACGGCGGCCGGATGTGGGGGACAGATGACCACTTGCACGACTGCATCGCCATGATCCCTGACCGCTGTTATGCCACGATTTATCAGGAGGTTATTGAAGACTGCAAAAAACACGGGGCCTTTGACCCGGCTACCATGGGCAGTGTCGACAATGTCGGTTTGATGGCCCAAAAGGCCGAGGAATACGGCTCCCATGACAAGACCTTCCAGGCCCCGGGCAATGGAGAGATCCGGATCGTTGATCCGAGAGGAGAGGTTCTACTTTCCCAGCCCGTTGAAGCAGGTGATATCTTCCGGAGTTGTCAGACCAAGGACGCCCCGATCCGGGATTGGGTCAAACTTGCCGTCAACCGGGCCAGGGCGACCGGCAGTCCTGCCCTGTTCTGGCTGGATACGAATCGAGGCCATGACGCCCAGATCATTGCCAAGGTCAACAAATACCTGCCCGATCACGACACCACCGGTCTCGACATCCGGATCATGCAACCGATTGAGGCCATGCGGATCTCGGTTGAACGGATCAGAAAGGGTGAAAACACCATCTCGGTCACCGGTAACGTCCTGCGCGATTATCTCACCGATCTCTTTCCGATTCTGGAATTGGGGACCAGCGCCAAGATGCTGTCCATCGTGCCATTGATGAACGGTGGCGGACTCTTTGAAACCGGGGCCGGCGGCTCGGCCCCCAAACATGTCCAACAGTTTCTCAAAGAGGGTCATCTTCGCTGGGATTCCTTGGGCGAATTCTGCGCGTTAGTCCCCTCCTTTGAACATATCTTTGCGACCTTCAACAATCCCAAGGCCAGGATTTATGCCGAAACCCTCGACCAAGCCATCGGCAAACATCTGGAAAACCGGAGGGAACCGTCCCGTAAGGTTGGCGAACTTGATACCCGAGGCAGTCATTTCTATCTGGCCCTCTACTGGGCCGAAGCCCTGGCAGGGCAGAAATCAGATCAGGAGATCAGCAGCCGTTTCATCCCGGTGGCCCTAGCCCTGGCGGAGAATGAAACAACAATCATGGCCGAGTTGAACGGCGCCCAGGGACGACCGGTTGACATCGAAGGCTATTACTGGCCCGATCTTGAAAAAACCACCGGAGCCCTACGCCCCAGCCCAACCTTGAATCGGATTATTGATGCGTTTTAACCGTCTTTCGTAATTCACCAATAAAAAACCCCGCAACTTGATTTGTTGCGGGGTTTTTTTATTTTCCTGACTCCTCCTTCTGTTCGTTTTGGATGAGACTCTCGATTAAAACCTATCATTTTTCAAAAAAATCTTGCATCAAACCATGAATTAATCCGAGAATATCAAGTGGGAAGACAACATCTTAGAGTCGAAGATGAGCACCTTCCTCTCTGATTTTTTTTTGCCTACCATCCAACCTGAGTGCGAGCGATGCAATCCAAGACCCCCGAGAATAATACGTCTTCTTTCTGGCGCATTACCAGTATCGGACTACTGGTCACCTCCATTGTCGCTGCACTCCTGTTTATGCTGACCCGCCAATACGTTATTCATCAGGCAGAAAAAAATATCCAGAATCTGATGCTTTCCCACCGGGGTATCCATCAATATATCCAGCGAACCATGCATCCGACCTTTTATGGCCTCCGAGATCGGGGTGAAGTCCCCGACACCTTCTATGCCCCGGAGATTTTTTCATCCTCGTTTATCGTCCGCACCCAGCACAGATATTACAACGAAGAACGCAAGGCGGCCGGCCTGCCTGAACTGTATTATAAAATGGCGGCAACCAACCCGCGAAATCCGGTGAACATGGCCGATCCGCTGGAAGCAAAACTCATCAAATACTTCAATGACCACCGAGACAAAAAAAATTACCGGGAAATCGTGAAAATAGACGGGACCAAGTATCTCTACTATGCCATGCCATTCCTCTTAACCGCCGAGCGATGCCTCACCTGTCATGGCAAAAGGGAAGATGCCCCATTAGGGCTGCAGGCCCTCTATCCAGGAGAAGGCGGGTTCAACGAGAAAGCCGGAGTTTATCGGGCGATTGAATCAATCAGGGCCCCCCTGGAAGAGGAATACACCGCCGTCTACATTATCGTAGCGGCCTTGCTTTCCGGTTTTCTGGTAATTCAATTCCTGGTATTTTTTAACAATCGACTGCACCGAAAAGTTGCCATCCGCACCAAAGAGCTTGAAATGGAAAACGGTGAGCGAATCAAAGCGGAAGAAGCCCTGCGTCAATTAAACATCGAACTTGAGGACCGCGTTAACGAACGAACCATCGCCCTGGCTGCAGCCAATAAAGAACTGGACTCATTTGCCTATTCAGTCTCCCATGATCTCCGGGCCCCCCTTCGCGGCATTGACGGGTTCAGCCTTGCCCTTATGGAAGACTATAGCGACCAGCTTGATAATACGGCCAAGGATTATCTCCTCCGAATTAAAAGCGGCTGTACCAAGATGGGTTTGTTAATCGACGATCTGCTGAAAATGTCCCGGCTTTCTCGGGGAGAATTGAACAAAGAGCAACTTGATCTCACCTCCATGGCCCGGGAAATCTCTGCTAGCTATCAGGCTCAGCATGCCGATCATGAAATAGACTTCACCATCGCCCCCGACATGACGGCTACTGGAGACCCGACCTTGGTTCGGGCCGTCCTTCAGAATCTGATCGAGAATGCCTGTAAATTTACCAGCAAAAAGAGTGAGGCCAAAATCCATATAGGGATAGATACGACCAAATCTCCTAGGCAATATTTTATCAAAGATAATGGGGCTGGTTTTAACATGGAATATGCCGACAAGTTGTTTACCGCCTTCCAGCGGTTGCATAAAGCGACAGATTTTCCTGGGACCGGAATCGGTCTGGCCACCGTCCAGCGCATCATCCATCGTCATGGTGGAAAAATCTGGGCGGAGAGTAAAGAAAATGCAGGGGCCACGTTCTTCTTTACCCTGACAATGGAGCCTCAGGCAAAAAGGACATCTGCTCCGAATGGAGAAAAAAATGAAAGGTAAGGTAATCCTGCTCGTTGAAGATAATCCGGACGACGAAATGTTGACCCTCCGGGCTTTACGGCAAAACAATATTATGAATGAGGTCGTGATCGCCCGGGACGGCGCCGAGGCCATTGATTATCTCTTTGGCCAAGGTAATTATGCCGACGCACCAATCATCCTCCCCCAAGTCATTCTGCTCGACTTGAACCTCCCCAAATTTAATGGTTTTGAGGTCCTGGAAATAATTCGCGCTGACCCCCGGACCCAGACCTTACCAGTGGTTATTCTGACCACCTCCAATGAAGATAAGGACCGCATGGAAAGTTATTCGCTCGGAGCCAACAGCTATATCCAGAAACCGGTTGACTTTAAGCAGTTCAGTGAAGCCATCAGACAGCTTGGGATCTATTGGCTGGTTTTGAATCAATACCCTTAAGTTGAAACAGGCATGAATAAAGAGATCACGGTTCTTAACATTGAAGATTTGGAAGATGATACCCTGCTGATCAAACGGGCATTGGTCAAGGGAGGATTCACCCCTGAAATGACCAGGGTCGAAACCCCAGAAGCATTAAGGGAAGCCCTGCAGCAGAAGGATTGGGATATTATACTCTCCGACTACTCGCTCCCCGGATTCAACGGATTAAATGCCTTAACCATTGCCAGGGAGTCAACTCCGGAGATCCCCTTTATCCTGGTATCAGGCGCGGTGGGCGAAGAGGTCGCCGTAGAAATCATGCGACAGGGGGCGCGGGACTATGTGATGAAGGACAAACTCTCCCGCCTCCCGCCGGTGATCGAGCGTGAACTGGCCGAAGCGGCCCGTCACAAAGAGCAGTTCAAAGATAAGGAGGAAAAAAGTAAACTGGAAGAGCAACTTCGTCAGGCCTATAAGATGGAAGCCATCGGAACTCTGGCCGGAGGTATCGCCCATGACTTCAACAATCTACTTACGGTTATTATCGGGTATACCGACATGGCCAAATACGGCTTGCCCGAATCAAGTGAAACCAGCCAGTGTCTTGATCAGGTGCTCAAAGCGGGTCAAAGCGCCAAAAACCTGGTCAAACAGATTCTGACCTTCAGTCGCAAAAGCCCGGAAACCTTAAGTCCGTTGCTCCCACTCCCAATCATCAAAGAGGCCTTGAAATTCATGCGGGCTTCATTGCCCACAACCATCGAGATCCGGGAAGATATCAGCCCGGACACCAGCTCGATCATCGCAAACCCGACAAATATTCACCAGATTCTGGTGAATTTATGCACCAACGCCTTTCATGCCATGGACAAGGAAAAAGGCACCCTGACCGTAAAATTTTACCAGGAGGAATTAACCCGGGAAGACCTGATTGATGAACCGGATATTGCTCCCGGCCCCTTTGTTCATCTTGCCGTGAGTGACACCGGATCAGGCATTGATAAGAAAACCATGGCCAGAATTTTCGAGCCCTATTTTACCACCAAGGAAATAGGCAAGGGAAGCGGCATGGGGTTATCGTTGGTTCATGGAATTGTTTACGGGGGCGAGGGATTTATTAAAGTCGAGAGCGAACCCGGCCATGGCAGTACCTTTCATGTCTATTTCCCTGTCGTAGAAGATTCTGCTGCTCAGATTGAGGAAGTATTCCAGGGACCACTGCCAGGAGGCACGGAAAGGATTTTGATTGTTGATGATGAGCAGGTCATCGCCAGCGTCTTTCAAAAAACGCTCTCAAAACTTGGTTACCTGGTGACCACCGAGTGTAGCAGCGAAAGGGCCATTGAACTCTTTCGCACCTCACCGGAGAGTTTTGATCTTGTCATTACCGATCAAACCATGCCCCAGATCACCGGGGCTGAGTTGGCCGGCATTATCTTGAAAATCCGGCCGGACCTTCCGGTCATTATCTGTACCGGTTACAGCTCCATCCTCACCGAAGAAATGGCCCAAGAGATAGGGGTCAGACAAATATTGATGAAACCGGTCAGTAGATCTACCCTGGCACTAACCATTCGAAAGGCATTCAACAATCACCCCTCTCCATGATGAGTTTGATGAGTTCGGACTGGCTCAAAAGGCCTCTCTGACATTAATTACAACCCCTATTCCACCATCAACCCAGGCGACATCACCCCGGATATTGAACCGCTGGGTTGGATTCAAGGCGTAACGGAGCCCTCCTCCCAGGCTGGTCTTAAAATTTGCAGTTTCAAAATCACGGTATGAGGGGGCGACCTGGGCGACTTCGGCAAAGACCGTTCCGGAAAAGCGGCGGTAAACCGGAAAGCGCAGTTCCGATTGAAAGGCCACCAGGGCGTTATCCCGATAGCGACCGTTTTCAATACCCCGCAGGACCAGGGATCCGTCAGGGGAGGACAGATAGCGAAAAGGGATGGACCCGGTGGCCTTTCTCAAGGTGGCCGCGAAGGCCAGCACAGAATCCTTGATCATCGCAAGGCGGTGATACGCACCCAGCCCAAAGGTTTGAATGGTAAAATCAAGATCACTGCCGAACTCCTTGTCATAAGCGACGTAACGGTATCGCCCCACGATGCCGCGGGCAGGGGCATTGGTGTTGTCCCTGGTATCATACCCTCCCTCAAAGCCGAGCCCGACATAGGTTGCGTCGATGATTCCGGGAGGGCTATCGGTTTCGAGCAACCCGCCTCCGATCACTTCCATTCCGGTCTTTTCATAGAGCCCGACCAGATCGATAACCAATCCCCAGGGAAGACGTCTCTCCACGGTCAGGCTCCCCCCCAGATTGGTGGCGGTATACTTTTCAGAGATGTCCGGAGAATCATTGCCGAGATGATAATAATTGGCCTCCCAGAGTTCCCCATAAAAATTGGCATTAAAACGATACCGACCATCTTCAGAAAAGAGATTCGGTGAAAGGGTCATGGCATACTGCCCCTGGGTAGTACCATAAGCCATGAGATCAATAGTTGAGGCCTGCTTTTCGGGATCCGTTACCGGAAAAAAATGGAACAGCATCCCCCCCAGAATCAAGCCGGTTTCCGGACTGCTGGCGATGACCGGCATGGCGGCCCACCGCTGCTGTTCTTTTACGGGCTTCTCCAGGACGGGGCTATCAACCGGGTCAACTCCGGAAGCCATGGCCAGGGAGGGAGTGGAGAGTGCAAAACACCAGATCATCATTCCAAGGAGTGCGCTAGAAATTCCGGCTAAGAGAGATGCTGTTTTGTTGGTCATAATGAAATTCTCGAGTGCATTGTTCTTTAGAGTCTCTTGTGTAAATAAAAATCGGGAAGAAACTATTGTTCTATATAATCGACAAAAGTGGAGGTATATTTATCCTTAATCTGATGGATGGCCTGTTTTTCTTATTGATGGTTGAACACGCGAGGGTCTATGCATATGCAAAGTATCACAATGCAACAGAATTTCAATCGGTTGTTGTCCGGCACAGTTCAAGCCCAAAAATCAATTCTCCTCTCCTGCCTTATTCTCACCCTTTCGGTGATGATGAGCGCCTGCGGCGGAGGCGGCAGCTCCAGTACCAGCGGGTTTTCCGACCAACTGGCCCTGGGAACAGGTCTTGCGGGTAATGGTTTCGACCTGGCTGGAGAAGCCCAGACCTTTTCACTTGTCGCCACCGGGGGCGGAACCATCACCTTCCGGCTCGAAAGCGCCGCTGATTTTGAAGGCCGATTTGTTCGTCTCTATATCAATTACCCCACAGGGACTCCCTACTGGCAGAATGATATTATTCCCCCCCAGGCCGATGGGCATATCCTGCTCTCCAGTTTCAGAGTCACCGATGTCGGCACCTATGTGGTGAAAGCATATCTGGTGAGTGACTCTGGGGGCGGGGTAACCGAGACCCACGTGGCAGACGCGACCCTGGTCATGACCCCATAACCACCAAACCCATCCGGAGTCTAAGCTTACCTGAATAGTTCCATTCCGGCGGGGTTGCTCGTTACCGGCATTTTGCTGGATAGTTACAATCACTCCATGCTCATCGGCACAATCGATTGAACGGCGTGGAGAAAATGGTGGGCCGTTTCATTCTCTGAATCAGCCAGGAGAAATCCGGCAAGGGCCTGATTTTTGAGGAGGAGGTCCGAGGAAAGGCGGTCTGGGGTAGAAAGAAATTTGAGAATATCGACCAGGTTACCCCAGGAGCCCCCGGCGTCATAATGTTCGATGATTTGACTGGTGGCGATATTCAGATCGATCAACCAATCCGGGACCTCAGCACACCCACCCTGATCGCAGCGAACCAGCGAACCGAAACTGCGGCAGGCAAAAGGACGGACCGGATAGATTGAACAGAGCCCAGCGGCCAGAAAAGGACATGGTTCAAAGACCCACGGGGATTCTTGCTCGTGGGGAGGTTCCTTTCCTGCCAGGTAATATTTGGCGAGTTGGTTGGTGGTACAGGCGGGCCGCAAAGGGTGGTGATCAACGGGGAATGGCGGCAGTGATCGGCCGCCTTCCGCCAGGTGATGGAGAATGACTCGCCCCTCAAGCGTGGTCATGGTAACGCTGCGGGTGCAACAGGTTGCACATCCAGGGCCACAGGCAAACTTGAGGTCTGCCACCGTCTCCTCATGCAATACATAGATCCGGTCGAGAACCTCTGCTCGAGCCGTTGTTCGGTCGATGGACTGCTGATTTTTCATATCCTATTCCCAGGTTGCGAATTTCGTGCAACCATACTATTTTAGGTCAGGTCAGGCAAGTCATCATCTTTCAAAGCCAACCTTTCGGATCCGACCATGACGAAGCTCTTCTCCCAAAGTTATATCGCTCCCTTGATCCTTCTTGCTGCCCTCTTCCTCTGCCCAGTCTTCGCCTCGGCCAAATCCCCTGCCCTTATTACCGCCAATCCTTCTTCCACCACCATTATCCTGACCGGATTTACCAGGGCGCGAGCGACCATGTCGCTGGTCAGTCAGGCCTCCGATACGGTGCTGGCCGTCACCACGGATGTCGGTCGGAAGATCCCGAAGGACGGGGTTTTTGCCCGCATCGATGCAACCTTCCCGGAACTTGAGCTGACCGGGAATAAGATCGAGCAGCAGAAGGCCGAGAGTTCGATCCGTTATCTCGAAAAGGAGGTTAACCGCCTCACGGCCCTCTATGCCAAGGAATCCACCCCTGAAGCGGAGCTGGATAGCCTTCGCCAAAAACTGGACCAGGCCCGCTTCTCCTTAAAATCCTTACAGCTCAATGAGACCCGAATCAAAGAGATCATCAGTCGCCATGTGGTTACAGCCCCCCCCGGCTGGACCGTGATCACTCGAATGGTCGAACCGGATGAATGGGTCGTTACCGGGAAACCCCTGGCTGTGATCGGTGATTACCGAGCCCTGGTGGTCCCCCTGGCGGTGGAACAGGCGGAATATCTTCAAATAAACTCCCGGGCCGAACTCACCCTCCGACTGCCGGATCTTTCCCGCACAGTCCCGGCCACGGTTTTTCGCCATTCACCCGCCTTTGATCCCACCACCCGTAAGATTAACCTGGAGCTATTGATCAAGGAAGATCTACCGGAGATGCGGGGCGGCATCCGGGCCGAACTCACCATGGAACAACCCGATCCATCCCAAGCGGTCCTGGTTCCTTCCCGATCCGTACTCAACCGGTATGAAACCAACTGGCTGATCACCCCAGAAGGCAAGAAAATTCAGGTCATCCGCCACGGCAGCGGCCCCGATGGCACCGCCCGGGTCTCCTCTCCCCTGATCCATCCGGGAGATTCCTTTCTCGAAAACCCCAATCTCGATTCCCCGCTTGAGAAGAACCAATGAAAGCCCTGGTCCGTTTCACCCTGGCCCAGAGGGTCCTGTTCAATCTGCTCTTCATTGTCCTGATGCTGGTCGGGGCCTTTGCCCTGCTCAGGACCCCGGTCGAGCGTTATCCCAACATCGAGTTCGGCAAGGCCTATATCACCACCTATTTCCCCGGGGCCTCACCCCGGGAGGTGGAAGCCCTGATCACCGGCAAAATTGAAGATGCCATCGAGACCATGGACAACCTGGAGTACGTCCGCTCTACTTCCTACCGAGAACGCTCCAGTATCCTGGTCAAATTTTATGACGACACCGACTATCAGGCAAGCTATGACGAGATGCGACTCAAGGTCCAGTCAATCATCGGTGATCTGCCGGTTGAGGCGGATCCGCCCCGCTTTACCTATATCGATGTCAGTGTCTGGCAGCCAACCTTCAGTATCAACCTCTTTGGTGATCGGGACAACCATGCCCTGACCCTGATGGCTGAGGAGTTGAAAGCGGCCCTCCGTCAGGTCTCGGGAATTAACGAGGTCAGGCTCCAGGGCGAGTATCCCCGAGAGTTTCATCTTGATCTTGCTCCTGATACGTTAAGTCGTTATGGAATCACCTTTGACCAGGTTTCCGAGGCCTTAAAACAGGCCAACGTTATTATTCCGGCCGGTGATTACACCACCGATGGCGGCGAATTCATCATCCAGGTGGATGAACGGTTCCGTGACCGGGATCAGGTCTTGAACACCATTGTGCGTCGGGATGGCGACGGTTCCATGGTAAGGATCGCTGACCTGACCTCTCAGGCAGAACTCTCCCATCGTGATCCCTTTGTGATAACCTCGGTGAACGGCCAGGACTGTATTACCCTGCTGGTCATCAAGACGCCCTCGGCCAATGCCTTGACGATCGTCAAGAATGCCCGGGAAATCATTGAACACTACCAGCCGATCTTTGCGAAAGAGGGGGTCCGCCTGATCACCACCCAGGACTCGACGGTCCGGATCAAGGACTCGATCCGGGTCCTCGGTTCGAACCTGCTGCTCGGGGTCATCCTGGTTTCTCTCCTGATCTGGTACTTCATGGGTTTCCGCAATGCCGCCCTGACCACCATCGGCATCCCGTTTTCTTTTCTGGTGACCATGATCATCCTCTATCTGACCGGAAACTCGGTGAACGAGATTTCCCTGTTCGCCTTTGTCCTGGTCAGTGGAGTCATTGTCGACGACGCCATCGTGGTGGTGGAAAACATCTTTCGCCATTCCAGAATGGGAAAAGGAATCACCGACAGTGTGGTTGACGGCACCGCAGAGGTCTTCCTGCCGGTGGTCTCCGCCACCCTGACCACCTGCGCCGCCTTTCTGCCCATGTTGATCATGACCGGCTCCATCGGTGACTTTTTTGCCATTATCCCCAAAGCGATATCCTTTGCCCTGTTGGCCTCATTGTTTGAATGCCTGTTGATCCTGCCCATCCATTATCTGGACTTTGGCCCCCGGGCCACCGAGACCAGCCCCGATGAGATGACCGAGGACAATTCCAATGAAAATCTTCTGATGACCGCATTCCGGAAGATCTTCGATGTCCTCCTGCACCTGGCCCTGCGCTATCGATTGACCACTTTGGGACTCCTGATGATCGCCTTTGTAGCCGCCATGACCATCGCCCTGCTCTCCATCTCCGGGAAATCCAATCTCATCCGGATTGAATTCTTCCCGGATGACTATTCTCTCTACTATGCCGAGATTACCGGACCGGTCGGCACCCCCATTGAAGAGACCTCTGAAACCTTACGAAAACTCTCCAAGGAGATTATGGCGGAGGGTGAAGGAATGGCCGAATCGGCCGTGGCCTCAGCAGGATATTACATCAACGATGACTACCAACCGGTCTGGGGCAATCATCTGGGCCATGTGGCGGTGACCCTGCCGGCTAGAAAAGCCAGACATTTCGAAGATTTTCCCAAAAACGACGTGGTTGCCCATCTGGACCTGGTCCGAACCAGGCTTACGGATCTTTTGGCTGAGACAGGTTTTACCTTGAGGGTGCGGGCCGAGAAGGACGGTCCCCCTGAAGGCAAGGACGTCAATATCCGGATTCTGGGTGCCAACCTCCAGGCCGTGGAACAACTTGCCTCCGCAGTCCACAGTTATCTCCGCAATCAGGAGGTGTTGGCCCATGATCTGCTCGACCTTGACACCAATCAGGGCCAGCCCGGCAGGATCTTCCGGTTGAAACTGCGGGACGACCGCGTGGCGGAATACGGGATTCCCCCGGCCCAGGTGGCTGCCCTGGCTGCCTCAATATTAAATGGGCGGACGGTTGGAAAATTCCGTCTGGCGGATGAGGAGGTTGACCTCAAGGTCCGGATTGCACCCGAGTCAATGGGCAGATTGGAAGACACCCTGGGGATCATCATCAGGGATCATCCCAACGGACCCATCCGGCTTGGTGATCTCTGTGAAGTGGAGAACTCCCTGGAACCAGGCTATCTCAACCGGTTCCAGGGACAACGGGCGGTTACCCTGACTGCCAACATCAAAAATGGCTCCGATCTTTCGGCCTCGGCAGTGGTCCGGATGGTGAAGGGCCATTATGAAACGATCCGGGATCGTTATCCCGGTGCGACCTTGAATTTCTCAGGGGAATTTGCTTCAACCCACGACTCATTTGTCTCGCTGACCTATGCCTTTTCAATCGCTATTCTATTGATCTATCTGATCCTGGCCACCCAGTTTCAATCCTATATCCAACCGTTTGCCATCCTTTCCGCAGTGATTTTTTCATTGATCGGCATCATCTTCGGCACCATGTTCTCCCGGTCACTTTTTACAGTGAACAGCTTCATTGCGGTGGTTGGCGTCACCGGGGTGGTGGTGAACGACTCCTTGGTCTTAATCGAGTTCATCAATAAACGGTATCGGACGGGACTTTCCCGCCGAGAGGCGATCCTCACCGCCACCCATATCCGCCTTCGTCCCATCATCCTGACCACCCTGACCACCACCCTGGGACTCTTGCCCATGGCCCTGGGATTCCCGGAATACTCCCTGGTCTGGGGCACCATGGCCATGACCTTTGTCACCGGACTCTGCACCGCCACCTTCCTGACCATCTTCGTGGTGCCGGTACAGTGGGATCTTATCGAAGGGGCCAAGGAATGGTGGAGAGGGAGAAAGAAAGTGCCTAAAGTGTAAAGTTAAAAGTGCCTAAAGTTGTGGTGGTTACTGATTGGAGAGGGCAAAAGAGAGTGCCTAAAGTGTAAAGTTGAAAGTGCCTAAAGTTGTGGTGGTTACTGATTGGAGAGGGCAAAAGAGAGTGCCTAAAGTGTAAAGTTGAAAGTGCCTAAAGTTGTGGTGGTTACTGATTAGATGTGGGGGGAAATATATTCCGGGTGGAAAGCAAAGAGGGATGCACTTTCAAGTATTTTGCCACTGTTAAAAGGAGGGCAGGCGGGTCGGATTTGGACAAGCAGGAAGATGAGCCATAGTGGCCTATGCGAACCGTCCTGATCGTGCAAATCCGGCCCGCCTGACCTCCTTTTTAGATGCCGTCTTCGGGGGTGAGGACCAAGACCCGAACATCTTCGCCGTTCTCATAAGCCTTGATCGCTTCCTTCACCTGATCGATCAGGGTGTTAGCGTATCGAGCAGCCTTTTCAGGAATAACCTGAACCGGAGTCAGGTCCTTGAGCAGGGTATTGATCTGATCAACTTTATAATCGGTTTGCCGCACGGGACAGAGGGAAACCCGGCACTTCAATACCCCCAGGAGCGGCCGAGAGACGAGATAATAATTTTTACCGGGTTGCAGATCAGCTTCAACGTAGGACCAATTTTCAGCCCTGGCAAGGAAAAGATGGCGACCTGGTTTCGTTCGGTACTGAATATAGGTTCGAGCGGTGGAGATGCCGAGAAAATTCTCTCCATCCCAGACACTGATTTTGGTTGGACCACCGAAATACGAGGGCCAAAGAATGGTCACCATGGCCTCATCGGTATTTGGGCCGGGAATGGTTGGAACTTGGGTCATCAGGGATGATCCACAACCGGAAAGGACAACCAGGACAATAAAAGAAAGTAAAATCTGCTGAATCGTATGTCGCATCCGGATCAAAACCCACTGTAATCTTTGTTGGATCACTGTCTATAAACCTGCCGTGATGATCAATAACAGATCTTCTTACTGCACCCCAAGGGGTACGTCAACTGAAACCGGCTGGTACTCTTAGGGGCTCGAAAAATACTGATACTCACTCAGTTCATCGAATCAAGAAAATTCCGGGAAATAACTCTCAGCGGACGGAGGTAATCCTGAAAGAAATTGAAGATTCAAGCGACAGAAATCACCTTCCGGTCTGACTGCCCTGACCAGGGCAAAAACGGCAAGATTTAAACACATCGGCCTGCTTCCGGCGCCAAATGAATTTTCCAGCGCCACATCAAGATAAAGGAGTTGATTGAGCACAAAAACATCCCCTTTGCCTTCGCACTTGAAACAGATCCCCCCAAGAGAGATATCATCCACCTTGCCCGTAATTTGAGGCTGTTGGTTTATTTTCTGCTGGTCCGGGGACAGTTCCGAACTGGCGTTTATGCAGAGGACATCCCTGACCTCTGCCAGTTCCTGGTCCACGGAATTTTCCTCGGTTACCGGCTCAGCAACCGGTTGAAGTTCTTCCCCTGAGCTTTTATTAGACTTTTTTTCATAGTTTACGGGGGAACTCCCAACAGCCAAGGGGATTTGATCATCCAGTCGAAGTCCATCGATCTTTCGGGTGACATCAATCTCGCCGACCTGAATCCGCATAACGGTCGGATCATTAACCACCCTGACACGAACCAAAGTGTCCGTAAACTGGGGATATCGCCGATTTTTCCGGGGATCCAGGGGCTCCACCCGGAACCGATCAACATACAATGACTGAACCGTGGTCTGAAGGACATATCGTTTTTTTTTGTCCACCGGGAGCACAATCAGGATCAACTGCCCAACTTTAAGATACGAAATAAGCTCCGTATCAATTACATCGATGGAACCTTTTTCGGGAGAGTCGATCAGCCGCTCGAAAACCTTATTATTAACGATCACCACCGCCTTCAACTTTCGTCCGGTGAACAAGGCCTTAATCCGGGGATCCAACAACTCCAGGGAACGGATTTGAACATTATTGCGATTCATGATCTCCTTGACCTTCCCGGAGATATCGACTGCATATGACATAAAAAAACCTCTTAGCTTTTCAGTCCAATGAGTTCAAGTCAGGTAAATCCTGATTTAAGTGCGTAGCAAATTTTATACTGAAGAAGAGATTTCGGTCAATGTTCGATTATTTCAATTGACGAATATATGCTCCAAACGATATGGTTGCCTGGTTAACAATTAAGGTGACAACTAATGACCGGCTCCCAATGCACCAACGATTCCCTTGGACGTCTTCTCTACCAAACCTCTCTGGCGATGCGCAATTTTGCCGAAAAACTCCTGAAACCTCACGACCTCACCCTGGAACAACTCCACCTCTTAAAACACCTGCCCGAAGACCAGGGACTCACCCAAAAAGAGCTCGGGGAGAGAATACATAAAACGCCCGCCAACCTCACTCGGATCCTGGACCGGCTCGAGACCAAGGGGCTCCTGATTCGACGCATCAACCCGGACGACCGGAGGGCAATGCTGGTGGCGATTACCCCTCGGGGAGCCGACCTGATCATAGAGATGATCAGCGTTTTCGAATCATTTACCAAAAAGATGGTCGATGGAATCGCTCCCCAGGAGGAACAGGTATTGCGGAAAACCCTCATCAAAATCGCAGCCAACATCGAGGCCATGCCCCGGGATGCGGAGTCATCTTAAGGGCTCGGAAAATACTGATATACCATAACACATCCCGCCTTCGGGCCATCTTGGGTCGCGAACTCAATCGCAGGTAGCGAGGAATCGAGACTCCGAAATCCTCGCCGTAGCACTGCTACGCCTGTGGTTTTACTCAATCGGCGCAACCCAACCTGCCCCAAATTCGGGCGCGATCCAGGTACATCAGTATTTGCCGAGCCCCTTAGCGAAACAGATTTATACCCGGCATGAAGATACCGGCTAAAATATAAAACCTGACACTTTAAACCTGATGAACTTTTCCCATACGAGGTGTTCCGTGCACAAGATTCAAGTCTCCGTCCTGTTGTTATCGCTTATCATCGGTTTACCTGTTCTTGCCCAAGAACCGCCACCGGCCAGAGTAATGACCAGCAAGATCACCCGGCAGACCATCCATGAAAACCAATCCTTTATCGGTCTGATATCCTATGACCGGGTCAGCAAGGTCTCCTCGGAAATTGCCGGTCTGGTCAAGGAAGTCATGGTCCGGGAAGGAGATCAGATCAAGGCCGGTGCCCCATTGATGAACCTGGACACTGAATTGCTTGAAACACAGATCAATGTTCAGATGACCAGAATTGCCCAGATCACTCTGGAGATCGGCCATGCTGAAAAGAATTATTCGCGGCTCCAGGCCCTCTTTGCCCAGGAAGGGATCAGTGAAAAAGATCTTGATGACGCACGTTATGCGGTGGAAAATGCCCGACTGGGCAAACAACAGGCGGAACAGGAGCTTAAGCAACTTCAAATCCGTCTGCGTAAGAGTGTCATCCTTGCCCCTTTTACCGGAATCGTGCTGGCGAAGCAGGTGGACACCGGGGTTTGGATCCAACAGGGAAAAGATCTGATTACTCTCGCAGCCATCGACGACCTCAAGATCCGAGTCCCCCTGGCCGAAACCCAGCTCAAATTTATCAAAACCGGGATTAAAGTCCCGGTTCTCCTGACCGCCTCCGGCAAAGAGATGAACGGAACCATCAGTAAAATTGCCCCGGTTGCCGATGCCCAGACCAAAAATGTCTTTGTCGATGTCAAAATTGTCTCGCAACCAGGGCTTGCTGAGAACATGTCCGCCACGGTCTTCTTCCCGGTCAGCGCCCCCCGGGAACTGGCGATCATTCCCCGGGATGCCTTGATCAAATTCCAGGGTAAGGATTTCGTCTATACGGTCAAAGAAGACAAGGCCTCAATCCTCCCGGTGCATATCGTCAGTTATCTTGGGGACACCATTGGAGCCGACGATGCCCATCTGACCGAGGGACTGCCCATCGTGGTTGAAGGCAACGAACGTCTCCAACCGGACAAACCGGTTACCATCGCCGGAGAAAAATAATCTCCAACTGAGCTTACTCTCCGGGAGATGTTTCGCCGTTCGATATCGTAACCATCTGAAATTTAAGGAACTTTTAACTTTAGGCACTTCACCATGGATATCATAAAATATTTTATTAACAAGCCGGTATCGGTCACCGTGGCGGTGATCATGACGGTGATGTTCGGTCTCATCGGATTGAACAAACTTCCGGTCCAGTTGACCCCCGACGTGGAAGCCCCCCAGATCACGGTCAATACCGTATGGGGAGGAGCAACCCCATACGAAGTGGAAAAGGAGATCATCGAAAAACAGGAAAAAGCACTGAAGGGCTTGCAGGGCCTTACCACTCTGGAGAGTTCCAGTTATAACAGTTATGCCTCCATCACCCTGACCTTTCAGATCGGAACCAATCTGGATGACGCCCTCCTTCGGGTCTCCAACAAGATGAATGAGGTCGCTGATTATCCTGAGACGGCAAACCGGCCAACCATTGAGGCTGCCGGCGCCAACAGTTCGCCAGTGACCTGGATGATGCTGAAGCCCACCGCTGACAATAAGGAACCCATCAACCACTTCCAGACCTTTTTTGAGGACAATGTCCGTCAACATCTGGAACGGGTCCCCGGAGTCGGTTCCCTCTTTGTTTTCGGCGGTACGGAAAACGAACTGGATGTGATCGTTGATACCGCCCGAATGGCCCGGTACAAAATCACCATCAACCAGGTCATCACCTCAATCCGCAAGGCCAACCAAAATATCTCCGCCGGCATTCTGGGGATGGCCAAGAAGAACTATCGAATCCGCATGGTCAGCCAGTTCCAATCACCGGAAGACGCTCTCCAGGTGATCATCTTTGACGACGGCACCCATCGGGTCCTGTTAAAGGACGTGGCCACGGTCAGCCCCGGGTACCAGAAGGAAGCGGCCGCTGTGCTCCATAACGGTGAACGGGTAATCGTGGTGGCAGTTCGCAAGGAACAGGGGGCCAATGTCCTGGAGATGACCGACAATCTGGAAAAAGAGGTGAAAAAACTGAACGAAGGACTCCTGGCCCGAAATAAGCTGCGGTTCCAATGGGTTTATGATCAACGCCCCTATATCAATAACGCCATCGATCTGGTCAAACAGAACGTGCTGATCGGTGGCCTCTTGGCGGTGGTCGTGCTGCTTACCTTTTTGCGAAGTATCCGAGCTACCCTGACCACCGCTGTGGCCATTCCTATTTCGGCCATCGGGGCCTTTATCTTTCTGTGGCTCTTTAATCGAAACCTGAACGTGGTCAGCTTGGCCGGAATCTCTTTTGCGGTGGGTATGCTGGTGGATAACTCCATCGTGGTGCTGGAGAACATCGACCGTCACCGACAGATGGGCAAGGAGGCCTTTGCCGCCGCCTATGATGGGGCCCGTGAGGTCTGGGGCGCAGTCCTCGCCTCCACCGCCACCACCGTGGCGGTCTTCCTGCCGGTCATCTTTATCCAGGAAGAAGCCGGGCAACTGTTCCGTGATATCGCCATTGCCATTACCTCATCCATCCTGCTCAGTCTGATTGTCTCGGTTTCGGTGATTCCTAGTTTGATCCATTTTCTCCTGAAAAATAAAAAAGAACGACCCAAGACCAGGCTCCAGAGAAGCATTGTTGGGCCCATTTTGGCAGGCGGCATCATGCGGCTCTCCGACTTCTGCATCAAAAACACCGCCACCCGGTTAATCACGGTGATCCTGTTGACCTCTCTGTCTATCGGGGTCAGTGTCTGGCTTTTGCCCAGCGCCGAATATCTGCCCCAGGGGAACCGTAACCTGATCTTAAATATCCTGATCCCTCCACCGGGATACTCGGTGGAAAAATTGTCTGAAATGGGTAAGTCGATTTATCAGCAGGCTGAGCCCTATTTTAAGGAAGATAACAAAGACGGGATCCCCCAGATCGCCGACATGTTTTTCGTCGGCGCCGACCGGATCACCCTGTTCGGAGGCAAGTCCATCCATGCAACCAGGGGCCGGGAATTGATGCCGTTGTTCAGCCGGATCATGAACTCCATCCCCGGGGTCTTCGGGGTCAGTATCCAGGCCGGTATCTTCCAGAGCGGCATTGGTAAAGGACGAACCGTGGATGTGAATATCTCGGGTGAAAATATCGATGACATCGTCGCCTCAGCCCGCACCCTGTTCGGAACGCTCCGCCAAAAAATGCCCCGTTCCCAGGTCCGGCCGGTTCCTTCACTGGAGACCAGTTACCCTGAAGCAACCATCATTCCCATCAAGGAAAAACTGATCGCCAACGGCTTAAGCGAAGAGGATCTGGGAATTTATACCGACATCCTCATGGACGGCCGTAAGATCGATGAATATCGACCAGAAGGGATCAAACAGGTGGATCTGGTGGTCAAAGGAGCAGATGCCTCGTTTGCCTCCCCTGAAGATATTTTAAATGCCACTATTATCAATCGTTCCGGCGAGTTGATCCGAATCGGCGATGTGGCCAGGATAGAATATACCCAGGGTATGCCCCAGATCAATCATCTGGAAAGAAACCGGACCATCACCCTCCAGGTGACCCCACCGGATGACTTGGCCTTACAAACCGCCATGGAAACCATTGAAACGGATATTATCGGTTCGCTCCGCACTGCCGGTCAGCTCAATAACGTGGAAGTCGCGGTGGGCGGAAATGCCGACAAGCTGACCCAAACCCGGCGGGCCCTCCAATGGAATCTGCTCCTGGCAATCATGATCACCTACCTGTTGATGGCCGCACTCTTTGAAAATTTCCTCTATCCGCTGATCATTCTGTTTACGGTGCCACTGGCTGCGGCCGGTGGCCTGATTGGGCTGCGGTTGGTTAATACCTTTGTCGCGCCCCAGGGTTTCGACGTCCTGAGCATGCTGGGCTTTATCATCCTGATCGGCACCGTGGTCAACAATGCCATTCTGGTTGTCCACCAATCCTTAAACAATGTCCGTTATAATGGACTTCAGGGACTGGCCGCTGTCTCCGACTCGGTCCGGACCAGAATAAGGCCTATCTTCATGAGCACCTCGACCAGTGTCCTCGCCCTCTCCCCGCTGGTGATCGCCACCGGTTCGGGCAGTGAGTTATATCGAGGTCTCGGGGCGATTCTGCTGGGTGGACTTGCCGTATCCACCCTCTTCACCCTCTTTGTCATCCCAGCCCTACTGGCCTTCTTTATTGGCTTCGAAAGGAGTAAAACCGATGAAAATGCTTAAATGGCTCCCCTGCTTATTGATTCTGGCCCAGCCACTCCAGGCTGCTACCCTTGCCGACCTTCAGCATGAGGCGGTGACCAACCGCCAGGTTCTTGACCGCTACCAGGCAGATATTTCCATCAGCCGCTTGAATGAACAAAACGCCCGAAGCAGCTGGTATCCCACGGTGGATTTTAAATATACGATCAACCAGCTGGATGATGACAGTCTATTTGAAAACAGTGAAAACAGCCGAGCCTCCGGGGTGGTCAGCTGGAATGTCTTTTCCGGTTTTCGTGATCAGGCCCTAATCCGCTCCGCCGAACTGATGCAGCGGGTTGCTGATTATAAATTGGCCATGATCCGTCAGGATATCATGTTAAACGTGGCCCTTCGCTATCTGGCCATCTACCAGCGACAGGCCAGCCTCCAAGTTGCTGACGATTTCTACCAGACTTTACTTAAGGTTTACCGGGACGGTGAGAATCGATTTCAGGTGGGACTGATCAAGAAAAGCGACCTGCTCAAGTTCAAGGTCGATCTGGACGATGCGGAAATTTCTTTGAAAAAGGCCCGGGCCGAAGTGGATAAAAGCATAAAACTTTTGGGCCGTGAGATTGGCGGGGAGGTGGATTCGGCGACTCTGGACTTCTCAATTATGAGTCAACCGTTAAACCCTGTTGATCCGGTCGAGGGTGATCTGAAAATGATCGAGAACCGCAGTGAATTGAAGGTTCTCCGCCTGTTGACCGAGGCGACTGAATACCAGGCCAAGGCCGAACATAGTAGGCTTTATCCCCGGGTTGACTTCGCCACCAGTTACTCAACCTTTGATGATGACTACCTGGCCACCAGCACCGCCCAAGAAGATACCGAACTCAGGGCTCAACTCATCCTTACCATGAACCTCTACGACGGATCCCGAGGAAAAAACCAGGAAGAAAAGGCCTTGCTTGAGATGGTGAAGTACCGCTCCGACCTCACCGAATTGACCAGCGACCTAAGGGTTGCATTGCGCAATCTCTTTCTTGATTTCGCAGTCAACTCCGACAATATCGGAGCCGCCCTGGCTGGGGTTGGTCAAGCGGAAGAAAATCTCCGCGTTACCAGACTCTCATACCAGGAAGGATTGTCCCGGGAATCGGAACTTCTCGATGCCGCTGCCAACCTCTCCCGGGCCCGCTACAATGCGGTAGCCGCCCGAACCGAAACCTACCGGACCTGGTTCATGATCCAACGGGCGCTAGAACAATTCGAATAAGGGAAAACCTGCGTTTCGTTTAGCGACAAAGTGTATTGCAACAGCGAACATTCGATTGACGAACAGACGAGTTACGAACATTCGAGCAAGGGAACCTTCCTCCCCCATCGTCATTCGATTGTTCGTCGTTCGAGTATTCGCTTTATCAGCTGAGTTTCGTTAAGAGGCAGTTCGGAAATAATTCGCAACACCCCACTAAAGCATCAAGCGGCCTTCTCCTGATGGATGTGGATATCGCTCTGGGGATAGGGAATGGAAACGCCTTCACGGTCAAAGGCGGTCTTGACCTTTTCATTAAGATAAAACAAGACATCCCAGTAATCACCGCTATTGACCCAGGGACGGACAATTATATTGACACTACTGTCTGCCAATTCCGCCACCGCGATTTGCGGGGCCGGAACTTTTAAGATTCTAGGATCTTCGCTGATGATCTTGCTGATAATTCCCTTGGCCTTGGCAATATCATCATCATAGCCAATTCCGAAGACCATATCCACGCGACGGGTCGGATTGGCACTGACGTTGGTAATCACTCCTCCGGTGACATTACTGTTAGGGACTATTATTTTCTTATTGTCGGGCGTCTTCATAATTGTATTAAAGATGGTAATTTCCTCAACCACCCCATCGACGCCTCCAGCACTAATGAAATCCCCGACTTTAAATGGACGAAAGATAACGATCATGACCCCCGAGGCAAAATTGGACAGGGAATCTTTCAGAGCCAACCCCACCGCCAGACCAGCGGCACCGACGATGGTTAAAAGCGAGGTTGTATTTACTCCCAGTTGATCGGCCGCCGCAATCAACACCACCACCAACAGAGTATAATAGGTGATGTTTCTTAAAAATCCGACCAGAGTTGAATCGACCTTACTTTTGGTAAGCAGCCGCTCCAGGTACATACCGATTTTGCAAGCAAGCCACTTCCCAATCATAAAGATCAGGAGAGCTGCAATAAAATGCGGGAGATTCCCTTTGAACCAGGTGATGATCAGGTCCGGATACTCATTCAGATTCATATTAGAACTCCTTAATTTTTGTTAGATTACAGAACATAGTAGAGTTCTCACTATTTTTGCTGTAACGACGTCAGGTACTCAACCAAAGCCCCCTTTTCCAGGTTGGTCCCGGCAAAGGGCGGCATGTATGGTCTGAGATCTGAACCCATGGTTGTGATAATCGCCTTCATCCCCATGGGCCTCAAACCGTCGGTCACTTTCAAGATATTATTGAACGGCCCCCCCACCGAATGACAAGAAAGACAGAGGAGGGTAAAGATCTCCGCCCCTGCCTCCAATCGATTTTCATCGGTGATGGTCTTGTTCAAGCTCCATTTCGCAATCTGGAGGACCCCGCCATTCTGTTTTACAGAAGGGAGATCCTCCGTGAGGATGGAATTGGCATACATATACCCGTGAATCACAAAGGGCTTCCGTCCCTTCTCCCGAATAAACTCAAAGGAACCGATGTAGGTCAGCCCCACCAGCAACATAACCAAGGCCAAGGGACGACTGAGCCTGGCCGGCATCCGGATGGCCATCACCAGTCCGCCTAGAACAATTAAGGCGGAACAGACTGCAAATCCGAGCAAGAACGTCGCCATGCCGGGCATCCGAGAAAAGACCATCTCTTCGAGAGCCGGCGGCAGAGTCGCTCGATACCACCAGGCCGAAGCCAACAAAAGACCAAATGGACACAGCAGCCAATGGGCCCCATACCGGACCAGGGTCTGACGAATTTCCCGATCTTTCTGAAAAGTCGCAGTTACCATACCGAATAAACCGGCAATGATCAGGGCCAGAAAGGTCCGGAAGAACATTGATGGCCAGAAGACAGGATTCAACAGGCCATCCCAGAAATTGCCGGTGACTAACCAGGCGCCGGGGGTCAACATGAACCCAATAATGCCGTTGATCACCACAAGACTGAGCCAGGCGGAAATGAAGTAAATCCAGCCGATGAGCTGATGGATTTTAGGATCGAGACGATCAAAGGTGTGGTAGTAGATGATCAGCGACAGGATCTCGATGAAAAAGAGAACCCATTCGATGGCCCAGGCAAAGACGAAATTATGCACCAGAACCGAGACTGCGGCAGGATTCAACAACGAGATGGTAAACCAGATTCCTACCCCGGTGAGGGCCCCGAATACCATAGTGAGTATCACGAAAAAACGGGTATGGGCCTTAACGTAGGCCATGATTGCCGGACTTTTCTCCCGATTCGCCTTGATCTCGGTCAGGACCAGAAAAAGACCACCGCCCACCGAAAAGTGGGAAATGAAAACATGGATCACCGCAACCATGGCGATCAACAGACCGCCCCCGGCAAAACTCAACTCCCAGACCGGATAATTCATGATTGCACCTCCTGGCTGGTGTGGAGTAATTTTATCATCCAGACCGTGAGATAGAGGGCCCCGACGAAGAGGAGCAGAAAGAGAACCATGGGTAGATATTGGGCCCGCTGGGGCAGGATATCCAAAGAGAAATAGGGTTTGAGATATTCGAGGCGCAGACAGTCACGGGCAATGGTCATCAACAGGACGGCGGTCAAGGCCCAACCGGCGGCTGGGTATATTTTACCTGACATGGCCCTGATCACACTTACGATCGCCACCGGAATGGAGACCAGAATCAGGGCTGCATAGAGTTGCCCGACCGGATGGGACAAGTCGATCAGATTGGAGGGAATCCGGCCAAGGAACCAGAAACCGATGCCGAAATTAATGCCGGTGGTCAGGGCAAACCAGGTACTGCCTAGACGAATCCATTGGTCGGTATCACCGTCACCCCGTCGACGGCGAAACTCAAAGTATACCGCAATGGCCAACCCTCCCATGGCGACGGCTGAGGCAAGAAAATGAAACAGCCGGGGCAGAAAGACCGGATCTCCTTTGGTGATCAGCCAGCCCGCCCGCTGGTCAAAATAGCGCAACCAGTTCTCTGGAAGCTGCATCAAACTGATATTATTAGCAAAGATAAATGAGATAACCAGCAGCATAAGCACTGCTATCGTTAAAAATGTTAAGGACGTACGGCTCGTGCCCATCCCAACCTTATGCAGATAGAGTAATGAATAGGCGATGAGCAGCAGAGCGAACACCACGAACCAGAGTTTCGCCATGAGCACCGAGCTGGTATAGAAAAACTGGCCGTAGAGCACCTGAACAAACAGGAGCGGGGCCACCCCAAGATTCACGGTCAAGGCCATGGAGTACGGCAGGGATTCAGCCACGGCACAACTTAAAGGACGAGCGGCCTCACCCCGTCGAAACATGATGACCAAGGCGATTATTCCGCTCCCGAGCAGGACGTTCATCGCCACCAAATGCAGAAAGGTGGTGGCAGTAAGCAACGATTGCAGCCAGAACCAGTGCACTGGAATGGCATCGGCAACGGGGACAAACGACGCAATATCCATGGTCTCATCTCCTTAAGGGGCACGGAAAATACTGATATACCATAACGCATCCCGCCTTCGGGGCATCTTGGATCGCGTCTCAATCGCAGGTAAGCGAGGAATCGAGACTCCGAAATCCTCGCCGTAGCGCTGCTACGCCTGTGGTTTCACTCAATCGGCGCAACCCAACCTGACCCAAATTCGGGCGCGATCCAGGTACATCAGTATTTTCCGAGGCCCTAATAATTCCTTAGCAATACCTCTCTCCATTGGTTTAATGGATAACAGTGATCAGTATAGACAGGAAAGAGACCTCAGGGCAATAACTGAATACAACCAGAGCCGTTCACCCGCAATTCACCTGCCAGATAATTTTAGCCGGTATAATACGCAATCCGATCAAAATTAAGATAGGTATAGATCGTCTGGCCAGCCCCTTCCATTGCGGCCATCTGCTTTTGGTACTCATTCAATGAGGGTAAGGCCCCCAGCTTGGCAGTGATTGCAGCCAGTTCAGCCGAACCGAGATAGACCTCGGTATTGTCTCCCATCCGCTGGGGAAAATTCCGCGTCGAGGTGGAGATAACCGTAGCGCCATCGGCCACCCTGGCCTGATTCCCCATGCAAAGCGAGCAGCCAGGCACTTCGGTCCGGGCACCGGCCCGACCGAACACGGCATAGATCCCTTCCTCCACCAACTGGCGTTCATCCATCCGAGTAGGCGGTGCAATCCACAACCGGGTGGGCACATGACCAAAGCCGTCCAAAAGTCGGGCCGCCGCCCGATAATGTCCGATATTGGTCATACAGGAACCGATGAAGACCTCATCAATTATGGTCCCCTCAAGTTCGGAGAGTTTTTTCACATCATCCGGATCATTGGGGCAGGCCAGGATCGGTTCAGTGATGGTGTTAAGATCGATTTCGACCACCGCAGCGTATTCGGCATCGTCATCGGCCACCAGCAACTGAGGATCAGCCAACCAGGCCTCCATGGCCGCAACCCGACGCTGGAGAGTGTCCCGATCCTGATACCCTTCTTCGATCAACCATTTGAGCAACGCTGCATTGGAACGGACAAACTCTACAACCGGTTCTTTATTGAGCCTCACGGTACAGGCCGCAGCAGATCGTTCGGCCGAGGCGTCGGAAAGCTCAAAGGCCTGTTCAACTTTAAGGTCCGGCAACCCTTCGATCTCAAGAATCCGCCCGGAAAAAACATTCTTCTTTCCTTCCTTACCAACCGTGAGCAACCCTTGTCGGATAGCCTCATGGGGTATAGCATTGACCAAATCACGGAGGGTAATGCCGGGCTGTAATTTTCCGGTAAATCGAATGAGAACCGATTCCGGCAGATCAAGGGGCATCACCCCGATGGAGGCGCCAAAGGCAACCAGCCCGGAGCCGGCCGGAAAACTGATCCCGATGGGAAACCGGGTATGGGAATCGCCGCCGGTGCCGACGGTATCGGGCAACACCATCCGATTGAGCCAGGAGTGAATCACTCCATCCCGGGGACGTAAGGCTACCCCGCCCCGCTCTTCAAAGAAGCCCGGCAGTTCATGATGAAGTTTGACATCCACCGGTTTCGGATAGGCCGCAGTATGGCAAAAACTCTGCATAACCAGATCGGCGGAAAAACCGAGACAGGCCAGTTCTTTCAATTCATCACGGGTCATGGCCCCGGTGGTATCCTGGGAACCGACGGTGGACATCCGGGGTTCACAATAGGTTCCCGGGCGCACTCCGGGAAGATCACAGGCCAGACCTACGATTTTCTGGGCCAGAGTAAAACCTTTGCCGGTGTCGGGAGGTGAAACCGGGCGGAGAAAAAGATCACTGTCAGGCTGGCCAAGTTTCTTGCGGATCTTATCGGTCAAGGCTCGCCCGATGATCAAGGGGATCCTCCCCCCGGCCCGAACCTCATCGGCCATGGTTGAAGGTCGGAGGGTAAAGGTGGAAAGAACCATACCCGTATCATCAACGATTTTGCCATCGTAAGGCAGGATATGTACCACCTCTCCCATCTTAAGACCACTCACCTCACACTCAATGGGCAGGGCCCCGGAGTCCTCGGCGGTGTTGAAAAAAATCGGGGCGATCTTGCCACCCAGCACCACCCCGCCCTGGCGTTTATTGGGAACGTAAGGAATGTCGTGGCCGAGATACCAGAGCACCGAATTAATTGCCGACTTCCGGGATGAACCGGTCCCCACCACATCTCCGACAAAGGCGACGGGGTGTCCCTTGCTCTTCAACTGTTCAATCAGCGCCAGCCCATCGGGCATCTTGCTCTTGAGCATTGACTGGGCATGGAGCGGAATGTCCGGACGGCTCCAGGCCTCAGACGCCGGGGAGAAATCATCGGTATTGGACTCACCGGGCACCTTGAAGACGGTGACGGTAATCCGCTCGGCCAGGGGCGCCCGATTGGTGAACCACGCACCGGCAGCCCAGGAATCCACCACCTTTTTGGCCATTGAATTGGTTTTGGCCTTGGCCATCACCTCACTGTAGGCATCATAAACCAGCACGGTGCCGGATAAGGCGGTTGCCGCGGCCTCGGCGGTGACAGGGTCGTCAAGGAGGTCAATCAACGGCTGGATATTATAGCCGCCCAGCATGGTCCCCAACAGGAAGGTTGCCTGCTGACGATCAATACTTGAAACAACTTCGTCGCCCCGGGCAATGCGACTTAAAAATCCGGCCTTGACCTCAGCCGCCCCGTCAACCCCTGGTGGAATCCGATTGGTCAGCAGGTCCACCAGGAACCCATCCTCCCCAGGAGGGGGATTCCGGATCAGGGCTATCAACTCGGAGGTTTGCTCGGCATTTAAGGGGAGCGGCGGGAGGTTCAGGGCTGCTCGTTCCTCAACATGGGTTCGATATGCTTCAATCATTGCGTATCACCTCAAAAAGAGTGGGATTAGTCAGGAAGAAAAGAGTTCATTTTAATAAAAAGCCGCTCCGTCATTGTCAATCAAAATTCCCTAAAAAACGACAAACTAGTTCTCCCATTGAACAGACAATGCTAATCTATGGGATATTACGGTATTGCGATATTTTTTTACCTTCGCCTCGACAGACTCGAACGACCGACCAAATTCAAGGAAGGCTTGAATCCAATGACCAATACTGTCCCCCATCTCCGTTCACGAATGATGATCCCGATTGGTCTCGGTTTCCTGATTTTATGCGTTTTGGGCATTATTCTGACCTATCATCTCCAGCAAAGGCTGGTCAACAACGCCACCGCTGATCGGATCAACAGCGCCAGCCGCCTCTTCTATCAATTTCTCAATCTGGAGGCGGAAAATCTCGAAATCAAATCCACTAACTATCTTTACGATCCGGCCCTGCAGGCTGCCTTCCTGGCCGGGGATCGGGCTACCTTACTCCAAAACGCACTTCCTGCATTCAAGCGGATCAAGGCTCGATATGACATCACCCATTTTTACTTCCATCTCCCCGATGGCACCTGTTTTCTAAGGGTCCATGATCCGGATCGGCACAGCGATATCATCTACCGGGACACCATGATCCAGGCCCAATCTACCGGCGCTCCGGCCCACGGCATCGAGCTGGGCCCCCTGGGTACCTTTACTCTGCGTGCGGTTACCCCCTGGTTTTCAGAAGGGAAGTTAATAGGATATATCGAACTGGGCAAAGAGATTGACCAGTTGGCCCCGAAACTTCATAATACCCTGGGGGTAGAATTCATCTTTGCCATCAACAAGAAGAACCTCGATCGCACCTTGTGGGAAGAAGGCATGAGGGCCATGGGCACCACCGGGAACTGGGAGCTCTATCCGTATCACATAATTGCCACATCAACCCTTCCCGATCACCCCGAATTATTAAAACCAATTCTGAACGAGCACAAAGATTTTCACCAAAATACCTTTTTCGACCTCACTGACTCGAAACAAACCTTAAGAGCCGGCTGTCTTCCCTTACGCGATGCCGGCGGCAACGATGTGGGCGAAATGATTATTGCCTCGGACTTCACCTCTTTTGCCATTAACCGAAAGATGTTCATTATCTTAATCGTCGTTACCACCATTCTGATCAGTACGATTTACCTGGGGATTTATCTGTACATTGGCTGGCAGGAAGGGAAAATAAATGACTATCACGCCAAACTATCCGCTGAGATCGACGAACATAAAAAAACCGGCCAAGAGTTGATCCGGCACCGAGATCAACTGGATCAACTGGTTACTGAACGAACCGCTGAACTGGAAAAGGCCCTGGCTGAGGTCAAGGTTTTGAGCGGTTTCCTGCCCATCTGCGCCTCCTGTAAGAACATCCGCAATGATGACGGGAGCTGGGAACAGATCGAATCCTATATCAGCCACCACTCGGACATGGTGTTCAGCCATGGTTACTGTCCCAACTGTGCCAAGGAAATCTATGCCGATTTTCGCAAGACCTGACCTGACGAGACCTTCAGATGCAGACCTCGCTTGACTGCCTGCCCTGCTTTCTCCACCAGGCCCTGGGAGTTGCCCGCCGGATCAGTGATCAACCGACCAGGCAGCAGGAGATCCTGCTGGCGGCCAACCGACTTCTGACGGATTTTGATCTCGATCTGTCCCCGCCGGAAAATGCGATTTCACTGTATCGACTGCTGACCGAAATGTCTGGCTGTCCCGATCTCTTTGCCGAACTCAAACGACAATCAAACCGCCAGACTCTGGAAATGCTCCCGGATCTCCGCTTAAAGCTTGCGACCGCCCCAAATCCGCTTGAGATGGCGGTCCGACTGGCCATCGCCGGAAACATTATCGATTATGGGGCCCTGGTTGATTTTGACCTCCAAACCGTTATAAACCGTTGCCAGACCGCAGAACTCAAGGGAACCACTTTCAGCCAATTCAACAGTGATCTCAGAAACGCCCGCAATATTCTCTATCTGGCGGACAACTGTGGGGAACTGGCCTTTGATCGGCTGCTGATCGAACAACTTGACCAACCGGTGACCGTGGCGGTGAAGGAAAGTCCTATTTTAAATGATGCCTTGCGCGAAGATGCCCTTTTCTGCAGGATTGATAAGGTGGCTGAAATCATAAGCAATGGAACCGCCTGTCCGGGCACCCCCCTGGGGCGCTGCAGTAAAGCGTTTCAGCAATGCTTTGCAGAGGCGGACCTGATCATCAGCAAGGGTCAGGGAAACTTTGAAACCCTGTCCGAGGTACGAGCCCCCATCTACTTTCTCCTGATGGTCAAATGCCCCACGGTTGCCGCACATCTGAACGACCTTGACAACCCACCCGCCGCCGGATTCAAACTGGGCGACCTGGTCTTGAAGCGTTCTCGATAATCAGGAGATCTTCACCTCACCTCGGTCCCAGCAGGATCATCACCTCAAGATTTGTTGATCCGGGAAAGAGATCCAACGGAACAATCTTCTTGATCCAGTAGCCATGACTGCGCCATTTTTTCAGTGAAGTGGTGATCTGATCCACGCCACAGAAGACATGAAGAACTCTCTTGGGCCGATGACCGCAAATTGAGGTAATCACCTTGTCCTGGGGACCCTGGCGGGGGGGATCGAGCAGGACTGTGTCTGGAAAAGGGGTTGTGGCGAACATTTTATCCAAAGAATCGCCGGTGATCCGGAGTGGCGAAAATTTGATGGAACCGCCCCGACCAGCATTTAAACGAATGTTTTCACGGGCTGCCTTGATGGAAGGGCCTTCACTGTCAACTGCCACCACCTCGGTATAATCGGGGGCCAGAAAATGGCTGAACAGACCGTATCCGCAGTAGAGATCAAGCAGGCTCCCCCCGGAGGGTGCCAGGAGCTGGCGGGCCTGTTTCAAAAGCACCGGGACCATGGCCTCATTTACCTGGGAAAAAGAGGTCGGATGGAATTTAAAACGGCAATCGGCCACGGTCACGGTCAGTTCGACCGGCCCGAACAATGTTTTAAAACCCATGGCCGCAACCGGTCGTCGGCTCTCAAGATAGTATTTCGACCGACTGGGATCAAAATACACATGGGCGGCCATGATGGGATCATCGATCCGCTGCAGATGATCCGCCACTATTTTGAGCTTTCGGATAAGCGGACCGCTCATCTGATCAACATTAAAAATGACCACCCTTTCCTGGTAACTTCCCCTGATGATCAGATAATTCAAATGGGCTGCCACCAGACGAAAGGGAGGTTCGGAGAGCTTCTTCTGTAGAAAGGCGTAGATGGCGCCATGCTCCACCGGTTCCAGGGCGGAATGTTGCAGCGGGTGCCGTCGATCCACGGTGGTGGTATCACCAAACACCAGATGCAGAATCCCATCCTGGAATACTGCCCGACGCTGTGAGGTCGTTCGATAGCCCCTGGCCTTGGGAGAACCGATCACCGGCGTGGGTTGCCCGGGGAGATTATTCTTTTGCCAGAATTCGGCCAGGGCCTGATTCTTGATCCGCAACTCCTCTCCATAATCCAGCCGAGCCAGGGGTGAACTCATCGACTCGCCTCTCCCTCCGGCCTTTCCCGGTAAAGAAATCATCGGCATCAGGAGATCAACAAAGGAGACCAGCGGTTTAGCAGGGGCCTTGGCGACGTGGGCGGTAACCGGTCGTCGTTTCCCAGGGAGGTTTTTTTTCATGATGTTATCTTAGCCGTTTAACAGTTTACATAATTGGAACGGTTTTGAACCCGCACGACTATACCCGACTTTACCACTATTAGGCGATAAATCTCCTTAGATTCAAGCTCCCCGTGGTTCTTCCTTTGCTCCAGATTAAGGTTCCGTCCACCACCCGGTATCTACACATAAAAATTTCGGAACTTTCGGCGGTTACCTTTATCAAGATAACGACAATCTCGATGATTCCAACTGGACAAACCGACGATATTTGTTTATAAAAGCGTTTTTTTTCGAGTCAGCCCCTAGAGGAAACAACGTGAGCACCACCCTGCAAAAAGAGATTCAACGCCGGAGAACCTTCGGCATCATCAGTCACCCCGATGCCGGTAAAACCACCTTAACTGAAAAGCTTCTTCTGTTTGGTGGGGCCATTCAGATGGCTGGGGCGGTCAAGTCTCGGAAAACCGCCATGCATGCGGTAAGCGACTGGATGGCCATTGAACAGGAACGCGGTATCTCGGTAACCTCATCGGTCATGAAATTTATCTACCGGGATTACGACATCAACCTCCTGGACACCCCTGGCCATCAGGATTTTTCCGAGGATACCTACCGGGTTTTAACCGCCGTGGACAGTGCCCTGATGGTTATTGACAACGCCAAGGGGGTGGAGACCCAGACTGAAAAACTCATGGAAGTCTGTCGGATGCGAAACACCCCGGTCATCACCTTCATCAACAAACTTGATCGTGAGGGCATGGAACCGCTGGATATCTTAAGTGATATCGAGGAAAAACTGCAGATCGAATGCACCCCCCTCTCCTGGCCCATCGGCATGGGCAAGAATTTTAAAGGGGTCTACAACCTCTACCGGCATGAGCTCATCCTCTTTACCCCCGGCCAAATGATTCGTCCCCAGGATATCGTCAGAACCACCAATCTCAACGACCCTCTGTTGGACCAGCACCTGGGCCGACAGGCCGATAAACTCCGGGAGGATATAGAACTCCTGGAAGGAGCGGCCAATCCCTTTGACCTGGAAGATTATCTCAAGGCAAGCCAGAGTCCGGTCTTTTTCGGCAGCGCCATCAATAATTTCGGGGTTAAAGAACTCCTGGATGCCTTTGTCGAACTGGCCCCACCCCCAAGTCCCCGACCGACCACGACCAGGATGGTGGATCCGTCCGAGCCCGATTTCTCCGGATTTACCTTTAAGATCCAGGCCAACATGAACCCGGCCCACCGGGATCGAATCGCCTTCTTTCGCATCTGTTCCGGCAAATTCACTCGCGGGATGAAGGTTTTTCACCATCGGCTCGGCAAGGAGATTTCACTCTCCAACGCCACCATCTTCATGGCCCAGGATCGGAGTAATGTGGAAGAGGCCTATCCCGGCGACATCATCGGTATCCACAACCACGGCACCATCAAGATCGGTGATACCTTCACCATCAAAGAAGAACTTAAATTCACCGGGATCCCCAATTTTGCCCCGGAACATTTTCGGCGGGTGCTCTTGAAATCACCCCTTAAAGCCAAACAACTCAACAAGGGCTTGACCCAGATGGCCGAAGAGGGCGCAGTCCAGTTGTTTCGACCCCTGCTGGGAAGTGACTATATTCTAGGTGCGGTTGGAGTTCTGCAGTTCGAGGTGACCATGTCCCGACTCAAAGCGGAATACGGGGTGGAGGCGATCAACGAACCGGTGGAATATGCCACCGCCCGATGGATCACCTGCGACGACCGCAAAAAGCTGGAGACGTTCAAAAACCGCCACCAGAATCAGGTTGCCGAGGATGCCGAAGGTTATCTGGCCTTTCTGGCCTCCAGTGAATGGTCCTTGAAACGAACCGCGGAACGGTTTCCGGAGATTGTCTTCCACAAAACCCGCGAACACTCCTGATAAACGTTCAGCAGCGCCCCATCTGCACGCGATCAACCCGGTTCGCATAGATTTACTATGGCTCACCGGGCCGATCCCGCACATCTGGGGCACTGCTGGACGTTTATCGGCTTTATTCCGTTCGGATTGGCGTAACCATATCTTGTTTTGCTTCAGACGGAATCGGTAAATCCGAGGTCCATTGTTAGTTCACAAAGCATTCATTCCATGAACAGCCTTGTTTGATGTTTAATAGCTCTTTAGCTTGAGCCCCGCCGGAGGCAAGGGGCGGTTGTAAGCCGC
>JAHJAA010000081.1 GCA_018814305.1 Pseudomonadota bacterium
CTTTTGCCCGACCAGTTTTTCCTGGTATGGTTTTGCATCATCACCAAGCCTGCCGGAAAGAGTGAGAGCAGAACCTTTGTCATGTAAAAAGTTCCGATGGCTTCCCTTCCCTCCACGATTGACAAATCCGGCTTTTTCCAAGTCTTGTATAAGCTGGCGAATTTTTCTAGGCATAAGAAATGGTACCACAGTGGTACTACAGAATCAAAACAAAATGATTTTGTGAGAATGTCAACAAGTCAAGCCTGACCCCAAACACATGACCCCAAACACAAACACATAGTGGCACAAAGAAATTCGGAGAAAAAATCAGAAAGTCCTGTTGCGAAAATGTTCAGGGTCTCGATGGAGATTGGCGACTGCGGTAATAAGAATGACTTGCGGATCAATGATGTAGAGCAGGGCATATGGGAAGCCTTTCAGGAGACATCGCCTGGTGTTTTCACCAATTTTTGTCCATGCCTCCGGCATATCGGTTATTTTTTTAATTGAAACATTCACTTCGTGGAAAATCCTCAAGCCAAGTCCCGGGAGTTGGTAGTCATAATAGTTGACTGCTTCATGGAGCTCGGTGAGAGCGGGTTCGATAAAACGGACTATCAAGGAAGATACCGTTTTCTGACATCCGGCCAGTCCGTTGAGTTGATTTTTCCGTTTTTGTAAGCCGTATAACGGGCCTCAGATTCGTTAGCCCATTTTTCCTGAATTCCAGGATCGATTTGATCAAGACTCTGTAAAATAGCTTCAACCAGCCGAATTCGATCAACGGGTTGGAGCCCGGCGGCCTTCTGAGCCAACTGTTCAATGGATTCCATAATCACCTCTAAGTGAATCATTCTTCATGTGAAATTATAGCAAGTGTGAATGAATTTGTCATTGTTTTGACGGCGAGCTGGTTTCGAACCAGGGACACACGGGGGGGAATCTGGAAATATCCGTTGTCCAAATGGGTCAAAATGAGGTCAGGTCCGCTTTTGACTTTTAACGACTTTCCCCTTTGCACAACACTACTCACAGTAATGTAGTTTTTAATATCGAATTCTTTCCCCACCTCAGGTCATGTCATCCGGCACGAACAACGAACGAGATAGATCGCCTCATCCCGAGGCAGGTTCCAGTCCGGTGTCTGGATCAACAGGTGATAATGGTTCGACATGAGACAGTATGCTGATATCTTGAAATTCCTTAGCTCGGTAGTCTCCTGAAGTACTTTGACGAATGCATTGCGATCTGGATCGTTAAAATAGATCTTCTCACTTCGTTTGCCACGGTTCATTACATGATACCAGGCTCTCGAATATTTTATGCGCAGTGGTTTGGACATGGTTTCTTATGAACATAAGTTGCAACTAAGTCAAAGGCCGACTTGACCCCTTCCTTAGCCATTATTGAAAGTCAAAATATCAAGCCTGACCTTCGCCTCAGCCGCCTGTATGACATTGCGGCAGTTACGATTTCTTTGTATAATAACTTACTGGTTTCAGAGCCACAGGAAGTCTTTTAAAAAGTGAATAGCGCAAATAGCATCACACTTACAACGGGTAAAAAAGTCATGGGAAAGAAATCACTTTTTGAAACCAATACCCATCTCAAGGGTTCTGCAAAATACAAAACTTCCTTACTTGCCAATGTTTCCAGTTCCACGGCCATTGAAACTAATGAGAGTGTCCAGACTGTTATCGGGAAAATGACTGCTTCCCAAAAGAGCATGTTCAACGTTATTCGTCCGAAGCGGAAATAGTGTTCTCAATAATTTCAGCAAACAGCATTTCCATCGGTTTGTAGTTCCGCTCCATTCCCGCCTGTACCGCCGCGAAGTATTTTCCCTTCTTTTCGTTCATCGCACTGAAATCCAGCAGGGGCAAACCTGCCTGCAAGGCCATCAGAGTTGCCAGCAGCCGCGACACCCGGCCATTTCCTTCACGAAAGGGATGGATCAGGACCAACTCCGTATGAACCTCGGCGATGGCCATCACAACCTCTTGGGTATTTTCAAACAGACAAGGGGTGTATTTTCTCAATTGCTCCTGTTCAAACTGCGCCATTAATTTGGGAACCTGGACAGCCATGGCAAAGGTGAACTCTCCTTTGCTGACATTGACCTGGCGATATTGTCCGGACCATTCATAGATTTTCCCCAGCCAAATTTTGTGGAGAAGGCAAATATCATCTGCCGTGAACCGGTGCTCCTGATCGAATTTACGCAGAATGGCATCCGTAGCTTCGGCCAGGGCATTGACTTCGGCAAGACTCATAACCTCCGGATCAGTAATCCCTTGGAGATTCCGCAATACCTTGTCGCCGGAACCCGGTTCAAATTGGGCTTCCACAAGCCCTGACACATTATATCGCCCTTCGTCTTTCATGGGTCCGTCAAATTGGTTATGATTAGAAACGAACTTTTTGATGCAAATCCGAAACGGCGCAAAGAACCGTAAAGTAAGAAATGGCCTGCCGGTAATGCCAAGTTACCAGGCATAACTGCCACACATCAAGCTTCGTCCTCTCTCCGGTCAAGGCTAATCGCCCGCCCAGCGGCTACTCCTGCTTGTTACCTGCCAAACCCAATCGCCAGTATGATCCGGATCACCTGCTATCAGACGATACTTATACCCTGATGGGCGCCACCTATTTGCCCCCGTCACGGATTCAAGATCCTGTTAACCAGCAATGCGGTAAGAATGTCAAATTGTCAAGCCTGGTAGCGATTTCGCATACTCGATGAGCCACACATCATGCGTTAACCATGATATCTCTTTTCCTCACCTTTAAGATCCCGGCAATATCACTGACCAAATCACGCAGTAAGTAGTATTCGGACTGGTCAATCAGATCGTTGAAATAATTTTCTTCGCCGTCAATATTCTCGGTAACGATAAATCCGCACCTGAACGTGTTTTCTATTTCACCTGGGTTGTTGTCGATGTAGACGGTTACATTTCTGATCATTTTTATGCCTCCTTTTTGAAAGGTATGCCCGTTTACCCCCATAATACAATCAGGGGTGGGACATGCGGCGTCCTATGCTCAGTAAAATATTAAATAATCAGAAAACAAGGGAGCCCGTTACCAACAAATAGGGTCAGAAAACGTCAATATAGGCCTAAAAAAGGCCTGTTTTTAACTTTGATTGTACATGACTTCAACTAGTTCGTAATGACCTGAAATAATTGCCTTTTTAACAACAAAAGCCAAGAGCGGACTTGCCCCCTCTCTTTGACCCCCATCACAAGGGAGAATACTATCTCTTGACAAGGGCCTTTTAATGGATGACCCCTTTCTTGATTCTCGTCCACATTATTTGTTGTTCTATTTGGTGAACCCGCGAGCAGCAACCATCGCATACTCTGCTGCTCGTGGATTGTCGAGTTTCTGGTAATCGTCGGCGACGATTTGGTATGCATCCGCTTTCAGTCGGAGGTCTGCGGCCCTGGGACTGTTCACGCTACCGGCTAGAGCGGGTATCCGCAGTGTGATCCCGATATCGATGATATCCGGATTTGGATGCGACAGCTCTGGTCTGTTTTCCGCATAGATAACCGGCCACCAAAAAGGATCGCCCCATCTGGTCGCCGCAATCGCCCACAGCGTATCACCGGAGGATACGGTAACCACTGTCGCCGTAGCCTTTGCCGTTGGCGGCGGCTCTGCGGGAGCGGTGACTACGATAGCGGGTGCAGGGATGGCTTGCTCTTCTGCGGGAGCGGTGTTTACTGGAGCGGGCGCAGGGGTGACTGTTAATGGAGCTTCGTAAACGGGGCGCGCCGGTTCGATGTTACTTGATGACTTCTCAGGTGGCACCACGGACGCATTTTGCGTGAACATGCAACTCTTTACGCCGATACCCAGTAGGATCAGCAGCACTAGAAGTAGCATCAGCAAGATCAAGGCGCCGCTTCTTATACGCCATGCAGTTTTGTCTTCAGTGAGTTCCTTTATTCGCAACTGACGGAAGGGCGCATTGACAGCGAAACGCAGTGAGCTGTAAGGGCGAAAGTGGACCCGTGTGTGCTCGGGGATTGTTAATGGCTCACCAGAATTGGGGTCGTGCCCCATCTGTTCACCGACATGGGTCGTATGGAAACGGCCAAATCGATACAGATGAATGTCACCACCTTTCTCCAACTCCTCACCCATGGTCATCGCGAGTTGGTGGATATAGGCATCTGCCTCGACATTACTGACCCTGGCACGCCTGGCCACCAGTTCTGTAAAAGCTTGAAACGTGATTTTATTATCGTTGCTCATGTCGGCTTTCCCTCTTCATCCATTTCGATATCGTAAACATCTTCACGGAGCAATGTTCCTGTGCGAAATACCGGGACACGTCGCTTTGGAAAAAGTGCAAAATCATTGCTCCCAGGCCGATAACCACGGTGTTCATCGTATGTCGCCGTGTCAAAGGTGCCCAGGTGAGGCAGAGTTACCGCGTGTCCGACCCGGAGCAGGTTTCGAATCTCCCCTAGCGTCGCTCTCAGCAAGCGCTTCGATTGGACGTTTGAGATAGCCAACTCCTTTACAACGTGTTCAATAAGCTCAGTTTGATCCATGATTGCTCCTTGGCGGGTGAGGTGAACGATTCACAACGATATCGGCGAACCGTATGGCGTGGCGTCACGACGATTAACAATGAAATGAGAGTGCAATATGGTAATTCTTCAAGGTACTCCTCCATTAGCAAAACTTAGCAAAAGCATTGCCGTGTCAAAGACTGTCAAGTGCAGATAAAGCAACTAATACGCCAACGATGAACCGCAAATGGCAGTGGTTGGTCAATTACCTGATTATACTCGGGAAATTCAAACATGAAGAGAAAGGGCTGCGGGAAGGCGTCCTGCGGAAGCCCTCAGCTTTCACGCATCCACCGTATTTGACGGATCTGCCGGGAGGAAATTGGCACCCGTCCCGCCCAGTAATTTTGGCTTGTTCACGCCCTAGTCGTGAACCACTAAAGGGTTGTTCGTAAACCATGAAATCTGTGATTGTTATTTCTGATTGGACACAACGAGGAACCGCTGATTATCTGGGTCAGTGAAACGGACAGGGGCCGAGACAGCCAGTTGAACGCTATCGTTCAACCGCCTCTCTCACCGGCCTTGAACCTGATGGAGACTGTTGCGGTGCAGGACACCGACCCACGAGATCGATATAACGGGAGCTGGGAAAGGAGCTTTGATCACAATGTTGGAGAAGTCTCCAAGTATTAACCTTTGCAAGAGGCGAAAAATGTAATTTTGCCTTACCGGGGAAGTCTATCTCTTGACAAAGGGCCTTTTAATGGATTACCCCTAGCCACTAAATACTTGAGATGTTCCCTTCCATCATTACGCCAACGATTCGGGATCCTCGGCATAACAGGGGCCGTTTTTTTAGGTATTGATCTATTGTTCAAGGCTTTGGATTGTGGCAGATCATAACTCAGCAACTATTCGAAATGATTGTAGTATTTTCAACAAAAGCCAAAAGCGGACTTGACCCCTGCCCGACAATCTCATTGAGCGCACATGATTTAAACTGGTTAGCGTGGGCCACCCCAGCGCGTAATAAACTGAAATAATTGCCTTTTTAACAACAAAAGCCAAGAGCGGACTTAACCCCTCCTCATATGATCCGACCACAACTTGACTTGATACGAACCCGACACCATTAGATTTACTTCTTTTAATTTCTTGTTTACTTTCCAGAAAAAGGGTTGGTATTGAAAATATAATCCCTTTTTATGAGGCGGGTTTTTGAGATTTGTATATTGATTTGAATATTTAATGAATAATAGTTGATTAGCCAGCTACTTGGACTGGGGGCTTTATGACGTATAAGGTCGAAATAACAAATGCAGATCAGCAGGAATTTTCAGCGAATTCTCCGGTTTTGAATCTTGTGGTGGGGATCGACTATATCTTCAATAAGCTGGGAGTCCCGGAATCTACTTTTCGTAATCCTTCCGGCCAGAGCGAAGAGAATGAAAAAGTAGCCGGCATAACCAACACCTATTTACAACCTATACGCATCGGCAGAAAAGTGGTGGTTGGGAAAGCCGATTTTTTTTACGGTCGAAAATTCAATGTGGTGCCCAATGTCTATGAAACAGTTTCCTTTGATGCTCCGAAGGATATATTCTCGTTTGTTGAAGTGAGCGCGGACTCAGAAAATGATGGGAATTTCGGTGATTTTGGACGAGATATGTGAAGGAAGAGAAACGGAGCCCCCTCATGTTTCTTGGCGGAAGCGTTTAGGGGGCTCCTACCCCTAAAAGGTAGAAGAAATAATA
>JAHJAA010000082.1 GCA_018814305.1 Pseudomonadota bacterium
ATATTCTTATGGTGCATGAAAAGCCTCCGTTTTGGTCAGGGTTTCTTTTGGTAGGGACTCCCTTGTCATTATAGAGGCTTTTCTGTCTTATGTAACCGTTTTCATTGAATATTCATTGAGTCTTTTCAACACCATTTTTAGTTCGTTCCATTTTCATAAATGTTCTTTTTGTTGAGTTTCTGCGTCATGCTCAAAAATAATGCTCGGAATATCGTATATATGCCGGCGCATATTTTTTCGCAGGCCTTGATCTTCAACGAAAACCCTCAGTTATGGACAGACCCTGGTTATCAGTTTATTCTTGATCGTGGGTAAAATGCTTGAAGATTAACGGATAACATAATACTATGTTTCTGATTTACTTTATCTTCATTCGCCATGCAGAACTTTGTCTGTCCGTTCTTCGCAACGTGTCCCATGGGCCCATGCGAGAGTCGGGGCAGGACGTATTGATTGTTAATCCACCGGAGACAGCATGACTTTGCACAGGCTGGGACCTTTATTCATTTTATGTATTGTTCTCGGATTTTTTTTCGCAGGGCCGGTCGGCAGTGCTTTTGCCAATGAGGACGATTCCAACCGAGTAGACGGCCTTCGAAAGGTTGAATATAAAATCAATATTCAGGTCAATGTTCTGCGTCTCTGTGTCAACGGCTTTGCCTATGACCTGATTGAAGCGGAAAATGAAGGGAATGGCCCGTCCATTAAACCACATGTGGTTGAGGCTGTAACCAACAGAGGCGAGCCCCTGTCCTGTGGTGAAAAATCAGCAGACTCGCCTGCTCCTGCCACTCCTTAACCCTTTCTTCCCCTTTTGGTGCTTTTTATAACCAATCGCTTGTTTAAGGTTCAAATAGTATATAATAGTAGCGTATGGTTGCATAGATGATCTAATCAGGATTTATTCCTAACCATTTGTCTGATTGTCCGATAAAATTTATTGACAATATGTGAGTCGTTGCTGTTATATTAAGTTTACGTGGTTATCCGTCTTTTACCCCCTTTTAAGATTTGATTACCACGGGAGCCGGTCAGCAATTAACAGGTTGTTGGCCGGCATTCTTTTTGGGGCCCTTCCGGGAGGAGATTCTCCCGGTATAATTATTGTTTGACTTTTTGAGAATTTTGATAATATAAGCTAACTAAGACACTACACATCAGCATGGAGTGCCAGATGAATGAAGAAATTACCCATACTGCGGTTGTTGTTCTAACCAGGAATTATCATATTTCAGGTTGTATCGACCTTTTGCCAGGGTCTCGTCTGACCGATTATATCGGTGCGGTGAAATCATTTTTTGCCGTAACCGATGCGGTGGTCAGAGATATACAGTCCGGGAAGGTGGTTTTTGCTGGAAAATTTATGGATGTGAATCGGGAGAATGTTGAAATTATTCTCCCGGCCGGGGAAATTACTAGAACAAGTGAAAGTTTCTGTGATGAATAATCATGTTCCTCTTCTTCCTTTTCCTTGGGCGCGGAACGTGAGTTGAGCAGTTCAACTACCCTGATTATCTCAACCAATAAAACTAATATGAAAAGGCGAAAAGTGCATAGACACTTTCCGCCTTTTTTGATTACGGTATGACAGCTTGTAAAGCGCTTCTTGATTGGGGATCAAGTCTTCTCCAGCCAGCACAGGGGGTCGGCGGCAAGATAGTCGCCCGTTACCTGATAGGCATGACCACGGCAACCATAGCAGTATTCACCAAAATCACATTCCCTGCATTTCCCCTTGATCATGGTCCTGATGTTGCGCAGTTCTTGAATGGGTTTGCTGACCCGAAGAATTTCCGCGAGGGAGTTGTCTCGGATATTCCCGGCCGCCACGCTGACCCCGGGGCATGGTTGGACATCCCCACAAGCGGTAACCGTGCAGGAGTATTCATGACGGGCGCACTGGGACGCAGCTAAGGGGGGATGTGGGGTCCAGTTAGTGCCGAATCTTTCCCGATCTATTATTGAAAGCTTTTCAAAAAGGGCCTTAATCTCGGCAATTGATACTTCAAGTTCGGGATGCTCGGTTGCTCTCCCCTGCATGGTCATCATTTCCACATAGGGGATGATACCCTGTTCTCGGGCCCAAATCCATAGATCAGGCATTTCATCGTAATTTTGACGGCAAATGATGGTTTCGATACCGAGGGTATGTTTTTCGTCGGGGTATCCTGCTCGACGTAAAGCGGCTAAACCTTTTTCAATGGAGGCAAAGGCCCCGGACTGACCGGCCAGCATATCCTGGATCGAGGGGTTTCTGCTGTTCATCTTGACTACTACCGCCATATTTCGCTCGTAGAGCGCCCTGGCTTTTTCTTCTGTGATCAACATCCCATTGGTGAATAGATCTGCGTCGACTCCCTTGGCAAGGATGGCATCAATTACTTGGAAAAGATCTTTATACATGAGGGGCTCGCCACCGCCGAGCACGATGATTTTACGGGCTCCCAGGTCGACTGCCTGTTCGATGACGCTGTTGATCTCAGTAAGGGTTAACTCGTTGGCCATGGGCAGACCGGATTCGGCATAACAATAGATACACCGGAGGTTGCAGGCCCGAGATAATTCCAGTTCGAGAGACAGCAGGCCGTTGTTGGCCCGAGCTGTCTGGATTTCTTCTGGGGAGAATTCAAGCCCCCAATGTTCGCCAAAACATTTCATAATGGTTATTTCCCGCGTAAATCAATAAATCGTTTAAGTTTACGACCGCCATCGGCTTCCATGACCCCCAGAACTTCATTGTAGGAACGGATCAGTATATCCGGCCGGACCCGAAGAGTTGATTGGAGGTGTTCCTGGATAGGGGCGGTTGCCATTGCTCCTGGGTTGTCGACACCGATCACCACAGTAATTTCATCTGATAAATCATACGAAGACCGGACCTCAAGGTAGGATGCCCTGATTTCGGGTTGGTCTTGTAATGCCTGGAAAATCATTTCGGGATAAAGGGTCGTTCCCCGGTATTTAAGTCTCTGGGCCAGGCGCCCTTCTACTGCTCCCAGCCTGGGTGTTTGCCAACCGCACTGGCAGGGTGCCGTATGGAGTCTGGCCACATCGCCTGTTCTGAAACGGATCAAAGGCAAGCCCTGGACACCGAGGGGCGTCACCACAATTTCTCCAGCCGTGCCGGGAGGGAGGTTCCTTCCGGATTCATCGACTATTTCAACGAGCATCAGTTCCGGGTGAATATGACCACCCATGCAAGCGGAACATTCACAGAAAGCAGTTTCGAACTCAGTGGCACCATATGAAGAAATCACCTGCCCTCCCCATAAACTTTCGAGCTCTCGCCCGAGTGGGGTGAGGCTATGATCGGGTCGGCGAACCGGTTCTCCAATGGTGATCAGGGCGCGGATGCCGATGCTTCTTGGGCTTAAACTGTGTTCAACGCCCCATTCGGCTAATTTCAGGAGAAAAGACGGCACTCCAACCAGGCCGGTTGGGGACAGCCGTCGAATCAACTCCCACTGACGGGCTGGTTGTCCAGGACCGCTTCGGATGGTGGCTGCCCCAAGCCGGGTTAATCCGGTGTAATAGGCCAAACCAGCAATAAAACAACGGTCAATGGTCACACACAGCAGCATGGTATCGTCAGGGGTTATGCCGGCCCCATGGAAATTCATCTCCTCGTTAAAAGCCAGTCGAGTCAAGTCAGAAACGGTATAGGGGACAAGCACTGGATTGCCAGTGGAACCTGAGGTCAGGGCAATGTCCGCCCAACTCTTTTTGGGGACGGCGAAAAAACCTTCGGGGTTTCGATCAAGGTCACTTCGGGTGGTTAACGGCAGGTCGGCCAGGTTGGACAGGGTGATGTCATTTGGCCGGTAATCGATATCTGCAAATATATTCTTATAAAAAGGTGACTTGATGGCATGTTGGATATGCTGGCGAAGGAGATTTGATTGCAGGGCCTCAATCTCGACTGGTGATGCCGCTCGGATACTTGTGGCCTGTTTGATTTTGTAGAGTGGATTCATGGTTGTTACACCAGTCCGTTTTGCTGAAAAGTATTAATTGACTGATCCTTGATGGGGGCGCAGAAAACTTTGATCTCTTCGCTTGAAAGCGAATGGTTGTTTGATGCAAGTTCCTCGGAAATTTCTTGGTGGGTCTGTTCACGAATCATTTGGATCGTTTCTGGTGAAGGTTCCAATCCTGAGGTCTTGATTGGAGGGAGAATTACCATCCTGATTCGAGCTGGATTGAGCAGGCGGGAGCCGGGCGGTAGGATTTGGTGGGAGCCGATGATGCAAACTGGCACCACTGGTCTGCCGGTGGCCAAGGCCAGGCGAAAAGCACCGTTCTTGAACCGCCCCAATTTCCCGGTTCGGGACCGATGACCCTCAGGCCAGATAATCAACGAGCATCCTTTTGCGATCAAATGACAACCTTGTTCATGGACATGGTGCCAGCCCCTGGTAGAGTTGATATAGCCGGCGTGTTTCATGAAGAAATTGTACAAGGGGATACGAAAAGGCCAGGAAGTGACAAAGGAATTGTCAAGGGGGAGCATCCCGAACAGGTACGGGTCCACCGAAGAATTATGATTGGGGACAAAAATAGCCGGCGTTTCCAGGCCGCCCGAGCGATCCTCGATGGTTACCGGCGCCATGAAAGGAATGACGCGGACAATGATCCAGCCATAAATTTGAATGCCCCGGCGGACCAGATAGCCGGTATCTAATTTAAAAACAAGAATATTGGCAAGCAGAATGAGCGGTGCCAAAATACAACCCGTCAGGGTGGTCAACAAAAACATCGGCCAAAAATAGATATTTAAGAAAAGTTTGCGAAGGGCCACGAAGAAACCTTATTGTCCGGCGGGTTTTAAGCTGATAATCAAGGCAAAAATATCGGCCATGGTGCGAACCGAGCGAATTGACTCTTCATTGGCGAGTTTGACCCCGAATTTTTTCTCAAGGGCGACCACCATGTCAACGGCATCAAGGCTATCGAGGCCAAGATCGTCATAGAGGGTCGCTTCCGGGGTCAGTGCGACCGGGTCGAGTTCAAATTCTTCGGCAATCACTTCGATAACCTGCCGGCGGATTTCTTCATCATGAATCATGAACGGTTCTCCTGAATACCAGGGCGCAGTTAACACCACCCAGGGCAAAATTGTTTTTAACCACGGTTTCAACCTTTCCCGGGTGGAGTGAACGGACAAGATTGATGGAGGAACAGGCGGGATCTGGGTTGGTGAGAAACTGGGTCGGGATCAATTCCTGTCGGGCCATCATCTCGGTCAGGATAATGGATTCCAGGGCACCCGCCGCACCGAGGGTGTGACCGATATGGCCCTTGAAGGAACTCACTGGAACGGTGCTGCCGAATACATTTCCGATGGCGCATGCCTCGGCCTCGTCGCCTTGTCTCGTCCCCGTGGCGTGGGCGTTGACATAGTCTATTTCCGCAGCCGTAACCCCGGCCTCCTTCATGGCCAGAGTCATGGCCGTGGCCATGGCCTGATCATGGGGGTTGGCAATGTGCTGGGGGTCGCTCACATGGCCGAAGCCCAAGATTTCTCCGTAGATAGCGGCCCCTCTGGCACGGGCTGAGTTGAGGCTCTCCAGTACCAGAATACCACTGCCGCCGCCGCAGACCACCCCGTCGCGGTTGACGTCGAAGGGGCGAGGGGTGGCAAGAGGCGTATCATGGCTACGGGAGGCCGCTTTCAAAACGTCAAAGGTCATGGTGACCGTTGGGTGCACCTCTTCGGCGCCACCACAGAGCATGGCATCCTGGCGACCGCTTCTGATCAGTAGATAGCCGAGGCCCAGGGCCTGGGCTGCTGAAGTACAGGCGCTGGACGGTGCCCATTGCTCTCCGTTGATACCGAGACTTAAACTGACATTGGCGGCACAACTATGCCCCATGACCTTGAAAAAGAACCCTGACTTGATCTCTTCAATTGATTGGTCGGGGAGGTACATCCGATAAAAGGTGTCATAAGCCTCGGGGCTTCCGGTGGTGGAGCCGATGGCAACTCCGATCCGGCCCGAAGCCAATTGTTCAGCGGAAAGGTCGGAATCGTTTACTGCCTCCCGAGCTGCAATGGCGGCATATAATGCCATATTGCCCATTGAGCGGCGCTGAACCCTCGGGAAATAGGGCCGAGGATCAAAATCCGGGACCGGTGCGGCCAGTAAAGACTTCAGGCCGGTGATCGCGGCCCATTCCTCCATGATCTTAACCCCGGAATTTCCCTGTCGGATTCCGTTAAAAAGGGGATCACAGCCAATGCCGAATGGGGAAACAGCCCCTCGGCCGGTTATCACTACTCTTGTCGTCGACACATCGTTACCTGTGTTCAAGTAAGGACCTGATCCCAGATTGTTTCCAGACCGATGATTTCACCGGCGGTGACCAGTCCGGCTAAGGACGAGCCAAGTAATCCGGTCATTAAGGTGCTTTGACCGGAAAGGGTAAGCCCCTCGACTTTGGTTCGGGCCCGTGGGGCGAATTGGGTCATGTTATGCTGGGTGCCGTAAACTCCTCCCTGCGGCCCACCCAGTTCATCCCGGAAAGTCAAAGGGGTTCCGGTGGCCAGGGGGGTGATTTTGGGACAGAGATCACCGAAACACTTTTCGACTTCGGTCAGGAGGGTGGTGGCAGTCTCCTCCTTCCATGTCTGATATCCTGTTCGCCTTTTCTTGTGGCCCAGATCATAGGTGGCGGCTTCTTCCCATGAGGCCGGACGCATGACGATCACCCCGTTTGCGGCCGGTGCGTCAGAACCGTCACTTACGTCCCGACGTCCGGGGGCGGTGACGAGTAGCGTTTCACCGGCGGTGCCCGGTGAAGGTGCATCCATGATGTCGACACCCGGCGGGAGGGAGTACAGATTTGTTGTCGCCAGTCGGGGCCCATCATCGGGGCAATCGAGTTTGCCGAAGAGAATAAACATCGACTTGGTATCCTCAAGATCCTTGAGCCGATGGATATAAGCCGGCCGGAAAGTGCCTTTTGCGGTTAAGTCCGGTAGGGCATTCGGCTGTCCGGTATAGATGACTTGTTCGGCTTTGATCTCGTGACCGCCAGCGATAACAGACTGGACGGTTCCATCTTTTACCGTAATGTGTTCCACCGGGCAGTTGGTGATGATTTCAGTCCCGGTCCTTTGTAAAACCGTAATAAAGGCATCAACAATGGCCTGGCCGCCCCCGACTATGCCGTATGCCCCAGAGTAATAGCCATGGGTGACGGCGGAATGCAAGGCAAAACCAGCATTCCTGGGGGGGATGCCGTAAAGCAGGGCCGGCGCCGCAAGGATTGCCTGGAGCTCAGGATCTTTAACCGAGGTCTGGATGACATCGGCGAGGCTCCGGTTACCAGCGGTCAGATAGTCACGCAGAAACGGGGTCAGTGGGAGATCCAGGTTGTAAAAGGGGACGGTTCGGCAGATCCGGCGAATATTCGCCAGGAAGTCTCGGATTCCGCCAGCTTCCCTGGGGAAGTTGGTGATAAGTTCTTCCTGAAGAAGGTCATAAGAATAGTATGCTCGGACAGAGCGCCCGGATTTCCTGAATCGGAAGAGATCATGTCCTCCCGGATGCAGGGGCACGGCGGTGATGTTTGGCCATACCCCCAAGTATTCCCACAGGACCCTGAGTATCTCTTTGTTGCCTAACCCCCCAGTATAATGGAACCCAATATCAAAAGGGATTCCAGCCCGTTTAAAGCGCCGTAACGCCCCGCCAGGTTTTTTGTTTTTTTCAATAAGAACGACCTGCCTTCCGCTTTTAGCCAGCAGGGCAGCCGTTGTCAGTCCACTGATTCCACTGCCGATGACGATGGCGTCGGCTTGATGGGGCGGCACGTATGGCACCTCTCGGTGGGTTGTTTATGATAAATCCAAGCTCTCACTGCCCTGGTTGTTTCTGATGACCAGACAGGCGTTTGTCCCACCGAAACCCGCAGCGTTACAAAGGAGAAAACGGCTCCGATTATATACCTTTTCCCTTGGTAAGCGCAAGGCTTTTACCGATTCATCGGGGTGTTCCAGGTTGCGATTGCCAGCGACAAATCCACCTCCGGCCATGAGGAGACCGTAGACGACCTGGGAGGCTCCGGCCATCCAGAATTCATGGCCGGTCAATCCCTTGACTGCCGTGACCAAAGGGGAGGGGTGATCTTGATCCGGCCGGAAGATGGCCTGCAAGGCTTGCCCTTCGGCCTCATCGCCCACCGGAGTAGAGGTGGCATGGGCCAAGACCAGATCAATCTTTTCTGTTAGCAGGTCGGCATCATCCAAGGCCGTGGCCATGGCCCGTTCAATCCCCTTGCCGCTGGGCATGACGATATGGTACCCATCGGCGGCATGGCCGTAGCCCAGGATTTCACCGAGAATGGTTGCTCCCCGGGACTGGGCGGAGGCAAATGATTCAAGAAACACAGCTGCACTGCCTCCGCTGGGGACCAGGCCATCCCGTTCCCGGTCAAATGGGCGGGACGCGCCAGCCGGATCTTCTTCCCGTCGGGAGAAGGCCCCGAGGGTATCGAAGCTGCACATGGATTGCCAGGAGATTTCCTGAGCCCCTCCGCAGATCATTCGGTCCTGGCGACCAGTGGCAATGAGTTCCGCGCCTTGTCCGATGGCCATGGCGCCACTGGCACAGGCGCTGCTTACGGTCCAGACTGCGCCCTGGAGGCCGAGGATGGTGCTGATATTCAAGGTGATGGTGGAATTGAGCAACCGGAAGATATGGCCGCTGCCAATCTGTCGTGTCTCACCGGTTTCCTTGAGCATTTCCACTTGTTCGACGGCGGTGACGGCGGATGAATCGTTACCAAAGATCATCCCGCTGCGGTGGTCGCCGGCGAGTCGTGCCCGGTCGATCCCTGCCTGGGCAAGGGCCTGGTCAACCGCTGCCCAGGCCCAAACTGTGAAGTCGGGCATGGATTTTCTTTTTTTCCGATCCAGGTGGTCTTTAGGATTAAAATCACTGACGACCCCGCTGAGGCTGCTCAGGAATCCACGGGCTTTACGATCAGGTAGCAATTGGATACCGCTACGGCCGAGAGCCAAAGACTCGGTAACCTGCTCGCGGTTGAGACCCAGACAGGAGATGATGCCCAGTCCTGTTATGGCGATACGGTTAGGACCGCTCTTCATCTGGAGGCCTCCCAGGCGGAGTGGGTGATCATGAAAGGTCGGTGAACTGATCCGGTCATATCTGGTTACCGTGGCAATCCAAGTTGAGTAATAAATTGAAATTACAGGAATAAATCAGTTAGTGTAGTTTGTTGTTTTTTTCAAGGTATTTCACGAGAGTCCGATGACTTAAACGTTGAAATATTGGACATGAATACAAAGGGATGAAGACATTTTTTTTGCGATGGTATTTGTTGCCAAGAATGTTGTTCTGGGGTATTAAGCATGCTTTTGAGTTTCTTGTAGCCTGTTTTTTTCTTATTGTTGAGCGGGAGGTTCGGCAGGGTGCCGGGAAACCGCTGTTGACCATGGAGTCGTGCTATGTTCTCTGCCTCTGATTTACGGAAAGGTTTGAAGATCCTGATGGATGGGGATCCTTATATTATCACTGATTTTGATTTCACCAAACCAGGAAAGGGCCAGGCTCTATACCGTTGTCGGCTCCGGAATCTGATCAATGGTAATTCCACCGATCGCACCTTTCGTTCCAATGATAAATTTGAAAAAGCCCCCCTGGAGGAGAGAACCATGCAATATCTTTACTCTCAGGGTGATGAATTTCATTTCATGGATAATACCAGCTATGAACAACTCTTTTTGACCCGGGAGCAGGTGGGGAATAATCTTAACTTCATGGTCGACAATATGGAGGTCTCTGTTCTGTTTTTTAATGAGACCCCACTCGACATTACCCTGCCCATCTTTGTTAATCTGAGCGTGACGACGGCTGATCCCTGGGTGAAGGGTGACACCAGTGGTTCCGATACCAAACCGGTCACCGTTGAAACCGGCTTTGTCCTCCAGGTTCCCCCTTTTGTTGAGGAGGGTGACAAAATCCAGATTGATACCCGGACCGGTGAGTATATTACCCGGGTCAAAGAATAGAAATGAAAGGGCCTTGAGTCGTGGTGAGTAACTCGGAAAGTTCACTTTAGTCCGTCGGGACTTGTTGTTGATTCATAGAGGTTTTGATCGGGGTGTTCCCGGTCAAGACCTCTTCTTGTTTGGGGAGGGGGGCATGATTTCAGGGGGGATGTTGCGGCGGCGGTCCGAGGTGCTCCAGGAGGTGAGGAACTATTTTGTGGCACATGATTTTCTGGAGGTGGATACCCCTATTCTATTACCTTCCCTGGCCCCGGAGCCATGGATAGAACCGATTGAGGCAGGGGATCGTTTCCTGCAGACCTCGCCTGAACTTTGCATGAAACGATTAATCGCCGCTGGAGAAAAGCGGATCTATCAAATCTGCCGCTGTTTTCGCCAGGGTGAGCGGGGCCGTCGTCATCTACCTGAGTTTCTTATGATTGAGTGGTATCGGGCTGATGCTGATTATCGTGATCTGATGAAGGACTGCGAGGGTTTACTCCGGGCGGTGGCCGGGACCTGCTCAGGAGGGTTATTGACCCGGCATGGGAGCCGGATCAGCCTGGAACGGCCCTGGCCCCGGATAACAGTGGCTGAGGCCTTCAGCCGTTATGCAGGAATCACCCCGGAGACGGCCTTGACCGAAGGGTGTTTCGAAGAGGTTCTTGTGGAACAGGTGGAATCAAACCTGGGTTTTGAAACTCCGGTCTTTTTAATCGATTATCCCGGTGCCCTGGCCTCGCTTTCGCGATTAAAAAAGAATGCGCCGGGGGTGGCCGAACGGTTTGAGCTTTACGCTGGTGGTCTGGAGATTGCCAATGGTTTTTCCGAGTTGATCGATCCTGTTGAGCAGCGGCATCGTTTTGAAGGAGCCCTAGCCGAGATCCGTCAGGACGGTCGGCGGCCTGGCCCGATGCCGGAGTCGTTTCTCAAATCATTGCCGACAATGCCTGAGACGGCCGGTATCGCCCTTGGTCTCGACCGGTTGATCATGCTGGTCACCGGCGTTGATGAAATAGATGGGGTGGTTCCCTTTGTTCCGGAAGAGTTGTAAATACCCGATAAATCAAATTTTAGGGGTCAATTCTGGCGTAATTTTTCAAGAACCAGCTGGAGATCATCCCAGCAGGCCTTTTTTAACTCGGGATTTTTTATCAGAAAATGAGGATGGAAGGTGGCCATCAGGGGAGTGCCGTGATAGTCATGAAAGTGCCCCCTGAGTCGGAGCAGGGGTTGGTTCTTGCCGGTCATGGTCTGGGCGGCCAGTGGTCCCATGGTGCAGATCACCTGAGGATTAACGGCGGCAATTTGCCGGGTCAAGTAGGTGAGGCAGGTCTTGATCTCATGTTCATCAGGATCCCGGTCCTGGGGGGGGCGACATTTGATGATCGAGGTTAATGAGACCTCTGCTCTTTTGAAACCCATGGCAGAGAGCATCCGGTCCAGCATGGCGCCGGGTTCTCCGGCAAAGGGGTATCCAGTCGACTCTTCAATTTCGCCCGGTTGGTCTTCTATGATCATTAATGTCGCTTGGGCGGCACCATTGCCGGCTATCGCCCGAATTCTTCCCTGGTGGAGGGAACAGCGGCGGCATTGCTCGATTGCAACGGCGATTTCGGCCAAGGGGACGTCCGGCGGTGGGGCGTAACCCGGTTCTGGTTCTCGGCACGCTATCCCCTCTTTAAAAGGCATCGTCGAGATCTGCTTTTGTGCCAGAAAGCTCAAAAGCCTTGGATCTGCCGGATATTGGGTCAGGCCGATGCCTTGGTGAAAGGCCAACAGATTGCGAATCTGTTGGATCAATACGGTGAGGTTTTCACTCTTTTCCATGGCCATATGGTACCCGGGGCTGGCGATTTCCGCAAGAAAGAGCGATCTTTTGGCCTTTCCTAAACAGGACAGGAGTATATCAAAATGGTTTGTCTTCGCTTTAGTGGTCGGGGTGGTGGTCGGGTTTGCGACCTATGTTTTTATTTTATCAATTAAACCACGTATGCCACAAACTTAGGGGCCGTCATAAAACAACATGACCATTTATAGTCATGTCATTACGGCCCCTTATGCCATTCAGCTTGTTTGTTTGGCCATGTTATTTGTTGACAGAGACTTAGAGGGGAACCACGATCTCTGTGGTCAGATCAGGGAGCAGAAAACGATCACGCTTGACTCTCACTCGAATCGTGTCACCTTTTTCCTTGTACAACAGGATAATTTTCAGATCTTCAACGGTCTTGACCGGTCGGTCGTCCAGGGCCAGAATGATATCCTCGGCCTTCACCCCCGAATCCCCGGCCTTGCCGTGGGGGGAGAGCTTTTCGATGAGCAGGCCTTTGTCCGTTTCCTTAAGCATGACTCCCAAGACGACCCCACTTGGCATGGCAACGGCAGGTGAGAAGATCAGGTAATCGGCGGTGGCGGCCGTGGTCTCTTCCTGGGCCGCATTCAGGATAACGCTTTGGGCGAGATCGATTCGTCGATAGACCCGGGGTGGGATGCCATTCTCTTTGGAAATATGACCCCGACCGGCCAGGACCGCCATTCTCCGCTCCGGATTGGCCAGGAGATAGGTGCTGATCGTCTCCGCCATGGTCTCATCCCAGAGGGATTGGGCCTGGAAAAAGTTGTTGAGTTTATCCAGGGTTGCCCCATGGGGGGTGTGCATGAAGAAGACGTTGCTGATCCGTTGGCGGTAGCCGGGCATGGAGAGATCACGGTCAGCCGGGATACCCCCCCGATCCTCGTCGCTCAAGCCGTCGATGCCCTGTCCCTTGTAGACGCCACTGACGATCTCTTTGGGCAGATTCAGGGCGATGATCGGGATGCGGTGCCGTCGGGCAAAATTGAGAATGGGTCGGTAGAGTCGGTAATCATACCCCCAGGTGGCAATGAAGTGGGACTGCCTCAGAAATTCCTCTTCGTCAATGGTCTGGTCGAGGATATACCGGTCGATACTCTCCTGGGCGGGGCGATTGAACATCTCCATGCCGATGGCCAGATCAGGGTTCTGTTGATACATGGCCCTGATCATGTGCAGCTGGAGCAGATGGTCTTCATAGCTGGTGTGGGCCTCGCCGATATAGACCACCCGTTGATCGGCCATGCGTTGGGTGATCTGGTCAAGGTTCAAATTTCCCCTGAGATCCAGCCCGGCCGGTGGCGTTTCAATCAGGTAACCCTGGCCGGCGGCACTGGGGGTGATCTTCTTTTCGACGATGCGGCCCTGATCAAAATGAAGATAGCTGTATTTCCCGTAATGGCGGATTTTATGGGCGGCCGCCTGGACTTCCTCTGGTGTGTCAGCGGACAGGAGAACCGCTACTTCATCAGGGTTTAACGGGTTGTCGCGGATATCAACGGTCAGGCCCTGGGCCTGATGGAGAGGTTTGGCAAAGAGCCCTCGGCTGGCCAGGGATGAGGTGCCGACAAAGATGACCGATCCTTTGGCGATCATGTCATTGGTTACTTCAAAATCGGCCATCACCTCACAACCCATTTCTTGGAGGATCCCAAGCAGGGGGGCAAAGGTTTTTTTGGAATTATTTTCAACCACCGCCAGCTTTGTAGGAGCTCCTTGAAAACGCACCCAGGTAGGCGGTACCTCCGATGGGGTCAACTGCCGCATCAGGTCATAGTTCTCGTCGATGATCAACTCCCTGGGTCGAGACGAAAGGGGAATTTCAAACTTTTTTTCCGCTTCGTTTGTGGTCAGGTGCTGGGTGATTCGACCCTCCGGAGTAACGATGGTTACAGGGACTGTCAACTGGTAGGGGGTTCCCTTAAAGACCTGTTTGAGTAAGAAATGGAGCATGGGGCGCCCCTCTTCTTCTTTGATCGTCAGGTTCTTGACGGAGAGGAGTGGGACATCGGATCGATTGAGCCATTGATCGAAGAAACCGGATAATTTTTGGTTCTCAACCTCTTCAAAACTTGCCGCCAGGTCCTCCCAGCCGGCCCGTTGATGTTTCATGCGATGATAAAAGTTTCCCAGCCCTTGGTAGAAGGCATGGTCGCCTAACTGTTGCCTGAGCATGTGAAAGACCATGGCTGACTTGGTATAGCCCACGGCCCGGAATGATTCCTGGCCAGGCACAAGATGACTCTGGACCCCGGCGAAGTTGCTCAGACTCAGCTCGGATTGATGGGGTACCACTGCCTGGTAACGGATCAACTGGTTTTTGCGGAAGTCCACATCCTCACCCTTGTCGACGGCGTAGAGCTGATCGGCAAGATAGGTGGCCAGACCCTCGGTCCAATTACCCCCCTCATGGGGCGGTCGGACTGCGTTGCCGAACCATTGGTGGAGGATTTCATGGCCCAGTGAGGTCTCGGTAATAAATGGTAACCGGGCAACACTCTGGCCGAGAACCGTGAAAGTGGGCATGGCATAGCCGGTGGGTAACCGATTTTCGACAATGCTGAACCGTTTATAGGGGAAAGGGCCGATCATCTTTTCATAACGGTCCAGATAGACCAGGGCCTTGTCGCGGTAACTCTCGACCAGATCCTGATCTTCGGCAAAGAAATAGGTGTAGAGTTGAATGTCGTCGTGAAAGGGGGTCTTTTCTACCTGAAAGGGGCCGGCGATGAAGTTGATTCCGGAGAGGGGATGGGGAAAGAAAAAATTCACCTCTTTGCCGCCCAGTCCTGAGCTCATGGTGATCTCTTCCGCCTCGGAGATCGCTTCAAAGTTTTCCGGGATCACCACGGACAGTTGAAACACCACATCCTGATGGAGAAACGGATGCCAGACCCCGGTCAGGGAGATTCCGGATTCATCGACCAGGTCGCTCAAGGGTGAGGTGCGGGATGAAAGATCAAGGGTGTAGATCACGATGACTGTGGTGGGCGTCGGGGTTGGAGCGATGATGAGTTCATGGTCCGGATCGGCAAAACAGGGTTGGCTGCGATCTTCGAGATCGATCATCCGACCGTTGATCTTGATGGATTCGATGATAAACCCAGGCATGTGGTAGAGGTCACCACTGTTGGCCGGAAATTCAATAGTCGAGATGCCCCTGATGGTCGAGTTGGCGAGATCAAAGGTCAAAGCCAGAGTATGTTTGGGTGAAAGAGCAGCCCCTTTTGCCGGTAAGGTTGATAATACAATAGCGAGGCAGCAGAGCAGCGGTAAGGTAGTGAGGAAGAGGTTGAGAGAGGATTTATAGACCATGCGCAAGACACCAATCTTCGAGCGATTTTTTTGCGATTTCAGCACGATAGGAACCTCTTTGCTTTTTGGGCATCTTCCCGGTGATGATCGGAAAGAGGCCGAAAGTGATGTTTGACGGTTGAAAGTTTTTGACTGGCGTCTCCGTTAAATGACGGATTAGGGCGCCGAGGGCGGTATCGATCGGAGGGGGGGCCGGAATCTGGTTTTTGGCTAGAAAGGTTGCGTTGAGCCCGGCCAACAGACCCATGGCGGTGGATTCCACATAGCCCTCCACCCCGGTCAGTTGGCCGGCCAGGAGAAGATCGGGACGATTTTTCACCTGGAGCGTCGGAGTCAGCACTTCTGGCCCGCAGACAAAGGTATTTCGGTGGATACTGCCCAAGCGGGTGAACTCGGCATTTTCAAGACCAGGGATGAGCCGGAAGACCTTTTGCTGGGAGGGATAGGTCAATTTGGTCTGGAATCCGACCATATTGTAGGTCGTTCCTTCGCGGTTTTCCTGTCGTAACTGGATGACCGCATAGGGGTCGTAATCGGTGCGGGGATCGGGCAGACCCACCGGCTTCATCGGGCCGAATCGCAGGGTGTTGTCACCCCGGTCCAGCATGACTTCGATGGGCAGACACCCCTCGAAGTAACGGGGGTCCTCAAAGGATTTCAGGGGAACCTTGTCCGCCTCTTTCAAGGCTTCGATAAATCGGTGATATTCATCACGGTTCATGGGGCAGTTGAGGTAGTCACCAGGGCCGTCATCGTAGCGGGAGGCCCGGTAAATAACCGACAGGTCCAGTGATTCAGCGGAAATAATTGGAGCGATGGCATCGTAAAAGGCGAGATTTTCACGTCCGGTGAGAGCAATCAGGGACTCGGTCAGGTCAGCGGAGGTGAGAGGGCCGGTGGCCATGATGATCGGGGTATTGCCCACAGGCGGGAGCTCGGTCAGTTCCTCTCGGATGATTTCAATTGCCGGGTGGGCTTCCAGCCTGGAAGTGATCATTCCGGCGAATTTTGTGCGGTCGACGGCCAGGGCTTTTCCCGCCGGGACCCTGGTCTGTTCGGCAATCTCAATAATCAGGGATCCGAGACGACGCAGTTCGGTTTTTAAGAGCCCCACGGCAGAGTCCGGGGCATCGGAACGAAGGGAATTGCTACAGACCAACTCTCCGAGATCAGGAGATTCGTGGGCCGGGCTGAAGCGATGGGGCTTCATCTCGTAGAGGCGTACTTGGCCTCCCCGCTGTGCTACTTGCCAGGCGGCCTCGGAGCCAGCCAATCCGCCGCCGATAATGGTGATCTGCTGAGTTGTCACAATGAATTAATCCGTCAAGGGTATATGGTGCGTGATGTATGAAAAATGCTGGGACCTTCACCCACGGATTCCGGGTGAATACCGTCGGTCCCGGATATCTTCGGAACCGACGGCCTGTGGGGACAGCTCGTTACAGTGAGAGGGCTTTCTCTATTGCTGCCACCACCACGTCACTGGAAGTGCCGGTCACGGTTTTAAGTAAGCCTTCCTTTTCATAAAAACCGGCCAGGGGCGCGGTCTTTTCATTATACGTATCGAGGCGATGGCCGATGGCCACCTCGGTCTCGTCGGCCCGTTGGACAATGTTGCTCCCGCACTTGTCACAGATGCCTTCAACCTTGGACGGCATGCTCTTGACGTTGTAGATGGCCTGGCATTTGGTGTTTTCACAGGTTCGACGGGTGCAGAGTCGGTCGAAGATCACATCCCGAGGCACATCGATATTGACCACCATGTCCAGGCTGATTCCGATTTTATTCATGAGGGTCTTTAAGGCCTCAGCCTGAGGGATGGTCCGGGGAAAACCGTCAAGGAGAAAACCGGTTTTACAGTCATCCATCTGGAGACGTTGCTCCATGATCCCCATGATCAGGGAGTCAGGAACCAGATCCCCTCGGTTCATGTAGCCTTCGGCCTCTTTGCCCAGTTCCGTTCCGGCCTGGACCGCACCGCGGAGAATATCACCGGTGGAGATCTGAACCGAACCATCGATGGCGGTGAGTCGTTTGGCCACAGTGCCTTTGCCGGCGCCGGGAGCGCCCAATAAGATCAATTTCATCATTACCTCCTGTATTTTATAAAATTTGAAGTCGTACTGGTTTTTTCCGGGAAACAAGTCTTTGGCCCGTACGGTAAAATCGTCCGGGTAGAAAGTCAAAGGGGGGTAAAATATACCCGTTTTTTTAAAATCTGAATAGCCCTTTCTCTTGCCTTTCCGACTAAATTTTGGGATTACTGAAGCTGTTGCTCCCTTCGTCGATCCGTTTTAAATTTACTGATCGATGAGAGTGAATAGTGATGGTCGCCTTTCGGGCTGAAGCCATAGCGCTGTATTTCTACGGAAATATTCAGGAACTATAAACCAGGGAGGTTGTGATGAAAGTTTTTCGATTGCTTGTTGTTCTGGTGACCGCCATTTTTTTGGGTTGTTGCGGAGTCGTTTTGGATCGATTTTCCCAGCAAACTAGGCGATAAAGAGTAGGTTCAGCAGGCCGATCACGAATCCCAGCAGGGCTCCGAACAGGTTGATGTACTTGAACTGTTCCTCCATGATGGAGAGCAGTAATCGTTCAAGACTTAAAAGATCGAGGGAATCGACCTTGCGGGTTACGATTTCATGAATCTTCAGGGAGTTCAGCAGGTCTGGAACTTCACGGGCCAGCAGATCATTGACCTGTTCCAGAAGAAACCCATCAATCCCTTTTTTGACCTCGCGGGGCAGGAACAATTCAAGTCGACCGATGGGGGTGGTCAAAAGTTTTCCCTCAATCAGATCGGCCATCAGGGCGTTCAACACCCGGTTGAAATTTCGCGATCGGATTGTGGCCAGCAGGGAACTGCTTAATTTCTCTCCGGCCTTCTTGACCCCATTTTCTCCGGTGAGGAGGGTGAGAGCCGTTCTGACATCTTTATGTTGGCCTGCTTCAAGGGATTTTCTGAGCAGGGTGCAGACCGCTCGTCCGGTGATTGGATCACGGAGAAAGCTTAAGATTAATCCGGCCAGCCAGTGCCGACCCTGGTCAATAGTGGTCGGTTTGATATTTGACAGGAGATCGTGCCAGGGGGTATTGAGGACTTTTTCCGCCTTGTCCCGAAGCATGGTGGCAATTTTGACCTGGGTGTCGTGGTCAAACAGGACTTTGCCCAGGTCGTCACCCTTGGTGGCGAGATAGTTTTTGATTTTTTCGGCAATGACTTCAGGCTTGATAAAGTTGCCGATCAGGGCTGCCATGGGACCGAGGGAGGCGGCGAAATCATTGATCGCCTTAACCAGAACCTCGGCGATCTTTTCCTGGGTTGCCGGTTCCCGGAGCAGGGTGGCTAATTTGGCAATGAGGGCCGGGGTCTGTTCCGCGATCAGGTCAAGGATGCGGTTTTTGAATTCATCCGGCAAGAGGTCTGCCGGGGTCCGACCTGAGTCAATGGCAGTATTCATCGCGTGGTCGAGAGATTCCTCGATCCAGGCTGCTACCTCCGGACTTTCCATGAACCTGGCGGTGGCTGATTCCAGAAACTCAAAGAAATTTTCAATGAATTCATCGGGCAGAATCTCATTCAGATCCCGGTCCAGGAACGTACTGAATTTTTCTGCCACGGCTTGATCCAACTGGGCAAGGAAATGGTCTCCGGCCAGATAGGCGGTCAGGTGCTTATGGGATCTCCAGCGCAGGATCTTGACTCCGGCCTCGAAATAGGAGCGGAAACGCCGGGGAATCAGAGAACTGACCGGACCCAGATCACGCTGGAGCAAGGTATGGACCCTTGATGAGATCAGGTCTGAGAGTTCTTTTTGAAATTTATCCTCGGCCAGGGCATGGGAGAGATCAGAGCCGGTCAACAGATGGCGACCCACCATGTCGCCAATATTTATCGCCAGGTCATGGCGTTTGGATGGGATAACCCCTGGGGTCATGGGAAGCCGATACCCCATTACTCGCCATGGTTTCAGGGGACGAAACAACATCCGGATGGCGACGTAATTGGTCAGGTACCCGATGAAAGCGCCTAGGGCGGGCGGGGCGAGCCAGGTATATACTGGTGACATGGTCTTTTGTGCCGTTAAGAATTAAGAAAGAATTATTTTGCCCAGGGTTTCGTCAACCGCCAGAGCCTGTTGCATTCGATTCTTGAGAAACTCCTCGGTCAGGTATTGGCGGCTTTCTTCCAGAATGCTGACCAACGGGTCAATCTCCTTTCGGTCGGCGAGATCCATGATGGAGGAAAGGTTTCTGATGAAATCGCGGACAATTTTCCGACCAGCGCCTTCCGTGGAGAGGATTTCGCCGTATGTCCTCGGGTTCTGGGCATGGACCCGGCTCATGGCCAGAATGCCGTAAAGTGAGGTGAGGGTCGAATGACTGCCGATATCCTCCGGTTTGATTCCATTGTCTTTTAAGGCCATGGCCATGGCGGTGGAGATGGCCGTAGGTAATTTTTGACTGACCCCCATCAGCAGGTCGTGGGCCACCGGGGTGTCACGGCTGATGATGGCGCCGTGTTTGTAGAGAAAGGATTCAAACTCCGAGCATAGGACACCGCTGCTTCGGGTCTTGACCACGGAGACATTTTTGTCCTTCATGGTGGCAGCCTGGGGTCCCCAGAGGTTATGGACCAGCATGGTCTCGACTCCGGGAGCACAGGTCTCAAGGGCTGCGGCCAGGGTGTTTTCGGCCTCACCGGCCATGATGATCAGGGCCTGCTTGTCACTGAGCAACGGGCCGTACCGTCTAATGGTTTCGGCGGTGACGCTGATTGGTACGCAGACGATGATCAGATCGGTTCCGGGAATCATCTCCTCGGGTTTGGTTTCACTGTTTCGGCCGGTGAGGGTGACCTGGTAGCCTTCACCCTGTAATCGATTGGCGAACCACTGGCTCATGGCTCCGGTGCCAATGAATCCCACCGTGCGGATCAGCTTCGTGCGTAAATCGATCCGGGGAAAACTGCCCAGGAGCCGGAAGGCCCCCGGTTCCTGGATGATGGTATTTTCAATCCGCTGGATGGCCTGTTGCATGGATGGATCATCGATATGTCCTTCGGCCTCAACATAGAACATCAATTTCTGGGTCTTCAGGTCATTTTCGGTGCGCAAATCCTGGAGACTGATGCCCCGGCGGGTAAATTCACCGAGGATATCGTAAAGCAAGCCGACGCGGTCCTTGAGAGGGAAGGTCATCAAGGCGGTGGCGTCATAGCCGCTGGCCGCCAGGGGAGAACGTCCAAGGACTGCGTATCGGGTACGGTTGTAAGGGGCGACCTCACGTTCTCTTACGGTGAGGCCGAGGCCGGTTAGTCTTGTTTCCCGGGCGATAACTCCCCGGGTGAGGATGTTTTGTTCCTTGAGGGAGGCCACTTCCTGATCCAGTTTCTGAATGGCCATCAGGGTGGCATCGGGGAAATTCTCCGCCAGGTACTCTGAGCATTGTTTGAGATGCTGGGCATCACCCATGATCAACTCAAGCCTGGATGAAGTGTCCACGGCTCCAAGAGAGAGATGGACCGGCATCATCAGGTTATCGATCCAGACTCCCGGATCGAGCATGGCCATGGCGCGGAAGAATTCTTTGCTTTCCCCCTCCCGGGTATTATAGGCGGGAATTACGGCCAGATCGGCCCGGCCTTGAACAAAGGCGTTGATCACCCCGTTTAGATTGGAAAATATTTTCAGCTCGGCGTTCGGTTTATAGCGGTGGGCCGCTTCCCAGTTGAGGGAACCTTCCGGTCCCAGGGTGGCGATGATGGTCATTTGGTGTGTTCCTTAATGGTGATCAGTGAGGGTTGTTCGACTGTTATGAATGCACGTCGAAACACCCGTATTTATGTAGTGATTTCAGATCGCCACGTCAACCGGTTTGTGGAAAAAGTTCAGGATCGGCTCGTGAAAATGTTGCGAACTCTGGGCTTCTGGCCACTGTTTGAGATCTAATCGGAGAGTACGATCCATCGATTTCAAGGGATAAATCGCTTTGATTGAGTTCAGGGATGGGTTGAGCTGGTTATGAAATCGTCTTTTTTTCCCAAATTTAACCATGTGTATAAGATGCTGATTTATTTAATATAAAGAGTATCTCTGATGACAGGTCATACCTTTAATGCTCATATGCTATAAAGAAAAGAAGGAAAGATGGGTTGCTTGGGAATTGTAGTTGTAAGTATAGCGGGATGAAACGGTACGTAAGATAATAGTGGAAAAATCTGTCTCGTGAAATATAATCGAGATTGAATCCTATATATGGTCCAATCTCTAATATACGTTTCGGTAGGGTGCGATGGAAAACTTTCTCCTAAAGTACGATGTTCACTCGATTCGCGGTGAATTGCTCCTGCCCTCAGGGGCGCAGGTTGATGAATCCCTTATTGCAGAATTTGTTCGAAACCGCAATGACAAGGTCTCTAAAGAATATTATTTTGCCGAGCTGGGTAGTCCGCTGGCTGACTTGACAAGGTTTCTGGCCAAACCGCCATATAACGCCATCTTCTCCGATCCGGCTGAAACCGAGGAAATTCTCGCCATAATGGGCCAGGTCCGGTTGCTTGAGCCCGTAATTGATTCCCTCGACTATTTTAGGGAGAAGGATTTTCATACCTATCGCCATAGCCTCATGGTTTTCGCCCTTTCCACCCTGCTGGCCCGGCATCTCTATCCCAATGATCGGACCGCGCTTCTGGGTTCTCTGGCCGGACCTTCCCATGATCTTGGTAAGTCGTGTGTCCACGTGGAAATTTTACAGAAAAAGACCCCGTTGACCCGCCCTGAACTGGCCATGCTGAAACATCACGTGTTCGCCGGGTATATTCAACTCTCTTTTTATACCGGAGATCCTCGTCATCTCACCGCTCAGGTTGCCCGTGACCACCATGAACGTCGCGACTGTTCCGGGTACCCTCGGGGGACCGGGAACTTTACTGAACTGGTGGAAATCGCCATCTTAAGCGACATTTATGATGCCCTGATCTCGCCCAGGCCTTATCGGCCGGTTTCCTATGATAACAGGAGTGCCTTGGAGGAGTTAACCAAGATGGCCGAGAAAGGACAGGTCGGATGGCTGGCCTTGAAGGCCTTGGTTGCTTTTAATCGACGGAACCGGCCTGACTATCAGGAATGCGAAGTGTCCCTTGAGCGGCGGGGGATGCCGCCGGCAAATAATGTCTATGGCCTGATTGCTGAGGAGAACGACGGAGACTCTGGTGGAACAGGAAGTTGAGGAGTTCCTTTTTGAGGCGTATTGGACAGATCCAGAATTTTCAGGGGATACTCAGGATTCCACCAGGTGATCCGGGAAGGTGGTTGATGCCTCGGGCAACCAGGCCGCCAGCTCTCCCAAGGCAGTAGAGGTGGTTAGATATGGCTCCCGGTTTGCCATTGTCCGTTGTTGGATTTCTGTGAGTAATTTTTGAAGCGACCATGATCCGACTCGGTTTCCAGAAACGTTTGGATAATCAGAGACATACCCCCACATATGCTGCAGGGCATTTTGTAACCCCCCGGCGGTCGGTTGCTGCCGTATGGTTCCGGAGAGAAGATTTGCTAGATCGGAAAAGTCCTGGTGGGGCTTCATGAGAGATACCTTTCGGCCCAGGTTTTTATAAAGAGGTACGTCCCGAGCCAGCACCGAATACTTGTGTTGGCTCCAGAGTTGTTGAGCGTCTTTCGGGAAGGGGATTCTCCCCGGTTCCCGTTCTCGGTGTTTTTCGGCAAGGATGGCAAATTGCCGACCCGGTTCATCGATAAATGAATCCGGCCAGATCCCGGGGCGTGATTGCAATAGTACTGGGGTCCGGTCGGTGTATCCCCGCAGCGCCATTTCTGCGGCCAGCAACCGGTGGCGTTGTTGTAGTGCCCAGCCGTAACCAAGCCACCGGAGGGTCTCGGGGTGACGGGAGTACCCCTTTTTGCCATTGACCAAGATGGAGACGATGCCATGGAGTTCCCGATGCTCTCCCAGGAGGCTCTGCCGGTTGAGGTATCCCGGATTGATGTCCCAGATCCTCATTTTTGCGAGGAAGATTCCGGGGATTTTGTATCGGTAAAAAGTGGCAGGAACTGACCATACCCCTCAGTCTCCAGATCGCTTACCGGGATAAACCTTAAGGCCGCGGAGTTCATGCAGTAGCGCTTGCTGGTGGGAGGCGGGCCATCATCAAAGACATGGCCAAGATGGCTGTCCCCCTGTTTGCTTCGAATTTCTGTCCGTACCGACAGGAACAGGATACGGTCTTTTTTAGTGATGATATTTTCCGGGGCCAGCGGTTTGGTAAAGCTCGGCCAACCGGTGCCGGACTTGTATTTATCCAGAGAGCTGAACAATGGCTCGCCTGAGACGAGGTCCACATAGATCCCGGGTTTATTGTTATCCCAGTACTCATTGTTAAAGGCCGGCTCTGTTCCTTCTTCCTGGGTTACCTTGTACTGCAAGGTGGTCAGCCTTTGTTTGAGTTCCTTTTTGCTCCAGGGTTTACGTTCCTTCCCCCAGATTTTATCAAGGTACTTGTCGCGGCCGGAACCGTTCCGGTAATATTTGTATCTCAGTGGGTTTTTCTTGTAGTAGTCCTGATGGTATTCTTCTGCCGAATAGAAGGGCTGGGCCGCTAAAATCGGGGTTATGATGGGTTCCGGGAACACGTGGCGGGCCTCAAGCGCCGCCTTTGATCGTTCCGCCTGTTGTTGTTGGGCCTCGTTGGCGAAGAATATTGCCGAGATATACGGATGACCCCGGTCCACGAACTGTCCTCCCGCATCGGTGGGGTTAATCTGCATCCAGAAGATTTCAAGAAGTTTTTCGTAGGAAACCCGGGTCGGATCATAGGTGATTTTGACAACTTCGATATGACCACCTTCACCATAATTACGGTACGTAGGGTTGGTGGTCTGGCCGGCAGAATAGCCAGAAATCACCGAGCGGACCCCAGGCAACTCCTCAAAGGGCTTTTCCATACACCAGAAACAGCCACCGGCAAAGATTGCTGTTTCGAACTCAGGGGCCGCCTCGGTTTTCATTCCGGGCTCATCGCCGGCAACGGTGGGCGCGGTCGGGAGAATGGCGAATCCTGATACAATAATGAGCAGAAACACTAGGTTCCTGACGGTGATTTTTGTCATAAGCGGACCTCCGTATCGTGTCGTTTTTTAAAGTCTGTTGGCACCTTCCGTTCCAGATCGTAGCGGCGGGGGTGTTCCCAGGGTTTTGATATAGGTTCCTTCCTGCTGCAGTCGGCCAATTATCTGTTCCACCGTTATTCGCTGGGGATCAAACACGACCCGGTTAACCTCATGCATTCTTTGCCAGCCGCTTTTAACCGTCAGCACGCCAGGCCGCCCGTCCAGGGCGGCTTTGCCGACATCGTATCAGCGGACGGCAAAGGTCGCCTGGCTGGTGTCTGCCGATTGACCGGCATGGATCGTTTCGAATTGCTGAAAAAGAATCAGATTCAAAAGTATACCGCAGAAGATCAATACTTTTAGGATCATTTTTTCACCTCGCATGGTGGTTTTGGCGATAATCAAGATCGGATCATTCTTTCATGGGGGCGGAAATTTCGGTTACCTTTTGATCATAGGGTAAGCAGTGGAGGTAAAGGCAGGATAACGGCAAGGTAAAGATTTGATGAAGAAAGGGAGAAAGGAGTAGCGATCAGCCCGGGAGCAGGAACCAGACACGGGCTACGTCGGGAGAGCTGTCCGCGCCGACCATGCCGCCGTGGGCTTCGATCAGTTCCTTGACAATGGCCAGGCCGATTCCGGCGCCCCCGGCCAACCGTGATCGGGAGCGGTCGGCTCGATAAAAACGTTCGAAGATGTACGGCAGGTCCTGTTCGGCAATACCATTGCCGCTGTTGGTGACAATCACCTTGATGCCCTGGGCGGTACGCTGACTGCTGATTTTGATATGGCCGTCGATAGGGGTGTATTGGCAGGCGTTGGCCAAAAGGTTGCGGATGGCCAGCAACAGCTTGTCTCGATCTGCCATCACCCGATTCGCATCAGCAGGGAAATCGGTCCCCACCAGGATTTTTTTCTCTTGCAGGGTCAGGCCATACAGGGGGAGCAATTGCCCGACCAGTTCGGAGACCTGGAGCTCTTCGCGGTTGAGGTAGGCCCGGGCGGCATCGGCCTGGGCCAACTGGCGAAGATCATCGACCAGATGGACCAGGCGCAAGGTCTCCTGCTGCAGCATCTGAAAGGTTTCCCCGGAGGGGGGAATCACCCCATCGTTTAAACCTTCAAGATATCCCCGGAGATTGGTCAGAGGGGTCCGGAGTTCATGGGCTACATCCGCCACCATGGTCTTACGGAGCTTTTCCAGCTTTTCGAGATTGTCGGCCATCCGGTTGAAGGCCAGCCCCAGTCGGCCGATCTCGTCGGCGGAGATGATATCCACCCGGGCCGAAAAGGTCCTGTCTGCCATGGTTCCGGCAATGGCGGTCATCTGGGACAGGGGCCGCAACACCCGGCGGATCAGAAGAAAGCTTAAAATAAAGGCCAGGGCCAGGGCGGCAAGACTTGACCAGATCAGGTAACGGTGGATGGATGAGAGGAACATCCGGTGGATATCGGTGGGCGATACATCATACTCGTGCATCAGGGCCATAAAATAGTCGGCGGCCAACTGGTCGATGGCCAGCCAGATCACCAGGATAACAACCCCGATCACCGGAACGATATTGATCAACAGGAGTTTCCAGAGCAGGCGGCCTTTCACGTGGATCAACCCTCATCGGTGAATTTGTAGCCAAAGCCCCTGACGGTCAGGATATAACGGGGAGTGGTAAGATTCTCTTCGATTTTCTGCCGGAGTTTACCGATGTGAACGTCGATTACCCGGTCGATCACGGATTCGCCATGTTGATAGAATTTGTCCAACAGTTCATCCCGAGTGAAGACCTTCCCCGGCACGGTCATCAGGGCCTGGAGCAGTTTATATTCCGAGGTGGTCAGCTGGATTGTTTGTTCTCCGAGGGTCACTTTGTGCTTTTCTGGATCCAAGGTTAACTCGCCAGACTTGAGAAGCTTGGCCCCAGGGTGGTCTTCGGAAAGGGTCCGCCTCAAAATCGCCTTGACCCGTTCCACCAGTTCCCGGGGACTGAATGGTTTGACCACATAGTCATCGGCGCCGAGGGAAAGCCCCATGATCCGGTCAATTTCCTCCTGGCGAGCGGTCAGCATCAGGATCGGTACATTTGATTCAGCCCGTAACCTTCGGCAGACATCCCAGCCATCGATTTCCGGGAGCATCAGGTCAAGAATGACAAACATCGGTCGGTGGCGACGGGCCATGTCCAAGGCCTGTTTGCCGTCGGGGGCAATGAGGGTGGTAAAGCCCTCGCGCTCGAGATAGGTCCGGACCAGGAGCGCGGTATTGGGATCGTCTTCAACGATTAGTATAGGTGCGGACATGGCTGGCTTTTCCCGAGGTCAGGAACCCTTGGGCTGGGTTCTTGATATTTTGGCTTTGATCTCACGGGTAAAAGAGTTGATCTTTGCCCAGTTTGAATCGGCCGGAGTGAGCAGGGCGCGGGCCTGATTCAGGGCTGTGACGGCCTCCTGATAGCGTCTTTGGGGTTCAAGGGCCACGGCCAGCCACATGTAGAGTCTGGCATCCCGGGGGGCAAACGAAATCCCCTGGCGCAGGGCCTCTTCCGATTGGCGATGTTGCCCTAAAAGACCCAGGGCGACTCCGAGATTCAGATAGCCGTCCGGAAAGGCCGGGTTGATCTTGGTCGCCCAACGGGCCTCTTCAATGGCCTTATCGAGTTGGTTCATTCGGATGTAGTTAAAGGCCAGGTTGCTGTGGGCCTCATGGAGGTTCGTTCGGGAGGAGAGGGTCAGGATCTGCTGGAAGGCCTGGACACTTTCCCGGTACCTCCCCAACTCCTGGTAGGCCACGCCTAGATTTAACAGGGCCTCGCCTGCCTCCTTGGAATCCGGCTTCAGGGCAATGGCCTTGCGCGAGTATTCGATTTCTTTCTGGTTATTCCCGGCAGTGCCGTAGGCGAGTCCCAGGTTAACGTACGCCCGGGCTAAACGGGGGGATTTACGTGCCACATCCTCCCATAGGGTGATTTCATTGGCCCACACCTGGTTCCGTTGCCAGGTGAAGAAGAGTAACAACATTGTCAGGAGTGCGGCCGTCCCCCGAAAATAATGGGTCCGGGTGGCGGTTATTCGGGACAGTGAAACGAGCACGGCGACCATGAAAAACATAGAGGGGAGATAGAGCCGGTGCTCGAAGATCAACTCTAAAGGAATGATCGAAGATTCCATGGCCAGATTGAGCAAAAACCAGAAGATGGCAAAGCTCCAGAGGCGGTCTTTTCGGAAGAGATAGAGTGCTGCAACGACCAAGGCCACAAGGCCGGTTAGGGCAAAAAAGGTTTGGGGGGGACTGAACAACCCGGTGGATAAGGGATAGTCATAGGTGAAGTTTAGTCGACCGGGCAGGGGAAGAATCAGCAGGCTCAGGTAATGGAAGATGATGCGGCCCTCGGTCAATAACCGCTGGCCCAGGGTGAAATCACGGGAGCCATAACCGGCAAGGAGCCCTTGCCAGATATTATTCCCGAGGATAATCCAGGCCGTTAGGGCGAAAAAGATAAGGGAGCCGACTGCTGCAATCGTAATTATCTTTTTGTGCCGGCCAAGGTCGCTGCGGAGAAAATAGATTTCATAGCCAACAATGGTAAAGGGGAGAACAAAGGCGTTTTCCTTGCTGGCAAAGGCGGATAATCCCATAATCAGACAACCGGCAAACCACAGGCTTTTTTGGGTCGTGGAGCCCTTGCCGGTTCTGCCGCGCACATAGCAGAAGAGGGCGGCGATATAAAAGAGAGCGGCCATGATCGTCATCCGTTGCACAATATAGGTTACGGCATTGGTGTTAACCGGATTGGCGCCCCAGAGGAGCGTTGCCAGAAAAGATATTTCCATGGCCCGCTGCTTTTCAAGCCCGGACCAGGGCAGGCGGAGGGTGCTGAACAATAGGCCATAAAGGAAGAAGGCCGTTAGAAGATGGAGGAGAATGTTGACGACGTGGTATGAATAAACATCGGTGCCGCTGTAATAGTAATTGAGGGCAAAGGAGATATTGGGCAACCAGCGCCTTTTGCTCGGACTCTTTAATGCCGTCTGCTGGAAGGACGAAAAGGATAAATCGGGTAATTGGATGAAGGTGTTTTTGGTGATATTCGGTTCATCATCAAAGGTAAAGGGGGAATGGAGGGTGTTACTGTATGGCAGGGCAATAAGAATAGCCAGAATTGCCAATGCCATGAGATGAATATATTTTTGTTGTATCATTGCAACGAGGCCTTTGGTCTCTTTTGGGAGCAAGAGGTCTGAAAATCCCTTGTTTTTCAGGGGATTCGTCAAAATAAAAATGAGTAATGAAATTATCATAAAAGAAGGGACACTGCTACTAACGAATAAAATTTGATTTTTTACGGTTTGTGTCGAAGGCGAGTTTTGAGTTTGACCATACAGGAATTGGTGACGAGGGGATGGTGAATCAGATGCCGGATCGGTTTCGGGGGTCTTCGGTTGTCGGAATGATTATTGTTATGGTTCTCTGGCCGGCGATGTTTCCGGGGCGGGTAGTCTCCTTTCAGGATTCATCTATTGCTAGGATCTCCAAGCCTCAGGGTGGAGTTTCAGTGGCTGTTTTATTTCCGTTTCAAGAGGTTTACCGGATTCCCCTGCGGGTGCATCTCGCAGGTAGTAGTCGGTCCCTTCATGATTTTATCCCGATCTATAACGAGATCAACCGAATCTGGTTTTCCCAGGCCGGGATCTGTTTTGATGTTGAATCGGTGATGGACGATGTTGACCTTGATTCAGATGGCTTCGATATGTGGTTTACGCCGGATCTCGGTGGATTCAATGGTTATTTCGATGGAGAATACATCCAGATGAAGGATGTGCCGGTCCTGGCCCCAGCCGAGAATCCTTCATCGGATCCTGCGGCCAGGACTGCCGCCCATGAACTTGGCCATGCCCTGGGCCTTGGGCATCGTCAGGACTCCGTCGAGAATCTGATGCGGTCGAAGACTTTTGGTTGGCGGTTGTATCCGGAAGAGATTGAGATCGCTCGGCAGAATGCCGCAGAAATTACCTTACCCCAATCTGCCGATGATCAGGATTCTTGTCCCATCCAGTGAGGGGGGCGGTAAAGACCGCACCATCCGTTAATAACAAAATAATGGCTCTGGTTTCTGATATCACAAGGCAGCGCTGATTATTTTGCGGTGTGGCAGCCAAGGCAGAGCTCTTTTGCTGGATTGGCCACGGTCCTGAACGGGTAATTTGAGGTATGGGGCTCATGGCAGGAGGTGCACGCTATCCTGCCGTCCGAGAGGGTGCGGTAGTTCGGCGAAACTACCATTCCTCGCTTTGGATAAACGTTTACCGGGTGGGGAAATCGTTTTTTGAAGTTTTCATGGCATCGGTAGCAGATCCTGATATTGGTGATTATTTCATTATTGGTCAGGATATGTTTTATCACCTCTGGTGACTGGCTAACCGTTAAAGGAGCATCGTCTTTCGATTGTTGAATGCCCAGGGCAATCAGTACCGGTCGATTGGCCGTTACATTGATCAGGTAGTTATTCCCGCGGCGGAACATGGCCTGTTCAATTTCTAGTTTTACTGAATTGGATGTTCGGTCTGAGCCCGAATATTCTTCCCTGGCAAATTCATCGTCGGTGGGAAGTGACAGCGGATACAGGTCCGAGGTTGTCCTCTGCCCTGAAATATCCTCGGCAATGATTTTGTACTTGAAGTTAAGGCAGCTTCGGGCGCAGGTGATGGTGGCTAAATGGTCGGTGCTGTAACGATGGGAGAAGGTGGAGGTGAGAGAGAGTTGTTTATTACCGTAATAAATCACAGCATTGGTCGGTCGATCGGTCTGCCAACTGATGGTGACGGTAGGTAAGAGCCCGGATGAGAGGGTATGGAGTTTAACGTCAAAGATCCTGGGAGGTGTGCTAAATCCGGGAGGTTTCGTCAGGGTTGAAAGAACTGGAAGTGGTACTTCTCTTGAGATTCGGTTGATCCGGTTGTCATTTGCCTCAATAATCAGGGTGGTGGGGCGAGTATCGGTCTTAAATTCAAACCAGTGACTGGTCGCCGGAGACCTGAACCTGCCAATCCATCTGATGGTGTTTTCGGAATATTGGTTGGGTTCGTCTGGGTCAGGAATCGGAGTTAGCGGGGCGGCGTGACAGAATAAACATTTTTGTTCTTTGAACGGCTGGTGAATAATTTTTTTTTGAAGTTCTTTTTCCCAGTATGTCTTGTGGCAAGACAAGCAGTTTTCTGCAGCCGGGGTCTGTTTGGCATAAGGAGCCGCCATCGTGGGGAGGGTGGCAAGCATTATCAGAGCTATGAATATTCTCGGATAGAGGAATCCCGATGATCGCTGCACGGAAATGCTCACAATGATCTCCTTTGTCCCCGGATATCACATGGTATCACAGGAGGAGATCATAAGGTGAAGGGAAATCCTGATCCGGTGTATTTCTTGAGCATTTTTCTCTTCGTGGTTTGGGGGAAATACCAAGGCCCATTGTTCTTCGTTATATCGATTCGATGAAACAAAATAAATTTTTCATTTACCTCCCAGTCGTTATATAATCTAAAACTATGGAAGTCCTTGGGACCAACTTCGAGGGATACTCATTTTTGAAGATCAACCAGAATTTGGCCGCTCATTACAGCGGCAAACACAAGGAGAACAATGCCATCACTTGCCCAGCGACTTGATGCGATCGAAGACCTGCCGACCATCCCCCATACCATGCAGGCGGTTCTTTCGAGTCTTGACTCGGTGTCAACCTCAGCCTCCAGGCTGGAAGATATCATCAAGGAAGATCCTTCCCTGACTGCCAAGGTGCTCAAAATTGCCAACTCTTCGTACTATGGAGCTTCCCAGGGAATTTCAAGTCTCTCAAGGGCGATTGTCACCGTTGGCTTTGAGGAAGTTCGCAGTATCGTTGTGGGCCTTTCTCTTTCTGGTATTTTTTGTGATGATCTGGGCTTTGAAGAATTCGATGCAGTGGATATCTGGCTCCATTCCATTGGAGTTGCCACCTGTGCAAAAATGATCGCCAAGGAAGTACCCGACCTCGATCCAGATGAGATGTTTACCGTGGGTATGCTGCACGATCTAGGCAGGATTCTTTTTTGTCTCTACTTTGCTGAAGAACTCCGTGAAGTACTGAATTGCATGAATTCTGAGGGGGTGAGTCTCGCTGAGGCCGAAGAAAAATGCGGACTCGGTCATAGTGATATCGGAGCGCACCTTGCCCAGCGTTGGCAGTTGAGCCCGATGATCGTCAAAGTGATCAGATATCACCACAACTATAACCGGGCCGGGGAGTTCACCAAGGCAGCGGCAGCCATCAACTTGGCGGACAGTTTGAGTATTTTGATCAAGGTCGGCTGGGCTGGACTCGGTCCGCCGCAAAAGACCTTAATTCCAAAGATTCTGGGACTTGATAACACCAAGGTGAAAAAGATCGCTCAGAAACTCCAGGATCAGCGGGAGGAATTGGTAAGTGGGTGGAGTAATTTAATTAAGACCTGAGGTCCTTCCTGGAGGAGACAGCAAAAAATGTGATCAAATACCCTGCTTGCCTTAAAGTTTTTATTTGGTCGCCCTTCGCGAAGTACCTTCGTTTTTTGTGAGCAACCATGACACGACATTAGTGCATAATCGAGTCAGGCTTAATTCCCTTGAACAAACTTTCTTTGGTTGTTTTATACTGTTTTTTGTCGGCATACATCCTGTTGTCGGCTTCATTAATAACGGTCATCAGATCATCTTCGGCTTGGAGAATAGCGTGGCCGATACTGAAACTGATCGGCGTCTGTTCGTTCTTGTTGTTGGTATTCCAGTCTGCCAGATTGTGGTATATCCGTTCCTGTAGAATAGTGGTTTCGTGGTCGCCAGCCTTGGTCATGACGATGACGAACTCGTCACCGCCGAAGCGGAAGAGGATATCCGAAGCCCGGATCGAATGGCTCAGGATCCCAGCGCATTCCTGGAGGATGTGATCGCCATAGAGATGACCACAGGTGTCGTTTATAAATTTAAAGTCGTTGACGTCAATCATGATGATCGACATGGTTTCCTTGGTCCGTTGGATTTTTTTTGCCTCTAACGGAATATACAGGTCAAAGAAATGTCTGTTTTTGAGGCCGGTTAAGGGGTCCTGGGTAGCCATCTCCTTGAGTTCCATCTGCTTTATTCGCAGGCTATGGACCAGGGTAATGATCTGTTCCTGGATCTCTGAGATGGGATCTTTGCCAATGTTGGCCAGGTAAATTTCACAGTCGCAGCAACTGGTGCGATTCTTGCCGTTGGGATGGGTTTCGGAGCAGAGCGTGCTGCTAATCAACCAGCAGCGGCCGCATTCACTCCTGTAGGCCGGGCAGTCACTGTTGGCACAACGGTTCTGCTGCCAGCAGCGGATTTCAATCTCCCGAGCCACCGACGAAATCCATTGGCTCCAGGATTTATCATCACCCTTGACCGAAAGTTCGATAAACGTGCGTAGACTGGACGTGATATCGTCCAAAGATTTCTGAAACTCTTCCCCAGAAGACATGGTTCTCTCCCCTTGTTATGTATCATTGGTAACTTTTAAATGTATCATTTGGTGGGCACCATTTTTTTCTGGATACCCGACTTTAACGTATCGATTGCATGGCCCACTGATCAGAAATCAGCTTCCCCGACCATTTTCGAATTGGAAAAAACTATAAATTAATCAAGTAAAACACACAATAAAATAATGGTAAGAAAGAGAGAATTTTTTCGAAACTTCAATTACATGTTAGCTTTTGGTGGATGCTTGTCTGGTTGGGGATTACTCGATTTTAGAGGGGTGCGGCGATCCTCTGCCGACGTAATGGGACCGATCAGTCGGTGAAACCAGCCCGGAAGGGGGGCGGTAAAAGTGCGCTGGTCTTTGCGGTGGGGATGGGTGAAGGTGAGACTTTCGGCGTGGAGGGCCATCTTCTTATGACCGTCTTTAGCGAGGCCATATTTTTTGTCCCCGATGATGGGATGGCCGAGATCGGCAAGATGGACCCGGATCTGGTTCTTGCGGCCGGTATGGGGAGTGATGAGCAGCAAGCTGAGGTCAGCGGTTTCTTTTAGGACCAGGTAGGAGGTCGAGGCCGCTTTGCCTTTGCTGGTGTCGTTGGTCGAGTACATCTTTAAGGCTTTATTTTCGACCAGAGATGAGTTGATCGTACCACTTTGTTCTTTGCATCGGCCATGAACTATGGCCAGATATTCTTTCCGAGTGTCCTCCCAGTGATCCTGCAGAAAACGTTTAGCCTCTTCGGTCTTGGCAAAGACCACCACCCCCGTAGTGTCACGGTCCAGCCGGTGGACGATGAAAATCCTATTCTTTGATTTGACGGCACCTTTTCGGACGTAGTCGGTCAGAATGAAGTAAGCGGTGCGCTCCTTCTCGGTATCGGTGCCCATGGTCAAAAGACCTGCCGGCTTGTTGACCACCAGGATATCTCGGTCTTCGTAAATGATGGCCAGCCCAAGGGGCAGGTGGCGGGAGGCAGAGGGTCTGGGCATGGTTGGCTCCTGAGGGTTGACGAAGGGTGCAATGTCTGTCGTAGAGAGATCGGTGGGGAATTAAGGTTGGGGGCGGCGGTGCATCTTCCCCTCCCGTTTTGAGTCATGTAAATCTGCCATGGATGACCCGGTCTGTCAATTATCGGTTAAACTTTTGGGGTGAGAGGTGTTTTTTTAAGTTATGGTCAGCACGTTTTCTTTGTTCTTCAGATGACGGGCGAGGAGTAAGCTCCCAGCCAGGGAGGCAGCCGCCAACCCAAGAAATCGGAGATCAAGGAAGGAGCTACCCAGCAGAGTGTAGGTCAACAGACCGGGAATGGTTCCGATCAGTGAACCTAGGGCAAAGTCCTTGTGGCGGATGCAGCAGAGGCCCGAGGCGTAACTCACCAGGTCAAAAGGCAGGAAGACCAGGCGGGAGACCATCACCAGGGTGAAGCCGTTTTTCTGACTGTAGCAGGTCATTTTGGCCGCAAGTCGGGAAGAAGGGGAGAGATATTCCAGGAGGCCAGCCTTGAAATAACGGCTGATCAGGTAGGACAGGTTGGCGCTGATGTTTTCGCCGATCAAGGTCAGAAAAAGCCCCTGGACTGGTCCGAACAAAGCCCCAGCAGTCATGGTTAACAGACTGGCCGGAAAAAGAATCAGACCGCGGACCGAGTAGATCCCCAGATAACTCATGGGCCCCCAGATACCGAGACCTTCAAGGTATTGGGTAAGTATCCCAATGATCTCTTGGGGGGAAAGGCCACTATGGATAACTCCGGTCAAGGCTGCGGCAAGGAAGGCCCCCCAAACCATAAGGAGGGCTGTTTTGAGTCGTTTTTCGTCCAATTTCTTTTGTACTCCCCGATTCTTTGAAATAGGTTTTGTGAATTGTCTGTTTCGTTTATTACAGTGAATAAAGCAAGAATCGTGCTAGGTATACTGTATATTATAAACAATTAAAAACAATAGGTTGCGATTATTGTAGTGGAGGGATGTTCATCCGAATGAACACTATTCTTCATTGATCCATAAGAGAGGGAATAATAGTGTCCAGAGGTAACTGATGGACTAGTGAAATAGTTCAATTTGGCGTTTTGCTCTTCAAAGGGAATCATGGAAGATTATAAAGAAATTATTGCCGGAGAACTGAAGTTAAGGGCCGCTCAGGTCGCATCCGTGACGAGTCTGCTTAATGACGGAGCCACCGTGCCATTTATTGCCCGTTATCGGAAGGAGATGACCGGTGAGGTGGATGAAGTCGGGGTTGCCGCTATTCGAGATCGTCTGGCTCAGTTGGGCGAACTCGATAAACGACGGGAGGCTATCATTACATCTCTTCAAGAAAGGGAACTGATGACCCCGGAGCTCCAGGCCTCCCTCCGGAGTGCCGCTAATTTGACGATCCTTGAAGATCTCTATCTGCCCTATCGTCCCAAACGGAGAACCAGGAGTACCGTAGCCAAGGAAAAGGGCCTTGAACCGCTGGCCCGGGCAATTTTCTCCCAGGATCAAAAGCCGTTTGCTCCGGATCAATTTGTCAATTCGGAGCTAGGTGTTCTTGACGCTTCCGAGGCCTTGGCTGGAGCGCGCGATATTATCGCCGAATGGATTAGTGAAGATCTTTCGATCCGAACCGCGTTACGCAAGGTCTTTGAGGGACAGGCCATCATAAGTGCCAAGGGTGTCAAAAAGAACATGGAAGCCGGGGCTAAATTCCGGGATTATTTCGATTGGCAGGAACCCGCCGCCAAGACCCCGAGTCATCGTCTCCTGGCCATGTTGCGCGGTGAAAATGAAAAGGTTCTGACCCTGACTATGCGGCCTCCGGAAGAGGTGGCCCTTATTCTTTTGCGTAAGCGATTTGTAATAAGTGACCATAGCTCGGGCCAGCAGGTTGCCTTGGCAGTAGAAGACGGGTACAAGCGTTTACTGGCTCCCTCTCTGGAAAACGAACTGCGGACCAATCTCAAGGAAAAGGCTGATCGTGAGGCGATCAAGGTCTTTGCCGACAACCTCCGGGAATTATTGCTGGCTTCACCCTTGGGGCGGAAGCGAGTCATGGCCTTGGATCCAGGCTTTCGGACCGGGGCAAAACTGGTCTGTCTGGATGACCAGGGGCAACTGTTGCATTTTACGACTATTTATCCAACTCTTTCGGCCCAGCAGGCTCGGGAGGCGGCAAAGATCGTCACCGAACTGAACGGGACATACCGGATTGAGGCCATTGCCATTGGCAACGGGACCGCTGGTCGAGAGACCGAGACCTTTGTTCGGGAACTGGACCTGCCTTCGTCGATCCTGATCACCATGGTCGATGAAAGTGGGGCCTCGATTTATTCTGCGTCGGAGACGGCTCGGGTGGAGTTTCCTGATCTCGACCTGACGGTGCGCGGGGCGATTTCCATCGGCCGACGCCTGCAGGATCCGTTGGCCGAACTGGTGAAGCTTGATCCCAAGGTCATCGGGGTCGGTCAGTATCAGCATGATGTCAATCAGGCTGCGTTGAAAAAAAGCCTGGAGGACACGGTGATCAGTTGCGTGAATCGGGTCGGGGTTGAACTGAATACCGCCAGTGCCGAACTTTTGAGCTATGTCTCCGGGTTGGGCCCGGTGCTGGCCAAAAATATTATTCAATTCCGGAATGAACAAGGCCCTTTTCTGAGCCGAAAAGATCTGTTGAAGGTCGCGCGGTTGGGGGCCAAGGCCTTTGAGCAATGCGCCGGGTTTCTCCGGATCCATGGCGCCGCCAATCCGCTCGATGCTGGTGGGGTTCACCCGGAGCGGTACCCTATCGTTAAACTGATAGCCAAGGATTGCGGTTGTCGGGTGGTTGATCTGATCGAACAGCCGGAGATGAGAAAACGGGTGGATATTAAACTCTATGTGACGGATTCGGTTGGTCTACCCACTTTAACCGATATCATGGCGGAACTCGCCAAACCGGGACGTGACCCACGAACAATATTTCAGGCCTTTTCTTTTGCCGAAGGCGTCAACAGTATCAACGATCTTGAACCGGGTATGCGGTTGCCAGGCCTGGTCACCAACGTCACCAAATTCGGGGCCTTTGTCGACATCGGCGTCCATCAGGATGGGCTGGTCCATATCAGCCAACTGGCTGATCGCTTTGTCAAGGACCCAGCCGAGGTGGTCAAGGTGCGCCAGCAGGTCATGGTCCGGGTGCTGGAAGTTGACCCGGATAGGAAGCGAATTGCCCTTTCTTTACGGGAGGGGTAGCGTTCTCCTTATGGTTAGATTCTGGTAAAGCTCCTGATGGCGAGAAGGGCAGAGGGGCCGATTCTTTCCGTTGCGATGGACACCCCGTAGGCCTCGAATCCATGGGGTGTTTTTATGGGCAGTACTGTTTGTACCTCATTTTGTGATACCCCTGTGGTCAAGGTCTCGATCACGGCTTCCTTGATTGTACAATTGAGACAATTCTCGTCCAGCCCACAGCCTGCTTCACTGAATGAATGGCGGCATTCAAACACCTGGCCCCCTCGGAGACCGCTGACCTGGGCAGGACTCTTGCCGAAAAGGACTTGTGCCCCATGGTTTGCGGTAACGACCAGTCTGGGGTTGCTCTGCATTAAAAGGGTGGGGACCTCAATTTTATTCAGAAAAGATTGGAGGCGGTCCGGATTACCTAAAATCATCTCGGTGCACGCCGGGCACAGTCCGTGGGTGACATTTTGGACCTGCGGGGTTTGGGTGCTATTACCACAGGATCGGCAGGCTTTCTTCATGGCATTTCCTCTGTTATTCAGTTCATCATTCACATTTGCCGGAACAGATGGGTATACGAGCGACTGACGGTCAGTTGTTCCGGGCGGTCGGCCAGGCTGACCACAAAACGACCGGTCAAAGAGCGGTTGACCTTGGTGATTTTACCGACATTAACCATGGTCTTGCGGTGGATCTGCCAGAATTTTGCCGGATCCAGTTGTTCGGCGAGTTGTTTGATGCTGATCCTGATGAGATGTTCGGCCGATGCGGTCATCACCTCGGTGTATTTGTCGGAGGCCCTGAAGAAACTGATTTCGTCGACCGGCAAGAGCTTAATGCCCTCACCATGCCGAACCTTGATCCAGTCCAGAAATCCGGGGGAGACTGGTTTCCCAAGGTTTCGGAGCAATGATTCGACGGTTGAACGGAAAGCGTGATCTGATCCCGGCGGTGCCTGGATTTCCTGGCGGAGCCGGGCAACGGTCTTGGTGAGCCGCTCCACGGACAAGGGTTTCAGCAGATAGTCCAGGGCGGCATGATCAAAGGCCTCAATGGCATATTGGTCATAGGCGGTGATGAAAACGATCCGGCACTGTTCCGGGGCCTCCGCCGCCACCTCAAGTCCGGTTAATCCGGGCATCCGGATATCCAGGAAGGCGATATCCGGCCTTGTTTTCAGGATCAGGTCCCGGGCCTCAATACCGTTTTCGGCCTCACCGCAGAGCTCCAGATCCGGCCAGATCTCCGTAAGAGTGGTCCGCAGATGCGTTCTGAGGATCGCTTCGTCATCGGCGATGAGGGCACGTACCGGTTTCATTGAACACCCTGTGGATGGTCTTTAGGGATGAAGCGGGGCAGGGTCATGATGACCTTGAGCCCCTGGGGAATGTTTCTCTCAAACCGGATCTGGGTCATGTCTATGCCGTATATCCCATGAATTCTTCGGAAGACGCTGGAGGTCCCGAATCCAGGGTGGTTTTTTTCTGAGAGGCCTTGGCCGGTATCAGTAATTTCGATCCGGAGCATCGATTCTTGGCGACCGATATGGAGGGTAATGGAGCCGCCCTCAACCATCGGTTCCAGGCCGTGCTTGATACTGTTCTCAATGAGTGGCTGCAGCAGCATGGGAGGGATCTCTTCCTCGCCGATTTCATCAGTGAGCTCAATTCCATAGGTGAGGCGAGAGCCCATCCTGATCTTCATCAGCTCAAGATAGGCCTCGATCAAGGTCAGTTCATCCTTGATTGTGATCGAGGCCAGCCGGCTTCTCGCCAGAGAGGTGCGGAGATAGCCGGTGAGATTCAACAGCATCCGGCCAGCGGACTCACGGTCGGTTGTCAGCAGACAATGGATATGGGCCAGAGTGTTAAACAGAAAATGCGGCTCCACCTGGGCCTGGAGGAGTTTTAATTCGAGCTCCACTGCCTGCTTTTCCCGGGCGAGACGACGGATTTTTTCTTCTTGGGCCAGGGCCTTGATCTCCTGGATTTTCTTTTGTGAGATATAGAGATAACTGACCATGGTGCCGCAGCAGAGACTGACTAATAATACCTGCCAAAGGAAGCGGTGGTCGTTGAGTGAAAAGGTTAACCGGGTCTCCTCGGGGAGGAAGAGATGGGTGAGTCCCATGCCGGTGATTGCCCCCATGGTCAGGGCCAGGAAGATGATGATCAGTTGGCCGATCGGTGAAAATTTATTAAAAAAACCATAACTTCCCCGCACCCAGGTGTATATGGAAAAACCGATGAGTTGGGAATAAATCAGGCTCACCCCCAGTGCCTCGGCAAAGCCGATGCCCTGGAGGGTGAAAGCGATGATGGAGTTGATCAGAACGAGGACAACAAGTTCCTTGATCAGGCCTGGCCAGGTAAAAGTCAGCGCAGTCCCCATCGGGGCGGGCTTGAAAATGGCGCTGTTTTCGGTTGAACGATTACCTGGCAAAATTGGACCTTCAAATATGCATTATTGAACGGTTATCTTTACCACCTTTTCTGGCGAATCCAACCGGAAAAGTGCCTTTTGGAATGGCGGTGGGCCGAAAGGAGAGCGGGCGCCATTGGAAAAGGCGTATCGTTCCAGAGGTATACCCAGCAGGGGGATCTTGTCCAGGGTCCGGTTCCCGTTTTCATCATGATAGAGCTTTATTGCATATTCGCCGAAGGGGAGATCGGTAAAGAGTCCGTGACTTTGTCGGTTTTGGATCGGGATTTCCAGTGAGCGGAAATATGGTTCCCCCTGGTGAAAACTTTTTTGCGAATTAATCAGCGCTACCCGCACCCGGCCATGATCATTCTTCATGCCGTCAATTTCGATTCGGAGCGTGCCGGAATGAGCGGCCGGTTCGGCCGATGAGGATGCAATCCACCCCTGTAGAAACAGGACGAAACCGATGATGATCCATGATGCCCGCGTTAATTTTTTCATTGTTTTTGGTCCATTGTTTTTAGGTTTTATTGCATCGCTGCCCGCATCTTCAACAAGAGGCCAAGGTCACCTTCCGCCTCATAGAGTCCTTTTTGAAAGGCCTCGGTGCCAGAGATTGCGCCAGAACTAATCGCGCGCCAAACCTCCCAGGGAGTCTTGATTTTCAGGTCGGCTCTAGCTGCTTGTCCTCGGTTCAGGTGGCATTTCCCCGGGGAGAGATCGAAAAAATACTGTCCGTCATCGCGATCTATGATCTCAAATTGCAGGACCCCCTGCAGGGTGCCAGCTTTTAAAGGATTATACTTGGAGGCCATGCCGCCAAAAAGCATCCGGGGTTGGTTCCGCAGATAGTCCTCACGGTCCGGGAGTGCCGCTTTTGTTTTTTTCTTTTCTTCGTACTCCAGCAGCGTCTCCCAGGAATAATTGGCGACCTGCCGGAAACCGTCGACATTACCATGGAATGGCTGTGCTATCTGTTGTTCGGTGATCGGGCTGACATAGCCCTGTTCAGCCACTTGGCGCCCCGCTTGATGGAGGGAAGCCAGCAGATGGTCGTAGCGGTCCTGGTACCGTTCATGAAAGGTCAAAGACTCGGAGGAGGTGCGCAGGATTTCCCCGACGATGGTTGCTCCGCCGCTTGTGGCCATGGCCCGGTACATGGCCACAATCGGCGCGAAATGGCTGATCTCCGGAAATCCGCAGACCGAGAAGAGCAGGAACCGTTCCGGGTTCGATTCCCGCCAGCGTGAGGGGTGTCGGGTGGAACCATCGGGCCTTTCCACGAGAAACGGCTCCAGTTTGGGCAGTGAACGATCAAGGAAATTTTTCATGATCCCGGGAACGGAAAAGGTATAGAGCGGTTGGGCATAGACGATCAGGTCGGCAGACCGCATTTTTTTAAGCAGGTGCGGCATGTCATCCTGGTGGATGCATCGACCGGGGGTCTTGACCCAGCAGGAAAAGCAACCGATGCATGGCTTGATCGTAAGTTCGGAGAGCAAGATCAATTCTTGCTCGATACCGCCAGCCGCCATCCCCTCCATGAATTTCTCCAGCAATCGATAAGTATGACCGTGCCGGCCTCGGGGACTGCCGAGTACGATCAAGGCCTTTTGGATTGGTCCCTGGCGGCGTGCCTGAAGTTGGCGTTGCTCATCTGTTTGGTTGATACTCTCAACATTAGATGGCAGGACGGTTGTTTGATCTTCTGGGGTTTTCCCACTATTGGGCGCTGTGCCTGGAACCGTTTGATGTTTTCGGAGAGCATACGCCGGAAATTTTTTGTTAAGAGGAATGCCGATCAGGATCATCAGTCCAATCGGCACGATGATTTTAAAGAGGGCGGACGGGAAGAGCGAGACCATGAACGCCACTAAAAATAATCCGGTCCAGATCATCGACATGGTTTGATTAATCGCCAGAAACGGTTCCGTCTGCCAGACTTCCGGGGCACTGTTGCGTTTGGCAAAGGGGATGGTAAATGGTTCGACGTTCCTGGTGAGGGAGAGAGCTGCGACCAGAAAAAAAGTAAAATAGAGTATGGAGGTGAAGTGGTCATTATAAAGCCAGATGGCGGTATCCTGCCAGAGAACCATGGCAACCAATCCGACCAGCCAGAATAAGACCATGGCGTAATCAAGTTTGGTTTCTTGGTTTTCTTTATGCGCCAGCAGGGTATAGCTGATGGTATAAGTGGCGGCTATTCCTGCGGCAATCGGAGTGCTCGTCTGTTCCTTTACCGCAAAATAGATAAAAATGGCGGGAAAAGTTCTGGTGAAGAGCATGATTTTTGTAAACAGTCCCATTGGTATCCCCCAGTCCAAATTGAACGATACTTCTTTCAAATGGCATCATCATAATGGTGTCATCTGGTTTTCACCATGCCAATGGGATGAAGTGGATATTGTTGCGACGAAAGGGGGGGGAGATGGCAATCTTCGGGGTTACAAAAATCCCGGTAAATGGAGCAATGAGGACCAACTATCCGGGGGGAGAATGGACTTTGTTGGAATGGTCGGAAAAAACAGTGTTGGATTAATAAAAACTCATGATACTATGGCGTTATTTGATTCTTCACCAGCGTGTTCCCGATAAACCTCACACAAGGCGTAGCCATGACCGAGATCAATGGATCGGATTCGACCACCGAGGCCCTTCTGGAAAGTGAGCGGCGATTATCCCGCGCTCAGGCCATCGCCCATGTGGGTGACTGGGAGTGGGAGGTGGCCACCAATGTTGTCCGCTGGTCCGACGAGCTTTACCGTATATACGGGTTTGAGCCTCGGGAGATTGCCCCCGATTACAGCCTTATTCTCCAGCAGATGCACCCTGATAGTAAGGCGGAATTCCTGGTGGCAATCGAGGCGGCCCTGAATGACGACACCCCCTTTGAGATGAATTACGCCTTCTTTCGCCGAGACGGCAGCGAGGCTTACCTGCATACCATCGGCCAGGTGATTCGTGATGAAAAGGGAGCGCCGGTGCGGATGGTCGGGGTGGTCCAGGATATCACCGAACAGCGACGCGCCGAGATACTGCTGATGGCCTCGGAGGATAAATGTCGAACTATTTTTGATAAGGCCAACGACGGTATTTTGATCACCGATATCGAGAAAAATCGGTTTGTTGAAGCTAATCGGACCATCGGTAAAATGCTTGGCTATACCAAGGAAGAGTTGTTTGCTTTAGGAGTTGACGATATTCATCTCCCTCAAGATTTACCGGCTGTCCGTGATGTTTTCGCGCGCCAACTTCGGGGCGAGCTTTCCCTGGCCGAGAATGTTCCGGTGAAACGCAAGGACAACAGCCTGTTTTTTGCAGACATCAATGCCGCCGTAATGAATATTGGTGGCCGGGCCTGTCTTTTAGGGGTTTTTCGTGATGTCACCGAACGTCGATTGGTTGAAGAAACTCTGAAAGCCCAGGGGCAGAGACTTGCCGAATCCCAGCGGATTGCCCATATCGGCAGTTGGGAGCATAATTTGGAGACCAATCAGGCGATCTGGTCCGATGAACTCTTTCGTTTGTTGGGCCTTGATCCGCAAAAAGACCATGAGGATTTTGATCTCTTTTTCAGCATGATTCATCCCGAAGACCAGCCGCAGCTGAAAGGGGCCATTGAAGAGACTCTCCGGTCCCAGAAACCCTTTAATGTCGAATATCGATTTAACCGCAATGATGGACAAAGCAGAATTCTGCACGCCCAGGCAGAACTCATTCCCGATAGTTCTGGTAAACTGGTCGTGCTCAGCGGGACCGGTCAGGATATAACCGAGCGAAAGCTGGCCGAGGAGAAGATTCGCCGGAGCGAAGAGTATGTTCGGAATATCCTCGACACCGTTGACGAGGGATTCATCGTGGTCGACCGTTCCTACCGGATTATGAGTGCCAACCGGGCGTATTGCTCGGCGTTTGGGGTTCCTGTTGATCAGGTCCTGGGGCGCTACTGTTTTGAGGTGTCCCATAAGCTTGAGATGCCCTGCCATGAGGCGGGTGAGGAGTGCAGTGTCAACCGGGTTTTTGCTACCGGCCTTCCCCATACCACGTTTCATCGACATGAGGATGCGGAAGGCAGTACCACCTACGTGGAGACCAAGGCCTTTCCCCTTAGGGATGAGACCGGGGCTGTCACCCAGGTAATTGAGACCATTAATGACATCACCGAAAAACGGCTGCTGGAGGAGGAACGTCTCAAGGTCCAGAAACTGGAAGCCATAGGGACCCTGGCCGGAGGCATTGCCCATGATTTTAATAATCTGTTGCAAGGTGTTTTTGGCTATATCTCTTTAGCAAAGATGGGCACCGGACTCAACCGGGAGACCAACGAGTTTTTGGAAGAGGCGGAGAAGGCGCTTAACCTCACGGTTAATTTAACCACCCAGTTGTTGACCTTTTCCAAGGGCGGCAAACCAGTGAAGAGATCGGCCAATCTGGGGCCGGTGGTCGAAAATGGAGTTCGTTTCTCCTTAAGTGGTTCCTCCACCGGGTGCTGTATTGTCCAGGAGGACGACCTCTGGCCGGTGGAGATGGATGAAGGGCAGATCTCTCAAGTGATCCAGAACATTATCTTAAATGCGTCCCAGGCCATGGCTGAGGGCGGCCGGGTGGAGGTTTCACTCAGGAATATTCCTTCTGGGGATCCGGTTTTACCCGATGGCTTAGCGGTTGGACCGTATGTGGAAGTTGCTGTCCGTGATGAAGGGATCGGCATTCAAGAGAAGAATCTTACCAAAATTTTTGATCCCTATTTTACCACCAAGACCAAAGGAAGCGGGCTGGGATTGGCCACTTCATACTCCATTATCAAGAACCATGATGGACGGATCATGGTGGCCTCTACCCCCGGAGAAGGAACGACCTTCCATCTTTTCTTGCCGGCGTCAGAAACCATTCAAGCCGACGATCAACCGATTGTGGTGAACAACGAACCGATCAGACCGGGTAAGATTCTCATCATGGATGACGAACCAATGGTCTGCAGCATTGCCGGTGCCATGATCAAGAGTCTTGGTCATCAAGTGGATTACGCCAGCAACGGCGAGGAGGCGATTGATACGTACCGGGTCGCCATGCAAAAGGAAGAACCTTTCGACGTGGTCATTCTTGATCTGACGATCCGAGGGGGAATGGGTGGCGAGGAGACTATCCGCCGATTATTGGCCATGAATCCGGAGGTTGTGGTTGTGGTCTCGAGCGGGTATGCCGATAGCCCCATTCTAGCCAACTATCGTGAGTATGGCTTCAAGGCCATTCTCAGTAAACCGTATACCCTGAAGAACCTGGAGAGCGTTATCCAAGCCGTTTTCAATCGCGAAAAACAGGGAGTGCTCTAAGGGGAATGAGGTCTCCTGGTCGGCGGTAGGTCCATTGAGTGGCGTGGTTGTGCTGCCGGGCAATGATTACCGCCTGACCAGTTTAATCCCGTTGGCGTCCATGGTGATCAGCCGTTTCTTGTAAAGGGCGCCGATGGCCTGCTTGAATACCTTTTTGCTGATCCCGAACAGGGTGTAGATTGTTTCCGGGGGGGTGTCGTCAGTTACCGGAACGCGGCCACCCTGTTCTTTGATTTTCATCAGGATGGTCTGGGCGATTTCATCGATTTTTTGATACCCTGGTCTGAGCAGGGTCAAGTCGATCTTCTGATCTTCGCGGACTTTTTTGATGTATCCTTTGAGCTCTAAGCCGACGGTCAGTTTGCGAAAGAGTTCGTTTTTGTAGAGGACACCCCAGTGGGTGTTATTGACAATCGCCTTATACCCTAGAACCGTCTTGTCATAGATCAGGAGATTGACCTCTTCGCCTGCTTTATAGGTCGGGGGCTGACGACTTAAAAATTTATCCACTTTTGATGAGGCGGTGATGCGGTTGGTTTTTTCATCCAGAAAGACATAAACCACATAGAAGGTCCCCTCTTCCATTTTGACAAGTTGTTCATTCTTGGGGACAAATAAATCTTTTTGCAGGCCCCAGTCCAGGAAGGCGCCAACCGGTGTATTCGTCACAACGCGTAATTTGGCGAACTGCCCAACACTCGCGTAAGGTTTCTGGGGGGTGGCGCGGAGGTGTCCTTCCGTGTCTGAATATACAAAAACTTCAATACTATCTCCTGGAGCGCAATCCTTGGGGACATGTTTTTTAGGAAGAAGGATATCTCCTAACTCCCCACCATCCAGATGGACTCCATAGTCCCGTATTCTCTTCACTGTGAGTTGGTTGATTCTGCCGAGCTGTGCCATGTTTATCCTTGTTTATTCCTGTATACACCCGCTCCGGAAGGCCAACTTGAGTGCCATTGAGCGAAGCGACCGGTGTTTCAGATTTTATATGCGGGGTGATAAAGTTGAATTGTTAACCACTATAGATGTGAATGGAGGAAAATGCCAAAGAATTGAGGTGATGAAATTGATTGAGGCCCTGTGAAGGATTAAAGAGTTTGTTGTGTGGGAGATTCCGTGGGTTATCGGCTTAATCGGGAGTTGTTTGCGGACTGTTCTTTAAATTACTGATGTGCCGATGCCTCAAGTAGACGGTTCGACTTTGGGGCCTTGTGAAAATACATGGCAAATATCGGCCACCATTCAAGATCACCATCAAAATTGACCCCGCACCCCTGGTGGTCGCGTCTGACTATTAACCCGTCTAACTTGATGGTGAGTTCTGATTTTTTACCAATCAAAGCGATCTGAACCTTACATTTGGTGCCAACCGGGAAGCCGAAGTCAACATTGGCGAAAAGGCCTGTCATGCTAATATCACGTATACTCCCATCGAGGTAAAAAGATTTGTTCTCGGTGGTCAAAGTTACCCTGGCACTGGCAGGTATCCGGGTTCGTTCTCGCTTTTCGTGGTTTGGTAGCACTGTACAGTACCTCAATATTTAGCCCGGTTGAACAATAGCAGAAAATATTGTCAATACAGGCGGATGGAGTGATCATAGTAATGAATCCCAAACCTTATACACTATATCATAATCATTGTCTGCCGGTAAATGCTGAATATCTTGGAGGACGATTCCTACAAGAGAATCCAGGATGTTGTTTTGGATCCTGTCGGGGGCTTATGATGTTTCAACCCGAAATGAGATTTTTTGAGAGATGGGATGAGATCGAGGGTGTAGAGGGGGGAGCGGGGTGGGGGGATGATGTTTTTAAGATTCCAGCGAAATAATCTGGTCGGTGACTTCGGTAAATGCAATATCATGACTGATCAGAAAGAGTTGGTCATACCAATGCTCGGTCACTTCTTCGCGGCCCACGTCAATCGCCCGGAAGGCGTGGGCCAGGTTCTCCCGGCGAGCGGCATCGAGATTTGAGGTCGGCTCGTCGAAAAAGGCGATTCGCGCCCCAATGGTTTGCAGTAAGGCCAAGCGGAGGGCAACCACCGCGCTCATGGTCTGGCCACCGGACAGCTGGTCGTCGCTACGTTCCCGGATCGTCCCGTCCTGCATGTCCCGCAGGACGATCTGGTATTTGTCGCCCCAGTGAAGTTCTTCATCGGTTTCGGCGATATTGCGGTAGATGCGGTCGGCCCGCAGGCTGATCTCTTCCCGGAAACGTTCCGAGAGCTGGGCCGAAACATTATTGAAGATCTTGCTCCGCAAAAAGGTGACCAGTTCGGCTTTGCCGGCAAGAATTTTCTTCTCAGCCAATTTCCCCTTGATTTCTTCCTGAATCTTGTTCAGCCTTTTGATCTCTTCTTCAAGGCGCAGGCGATTCTTGCCAAGATCAGCGATCTTCTGCTTGATCGTCGCAACCACGGCCAGCAGTTGTTCCTTGGCCAGACGGACCTCGGCGTGGCGCTTCAGGTCATAGTCTTTATCCAGTTTGACCAGCACTTTCTGTTTGGCGGCCAGTTCGGTTTTGATCTCTTCTAAAAGTCTCGTCCATTCCTTCAAGGTTGCCCGCCGATTATCCAGATCCAGAGCGTCTTTCTGGTTGGCAAAGAAGGTATCCCGGGCCGCCTGATGTTCAATCCGCAATTTTTCGACTTTGGCAATTTCGGTTTCCAGTTTGCTGAACTTTTTGAGCTCTTCCTTTCTGGTCAGGGCCTTTTGCTCGGCTTCTGCCTGTTGCTTTTTCATCCCGTCAAGGGGACGTTTCCGATTGTTGTTTTCATCCCGCCGCCTGGTCAGGCCGGTTAACTGTTTCTCAAGTTCTTGAGTCCGTACCTTCAGTGAATCCAGTTCATGCTGGGCTTGTTCGGCCTCCGCAATTTTCTGCCCCAGGCCAGCCAATCGTTTCTCCAACTCAAGGATTTCTTTGTCCAGATCGTCCACTCTGGCGGTGAATACATCCCGTGGGGCAATCCCTTCAATATTCCGGCACTCTTCCTTGAAAAACGGACAGACTCCCTCGGCCAGTTTTTCCTTCCCTTCCATCAAGCCGGCCCGCCTCCCGTCAAGCAGTCCCTGGCCCTTGCGGATCTCTTCTGCCTCCTTGCGCAGTTCAAGCAAACGGGACGCTGTTTTGCTTAAATTATCATCTGCGGTCAGGGCTTTCCGGTCTTTTTGGAGCTGGCTTTCTTCTTCGCTCAGTTGCTTTTCGGTTTTTTCTATTTCCCGGAGTTCGTGTTCAAGGGTCTGGGTGAGGCGGGTACTTTCCTTGTCCAGTGAAGTGATATCTTTCTCGATTTCCCGTTGCAGTTTCTCCTGCTCCCGTAAAGCCTTCAGGCTAGCTTCAGCACCCTCGAAGGCTTCCTTTCCCGCCTTGCTCTTATCTATGGTTGCCAGGGCCAGCTCGGCTTCTTCTACCCGTTTGTTCTGATCGGTTATTTTCCCTTCCCCGTCCCGGATACGATTCTCCAGAACCTGGATTTCCGACTTCACAACATTGGTTGTTTTCTCCTGTTCATCAAGACCGGCGAGCTGCTTATCGGTTTCGGCCAGAGACTTTTCCTTCCCGGTCAGGTCCTTTTCCTGACCTTCGTTTTCAGTGGTTAAGGTGGCAAGTTCCTTCTGTCGTTCGGGCAGGGTGTCAACCTGCTCCTGTTTGCCTTCAATCTCCACGGTCAGGACTTCGATCTTGCTTTGCACCGCCTTTAAAAGGGTGCTGGTGCCTTTATAGGTCTTCCGCCAGGCATCGATACCGAGGATCTCATCAAAGGCTTCCTGCCTTCTGGTCGGTTGCTTGAGAACAAAGGGGCCAAGAAATTCGTTCTGGAAGGGGCCGATCACCAGCTTGAACTGATCGGCCAGAGGTCGGCCACTGTCAAGTCCGAGCAGTTCCTTGATCCGGTTTTCCGTTTCCGGGGCGCCGGAATGGTCCTCGACCTCAAAATCCCCGTCAATCTCCCTGGCCAGCAGCCATTTGGAACCGGCTCCGACACTGCGGGAAACCCGATAGGTTTCAGCGGAGTCGGAGGTAAAGGTCACGGCTATTTCACCCTTCTTGGCGCCGATGGTGATGAAGCGCTCAATGTTGCCGACAAAGTCACGGGCATCAACACCGAACAGGGCATAACCGATGGCCTCGAAGATCGTACTCTTGCCGACCCCGTTCACCCCGGACAGAACGTTGATCCCCTTGACGAAATGCAGTTCCTTGTCCCGGTGGGATTTGATGTTCTTGAGGGTGATCGAGAGAATTTGCATAGCTAAACATTCCCCCCGAACAATCCCAGCAATTCATCATCTTCCATATCGCCCTTTAGAACCAGGTCACGGATCGCCAGCGATAATCTGGTTAGCTCCTCTTCCCGGCCCTGGTATTGGCTGTGGGCCCCGATCAGTTCATGCAGCACATCATTTTCGATCTCGGACAGAGACTTCTTGACCACTTCCTCTCCGCTGGTCCTCGACACCAGAGAAAGATGGTTTTTGATCTCGACATGGAGAGGTGCGGCGAACTCATCAAGGGTCAGCCGCAACCGTTCCCGGCCCAGTTCAAAGGGATGAAATCCGACCCGGCCGGCCAGTTTCAGCTCCAATAGCGGTTTTCGCTCTTCGTCCAGCCCGGCCAGCTTTTTCTTGAGCTGTTCCCGGAAACGGGCCAGGGCGGTATCACTATCTTCAGCCCCGTCCAGATTGATGGCTTCGACCAGCATCGGCCTGGGATCGGTTCGCCTGAATTCGGGGGAGAATTTACCATCTACGACCGTCACAAAATAATAGCCCTTGTCGTACTTCTCCTCGCCGAAGTTGACCCGCTCGGGAGCGCCTGGGTTATAGGCGTATGGTTTTTCTTGTGGGGTTTCGATCACGTATTGTTTGTGGCCGTGACCAAGGGCGACATAACCGAATTTTTCGGCCAGAGGATGGGCCTCTTCAATCTTCATATTGCCGATCTCGACCGGCGAGTACTTCCAGATCCCGACATGGAACAGCAGCAGATTGTTCCCGGTGGTCACCGCCTCACAGATCCGCTCCACGTGGCTCCCGGCATTGGCTCCGATATACCCCAACCCATAGATATTTAAACCACCGATCTCGATATGCCCACCGGTGCCGGTCTCTTCAGCGAACGGATCGAATCGATAGCCACCGTCCTCGAAGCGGGAAGGGCGCAGCAACCGGATATAACCCATCTCAGAAAGAGCTTCCATCCAGGAGATATTATGCCGCCGATGTATCCAATCGTGATTGCCTTCAATAGCAATACAAGGGATACCGGCTGCTTTCAGGGGCTGGAGGATTTCGATGGTTTTGGCAAAGGTCTTGGGCAGGATTTGACCGGTGTGGAAGAGGTCTCCGCAGATCAGGATGAAATCGACTTTTTCGTCTGAGGCAGCTTCGACAATGCCTGATAGGCAACGAAAAAAGTCTTCGTAGCGCTCCGCCTCACCCAATGAATTGCGATATGTTTTACCTAGGTGGATGTCAGCGGTATGGATAAAGCGCATTGTCATTGGTTGCCTTTTTTGCAAACGCTCACGTAGTGTATCATATGAGGCGTATTCCGAGAGAACTGCCCTGTGCGGAGCCGCATGCAGGGTGTGTGGGGGTTGGGGGTTAGAAACCCCCGGCTACCCGATTAGCGTGATGGTTAGCCGTACTTTTTTATTTTAGATACTTCTTTAGGTCACGATAGTAGTTTTCATGCGGCCCAAGCATGATAAGTTCTAATGCCGTTTTAGTAAATCTGTATGCCAGGAGGTGTTGTGCGGATTTGATTTTAAATTTGTGCACAAACACTTCACGCAGATCTCCTTTTTTTTCAATTCCTACTTCTGGTTCAGCGATAATTTTTTTAATTTCTGTATCAAGAGTAGTTTTCTCGGCTTTTGATAATTTTTTGACTTTTTGAGCGAATGATCTCGATTGGAATATTTTCATTCTTGTTACCCAAAAGTATATTCGGTTTTTTCACCTTGATCTAGTTCTTGGATTCCAATGAGTATATCTTTGATGAGATCGTAGGTTAAATCTGGATTTTCTTCGACGCATTTCCCAATACGCGCCCAGTGTTCAATTTGACCAGTTATAGACCTGTGGTCTACTTTGCTGTGTTTTCTTGCATCAGTCAGGAGATTTTCGGAAATTCTTACTGCGGTTGCCATTTTATTTCCTCCACTATGTTATGAATTGATCTGTACTATATTCTAATTCATAACATAGCATTTTGCAATGGTGTGTTTTTGAGGGACCGGGTAGGTCAGGATCCTTGCGGCTCCATTCCCCCCTCAGAATCGTACGTGACAGTTTCCCGTCATACGGCTCAAGCATCTTAAAGGCCCCCCTTGTTGGGCGGCCCGACTGTTTGACCTCTTATGCTGCGTCAACCATGGCCCTGAATTCCCGGGCGGTGTAGGTTGGCAGCAGCTTGCATTTCTTAATGTCTTGCGTAACCTGACCGCGCCAATGAAGTTGCCGCGTAGCGCCGCCAATGTTCACGCGGTCAGGTTGAAAAAATTGAAAAAAACAAGGTTGCTCTTTAATGAGCTAAAAATTAGGGCTCCCGGGCTTAGGTTTGAGTATAAATGTCCGGGGGGGGGTGAGGCAGAAAGGGATTTTGAGGATATCAGCTGTCCCCATCGATTAGTAAAACCTTTAGAATATTTTGTATCGATTCATAATACCTTTGGAGGAGGCTTTTTGTTGACAGGTTTCTTCCCTGTGGTTACATGTACTTCGTGTGGATACTATCTGTTAGTTGATTGTCGGATTGATGGTGCGAATCTTAAAAAAGCTGGCAACTATGAAACCAAAAAATTGTTGGGAAGTGAAGCAATGTGGTCGGCAACCCGGGGGCAAGAATGTTCTGGAATATGGATTGTGTCCGGTTACCATATCAGGAAAGTTTGATGGGGTTAATCAAGGGGAAAACGGGGGCCGGTTTTGCTGGCGAATCGCCGGGACCCTTTGTGGCGGTGAACCCCAGGGGACGGCGGCGCAAAAACTGTTTAACTGTCTTACCTGCGAGTTTTTCAGGCTGGTCGTCGCGGAAGAAGGTGCCGGTTTTATATTGTCACCCGCAGATCTCAAAGAGAAGGTGACGGAAAACGTAGAATAAGCCGACAGGCTAGGTCGGAAGTCCTTCCGAGCCGATTTTGACCAGACAGCCCGGGGCATCGTTTTTCGGGTTGTTGACCATGGTGCTGACCGGCCAGGATGTCATCATCATTGAAGACCATGGTTTGAGAATCTGGCTGAGAATCGTGGTGTCGGTTGTCGGATTTAACCATAGTCCGTATTGTTCCCGGTCGATGATGACCGGCATCCGTTCATGGATCCTGGTCACGAAACTGTTGGCCTCCGTGGTTATAATGGTAAAGCTCAACACGATTTTTTCCGCCGGATCCCGCCACGACTCCCACAGGCCTGCCATGGCAAAGAGCTTGCCTCCTTTTAATCCGATATAATAGGGTTGTTTCCGATTGCCCTGTTGTTGCCATTCAAAAAAACCGCTGGCCGGTATCAGGCAGCGCCGGGTCTTATAGGCCGTGCGGAAAGAGGGTTTTCCCGCCAAGGTTTCACTTCGGGCGTTGATCAGTTTTGCTCCGATCTCAGCCGATTTAGCCCAGCCGGGAATTAACCCCCAGCGCATGGGGGTAATCTCCATGGTGGTGAGGGACTTCTGTCTGATCACAATCGTTTCCTGGGTCGGGGCGATGTTGTAACGGGGGGGAACAGCCAGTTCCGACCTGACCAAAAAATGGTCCATGACTTTGTTGAAGGGGATGGGTAGGGCAAATCGGCCGCACATTTTTTCTCCTCGGAATGGATCAAGATTTGAATTCGGCATACAGGGGACAGTGATCGGCCAGTCTCTTCCAAACCGGTCCGTCCAGGCGTCGAGCGGTGATCAGTTCCAGGTTTCGGTAATAGATCCGGTCCATGCGGAACAGGGGGTAGTGGACCGGATAGGTCCTGGGGGGGCGGCCATGGATCTCATGCAGGGCCTCATGGAGTCCGCAATTCAGCATGATCTGATGGGTTCGGCTTCGCCAGTCATTAAAGTCTCCTGCCACGATTACCGGAGCATCGAAAGCAATCTGGTCGAGACACTTAAGCAGGGCGCGTCCCTGGTGGCGGCGTTCCCAGGCCAGGAGCCCAAAATGAACACACAGCAGATGGACGCCTTTTTCGGTTTCGACATGGAGGATCCCCCTTTTGGAAAAGACCCCGATACTGACATTGTAGTTGTTGTTGCTCACCAGAGGGTATCGGCTGAGAATGGCATTGCCGTGATGACCATGGAGGTACCGAACATTCTCGCCATAGGCATGGTGCTGGCGAATCTCATCCGCCAGGTATTCAGATTGGGCCATGGGAATCCAGTCCCGCCGATTTCGGGTGTGTCGGCTGTTTTCGCCAACAACTTCCTGGAGCAGGACCAGATCGGCATCAACGGCATGGATGGCATCGCGGATGGCGGTGAGGACTACTGAGCGGTTGCCCAGGTTAAAGCCTTTATGGATATTGTAGGAAAGAACTCTCACTGGCAGAGCCTGTTGTTTAGGGTTGAAAGTGCTTCAATCTTCATGGGTATCATTTGAGGTCAAACCAGTAGTTCTTAGAAAAATAGAGCTGTTCTATCCTCCTGGGGGGACAGAGCCCGGGTGGGCGTTTTCCAGCAAGCGCCGCATGAGGTGCATGGTGAAGGTCATCTCAATCCTGTTGCCATAAGTGTATCATGGCCCATGACCAGATTGTAATTTCATTTTCAGAGCATTACCTTACAAATCAAGCTGCTATACTGTAAAGTATGGGAAGATGGTTTCTCTTTCCAACCCAGCCACCATTGGACATCAAGGTTCATTGCCTATGACGATTAACTCCTTGCCACCTGAAATAATCATCGAGGCCCAGGATCTCTCCCGATCATTTATCATCGATCATCGAGAGATTCCTGTATTGCAGAATGTTTCTCTGGCGGTCAGCACTGGCGAATTCGTGGTTATCGATGGTCGCAGCGGCAGCGGTAAGACTACCCTGCTGACTCTCCTCTCCGGGTTGGATCGGCCCACCAGCGGCCGGATTTTTATCCAGGGTAAGGATGTCACCGACTTCAGTGAAGATGCCCTGGCCCCCATGCGTAACCGGACCTTTGGGTTCGTCTTCCAGTCCTTTCATCTGGTCCCATCCCTGACCGCTCTTGAGAACATTACCTTCCCGGCCGAATTGCGGGGGGATGCCGAAGGCGTCTCCCGGGGGGAGGAGTTGCTGCGGCGGGTTGATCTGCTGGATCGTCGTAATAGTTTCCCTCGTCAACTCTCCGGGGGTGAGAAACAGCGGGTGGCAATCTGCCGGGCCCTGATCAATCGGCCCCGGATTGTTTTTGCCGATGAACCCACCGGTAATCTGGACAGTATCAGCGGCGACGAGGTCCTGAATCTGCTCCTGACCCTGCGGCGCGAAGAAGGAACCGCTCTGGTGCTGGTGACCCATAACCGTGAGCTTGCCGGGCGGGCCGATCGAGTTCTTCATCTCCAGGATGGGCGCATTTTCCATGATGAAATCGCAACAACCTGATCAGGGTCGAGTTCTGATGCCGCGCCTGATGGTGCGGGAAGGTGCGGCCATGGGGTTCCAGGCCGTGCTCTTTTTGCTCTGTGTTATTCTGGCCATGGTCTCTCTGGTGGCCGAGCGGGGCCTTTCCGGCAGTATTGATAGTGTTTTGCGCCAGGATGCCCGGAGTTTTCTGGGCGGCGATATTGTTATTCATTCCCATAGTACCATGGGTGAATCCCTGCAAAGTCAAGTTGATGACCTCGTCGGGCAGGCCAAGGTGCAGGCAGCGGCCACTTATACCTTCTATTCCATGGTTCGTTCGGCGGACTCCCAGGAGAGCCTTCTGGCCCAGGTCAAGGTGGTGGCGGATGGGTACCCTTTTTATGGCCGAGTTGAACTGCAGTCCAATCGGGACCTGGCCGAACAGCTCCAGCCCGGTTCAGCCCTGGTTGAACAGGCCCTGCTTGATCGTTTGGAACTGAAGGTTGGGGATACCCTCCGACTCGGCAATGCCGAGCTGCTGATCCGCGATGTAATTATTCGTGAACCAGATCGGCCGGTGGAGTTTTTTTCCTTTGGTCCCCGGGTTATGGTGAATACCGCTGATCTCACTGCCATCAATCTCATCAGGCCGGGCAGCCGGGTTTCCTATGATCTGCTGCTCAAGGTTACCAGGGAAGCTGATCTGGAATCCATTGCCGATCAGTTGTCGCGCCTGGCGGAAGCGACCAGGGAGCGAGTTTCCACCTATCGCAATGCTCCATCGGGGATCCGGCGTTTCTATGATAATTTTCTCTTCTTTCTTAGTCTCATTGCTATCTTTACCCTCTTGCTGGCCGGGATCGCCATGGAGCGCTCGGTCACCGCTCTGTTGCAGGGGCGCATCCCTACCATTGCCATTCTCCGGACCCTGGGGGCGAAGGGTTCGACAATTTTGGTCAATTACCTGCTCCTGATTCTCGGACTCGGGCTTTGCGGAGCATTGCTTGGACTGATTCCGGGTTTGGGGTTGCAACGGTTACTTTTCGAGCTGGCCGGGAGCATTCTCCCCAAGGATGCCGTCTTTTCCTTTTCCTGGATTGAGATTTTACGGGCCCTGGGCACAGAGCTGGTGGTGGTCCTGGTCTTTAGTCTGCTCCCCTTGTTGCGTCTGCGTGATGTTAAGCCGGCGTCGATTTTCTCCGGCGCTCTGCCGACCGGGCAACGAAAATCCGTAGTACTCCTGGCCTCTATTGTGATCCTTGGGTTTTTTATAACCTTAGTGATGCAGGCGGTGGAAAGTGTGCGCACCGGGCTCATCTTTATTGGTGGGACCATTGGCTTACTGACGGCCTGTTATTTGTTGGTCCGGGGATTTTTCTTGGTCTTGGATCGGTTGCGTTTCAGGTCACTGGTTATCCGGCGCGGGGTTCGGGGGCTTTTCCGCCCGGGGAATTCCTCCGTTGCTATTCTGACCACCCTCAGTGCCTCCTGCGCCCTGCTTTTTACAATTTTTCTGGTTGAACAGAATCTGAATGCGGTCTTTGTCGATTCCTTTCCCGAGGAGGCCCCCAATCTCTACTTCGTCGATATTCAGAAATCGCAAATTGATGAATTCAACGGGTTGATCGATATGCCGACCGTCAGCTATCCGGTGGTGCGGGGCCGGGTGGAAAAGGTCAATGGGATTTCGGTCAACCGAGATATGCAACAACGGAAACGGGGTGATAATCTGGCCCGTGAATTTAGTCTGACCTGGCGGGATTCTCTGCTGGCTGATGAAACCATTCTGGAGGGGGAATCTCTTTTTCAACCGGGCCTGACTTCAGCCCAAGTCTCGATTCTTGACTACATGGCCGAGGACAACGACCTCAGGCTGGGCGACGTTATTTCCTTTAATATCCAGGGGATGCCACTTGAGGCGACCGTGACCAGTATCCGTGGACGTCGTGATCGACCGGCCCGGCCTTTTTTCGTTTTTGTCTTCCCGAGCTCGGTCCTTGCCCAGGCACCCCAAACCTATTTTACCGGGGTCAGGGTTGAAGCGCATCAAGTGGGGGAGATTCAGAATCGGATCGTTTCCCGGTTGCCCAACGTTTCGGTGATCGATATCGGTTCCATCGTCTTGTCCATTGCCGGTCTCCTTCATAAACTCGTCTTCATTGTCAGGTTTATGGCTCTGCTCAGTTTTCTGGCCGGGGTGTTGCTTATTGCCGGTTCTATCACCGCCACCAGGGCGGAGCGGATTCGGGAAGCGGTATTTTATAAGGTCCTCGGCGCTGGTAGTGGGTTCGTCAATACCATGTTCCTTCTGGAGAACAGCCTGTTGGGTATCGGTAGTGGACTCATCGGAATGTTGCTTGCCCAGGGGATTGCCTGGGCGGTCTGCCGTTATCAAATGCGGATTGACTATCTTTCCTTTGCCGGTTCGTCTCTGGTCATGATGGTAGGAGTGGTGGTTTTGGCCGTGATGAGCGGTTGGTTGGCATCGATCAGAATCCTGCGCCAGAAACCGGCCACCTATCTCCAACAAACAGAAGGGGGAGATGGATGAAGCAGGTGATTCTTGTTGGGCTGTTGTTCTGCCAGATTCTGGCCTTGGTCGGCTGTGAACGGAAGGCGACGGAACTTCCCCAAAGTCCAACGTCCCCTTCGGTTAACTATGATGGAACAATTGTGGCCATGGGAGACTCGCTGACTGCTGGGCTCGGAGTTGAAGAAGCTGAGGCCTATCCGGCCCTGCTCGACCAACTGTTACGGAAGCAGGGCTTGAACTGGCGAGTGATTAATGCCGGAGTCAGCGGCGAGACCAGCAGTGGCGCCCTTGAACGGACCAAGTGGGTCTTGTCGTTTGCCCCGGATGTCGTGATACTTGAGACCGGGGCCAATGATGGGTTGCGTGGGATTGATCCGGAGTTGACCCGGAAGAATATTGCAGCGATCATCGGGCTCTTTCGCCAGAGTGAGGTCAAGGTAGTACTCTGCGGCATGGATATGGTGCGGAACATGGGTGAGGAATATACCTCGCGATTCGCCGCGATCTACCCGACCCTGGCTAAGGACAATGAAGTGCTCTTTATGCCCTTTTTCCTTGAGGGAGTGGCCGGGGAGGCTGGCCTGAACCAAGCGGATGGTATTCATCCAACTGCGACCGGTTATCAGCGGGTTGTCGTGAACCTTCTCCCCACGGTTCTGGAGGCGATCAGGACCCGGAGTGGAGAAGGGAACTGAACAATCTCTCCCTCCGGGCCAGAAGTCTCAGGAGTTTCTTCCCCTATCAAGCCATCGGCTCAAACTGATCTTTCTCTGCACCGCAGACCGGGCAGATCCATTCGTCCGGAATATCCTTAAAGGCGGTGCCGGGTTCAATCCCGGAATCCGGGTCGCCTTTAATGGGATCATATACATACCCGCAGACCGTACATACGTATTTTTTCATAAGCGTTCTCCAAAGATGTTTTATTTAAAGGTTCCTTTCCTATGCTACAGATTCCTCCGGGGCGGGGTCAAGTGATTTTGGAATGTTCTTCGTGGTTCAGGTGGTCAGCCTTCATGGGAATGATGCCAGGTTGTCATCCGAGGAAGGACTTTTTGAGTATCTATCTGTTGAGTGTCGGCGATGTTGTGGCACTCAACATCTATCAACTTTGCCGGATCGATAATCGAGCCGTTATGTATCTGTTGATAACCGGCGCTTATCAATCAGTTATTCGGGTATATCTCTTTGATCTGTTGCGTGACTTGATGGCAAAGGTTACTATTGTATGAATAGTTTTTGGCCCGTTTGGCCATTTCGGCCGGGAAAAAATAGTACCGGAACAAAACATTAAAGGAGTTAATCAGCCATGGGAAAGAACATTCGTCTGACCGTTATTTTTGCCGTTCTGCTCTCCTTCATCAGCTTGCCCTTGGTAGCCATGGCAAAAGAACGGCTCGCCTTCTCCGGGGGACCGGAAGGTGGCACCTTTCAGTATTTTTCAAACGGTATATCGGTGAAACTCTCCAAGGATATGCCCGATATAGAACTCTCCAATATGGCTTCAGCCGGGTCACTGGAGAATCTCAGACGGGTTAATTCTGGTGATGCCGACTTCGGGATCGTGTACTCCGGCGACACCTTTCTGGCCTTGAACGGGAAGTTGACCCAGGATACCAAAAAGTACACCAATATCAGATCCATGGCCTATCTGTATGGCGCTCCGGCCCATCTGGTGGTTAAAGCCGATAGTGGGATCACCTCAATTGAACAGCTTGTCGGTAAGCGGGTTGCGGTAGGCGGCCCTGGGTCCGGTGCGGCCAGCGCCGCCCAACGGTTTTTTACCTCGGTCGGTTTATGGGACAAGATGAACATCGAGTTTCTCGGTTATTCCAAGGCGGCCTCCGCTCTCGGTGATAATCTGATCGATGCCTTCTGGGTTTTTGCAGGGTACCCGAACTCCTCGATCATTCAGGCTGCGGCCAGCAATCAGATTCGGCTTCTTGATGTGGTCGAAGCGGCCCGTAAATCCGGGTTCTTTAAGGACTACCCGTTTTACTCTGACCTTACAATTCCAGCAGGAACCTACAGTGGGGTTGATACTCCCACCGCTTCTTTCCAGGATTCGGCCCTCTGGGTAACCGGCACCCATATGAAGGATGATGTTGTATACAAGGCCCTTGCCGATATCTATTCTCCGGAGGGGTTGGCCTATATGGTGAAGGTCAAGAGCACTGCCAAGGCCATGTCTGTGGCTGATGGGCTGAAAGGCATTGTGACCCCGGTTCATCCCGGGGCCATCAAGTACTGGTCGGAAAAGGGTCTTGCGATTACCCCTGAACAGCAAGGTAAATAATCAGGATAGTGTCGTCAAAAGTCAGCTCCGTTGGGTTGGAGGGTGGCGAACTTTTGGCTTAGCCTCCCTGATATACTTAACGAATGGCTCAATCTGCAAAAAAGATTGATATCCCGGTCGGGTGGTTTGCCCGGCTGGGATGTGTTCGTTGCTGATTACCCAAAATTTTTCAGGTGACCCGCCCATCCATTATAGGGGAATGACCATGTCGGAAGAACTGGAAGACGAGATTAAAACCCTTGATCAACAGGGGCAGCTGAAACTGAAGGCGCTCGTTGGCAAGGAAGCCATGGTTGCTCGAAGGCCTTCAGGGGTCTGGAAATGGATCGCCGCCCTCCTCGCTGCGTTCATGGTTGTCTTTTATTTCTATACCGCCAGTATTTCCGCAGTATCCACCCAGTTTCATAACGGGGTTTACGTCTTTATCACCTACGTCCTGGTCTTTATTCTGTATCCAGCCGGGAACGGGCGTGTCGGTATTTTGCTGTCTACCCTGGTGGGTTTCGTCCTCTCTTGTGCGCTGGTTGTCTTATTGAAGCATGGCGGCGAGGTGGTTGCCTTTCACGAACACCTGATGACCGTCCACGATGCCTTTGCCAGCCAAGGGATTGCGGCCGGTCTTGCCATGTTGACCGGGTTCACGGGAGTGCTGGCCGGAACGGTGGTGATCTCTGTCGGGCTGTTTTTCTCCGACCGCTGGATGTCACAGCGGTGGGAGGCCAACCCGACCTTGTCTGATATCTTTCTGGCCCTGATTGCCGCTTCTTCGGTATCCTATTGGATTGTTCAGTTTGAGACGCTGAATTATCGAGCCGGGGCCGAAAATGATCTTGATGCCCTGGTCAGTATCGTGGGTGTCCTCATCTCGTTGGAAGTCTGCCGCAGGGTTCTCGGTTGGTCCATGACCTTCATCGGGGTCGCAATGCTGGCCTATGCCTATTTTGGGCCTTACTTCCCGGACATCATCGCTCATCGGGGGTTCGGATTCGAGCGCTTAAGCATTGCCCTCTTTCTCACCACTAATGGGGTCTTCGGGGTCATGGCCAATGTTCTGGCCACCTATGTTATTCTGTTTATCTTTTTCGGTGCCTTTCTCCAGAAGTCCGGGGCCGGGCGTTTCTTTATCGATCTGCCCATGGCCCTGGCCGGGAAGAGTACGGGAGGCCCGGCCAAGGTGGCAGTCATGGCTTCGGCCCTGTTTGGATCGGTCTCCGGGAGTGCCATTGCCAATACCGTGGCGACCGGTTCTTTTACCATTCCGCTCATGAAAAAGGCCGGCTTTAAACCGCATGTGGCTGGTGCCATTGAACCGGCGGCCTCAATCGGTGGCATGTTCATGCCGCCGATCATGGGGGCGGGGGGCTTCCTGATGGCGGAACTCACTGAATTGCCCTATTCCTATATCATGATGATTTCCATTTTTCCGGCCTTTCTGTACTTTTTTTCCGTCTTCTGTATGATCCACTTCGAAGCGAAAAAAGAGAATATTCAGGGAATTGTCGGTGAAGATCTGCCTCACTGGACCGTCGTTCTCCGGCGAGAATGGTATTACTCACTGCCTCTTGTCGTTATTACGGCTCTGATGATCATTGGTCGCTCTCCCGGTTATTCAGCCTTCTGGGCCACGGTGTCGTGCATTGGGATCAGCTGGGTCAATCGGGAAACCCGGATGGGAGTGAAAGAGATCTGGGAGGCCATTCAGACCGGGGCCCGCAACACCCTGATCATTGGTGCCACCCTGGGGGTTATCGGGATCATTGTCGGGACCATCTCGCTGACCGGGATCGGACTTAAATTCTCTGACATCATTATCTCAATGGCCGGGGGCAATCTGTTGATCGCCCTCCTCTTGATCGGTTTGGCCTCATTGGTTCTCGGGATGGGGGTGCCGGTGACCGCAGCCTACCTGATTACGGCGGTCCTGGCGGTGCCTCCCCTTGCCGATATGGGAGTCGTGGTCATTGCCGCCCATATGATCGTCTACTGGTTCAGCCAGGATTCAAATATCACGCCTCCGGTCTGTGTTGCGGCCTATGCCGGAGCGGCCATCGCCGGTTCCGACCCCTGGAAAACGGGCTGGACCGCCTTTAAGTTCGCCAAACTTCTCTATGTGATGCCGATCCTCTTTGCCTTCACCCCCCAGATCCTCTTTGAGGGTAAGCCCATCTTGGCCCCGGTCATTGAAGATCAGCTCATGGGGGCGATGGTCCTCGATTTGAAGATCGCCAATGGCCAGGAGTTTGATGAGGGCCAGGTGTTGGCTGTGGTCATGGATGGTGAGACGGTGAAGAAAATTGTCGCCCCCCGGGATGGAGTGATTAAAAACCTGGTCATCAGCAAAGGAGAACGAATTGAGAGTGGCCGGGTTATTGCCGAGGTAAAACCACGTCCCTTAAAGATTTTTTCCTCGATGGTTTCGGCGCTGCTCGGGACCCTGGCCTTTTCGGCGTTGACCATGATGTTTTTCATCCGCCGGACCAGTGTGCTGGAATGGATAATCTTGGCTGCCGCGACCATTCTGTTGTATTGGCCGACCATTGCCACCGATGTGGCAGGTCTCGTGCTCTGGGCCATTGTTTATGCCATGCAGAAGGCCAAAAACTTAAAAGACCTCCAGCAGCCGCTGCCGGCCTGATGGAGGGAGGCGCAACCATGATCCTGTTCTCGGAAATCGGAAAACGTCATAAGGGTTTCCGAGCATGGTCCAATCCGGCAGCCCAGAGCTCTATGGTCCGGGAACCGGAAAACCGCCGGGGGAACCCGGCGGAATGGTCCTAACTCCTTCCCATGCTCTCCCCGCTGACAATACGAATATTTGAAACCCTGACCGCTGTTTTTCTTACGGTGATGGTTGGCTTTTTTTTGCAAAGACGGAAATTTCCCAGTCCGGAATTCTGGCCGGGGGCGGAACAGCTCACCTATTACCTGCTGCTGCCAGCCCTGCTGTTTTCTGCTATCATCTCGGCCCAGGTGGATTTAGCCAGTTATCTTGGATTGGTAATTCCCTATATGGCCCCCTTTCTGTTCATGGGGCTCATTCTCTTGCTTTTTCGCAAGCGTCTGGGGCAGGATTATCCAGCTTTTACCTCCATCTTCCAGGGGGCCATTCGGTTTAACTCCTATGTCGGTTTTTCGATTGCCCTTGCCGTTTTTGGCCAGGAGGGCCTGGCCAGGGCAGCCATGTTTATTGCCCTGGTGATTCCGTTGGTCAATGTCATGACCGTTTTAGTGCTTTCTGGTGGCGGTCAGCCAGGAGGTATCCGCATTCTTCGTTCCCTGGTTCGTAATCCCTTGATAATCGCCTGCGTCAGTGCGCTCTTTCTCAAAGCCTTGGAGGTTAAAGTCCTCTCCGTTCTGATTGAGTTTTTGTCAATACTTGGCCGGGCTTCCCTTCCTTTAGGTCTCATGGTCGTAGGTGCGGCCCTCTGCTTTCGAAAGCCGGCGGAAGATCTGCTCCCCATAATGATTGCAGGCGGGAGCCGACTTATTCTGATGCCGCTACTGATGTTTGCATCCTGCCATGCTTTGGGGGTGACCGGACTCGCTCATTCAATCGCCGTTCTATTCGCTGCGCTGCCGGGGTCACCCGCCGCTTATGTGCTGGCCCGCCAGATGGGTGGTGATCATCGGCTGATGGCCAACCTTACCACGGTTCAGATTCTGGTCTCGTTTGTCACCCTGCCGATTGTTCTTGCTCTGGAGGGGTATTTTGCTTCCTAAAGGGATTTCGGTCGGTGAGGTAGGAGAGTATATCTCTGCCTTAAAGGAGTCGCCCCGCTTTGGGGTTCAGGTTGTGCACCATGAGGAGATATCGGGCAGTGAGGCCCGGTTTGCCGATCTTGCCCAACCCCTGCCGGAGAATCTGGCCCGGGCGTTGTCCTTTGCCGGGTTTCAAAACTTTTATCGGCATCAGGCCCTGGCCATCGATGCAGTCCGGAGTGGTCGAGATGTGGTGGTTGCAACACCCACGGCCAGCGGTAAGAGTCTGATCTATAATGTCCCGGTCTTCGAAGCAATTATGACCGGTGGTGGTCGGGCGCTCTATCTTTTTCCCTTAAAGGCCCTGGCCCAGGATCAGTTGAAGGCCTTGGAGCGGTTGGTCGGGGAAATCATCGGTGCCAAGATCCCTGCTGCCGCCATCTGTGACGGTGATACCTCTTCGTATCGTCGTAAAAAAATCCGGGAGAATCCCCCTGATATCCTCATTACCAACCCGGATATGCTTCATCTTTCCATGCTTCCCTATCATGATCGCTGGGCCGGACTTTTTGCCGATTTAACCCATATCGTCATCGATGAAGTTCATACCTATCGAGGAGTCTTCGGTAGCCATATGGCTTGGGTGCTGCGGCGATTGATCCGAATCTGCGAGCACTACGGTTCCCGACCTTCCGTCATTATGTCTTCAGCCACCATTGCCAATCCAGGCGGACTGGCAGCCGATCTTCTGGGACGTGAGGTGCTGGTGGTTGATGGGTCCGGGGCCCCCAGGGCCGGACAGCATTTCATTATTATGGATCCCCATGACAGTGCCTCCCACGCTGCCTGCCAATTGTTGGAGGCGGCGCTCAAACGAGGACTCCGGACCATCGTCTATACCCAGTCCCGCAAAATGACGGAGTTGATCTCGGTCTGGACTCGAACCCGTCTTGGCGATCTGGCCTCGAAGCTCTCTTCGTACCGAGCTGGGTTTCTTCCTGAAGAACGGCGAGAGATAGAGGAGCGCCTTACCTCAGGGGAACTCCTCGGCGTAGTCTCCACCAGCGCCTTGGAGCTGGGAATTGATATCGGGGAACTGGATATCTGTATCCTGGTGGGGTATCCCGGATCGATCATGGCTACGTGGCAGCGAGGGGGGCGGGTGGGTCGCCGGGGACGGGACTCGTTGATCGTCATGATCGGTCATGAAGACGCCCTGGATCAATATTTTATGAGAAATCCCCGGGAATTTTTTAACCGTAAAGTTGAAGCGGCGGTGGTGAACCCGGCCAATCCGGAAATCGTCAAACGCCACCTGGTTTGCGCAGCGGCGGAAATTCCATTGGAGAGCGGGGAGGACCTGCTGAAACCCGAGACGGTCAGTCAGTCACTTCTTGAATTGAGCCTGGCCGGAGAATTACTCAAGGGGGACGACGATGAACGGTGGTTCGCCGCCCGAAAATACCCCCATCGTGACGTGGATCTTCGCGGCAGTGGCCGGGGCTTTGCCATTCGCCAGGGAAGGGAGGATCTCCTCCTTGGGCAGATCGATGGTGGGCGGGCCTTGAAGGAGTGCCACCCCGGGGCCGTCTATCTCCACGGGGGACAGCTCTATGTCGTGGAGAGTCTTGATCTGGAAGGACGCGAGGTCCGGGTGATCCGGAAAGACGTTAATTACTTCACCCGTTCTTTAGCCAACAAGGAAACGGAAATCTTTGCTACCCTGGCCACCACCTCATTTGTACCCCGAAATGGCATGGATTTTTCCGTTTCCTATGGCCGACTCCGGGTGACTGATACGGTTACCGGATTCCAACGGAGACTGGTTCGGGGACAACGGTTGGTGTCCACCGAACGACTTGAATTACCGCCACTGACCTTTGAAACCGAGGGGTTATGGATTGATATCCCTGAAGCTCTTCGTAAGATCATGGAGGATGAACAGCGTCATTTTATGGGGGGGATCCATGCCCTGGAGCATACCCTGATTGGCATCTTTCCCCTCCTGGTTCTCTGTGATCGAAATGATGTGGGTGGGATAGCCTATCCCGACCATCCCCAAAGGCCTGGCAGCGCCGTGTTCATCTATGATGGTCATTCCGGTGGGGTCGGCTTGTGCCGCCAGGCCTTTGCTGCGATTCCGGACCTTTTGCAGGCCGGACGGGAGACGGTTCAGAATTGCCCCTGTGAGGTGGGATGTCCCTCCTGTGTTCATTCGCCCAAATGCGGTTCCGGGAACCGCCCCATTGATAAGGCGGCGGCGCTGCGGCTCTTTGAGGGTCTGCTTGGGGATGATGACCAAGGGCTGGTCGGTCGGGTTGAGATCGTTTCGGTGAATGCGGAAAAGATGATCCCTGAGTCTCCAGAGGTTGAAGCGGGTGAGGGGGCACTCTCAGATAGATTTCAAGGGCGTTACGCTGTTTTCGACGTGGAGACCAGGCGGAGTGCCGCCGAGGTTGGGGGGTGGCACCGGGCCGAACGGATGGGGATCAGTGTGGTGGTGCTTTATGATTCCGGGGAGGATCAGTTTTTTGATTATCGGGATGATGAAATAGGGGAACTGGTGAGCAGACTCAGGCAGGTTGATCTGGTGGTCGGTTTCAATAATAAACGTTTCGATAACCGGGTCCTCTCGGCGTATACCCGGTTTGATCTGGCCTCTCTGCCCACTCTGGATCTTTTGGAAGAGGTCAAGAATCGCCTGGGGTACCGACTCAGTCTCGATCGTTTGGCGGAACATACCCTGGGGGTTCAAAAAACGGCTGATGGCCTGATGGCCCTTAAATGGTATAAGGAAGGCCGGATTGACAAGATCATTGAGTATTGCAGGCAGGATGTGGCCATTACCCGTGATCTTTACCTTTTTGGTCGGGAGAACGGCTTTCTTCTTTTTAGAAATAAAGCAGGGAAGAAAGTACGGTGTCCGGTAACATATTAAGGTCGGTAAAGAATATGCCAATATGTGTTTTGTGAATTGAAGGACTTCAGTCAAGAAGATCCGAAGGCCAGAGCAGGGATTTGTGGATCCAGCCCTCCGTCCCATCGGCGTGTCGGACCTTGATCCAGTCGTTTTCCTTGGTTACCGGGGTGAAGATAACCCCGTATTTGACCGTAGCAACGGTCTCGTAATCCTTGCCCGGACCAATCCGCATATTCACCATGTTTTTGCTGACGATGACGGTTTTATCAGAGGAAACCAGGTTGTCGAAAATCCATCCGGTATCAGCTTCAAAATCACGGCACTGGACCCATTTTCCATCCCGGCCCAGGATTTCCAGAGGGAATCCCTGGAAAACCTCCCAGAGAATTTCCTGATCGGTTGCAGGACCGGAGCGGATATTGACTCCGTCCTTGCGAACGCTGCCATATTCCGCCGCCAAGGCGTTGGCGGCAAAGACGAGAACGATGGCCACAGTAACTCCCAAGGCAACCTGTTTTATTGCAGCCGTTTGATAACGTTTCATGTTCATCCCCCTGAGCGTGGTTGGATCTTTCAATTGCAGAATACGATATCATGGACCTTGCTTGAAGTCAACCGACAGTAAGGCTCGAACCTTCAGGGATGTCGATTGAGACGGATGGGACCGTAACAAGCCGTAGCGCTCTCGCCAGTGTTGTCTGTATCTGTCATGATCGCAATGGCCCCTACCTTGGGCGGGGGTGAGCCGAAATATCGTTGGTAATCTTCATAAATGTTCCGGCTTTCCTTTCGCCATTGGCCAATCTGTTCCCGGCCGCTTTCTACTGCGATCATCATGGCATTGGCGGTGAAACTGTTGGGGATGGCTGAGTCCTTGGGTAACTGGTTGGCCCAGACATAATTTAAGGCTCTGGTCTTCCAAAAGAGGAAGGATGGAAAGACCACATAGATGCGGGCCGAGTAATCATCGCCGGCCTTGGTCCGGGCATCACCCTTGGCGAGAATGTTATCCACCTTCCATTCCCATGACAAAATCGGGTATTCGGCAGGATCTAGATCGATTTTGTAAAAGAGCCCTGAGGCGGTCCCCTTTGCCTTGGCCTGCAGGCAGGGAATTCCGTCTGCAATGGATGGAGAGTATAGGGTTTTTCCCTTGAAAGACTTCTCTTCCCATCCTGGACCGATTCCTTTTTTGAAATCATCGATCAACAGGGAATCCCCGGTTGCCGAGGAGGTTGTGGCCTGGAATAATACGGTCAGGAGGGTGGCCCAAGGAATTGTGTGGAACATTGACATTTTCATGGTGATTATTCTCCATTTTATGGTAGTGATTTATTAAATATCAGTCTTGATGAAGAAATCAACCCCAGACAGGGGAAAAGAGTTCTTTCGTTTGTTTCACGCGGAGTTATTTATGAAATCAAGCCAGATTGAGCAATGGTTGCAGGGTTCCCCCGTTCTCAAAAATCTACCCGTTGAAGTAGTCGTCGAGATCAGGTCTTTTGCCGAAAAGCAGGTAAGTAGGATTCATGAATTGGTCAAGATCGGCATGGCCCTGTCGGCTGAAAAGCAACTGGATCGGCTGCTGGAAATGATTGTCAGTGAGGCCCGTCGATTTACCAATGCTGATGGTGGCACCCTTTATATCAAATCCGAGGATAATGTTCTGGAATTTATGATAATCCAGAACGACTCCTTGGGGATACGGATGGGGGGGACCGGCAAAAAGATCAGTTGGCCTCCGGTTGACCTGCAGGCGGCGGATGGGGTTGAAAACCACCGGAATGTCTCGGCTCATTGTGCCTTGGTGGGAAAACACGTCAATATCGATGATGTCTACCGAGCTGATTTCGATTTTCAAGGTACCAAGGAATTTGATGCAACCACCGGGTATCGTTCTAAATCCATGCTGCTGGTGCCCCTTCGTGACCACGAGGATGAGGTCATTGGAGTTCTGCAACTGTTGAACGCTCTGGATTCAGCCAGCGGGGAGGTGGTACCCTTTCCCCCCCATGAGATAGAGGACGTTACCAGTCTGGCCTCCCAGGCGGCCATTGCCATCACCAACGCTCGTTTGATCCGAGAACTGGAAAATCTGTTAAACGCCTTTTTGCAGGCAATTGCTGCGGCAATTGATGAAAAATCCCATTACACGGCAGGCCATGTCGCCCGGGTTGCAGATTTGACCGAGAGGATCGCTTTGGCAATTAACAAGGCTGAAGAGGGACGATTTGCCGAGGTCCATTTCTCCGATGATGAGTTGGATGAATTGAAGATGGCGGCCTGGATGCATGATGTGGGTAAGGTAACCACCCCGGAATATGTGGTTGATAAAGCAACCAAACTCCAGACGATTTTTGATCGTATCGATCTGATCCGGTCGCGAGCGGAGATCCTGAAACGAGATGTGCAGTTGGCGGATTGCATTGCTGGTGTTGGTGAGGTGGGGGGGGCTGCGATTGATGTCGGAACGGGCTTAACCCTTGAAGAGATCGGGGCATTATTGGCCTTCCTGGAAGAGGTCAACATCGGAGGGGAATTCCTCTCCGATGAAAAAATCATGAAGCTTAAGGAAATCGGGGCCATTACCTATCAGGAGAACGGTCAGGCCCACCCTCTGTTAACCGAAGAAGAGATAGATAATCTCTCCATTCGCAAGGGAACCTTGAACCAGGCAGAGCGATCGGTGATCAACAATCATGTTACCTTGACCATGAGGATGCTCGAGAAACTTCCCTTTCCCCGAAAGCTCAGCAACGTCCCGCGGTTTGCCGGGATGCATCACGAAAAATTGGACGGGACCGGCTATCCCAATGGTTTGAAGGAGGCTGAGATTCCGTTGCAGGCTAGAATTCTGGCTGTTGCCGATGTGTTTGAGGCCTTAACTGCGGCTGATCGGCCGTATAAACCGGGGAAAAAATTGTCCGAGTCCATGAAAATTCTCGGTTTTATGGTGAAGGATCGGCATCTGGATGGAGATATTTGTGATCTTCTGGTGGAGTCCGGATTGGCTGAGTATTATGGGTGTCAGGTCCTGTCCGAAAGACAGCGGGATAATTTTTTCTGGAAGGGTGAGGAGGTCTCCCTGGCCTGTTCACCGGAAGATCAGTTGAAATGTCTTCAGGGCAGGCCAAGAGAGAGCAAAAATTCCTGATTCCCTTTGGGGCCGAGGATCGGAGAGGGAATTGTGCCGAAACTCTGGAAACCGAGAGTGACTGCAAACCGTTCGATTTTCCGAATTGCCTCTTCTTTCAGGCTCTGGTCCCGGACTACTCCTCCCTTACCGACCTGACCGCGCCCTACCTCGAATTGGGGTTTAATCAGAGCGAGAACGATGCCTCCAGCCTTGAGTAAGTCCTTGATCGGGGCCAGCAGTAATTCCAACGAGATAAACGAGGCGTCAATGACCGCCATATCCAGTTCCTCCGGGATGGCCTCCCGGGTCAGGTAGCGGGCATTGGTGCGTTCCATGACCACCACTCGCGGATCCTGGCGCAGTTTCCAGGCTAATTGACCGTACCCCACATCAACCGCATAGACCCGGACGGCACCCCGTTGCAGAAGACAATCGGTGAAACCACCGGTTGAAGCTCCGAGATCGGCACAGATGAGGCCCATGGGGTTGATCCCGAAATGATTGAGCCCGGCCTCGATTTTGAGCCCTCCTCGGCTGACATAGGGACAGTTGTCACCCTTAATCTCAATAACGCATTCTTCGGCAAAACGGGTGCCGGCCTTGTCGACGGTATGACCGTTCACCACTACTTGGGCGGCAGCGATGAGGCCTTGGGCCTTGTGGCGGGTTGGGGCCAGATTACGGACCAGGAGCAGTTGGTCAAGCCGATACTTCAAGGGACCACCGGGTTACTGATCCGAATGGCGGATGGTTTCTGCGATTTCTTCGGCCATTACGGAAATAGTCTTGGTATCCTGTCCTTCCACCATTATTCGAATCAGGGGCTCGGTTCCAGAAGGACGGACCAGAATGCGCCCGTTTTTCCCAAGCTTTTTTTCCAAGGCGGCAATCTGTTGGTCTAGTCCGGAGACCTTCTTTAAGTCGATTTTTTGCGAGGTCCGGACGTTCTGGAGAACTTGGGGAAAGGGCTCCATGATATGGGTTAACTCGGAGAGCGGTTTGCGACGTTTGATCATTACGGCGAGAAGTTGCAATGCGGCCAGGATGCCGTCACCACTGGTGTTATGGTCAAGAAAGATCAGGTGCCCCGACTGTTCTCCACCGAAGTTATAGCCGTTTTTGCGCATCTCTTCCACCACGTAACGGTCACCGACCTGGGTTCTCTGCAGGTGACCGTTCATCTTGTTCATAGCCACTTCCAGGCCCATGTTACTCATCACAGTGGCTACCAGGGTCTTTTTCCGGAGTTTTCTGGTCATGATCAGTTCGGAGGCACAGATCGCCATGACCTGGTCACCGTCAACGATGTTTCCTTTCTCATCCACCACGATCAGTCGATCACCGTCACCATCCAGAGCGACCCCCAGATTGGCGCCCAGTTCCCGAACCTTGTCCGCCACCATTCGTGGATGGAGGGCACCGCAGTGGTCGTTGATGTTTTTGCCGTCGGGTTCCACCCCGAGTTTGGTAACTTTGGCACCCAATTCCTCGAAGACATGAGGGGCAACCCCATAGGTGGCACCGTTGGCGCAATCCACCACGATGTGGAAATCTTCCAGGGTGTACTGCTTTGGGAAGGTGTTTTTTAAAAAGACGATGTAGCGCCCTTTGGCGTCATCAATCCTGGCCGCCTTGCCGACTTCTTCAGCCACCGGGCGAAGGGCTGCCATTTTTTGGGAGAAAATCAGATCTTCGATTTCGAGTTCCATGGAATCGGGCAGTTTGAAACCGTTACTTGAGAAGATCTTGATGCCATTGTCTTGAAAGGGGTTATGGGAGGCGGAAATAACCACTCCGGCATCGGCCCGCATACTGGTGGTGATGAAGGCGATACCCGGAGTAGGCATGGGGCCGACCAGAAGAACATTGACTCCCATGGAGCAGATGCCAGCGGCCAGGGCATTTTCGATCATGTAACCGGAAAGTCTGGTGTCCTTGCCGATGACGATCCGGTGTCCATGGACCTGATCCTTGACCAGAAAGGCGATGGCCCGTCCGATCTGCATGGCAATTTCAGTGGTCATGGGAAATATATTGGCGACGCCGCGAACCCCGTCAGTGCCGAAAAGTCTTCTCATAATATTGATAATCCTTGAATAATTACCGGTGATAAGAACTTTCTAGGACAAACTCTTACGGGTTCATCGTTACAGCGGGTTTTATCTTCAGGAGGGGACCTGCCTCGCCGATGGTAAGAACGATCTCTGCCGGTACAACCTCCAGGAGTTTTATCTGGGAATTGGGGATGGTTACGACCACGGGCAAGGAGTACGTCCCGGGTGGTAATGAAGCTCCATCAATAACAGCCGTAATCCCTTCAGTGCTTTCCATGGACTGGGCGGAAAAATATGGGAGTTCCACTTTGATATCAACCTCCTGCCGGGAGAGCTGGTACAGGGTTCGATCCGCAGTATGAGTGAAGGTGATCGGCAGGTGGTAGAGGGTTTTGGGAACACGTTTTTCCCTGATTCCTCCTCGTACGGTAATGACCGGTTCACCGACCAGACGGGTTATTTCAGGGGCCAGGTCCAGAGGGATCTGTTTGGTAAATGAGGCTTTGACTCCTGAAAGATCAATGGGTTCGGTCGAGAGAAAGAGCAGCCCCTCCATGAGCTTGGCCGGTGCGGTCAGGCTAAGGGACACCGGATCAGGAACTGCTCCGACAAGTTCATAGCCCTCCGCAGGGGAACCGGAGGTGGTTGGTTTGATCGGCAGTTCTTTTTGGATCAGTCGGTCGATGACCAAGCTGACGTTGGCCGGTTGGATTCTCAGGACCTTGATGCCACGGGGAAATTTAATTGACTCGGGCTTGGTCTGAATGACTTTGCTGCCGGGGGTAGCTTGTGAGAGATCCACTGGTTTGGAGATGTGGAGGCGGTCCAGGCCTCTAACTAAGCCGCGGGGACCGCTGACCGTCACTTCCAGTTGGCGCATGAACTGATTTGAAATGACCATGTCCTGAGGGAGGTTGGTGATCTCTATGGGGACGAGCACCGTCATGTCGACCTTGTCTTCACCAACCACAAAGTACCACAGCAACAAGGCAAAAAAGAGAGAGAGGATTTTTAATATCCAATCTTTTGGCCAGTGCAACTGGGAAACCCAGGAGGTTTTTATGTTCTGTTGAGCCAGCTTTTCCATAAGTTTGTCTGGTATTCCTGGGGAACGAAAATTGCCCTTAATCTATTTTTTACGGTTTTTTCATCAAGATCGGTGGTTATGGCACCATGCTGGACCAGTGAGATGTGGCCGGTTTCTTCTGACACCACAAGGATTACCGCATCGGTTTCCTCGGAGAGGCCGATGGCGGCTCGGTGCCGGGTGCCTAGTCTTTTACTGATATAGGGGTTTTTGGTCAACGGAAGGACGCAACCGGCAGTGAGAATTCGGCCTTGGCGGATGACAACTCCCCCGTCATGCAGGGGTGATTCATGGAGAAAGAGACTAACCAGAAGCTCTCGGCTAACCCTGGCATCGACATTGTGACCGGATTCGATATAATCCTTTAGGCCTGTTTCTCGTTCGAGGATCATCAGAGCGCCGATGCGCTTCCTTGACAAATAGCTGGCCGCACCGACAATTTCTTCCAGCGATTGGACCATGTCCTCGTAACTCCTGGTAAATGGAGTCTGGCCGACCTGGGTAAGTGCCCGTCTGATATCTCGTTGAAAAACAATAATTATGATAAGGAAGATTGAACTTAAAAAAGTATTCAAGAGCCAATAGAGAGTCAGGAGCTCGAACTCCTTGGCACCGAAATAGGTGATGATAATGACTGCGATTCCAGCCAGCATCTGGGCCGCACGGGTGCCTCTGATGATGAGTAGAACCCGGTAGATAAGAAACCAGACAATAAGTATGTCTGGAATGTCTTGCCACCTAAGAGATTTAAGGATTTCCAGCATGCGCCATCAACTCAAGGAAAGACTTGAAACGAAAAGGGTTGTAATCCAGGTGGCCTGGGAAGAACATGACCGATCAGCAAGGTCAGGATGTACTCTTTCCTTATGGGCATGTCCTTACGGAAACGTCTTTCCGTCAGATAAAGATTTTATTTGCCAATATTCACTTCTACACAATTTTTTTGTGCTGCTGGTCTCTAAGAATTCAGGAACACTGATTATACAAGATAATCAAAAGGTCGGCTTGGAACCAGTTAGGATCATCATGAACTGTAAAAAATAACCTCTTTCATTAATGTATAGCCTAATTTGCTTTAGCTGGGCAAGGGTATCTTGCTGATTTATAAAAAAAAACGAGCTTGATTCGGCATTGGAGTTTCTTCATTATCGAAAAGTGGCAGCTATTGAAAAAAAATGCTTGGTTAAAATCATCTCGCTTGACATGGGGGTGGATATCAATTAAATTTTCTTGCCTTATTCAGTAGTCATGCATGTACGTCTTTCTTGCGTCGCATGAATATTTTTTTTTGTTTAAATTTGAGTTCAATTTACGACAGGAGGCCAACCTTGGCTAATCATAAGTCAGCTCTTAAACGTCATCGGCAGAGTATGCAGCGTAGAAGCCGGAATCGGATTAACAAATCAATAATGAAAAATGCCGTCAAGGCGCTTGAGATTGCGGTTACGGAAAACTCTGTTGATGACGCTCAGGCAGCTTTAAAGGCAGCGGTCCCTGCTATCGTTCGTGCGGCAGTGAAGGGGACCATTCATAAAAAAACTGCATCTCGGAAGGTCTCGCGTTTAACCAAACGGGTAAATGCTCTGGCTGCCAACGCCTAGCACTATCTGGAGGATGTGCCAACGTCCTCAGGTAGTTTGCATACATTCTGATGTCTTTTGTTAACCGCAATTCATCGCCGGATTCCGTGATGAATGGAATATTCAAAAGTAAAGCCATGGGAGCGCGTCTTCTTCCAATGGCTTTTTTTTTGTGCAGCGCTTCTTTTATTGCTCTGGTTAATAATGGGAGTGGTCTGGTCGTTTTGTGTATATCACCAAGTGATGCGGGCCAGATCTCCGTTCGGTTTGCCCAAATAATGGATATATGAAAGTATTTAATGTAATCTTCGCGTGTCTGTCATAGAGCAATAGAACTAAGTTGCAGTTTTGAGGTCTTCTTGAAAGGAAAATTTCATGCACCAGCCTGATCTGAAAGTTTTTACCCGGTTGGCCGGTGAAGCCGACCTTATTCCCGTCCATCGTGAAATTATTGCTGATCTTGATACTCCTCTCACCATTTTTGCGAAGGTTGCCGGTGCCGAGAGTCATGCCTTCCTCTTTGAAAGTCTTGAAGGTGGAGAGAAATGGGGCCGCTATTCCTTTGTTGGATATGATCCTCTGGCCATTTTTGAAAGTCATGGCTCTTCAGTCACTCTGATTCGCGGGCATGATCGGCAGGAGTTGTCAGGTAATCCTTTCGATTTGTTAAAGGATCTACTGCAATCCTTCAAAGTGATGAGTGAAGCAGAGTATCTCCCCCGGTTCTTTGGGGGTGCGGTCGGTTTTTTGGGATACGATATGGTTCGGTTCATGGAGCATATTCCCGATACCCACCCGGCCAGGGAGGGTTTTCCGGACAGTTCCTTTATGATACCCGGAATGGTTCTTATCTATGACAATCTTAAGCAGACGCTCTCCATTGTGAATTGTTTGGTGGTCGATCGTAAAGAGGATCTCCCCACCCAATATGCCAAGGCCATGGCGCGTATTGATCAGGTCGTTGAGCGCCTGCGAGGGGATATTCCTGAAGCGGTGGTCGAGACATCTCCCTGTTCGAGTACCCATAATTTTACCTCGAATATGACCGAGAAGGATTTTTCGGCCATGGTTGTGAAGGCCAAAGAGTATATTCTGGCCGGGGATGTTATTCAGGTTGTTCTCGCCCAGCGGTTTCACACCGAAACGGATCTGGAAGCATTTCGTCTTTATCGGGCCCTCCGTCATATCAACCCCAGTCCTTATCTCTTTTATCTTAAGCAAGGCGATCTGGTGCAGATTGGATCCTCCCCTGAGATTCTGGTGCGTCTTGAAAATGATGAAATAGAGTTGAGACCCATTGCCGGGACCAGACGTCGTGGACGCACCGAGGAAGAAGATTTCGCCCTGGAAAAGGAATTATTGAGCGATCCTAAAGAACGGGCCGAGCATTTCATGCTTGTTGACCTCGGTCGTAATGATGTCGGCCGAGTTGCCGGGCCAGGGCAGGTTGAAACCAGAGATTTAATGGTCATTGAGCGATACAGTCATGTGATGCATATCGTTTCCGGCGTCCATGGTCGATTGGCCCCGGGCAAGGACCAATTTGATGTTTTGAAGGCTTGCTTTCCCGCCGGAACCGTGAGTGGCGCTCCGAAAATCAGGGCGATGGAAATCATTGAGGAGTTGGAACCAGACCGTCGAGGACCCTATGCCGGCGCGGTAGGGTATTTCGGATTTTCAGGGAACATGGATTTTTGCATCACTATCAGGACCTTCATCTTGAAAGGTCGAGATCTCTGGATTCAGGCAGGGGCCGGGATTGTTGCCGATTCCGATCCGGCCAGTGAGTTTGAGGAAACTGTCAATAAATCCATGGGACTCCGTCGAGCGGTTGAACTCGCCGAAAAATGGTAATCCCAGTTGAAGGAAGATGGTCATGATTGTTATCATCGATAACTACGATTCATTTACGTATAACATCGTTCAGACCCTTGGCGGTCTTGGCGCCACCATGGAGATCTTTCGCAACGATCAGGTGAGCCTCGCCCAGATCGAGGAACTCCAGCCTGACCGTTTGCTTATCTCGCCAGGGCCGTGTACTCCGTCGCAGGCAGGTATATCAATTGAGGCAATTCGTTATTTTGCCGGTCGTATTCCTATCCTCGGGGTCTGTTTAGGGCATCAGTCCATTGGTGAGGCCTTCGGTGGAGTGACAGTTCGGGCGCCTCGCCTGATGCACGGCAAAACCAGCCCGATCCATCATGATGGGCGTGGGGTGTTTACCGGCCTGCCAAATCCCTTTGATGCCATGCGTTACCATTCTCTGCTGACCGACCGGGCCATGTTCCCGGCCTGTCTCGAGATATCTGCTGAAAGTGATCAGGGTGAGTTGATGGGCTTACGTCATCGGGAACTTGCCATTGAGGGGGTTCAGTTTCATCCTGAGTCGATTATGACTCCGGATGGGGTGCGTCTTCTGCAGAACTTTATTGATCCATCCTACCCGGATCTGCTTCGGGGTTGATAATAACTGTTGGCCGTAGAGGAGGCGCAAGGCTCCTTGTTTTTGTTTAACCTTCCGACATTTAACAATGGTCAGGACAGAGACCAAGGGAGACTTCCATGATTAAAGAAGCCATCAGCAGGGTTGTCACCGGGACTGATCTCTCCGAAGAAGAAATGATAGGAGTCATGAATGAGATCATGGGCGGCGAAGCGACTGATGCCCAGATTGCATCGGTGATCACCGCCCTGCGGATGAAAGGTGAAACCGTTGATGAGATCACCGGCGCCGCCAGAGTAATGCGAAAGAAGGCCTCGCTGGTTAAAGTCTCGGTTGGAGATATACTGGTCGACACCTGCGGTACGGGCGGGGATAGTTCCGGGACCTTCAATGTTTCCACCACGGCTGCTTTTGTGGTAGCCGGGGCCGGAATCCCGGTGGCCAAGCATGGGAATCGATCCGTTTCGAGTCATTGCGGCAGTGCTGATGTTCTGGAGGCACTGGGAGTGGATTTAACCATGACTCCGGAGAGGGTCGGCGAATGTATTCAGCAGGTTGGTATCGGTTTTATGTTTGCGCCGGTGATGCATGGCGCGATGAAATATGCCATCGGTCCCCGCCGAGAAATCGGGATTAGGACGATATTTAATATTCTCGGACCATTGACCAACCCGGCCGGGGCCAACGTCCAGGTGATGGGGGTTTTTGATCCGGCCTTAACCAGCAAGCTGGCTTTGGTTCTTGGCAAACTAGGTACCCGACGGGCTCTGGTGGTTTGCGGTGAAGGGAATCTTGATGAGTTGACTGTTACTGGGACGACTGAGGTGGCCGAATGGCGGGATGGGAAGATATCCAACTATCTCGTGACTCCAGAGGAAGTCGGGCTCCCGCGGGGGACTCTTGTTGACCTGAAGGGTGAAACCAATAGCGCCAGGGCGGCGGATCATCTTAAAAGGATTTTGGCCGGTGAATCAGGGCCTTGCCTTGATATGGTGTTGTTGAACGCCGGAGCTGCCTTGATGGCTGCAGAACATGCTGTCAGTCTGGCAGACGGGGTCACGCTTGCTCGGGAGGTCGTGGCTAGCGGGGCAGCCCTCGCCAAGGTTGAGGCTCTCGTCCAATTTTGCAAAGGTTCTGCTGGAAAATAAGATAGGAAGCCAATCATGACGATTCTTGATACCATTGTTGCCCGGAAACGTGAGGAGGTCTCTCTGCTTCTGGCCAAGGGGGTGGGGCATCCGGAGGGGGAGGTTGATCCTCCTCGGGGATTTTATCGTTCAATTGTCGAATGCCCCGGGATGGCGGTGATCGCGGAAGCGAAAAAGGCTTCGCCCTCGAAAGGGGTGATCTGCGCTGATTTTGATCCGGGTGCCATCGCAACACAGTATCATGCCGGGGGGGCGCAGGCCATATCCGTACTCACCGATGTGGATTTTTTCCAAGGGGCACTGTCCTATCTTCTCACGGTTAGGAATTCGGTTCCTTTGCCGGTACTCCGCAAGGACTTTATCATCCATGAGATTCAAATCCGCCAGGCCCGGGAGTACGGAGCTGATGCCATTTTATTGATCGGGGCGATTCTTGATCGATTTCAGGTCCGCGATTATCTTGAGATGGCCGAAGGACTTGGTATGGACTGTCTGGTTGAGGTCCATGATGAACGTGAAGCGGAAACGGTGATGACTGCCGGATCCCGCTTGATCGGGGTGAATAATCGGGACCTTCGAGATTTTTCGGTCGATCTGACCACTTCGATTCGGGTCCGGCAGATGATTCCGGCAGATATCCCGGTGGTTAGTGAATCGGGGATTATGAGTCATGCCGATGTTACGATGCTTGCCGATCATGGGATTACGGCGATTTTGGTCGGGGAGTCTCTGATGCGCGCTAAGGATCAGGCGGCAGCTCTGCGTGAATTGGTCGGTACGGGGTCATGATGTCCCTTGTTTTATAAGAATACCAGGAAGGAGAGATGACTAAAAGGACAAGGATTAAGATCTGTGGAATTACCAACACAGAAGATGCCCGCTGTGCCGTTAATGCAGGTGTCGATGCCATCGGTATGATATTTGCCTCCAAAAGCCCCCGTCGAATCGATCCTGAAAAAGCTCGAGAAATTGTTTCCGGGGTTCCTCCCTTTGTTGACATTGTCGGTGTTTTTGTAAACGAGGATCCGGCCATGGTCAATGATATAGTCAAGTACTGTTCGTTGACCGTGGTTCAATTGCATGGGACCGAGGATGCTGAGTACTGCCGTTCTCTTGCTGTGCGGGTCTTGAAGGCGGTGTCGGTGCATGACGAGACGACTACAGCCGATTTCTTGCCTTATGCCGATGCGGTTTCAGGGTTTCTGCTGGATACCTATCATCCGGAGATGGCTGGTGGAACCGGGCGTTCTTTCGACTGGCGGATATTTGAAAGCCTCCAGATTCCCAGGCCGTTTCTGTTGGCCGGAGGTCTATCTCCAGCTAACATCGTTGAGGCCATTCAGGTGGTTCGGCCGTTCGGAGTGGATGTCAATTCTGGAGTCGAGAGTGAGCCAGGTCGGAAGGATCATGGCATGATCTCAGATGTGATTCAACTGGTTATGGATACGGATCGCTCTCTTGCCTGATTTTTGTGTACCGTCTCGATCATTTTCGTGTTTTTTATGGCAGTACCTTGAATGAGCTGTTTAGATTAAACAACTTAGAATTCAAGTAAGGTGCTTATCCCGGTTCTGAATTTGCTTTTGGGTTATCTGGGGTAGGAAAGGTATCTTTGGATTTCTGTCGGAAGTTATCATTGAAAAACGATTTCACCCGTTTTTTTGCCATTGTGATTAGAGGAATCCTGGATTCATCCTGATATAAAAAAACCCGGGCTGCCAGACTGCAACGACCCGGGTTCAATCTTTTATTTGATCAAGCGGGAAGCGGTTGTATGGTGCTTCCCGCTTTTTTTATTTGTTTTTCACCACCACATAGCGGGCATGGTCATCACGTTTCAGCAGGAAGAGGATACTGCCGTCTTCTTTTAGTCCCTCTAATATTTCTTTAAACTGTGTTAGGTCGCGGACTGGGGTTTGGTTGATTTCCAGGACAATTTCCCCCCGTTTAATTCCAGCCTCAGCGGCAGGGGAGTCAGGGGCGACATTGGAAATTAAGAGTCCTTCCTCTTCGGTTAAACTAAATGATTTAGCCAGTTCCGGGGTTAATTCCTGGACGGTTAAGCCGAGCTTGCGGTCAACCGAGGTTGAAGAAGAGCCGTCTGCGGTAATCTGTTCTTCATCGAGTTTTCCAATGGTTACCGCGGTTTTTTCCTTTTGCCCCTTTCGGATTATGACGAGATCCGCTTTGGTATCAACGGGGGTTTGGGCAACAAGTGACGGCAGCAGGCTCATCTGGGTTACTTCCCGGCCCATGTATTCGATGATGATATCACCCTGCTTGAGTCCGGCTTTATCTGCGGGGCTGTCCTTAACCACTTCACCAACCAGGGCTCCCATGGGGCGTTCCAACCCGAATTGACGAGCGAGATCTGCCGTGACATGTTGAATCATCACTCCGAGCCATCCTCTGGTTACGGTGCCGTTGTCTCTGAGTTGTTCGATGACATTTTTGGCCATATTGACCGGGATCGCAAAGCCAAGGCCGATATTCCCGCCGGTCCGGCTAAAGATAGCGGTATTGATGCCGACCAGCTCTCCCTTCAGATTAAAAAGGGGTCCACCGGAATTTCCCATATTAATCGAAGCATCTGTTTGGATGAAATTTTCATACTGACCATCACCGATGGAGCGTCCTTTGCCACTGACGATCCCGGCGGTTACTGTATTTTCGAAGCCGAAAGGATTGCCGATGGCAAGTACCCAGTCTCCGACCCTGAGTTGCTCGGAGTTGCCGAATTCGGCATGAATTAATTTTCCTTTTGGTTCTATTTTGATCAAGGCCACGTCCGTTTTGGGATCACGGCCCACCAGAGTCGCATCATATTCTTCATGGGTCGTGAGGCGGACCCTGATTTCGTCGCCGTCTTCCACCACATGGTTGTTGGTGGCAATGTATCCATCGGCGGAGATGATTATTCCTGAACCCAAACTGGTGGCACGTTGCTCACGTTTAGGGCGGTCCTCATTCCTTTGCTCGGGGAAATCAAAAAATCGCTTAAAGAATTCAGGAATCTCCTGATCATTATGATAGGGAAGCATTTTTTGCAGGGGAGATTGGGGGATAACCTTGGTGGTGTAAATATTGACCACGGTGGGTCCGAGTTTTTCAACAAGATTGGCAAAGTTTTCAGGTACCGAAGATGTAGCAAAGGCGGATGATACACTCTGGGTAATCGCCATGAGAAAAATACCAAGAAGGATTAGCCTTTTGAGCATGGAATCGTGGGAGGTTTTCATCTGTTTTCTCCTTGAAAAAAATAGATCAATGTGGTGAACGGTCTCGGATTCAAGAAAAGGCGAGGGCTCGGGAAGCTACTGAATCGAACACCTTTAATCTAATCATGAACCGACCATTTTGCCAAGGGGAGGGGGAAAAGAACTTTATGATAGAAAAAACATTGCCCATAAAGGAGTAAGGGGAGGAATGTGAACAGGTGTTGTAAAATCGGTAGGGATGAAAGGGCAATGGATAATCAAATTAATCGTATTCGAATCCAGGTTGAGAAGGTCTTTGTCAGGTCCCTGGTTCTGGTATTGATAAAAAGAACAAAGAAAAGGATCTCGGGGAGGCTCATTGCTCAAAAGATTTAAACCGATATTTGGCTTTCGATCATATCCTGGGAGAATCCTAACATGTGTCTGGACATTGTTCCAACCGTATTGGCAAAGACGATCAAGAGCCCCCTTAAGCGGGGCGGCATATCATTAAATTGGATGCCGAGGGCACTGGTCGGTTCATCATCGATTTCGGTTCTCTTGTGCCAGGCAAGTCTGCCCATGATGGTCAGCGCCACTGTCTCATCCGGTAGGCTGATCCTGACCTTGGTACTCCGGTCAATAATATCGTCGAGGGGGAGATCCCGGTAACGGGGATCAATGACAACGCAAACCCCACCAAGGGAGATGTCGCTGGAAAATCCCTTGACCACGATGGGGGTCAATCCCGGTTCCCTGCCATAGATCTCGATATGAAGCATGATGGAAAGATTCTGACGGGAAGACTTGCGACTAAAGCTGACTGGTTTGATGGCATCCGGAAGAGTTTGGTCTTTTAAGAGGTTTTTGAGTCCAGTATCGAGATCTGGATTTTCACCGCAAAGGGTTAACAGGTCTGTTCTGGATATCTTAAAGAGTTCCACTACTGTTTTGGTTGCAGTGAAAACCTTGATTCGTTTTTTCTCATCGCAGGGGTATAGATCGCCGAAATGGTCGTTGATATTTAAAACTTTCATCTCTTGTTCAAGGGTTGACTCGTCTAGACTGCTTAATTTCTTTGGGTCGGTCTTGGATTGGATTACCTCTCCGGTGATAATGAAGTAGAGGGTGTCGTCGTCATCGCCTGGTCTATTGATAAGATGATCAGGGCCGAGCCTGATCTGGCTGATTTTGGTTAAGACAGACGTGAGTTCAGAGTAGGCCATTTTGGCGAAGCATTCTGCAATAGCCGAAATATGGGAATTTTTTCGTTTGAGTTGGGAGTGGAGCGTTCGTAGATCAAAGGGTGCTGGTTGGACGATTTCCCAGCTTTTCATCAGGGCTGCGATTGCCTGCAGGCTTAAGCCCTTCTCTAGAAACAAGGTAAAGGCGATTCGATAGTTCTTGGTCGCTTCAATGAGCGATTTGTTTTTTATTAGAAAATCGGCATAAAGTTTATAAAGGTAGGGATTGTCAGGAGATTGCTTGATGAGTTTCTTGTAGTCACTGTTGGATGATAGATGGAGCTCATTGTGAACGAGTTGTTTAACTGTTGTGGTTGAAGTTTTCGTTGGCATAGATAACGTGATCAAAAAAGGGTAATTTAATATTTAACCGGAAAAGAGGGTGGCCCGGCATATGACAACTTTATGGAAAAAAATAAACAGCATTTCTTCCTTTTATATTAACCTTAGACGGAAAGGGATGTCATTAACAAATTCAGGTATTCAATGGGTTCCTAGGTAAAAAATTAATGGTGGATATGCTTTGCCGAATTATATACATTTGTTTTCGATGTTTCCGAAACAATCTAAAAGGAAAAGGATTGAATTGTTTCTGGATCCGATAGAACGAGAGTGTCCAATTTGGGTTTGCCATGGTAAAATCATGGTTTTCTTGACATGGATCGATTTGTTTTGGAGTTTTTTAAACGGCAATAAGAATGAATTTTAGATGTATTCGGCCTGTAAATACGTAACTCTGGAGGGAATTTATGTTCGGTAAGGCACTATTGTTCGGATTGGTTATTATGGCTAGTGTGTTTATTTTCGCCGAGGGTGTCCTGGCCGAGCCCCATGAGGAGCTTTATCCTCTTTTGAGCAACATAGATGGGTGGAACGCCAGTGAGGTTAAGGGAATGAGTTTGGCCGCCGGGAATATGAAAATGATTAACGCGACCAGGAACTTTACGAAAGAAGGAAAAAGATTAGATTCCGCGATTATGGTGAACAGCGGCCCGGCACCAGATAGTCAAACAAGAAAGTACAGTGCCGAAACCGGTGGCCAGAAGGTGACAACGAAGCAGATGAAGGGGGGCTATTGGGTGACCACTGTTTATTCAAAGAAAAATAATGCAGGGCAGTTGATTATCCTTTTGGCGGCAAATGCTCAAAGTCATGGGCTTTTAACCATCAATTTTTCAGGGATGGATGATGAGGAGGCTTTGTCCGTTGCCGGTCAATTTCAATGGTCGAAAATGAAAAAGATTGTCGAAGAGATGCTATGAACTTGATTTTCAGGCTAAAATTGTCGTGTTGTGATATTTAAAGCGCCTGATTAGAGTCACAGTCTGTTATCGAGGATGAACCCCTGGAAAATGATTAGCGATTCATTTTTTACTTGCTTTTCTTTAATCTAACTGATAGTTCCTTTGTTTTGGGTTTTTCTGTTGTGTCTTGCGTGAAAGTGTAAGAATGGGGGTGTTTATGATTATTGAGCGACAAATTGGAACGGTTAAGTGGTTCAACACGGCTAAAGGATGGGGATTTATCACCAGGGAAGCAGGCGATGATGTCTTTGTCCATTATAGAGAAATCCGTGGGGATGGTTTTAAAAATTTAGAAGAAGGTCAACAGGTTGAGTTTAATATCGTCGAAAGTCAAAAGGGGTTGGCAGCCGCTGATGTTTTTGGCGTTGAATGAGCTGATTTGATTGGGCCTGCCGGTTGATTGCCCGGAAAACATTGGTAAAGATAGAAAAGGGGAACCTAATACGGTTCCCCTTTTTTTTATAATTGGGTAATGAGTGAAAAACCTTCGTAACGAGTCAGCTGTACCTCTTCTTCGGGTATGTGCTTGCCTGAATGTTTAGTCCTGCCTACATAGCTGGTGACACTGTTTCGCTGTTATAGATTTGCCTGCTCGTAGTTTCTTGATGGGTGTACCCGTTCAACTCCGAGGTATATCTGGATATTTATAACTTGGGAGGCGTCACTTTGCTCTCCAGAGCTGGACAATTTCAAACCTTCAGTGAATCCGAAGAAATCTAACGTCGATCACCCATAAATCTTAGAAGGCTCAGGAAGAGGTTAATGAAGTCGAGATAGAGGGTAAGTGCTCCCATGAGCGCGCCCTTTTTTATGATCGCCTCGTTGCCATCCATGATTGTTTCAGCACCGTAGCGGGAGATCTTCTGGACGTCATAAGCGGTTAGTCCTGTAAAAACGATCACGCCTATGGCTGAAATCATCCATGACATCATGCTGCTCTGGAGAAAAAGATTGACCAGTGATGCGATGATTATCCCGAAAAGTCCCATTATCATGAAGGAGCCCAGGCTGCTTAAGTCTTTTTTGGTCACAGTGCCGTAGACCGCCATGGCTCCGAACATGGTGGCGGTAATGAAAAAGGTCGCTGCTACCGAAGTTGCCGTGTAGAGCAGCAATACCGCAGAAAGTGTGGCTCCGTTTAAGGCTGAATAAAGTACAAAAAGGGCAGTAGCGGTTCCCGCCGACATCTTGCTGATTCGGGCGGAGAGATAAATTACCATGCCTAATTCACCAAAGATGAGCCCGTAAAAGATGAGGGTGTTGCCGAAAATCAAGCCCTGCAATGATGATGATCCTGTCACGGTCATGGCGGTTAGGGCCGTAATTCCAAGGCCGATGGCCATCCAATTAAATACTTTAGCCAGAAAAATGGTCGATGCCCGTGCGTGAGCCGGGGTGTGGGCCGCCGATTGGTTGTCATATTGGGGATACATTAAGGGCCTCCTTGGGTAGAATTCGATTTGTTTATAAATTGAGTTTGATATGTGATTTCACAACCTATTGTATTGGTGCTTTGCCAGGACATTATCTATGATAACCTTTTGACTTTACGTGGATATGTGCGCTGTGATATGTGGCGTTTTCATAATATGCAGTGATTACTTGAAGCAGAAGTCGGAAGTGCACTGCAACTCGGCTTGTAAAGTAATCATCCCCCATTTAGAAGCAAGAAGGAATGTCGATGGGGTTGTATTGTTCTCTGGTGCATCTAATTGATCAGGGACATATTTCATGGGAGGGGTGATCGGTGGGTGTCATTTCGGGAAAGCAGGGTGGAGTCTTCTCCTTGCAAACCAGCTTGGTATTTGTCCTGTAATCCGTCGAGGATTCGGAGATATTGATCTTTATAGAGTAATGTCTCAGAATTTTCTAACTCTCGGATCAAGCTTGAGAGTGGGGCATTGATATCGATGCCGTGGCGATTCATAATTGCTGAATTCGCCCGATCCAGGATCATAACCGAATAGTATTTAATAAGAAGGCGCAACTTTGAGTCTCGTCTGAAGAGATATGCCTGGCCCCCGAGGGTGTTCAAGAAGAATCCGGCATATTCGTAAAGATTCTGCAGAGGCAGGAGGATGTCGGTTTTCGATTTCTGACAATCGGCGCCTGAACGAGACCACTGGTCGAAGAGGGCAAGGGTGATTTCCATTGAATCTGATTCATGGGTTATAATGTCTTTGAGAAAAAGTATTTTCTCTTTACCGAGGACGCGGTAAAAATGAGCGGTATTGGTAAGGATGGTAAAAAGTGAGTCAGTTTCTCTGACAACAATGGGTGGATTAGCAAGAAGGTTTCCAATAATATCTTTCACATAGAGGTATGTTCCTTTTTCGATGTGTAGATCAATTATATATTCTTGTTGGTCTAGGTTGGTGAAAAATAGTTGGATTTTGTCGTCCAGTTCCGTGCATGTTTTGCGGCGGAGATCAATGGGGGCTGATGGAGCTATGGCTGGAGATGAAATGTAAGAGGGATCCTGGGATGAAAATGATTGTTGTTCCGCCAGCGATTTATTCTCCTGTTTCAGTTGGGCAATCTGATCGTGCAGAGTATCTCTTTCATGCTGAAAAACATTGTCAGATAATGCGTTGATCATGGCTCCCCAGTTTAAATAGATTGCTCCACTTATCGAAAAGATGAGCAGAAAAATGATGAGCAGGGGCGAATTTTTGATAGCTCTTCTATTGGGATTTTTAGGCATGACGTATGCTGTCTCCTGGGGGCAGGGGTGAGAGCGGTGACAAATGTCCAGTGCTCCTGGCCTGTCTGTTTCAACGAAAATTATTCCCATTTCGCTTCAACAGTAGGGAGAAACTGTAGTTTGAAAGGTATGGGTATTGAATTTTTTTTTTGTCGTGCTGACTTAATTGGCTACGTGAAAATATTTTTTTAATTTATCATGCTATTGCCTTGAATTCAAATGAATTGTTCTATGTGTTGGGTGGTGAAGGGGCTACCTGTTGTCTTTTGGATGGATAAAATTGGGGGCAATTTTTTAAATACTTGAGTGGTATCCCCCATCAAGGGCTATTTTTTTTGTGAATCAACGGATGAACCTTTGTCTCGGATCGAATAGTTGATGGGGTGGTTGAAATGAATCTGATTTTGGATGGCCAACCGGATAAGCAAAAGCTGCTTATAATGGCTTGGTGGCTGTTTCGTTGATAAAGTTACCTGTTTGCCGAACGGAGAGGATGATTTCATGAGCGTTATAAAGCATTCCGGGGGATCAATCTGGTATGAAAAATATCTCCCATTTGTCGCCAAAAGTCCCGAGATGCAATATCTATGGCTTGTGGGCCGACTCTCTAAATTGAGAGAGGCAGACCGAAGGGAAAAATCAGGGACTCTCTCTCGAGATGAAATAACACCGTATGTGCGAATTTTTCTTGAGTCTGCAAGAGATGCGGGAGGGGAACAGAATCCCGGCGAATCCAGTTTGGGTCGTGAAAATTTGGCGGAACTATTAAAGAAAATGGACCCGGATCTGATCGAATTGATGCTTGAATGTACCGATATTTACGATGTTCCGATTTTTTTTGCCTTGATCAACCGCCCGACCAAAAGTCAGGCGGTTGTAGCTCTCCGGAAAGTCCCACCTCCTTTCGAAAAGGATGCTCTGCTTGTGTTGGATCGGGTGTTTCATAGTATACGAGGCAAATCAGAACGACTTCTCGAAGAGGCTGCTGATGAAATAGCCCATGACCCGTTGGGGTCCCCGGAAAACTTCATTCAAAATTATCGGCGATTTCAGGAGATCATGATGGATGAACAGATGTTGGGTATCCTTTACCCCAAAGCACGTTAGTCGGCTCCTGACCCTGGTCTGCTAAGGGTGTTTTTTTTGGATTGCTTTGCTGGTGACGCTGATGTCGGGAGTGCTTATCTCTGGAGTGAAGTAATTGTGGAGTGGTATGCGGTGGGGGGAGGGTAAAAAAATAGCTTCCCTGCCTTGTTGCAGGAAAGCTATTTTGTAGGTCTTTAAGTAACTCTCGAAACTCAGATTATTTCTTTTTACCCATGGCGCGTTTTGATGCTTTCAGCGGATTTATTTTTGTAGTGGTCATGTTGATTTCTGGTTTCACATGGGTTGCAAAATTGCAGATGCCTAATTTCCATTTGGCATCTGGATTGATATAGCTCATGCAGTAACTTGTGCCTTCCGCTTCAACAATTCGCTCACATCCATTGCAATTCTCAATAATCGGCATAAACATACCGCTTGTATATTTAGCGGTATTGTCAACAAGGGTCCCTTTTGCGGTGGCCATATTACTTCCTCCAAATCAAGTATTCGTTTCTATACACAGCGACATGCTTTGAATCGATTTGTCGATCTGTGTCAAACGCTGCTAAGCTCTTTTGCAGCGCGGGTCAGGCAGTTCTTGTGGATACAACGTACGGCCTGGTCTCTCCAGCATTTGATAATTTTGCTTCGGAAGAGCGACCCAAGGCGGATGCACTGTTGAGTGCATTAGAATCTTGTGAACGTGAAACAAGACCTTTTAAATGAATTATCCGACGATGTCAACCTCCATTGTTAAATGATCCAAAAAAGATCGATACAATACATTGGAAAATTTAGGCCCATTGGAATGGGAGATACCTTCGGATTTAATTATTACATTAGAATTTTTTTATTCTTATTTTTTTATTGTCTCCTTTTGAAGAGTTCCAAGGGAGGTGAGTCGACTCGTAAAATTATTGAATCGAAATAAAGTTAGAGAATTCAATTGATTATACCCAGCTATTTAAGTATAAGTATTTATTCATATAAGTGTGGAATATTCTTTTGCGGCCGAAACATGTTGTGGGGAGATAGTTAGCACTGTGGATGAAGTGTATCGGTGGAGGCCTTTTGAGTGACGTTTCAGCTCGTTTTTAATGCTGTTTTTTTACGGTATTTCAGTACATTGTTTGCGGCAGTCTCCCCTGGATGTGAGAACATTTTGTGGGTGAGCAATGCTGTCATTTTGGTAAGGTTGACTTTTTCCTAGAAGAGAGGGAGTTCACGTCATGCCGGTTTATTTATGGAAAGGTAAGAATTCTTACGGAGATAAAAGGAAGGGCCAACTTGAGGCTAATGACGAAGCTGCTGTTTACAATCATTTAAAAAAAATACGAATTACTCCGAGTTCCGTCAAACAAAAGCCAAAAGATATTTTTGAAAATATCGCCCTTTTCCAACCCAAAGTAACTGTAAGAGATGTGGTCATTTTTACCCGGCAGTTGTCGACTATGATCGATGCCGGTCTCCCCCTCGTGCAGAGTCTTGAAATTCTGGCCAACCAGCAGGAAAATCCTACGTTCAAGAGAACACTACGTGAAATCAAGGCTGATGTGGAAACTGGTACAACTTTTGCCGATGCCATGAAAAAGCATCCCCATGTTTTTGATAACCTATTTTGTAATATGATTGAGGCAGGAGAGCTCGGTGGTATTCTTGACACAATTCTCGGTCGTCTGGCCGTCTTCATGGAGAAGGCCATGGCCTTGAAGAAAAAGGTCAAAGGAGCCATGACCTATCCGCTCATCTGTCTCTGTATCTCCATCGTTATTCTTGGGGTTATTCTTATTTTTGTTGTTCCCGTCTTCGAAGCAATGTTTAAAGATTTCGGTGCCGCTTTACCTGTCCCAACCCAGATGGTTGTCGAAATGAGTAATTTTGTGAAGCATCAAATCATTTATATGGTCGGCGGGGCCTTTGCTGTCTTTTATGCTTTTAAACGTTTTTATCGGACGGACTATGGGCGGTGGAAAATGGATGCGCTTTCATTGAAATTACCAGTTGCCGGTGAACTGGTAATGAAGGTGTCCGTAGCCAAATTCAGCAGAACCCTGGGGACCATGTTACAAAGCGGTGTCCCCATTCTTGAGGCCTTGAATGTTGTTGCCAGAACTGCAGGAAATAAGGTGATAGAGATGGCGGTTACGCGGGTAGCCGATAGTATCAGTGAAGGTCGGTCCATTGCCGAACCTCTTGAAGAGACAGGGATTTTCCCAAGTATGGTGGTCCAAATGGTCAATGTCGGTGAATCCACCGGTGCTCTTGATGCAATGTTGGCTAAAATAGCGGATTTTTATGACGAAGAGGTTGATCAAGCGGTGGACAATCTTACTGCGATGATCGAACCTTTTATGATGGTTTTTCTTGGCGGCATGATCGGTGGTCTGGTTGTGGCCATGTATCTACCCATCTTCCAGTTGGGGAATGTTGTAAAGTAGTAGGTTTAGGAAAAAAGGATATACCAATCTGCTGATCTATGAATTAATGAATGCTCGTTTGTTGGCGCATGGTTTGTTTTGGTATCGGATTGGTGGTAAACCACTGATTCTTAAGGAAATCAATTGACATTTGGCTGCGGTATCGATTAAGTAATTAACTTTGTTTCTTAAAGAAAATTTAGGTGTTTGGTTATGACCCTGACGAAAGCAAATCTGATCCAGACCGTCTATCAGAACCATAATCTGACGAAGGCTCAAGCCGCTGAGGCTGTTGAGGCCTTTCTTAGTATTGCTAAAAATTGTCTGATCGACGGTGATGATTTGTTGATCAGTGGTTTTGGTAAGTTTAATGTGAAAAAGAAAAAAGCCCGACGTGGCAGAAATCCTAAGACCGGCAATGAGCTTATTCTTGATGCACGTCAGGTAGTTACCTTCAAACCATCTGGACTCTTGCGGGAAAAAATTAATCAGGGAAAGTAAGCAATCATCAAAATGCCGATGAGCGGCTTTGGCGAAGTATGAAATTGTAAAACGGGTTGGTTTTTCACTAATGGTGGAAGATGACCCGTTTTTTGTTTATTGACGAGCTCACTTAAGGTATAAAACTTCCTTCAAGAGGGCGTGTCCTGTTTTGCTCAGGGGCAGGCCAAGGTCGCCTCTTGAATATATTATAAAGGTATAGTTGAGGTTTGATGGATGGACGTTCGGGGGAGGAAACTATCGGAATTAGCAGCACTGGTTGGCGGTGTTGTTTCTGCTGATGAGGACCCTGAACTTTATGGTCTGATGGATATTGAAAGTGCTGGTGTCGGGGAAATAGCTTTCATCACTGGTGCTCCCGGGAAAGAGTTTGACATCTCTGCGATTCGTGCATCTGCTTTGATCGTTGCGAAATCCTTTCCGGAGATACCTGTACCAGTGATCCGGGTTGACCAGCCGGCATTGGCCGCCGCTCTGATCCATCAATCGTTTTGCAATAAACCATTTGTTGCTACAGGTATTTCGACCCATGCGGTTGTTGGAAAAGACTGTTTGGTCGATCATGAGGTTTCCATTGCGCCCGGGGTCATAATTGGTGATCGGGTCCATATTGCCCGTCAGGTAGTTATTCATGCCGGGGCCGTCATTGAAGATGACGTGGTTGTTGGCGAAGGGTCCCTGATTTATCCAAATGTCACCCTGCTTTGTCGAACAGAGATTGGAAAACGGGTGATCCTGCACAGCGGTACCGTCATAGGAAGTGATGGCTTCGGCTTTGTTACTGATCATGCCGGGCGTCATGTCAAGAGGCCCCATGTTGGCAATGTCAGGATTGATGATGAGGTGGAGATCGGCGCTAATTCCTGCGTTGACCGGGCTACCTTTGGTACGACCTGGATCAAGCGGGGGACGAAGATTGATAATCAAGTCCATGTTGGTCACAATGTAACAATTGGAGAAGATTGTATTATCGTTGCCCAGGTAGGTATTTCCGGGAGCACTGAATTGGGTAATAATGTTGTCTTGGGAGGGAAGGTCGCCATCGCTGGCCATTTGAAACTTGGTAATCGGGTGATGGTTGCCAGTAAGGCTGGGGTTACGACAAATCAGGAAGAAGGTGCTGTCGTCTCCGGTTTTCCTGCAATACCCCATAGAAAATGGCTCCGGGCGGCCACTGCATTCCAGCGGCTCCCTGATTTGATCAGTGAAGTAAGGCATCTCCGGAAACAGGTCGCAGAGGTGATTGAAAAAATGGTTGCCCCAGAAAAACGAGACGTAGACCGTTGAACTTTTCTCTTTCGTCCCTTATCCACCAACACGAGTAAAACTGCTGACCGGCATTGATCCGTTGCTCTGTTCCAAGGGATTTTGGTGAAATAATTTAGGCGGATTGAGTTACGTTAGGTGTTTGGTAGGTGTTTTGACAAAAAACAGTCGCATGAAAATATAAAAAAGGACTCCCGTTGTTTTAAATGCCGGTTCTTTTTTTTTATTGCAACAGACCGGGATATCTGGAGGATTGACCAATGACAGAAATTCAACAGACCTTTGATGTAATAGAAATTCTAAAGGTTCTGCCCCACCGCTATCCTTTCGTGATGGTTGATCGGATCATTGAATTTGATCCTGGGAAGTCAATCGTTGGGTTGAAAAATGTTACCTTTAATGAGCCTTTTTTCCAGGGCCATTTTCCTGGAGTGCCCATAATGCCGGGGGTTCTTATTCTGGAGGGGATGGCCCAGGCAGCTGCTGTGCTTGCCTATTATTCCGATCCGGAAAAGTTCGGGGGGAAACTTATGTATTTCGCCGGAATGGATGGAGTGCGATTTCGCCAGAAGGTGGTTCCCGGGGACCAGCTAATCTTCAAGATTGAAGTGATAAAATTTAAAACCAGAGTCTTTAAGCTCAGGGCAAAGGCACTGGTTGAAAATAATTTGGTGGCGGAGGCGGAACTGCTGGCTTCATTCGGTTAAAGCACTTCCTTCGCCCTTGACCATAGGGAAAATTAAATGACAATTCATCCGACTGCTATCATTGATCGTGGAGCGGAGCTTGATTCCACTGTTAGTGTGGGTCCCTACGCCGTGATTGAGTGCGGAGTGAAGATCGGGCCTGACACTGAAATAGGTCCTCATACCGTAATCGGTGGTCCAACCGAGATCGGAACAGGGAATCGAATCGGGCCTTTCGCCAATATTGGCGCCCCTCCCCAGGATCTTCGTTATAATAATGAGCCTACTCTTTTACAAATCGGTGATCATAATCTGATTCGTGAGTATGTGACCATCCATCGAGGTACCCCTGATGGTCGGGGTAGCACTGTTTTGGGCAGCAATAATATGTTGATGGCCAATGCCCATGTTGCCCATGATTGTACGATCGGCAACCATGTGATCATGGCTAATGCCGCATCACTGGCAGGCCATGTCCTGGTTGAGGATCGTGCCAATCTCGGCGGTTTCGTTGCGGTGCATCAGTTTAACCGGATCGGCTGTTACGCCTATATTGGTGGGATGTCCGGATTGACCAAGGATGTGCCGCCTTATACCATTGTTGCAGGAACCAGGAATCAGATGCGGATTGCTGGCATCAATCGAATTGGTTTGAAGCGAAACGGTTTCACTCCGGAACAGATCCGGGATATATATGGGGCCTATAAAATAATTTTTCTGGATCATGATCTGCTCCTTCAGGATGCCTTGGTCAAGGCTGAGACAGCCTTCCCCCATTGTGATCTGGTCAGACATCTTGTGGAGTTCTTCAGAACGTCGGAGCGCGGGGTCGTAAGAATGGTTGGGGAAGATGAGTAAAATCGGCATTGTCGCCGGTGGTGGTCAGTTCCCCCTGCTTTTTGCCCAGGCTGCGAAAGAGAAGGGGTGTCAGGTTGTGGTTGCTGCCCATCGAGGGGAAACTCGACCTGAACTGGAGGGAGCCGCAGATCGTTTCTGTTGGGTCAAGCTTGGCCAGTTGGGCCGGATTATCAAATTTTTTAAGGATGAGGCGGTCACTGAGGCGGTTCTCCTCGGAACCATTACCAAAACCCGGATCTTTAAAGATATATTGCCGGATCTTAAAGGCCTATCCTTATGGAATCAAATTAAGATCCGGCAGGATGATACCATTCTTCGGGCGGTTGCAGGCGCTTTGGAAGAAGAGGGGATCCGGATTCTGGAGTCCACCTGCTATCTGAGCCATCTTCTATTTCCGCAGGGAGTTTTGACTCGACGGTCACCTTCATCCGGACAAAAAGAGGATATCAATTTCGGCTGGAAAATGGCCAGGGCTATTGGAGAGCTCGATATCGGCCAATGTGTTGTGGTCCGGGACCGCACGGTTCTGGCGGTTGAGGCCATTGAAGGAACTGATGCCACGATTCTGCGGGGGGGAGGATTGGGCCGCAAAGATGCTGTGGTTGTCAAAGTAAAAAAACCTGGCCAGGATTTCCGTTTTGATCTTCCGGCCATCGGTGCCGGGACCATCTCCAGCATGAAGCAGGTCGGCGCTTCACTCTTGGCGGTTGAAGCGGGACAAGCTCTGTTATTTGATCGGGATGAGGTTATTGCCGCCGCTAACAGTGCCGGAATCGTGGTCGTCGGGGTTGAAGAGTCACGTGCCGGAGAGTTGCACTACAGGTAATCCATGAAAGCCATGATTATGGCAGCAGGTCTGGGGATCAGGCTTCACCCCTATACCCATTACAGGCCCAAACCGCTCTTCCCGGTTCTCGGGAAACCGTTGATTCGCCATACTATCGCTCAACTCAGGCGCAACGGCTTTGAATCCATGATAGTCAACGCCCATCATCTGCGAGAACAGTTTGTCCCATTATTAAAGTCTGAACCGAATCTCTATTTGCAGCTTGAGGATCGGGTCCTCGGCACCGGCGGCGGCCTCCGTCTGGCCTTGAGTGAGTTGGGTAAGGGACCGGTTTTGATCGTCAACGGTGATCTATACCATAACCTGGATCTGGGGGATATCGTTCGACGGCATCGAGCATCGGGGGCCCAAATTTCGTTGGTGGTCCATGATCATCAGCGTTTTCAAAACGTGATGATCAATGCTCGGAATGAGATTGTCGGGATCCGGGGTTTCACTCCTGAAGGGTTGTCCTCAGGCGAAAATCGATTAACTGCCTTTACTGGGATTCAAGTGGTTGAGTCCGACCTTCTTCGGGGAATTCCGGCCGGAGAATTTTACGATATAATTGATCTCTATATTTCTTTGATCAAAGCTGGAGGACGCATTGTCGTTCTCCCGGTATCGAATCATTTCTGGATTGATATGGGGACCCCGGCTGATTATCTCGCTTTGCACCGGGAGTTGTTAGCTGGTGGGCTTCCCACCCTGGAACTCGAGGATGGTTTGGTCTCTCAGGGACAATATTTTGGTCCTCGAGTGAAACTTGGTCATAAAGTACGGTTTTCAGATTGGGTCAGTATCGGGGCTGATGTCGTGATCGGTGATCGCTCGGTGATAGCCCGATCAGTAGTTTGGGATGGGGCGGTGATTCCGGCAGGATCTTTAATAGAGGATAAGATTGTTGTCCGGTGAATCTCTTATAGCTCTTTCCAGTTCAGAAGAACAGGTCCTGGGCCGGTTACTGACTGAGGTGGGGCTCCAGGGGCAGGCGGATTGTTTTATTCCGATGGCAAGTGATGGTTCCGATCGACGCTTTATCAGGATTCAGGGTCTCGATCAATCAGTCATCGCAGTTTTACCTGGCTACCTGAAGCCCAATCGGCCAGAGGCCTTGTCCGGCTGGCTCCTTGGAATCCATCTTTTGGCCCATGCAGTACCGATTCCCAAACCTCTTGCCTTTGATGCTGAAAGCGGGATTCTGGTCTGTGAGGATTTGGGCGGAATTTCATTCTATGATAGGGTTATTGGTAGTTGGACCGATCAGAACGCTGTGGAAAAACTTTATCGGCAAGTCATCGATATCCTGATCCCCATGCAGGTTAAGGCGGGGATCGGTTTAAGTGCATCGGTGTGCTGGGATTCCTGTAATTACGATCGAAAGGTAATGATTGAGCGTGAGTCCCGTTATTTCCTAGAGGCCTGTTGTCGGAACTATTTGGGGATTATTGATTTTGATCAAAGGATCGAAACGGAAATCGAATTTTTAGCGGAACAGGCTGAACGTCAACCCGCTGTCTATTTTCTCCATCGCGATTTTCAGTCCCGCAATCTGATGCTCAAAGAGGATCGAATCCGAATCATCGATTATCAAGGTGGACGGCGAGGACCGTTGGGATATGACCTGGCCTCATTGTTGATCGATCCTTATACGGCATTATCCCGGGAGCTGCAAGGGGTCTTGGTGGAGTATTATCTGGACGTTCTTCCTGGGTATCTGGAGATTGATTCTGCTGCTTTTATCGAGGGTTACCGCTGGTTGTCTCTGCAGAGAAATCTCCAGATAATGGGAGCCTTTGCCTTCTTGTCCAGTGAGCGCCACAAGACATTTTTTCGAAAATATCTTGTTCCGGCTGCGGATACTCTTTGTGAACTGCTTTTGGCGGATGGCGGTGATGATTTTCCAGCCCTGTCAGCCTTGGCAGATCAAGTACGTGATCGCCTCAGACATGAAGGATAAAGAACCATTGATCTCCTTTTTTTAACTCAAATTGCCCTTTTGTCTTCATTTCTCATCGCAGCATAAACTTTGTTTACATGATTCAGTCTCAAGGTATAGGATAAAGAATATGAAATCTGATCAATTGTCTCTGGTCGCCCTGGTCGGACGTCCCAATGTCGGCAAATCTTCCTTGTTTAATCGTCTGGCCCGGAAGAGGGATGCCATTGTTGACGACACTCCGGGGGTAACCCGAGATCGCCATTACGCCCGAGTAAGCTGGTTGGAGCGGTCCTTCATCCTGATTGATACCGGTGGGATCGAGGCCTTGGATAGTCCCGAGACCGGCGCCAAAGGGGCTTTCCCAAAGGAAGCCAACGCCGACTCTCGAGGGGAGGTAATTGGAGGGATCCAGGAACAGACCTGGATGGCGGTGGACGAAGCCGACATAGTCCTCTTTATGGTTGACGGCCGGGATGGATTGTCCGGCGAAGATATCCGGGTAGCCCAAGCCCTGCGTCGCACCGGAAAGTCTTTTTATATAGTGGTGAATAAGGTTGATGGGCCTGAGCTTGAGTCGAGGTTATTGCCTCCTTTTTATGAGCTTGGTGCGGAAAAACTTTGGCCTATTTCGTCAGCCCACGGATACGGTATCAATACCTTGATGGAGGATATGCTGGAGCACTTGGGGGGGGCTGAAGGGAGCGGTGACCTCCATGAAGACACCATGGCCATAGCCTTTATTGGGCGGCCCAATGTGGGCAAATCGTCCCTGGTCAATCGGCTTCTTGGTGAAAAAAGGATGGTCGTATCGACTGTTCCTGGTACGACCAGAGATACTGTAGATACCTTGCTTGAGCGTGATAATCAGCATTACCTTCTGATCGATACCGCCGGGATCAGGCGCCGGGGGAAAGTGACGGAGAAGCTTGAAAAATTCAGTGTGATCCAAGCCTTGAGTGGGCTTGAACGATGTGACGTCGCTTTTTTTCTGGTCGATGCCGAAGAGGGGGTTACCGAACAGGATACTAAGATAATCGGGTATGCCATGGACCGAGGACGGGCCTGTATGGTCCTGATCAATAAGTGGGATCTGGTCAAGGATGATAAAAAGAGGCAGAAATTTATTCTTGAAGAGTTGGACCGGGCTACGAATTTTATCGGCTATGCCCCAGTTTTATCCGTTTCGGCCCTTTCCGGTTTTGGAGTGAATAAGCTTTTTCCAATGGTCAATGGGATCATGGCGCAGTTTGGCATGAAGTTCACGACTAACCGGCTGAACCGTATTCTGCAAAAGGCTGTCGATGGGCATACTCCAGGGCTATACCGGGGCCATCGGTTGAAGTTTTATTATGCCACCCAGGTATCAACTCACCCTCCAACGCTTGTGATCTTTGTAAATTATCCCAAGGGGGTTCACTTTTCTTATTATCGGTACCTGGTCAATTCATTCCGGAATGAATTGGGTCTGGATAAGTCCCCCATGAAATTAATTTTGAAGGAAAGACAAAGAAAGAAATATGGCTAACCTTGGCGGTTTTATCATATTTCTCAAAGAGAGGTTCCAGGCAGCGCCTGATGCTTCTCCCGATGGTTTTCGCCTTGACCTCTCCCGTAAAGTGAGTGTTGGATCGGCAAAGGCTGAACGGGAGATAATCGGCGCTGTTTTTTGTTTGTTGGCTGATTTTTTTGACAGGGAGGGGCTGGAAGATCCTCTGACCCTGCCTCCTGGTGATTTTGTCCCGGCGATCAAGACGTTGACAGAACGATGTTGGGCCGCCGATATCTTATTGGCTGATTTTTTCATATCTGTTGGTTCGGTCAGAAGCCGGGTTGTAACTGCCTTTGATCAGTGGTCCGGGAGATGTTCTGCGGTCTTTGAAGTTATTGGTCAAATCAATACTTTTTTCGATCAGTTGATCACTGTTGCCGGTACGGAGTGGACTCGGCTTGAAACCACCCGTTATCGAAAGAAAACGGCTGAATGCAAGACTTTGCTTATCCACGAAAAACGCAGGTATGCCTCCATATTTGACAGCATGCATGAACCGGCCTGTATTATTGATCGGCAAGGGGTTTTGGTCGAGGTTAATGAGGCATTCTCCCGGTTTTTTAAAAAATGTGATGCTGCTCAAAACGGTGGATCATTCTATCATTTATTCCGGAACGATTCTGATGCCTTGGCGCGATTGATCGATCAGGTCCAGGGCAAGGGCTCTTTTTCAAATCTGGATGTATCTTTTCCTGCAGAAATATTTTTTGGAGCAGGTCTGTTAGAATCCGCTCAAGACAATGAAAGTAGTGTTGTTGAATGCCCCTCGGTTCGGCAAATCCGATTGGCTGGTGTTCCCCTCGGTGAGATCGAGATCGGTCGCCCGGGCTGGTTGGTGATTCTTCAGGATATTACCCGTCAAAAATATGTGGAGCAGGCCCTGCGTGACAGTGAAGAAAAATATCGGTCGCTGATCGTTAATCTACCGGATGTCCCGTGGCGTGCCGATGTGAAAGGGAGAGTGGTTTTTATCGGTGAAAATGCCGCGGGAATCTGTGGAGTCCCATCAAAAGAATTGGTGAACGTGGATCGGTTTACCAGGATCCTTGCCGAAGACTGTGTCCGGGTAAAAAAAGCATATAGGCGATTGTTCAAAAGGGGAATACGGTACGACATCACCTATCGCTTTCAGCGATCAGACGGAAGCTTGATCTGGCTCCATGATCGGGCGGAAAAGATATCGGTGATCGACGGAGTTCCATATGCCGACGGTTTATTCTGGGATGTCTCGGAACTGAAGCGAATCGAGGAAGAGCTCGACGAATATCGGTGTTGGTTGGAGGATTTTGTCGATGAACGGACAGAAGATCTCCTGATCAGTAATGATCGGTTACGGCAGCAGATCGCCCAACGACTGCTGATTGAGAAGGAACTGGTCAGAATGGCTGAGGCCTTAAAAAACTCCAACGCCGAACTGGAACATTTCGCCTATGTCGCTTCCCATGATCTGAAAGAGCCCCTGATGTTGGTTGCGGCCTTTTCCCGGAAACTGTTTGACCGGTATGCCGATGATCTTGATGATCGTGGTCGTGAATATCTGTCCCGGATCATGGGGAGCGTAAAAAAATTGCAAGCTCTCGTTGACGCCTTACTCCAATTGTCCCGCGTAACGACTTCCGCTGTCGAATTTTCTGCTCTGGATCTTAATGCTCTGATCAGGGATTTAGTCGAAGATCTGGAAGAATCGATCAAAAACAGTGATGCGTCCATTGAATTTGCAGTACTCCCCGTAGTGATCGGAGATCCAATTCAGGTCAGGCAACTCTTTCAGAATATCATCTCAAATGCCTTAAAATACCAACGGGATGAAGAATCTCCAGTGGTCACGATTTCAAGCCGGATCGTAGATCAAGGCTTTTGTGAGATTATCGTCATGGATAATGGTATCGGGTTTGAAGAAAAATTTTTAGATCGGATTTTTGAACCCTTTGTCCGTCTTGATCATCACGGGAAATACGAAGGGACCGGGATGGGTTTAACAACCTGTCGAAAAATCGTCTCACGACATGGCGGTGAAATTTCTGCAAAGAGCCAGCCGGGGGCAGGGAGTAGATTTATTATCAGACTTCCCATACCACAGACTGATTTCTTGCCTGGCTATTAATAGGCCTCGATGGCCCGTGGGCATAGATCATATTGGCATAAAGATCCACATAGTGTAGGAGGCTTGAAGATTGCTTCATTGCCTCTCCCTCTCTCTCCAAAAAATAATATCCAACACACAACATATATGGGGTTTTTTTTACCAGACCACTACCCCTTGTATGCCAAGGGGTTTGCGGCCATGGTGGTAAATTTCTTGTGGAGGGTGTCCGTTAGAACTTTCTTCGGCCGATTTTTTTCCTTCGTACCCCTGTTATTTTCTGTTATAGTTTTTTCCTGTTTCCAAGGTAAAAACTATAAAACGCTGTGGTTGTCCGGTTTTGTTCTGGTTATAACATCAATAAATTCAAGGAGTTGTTAATGGATCTGCCAATTTCTTATGAAGAGGCCCTGCAGGAATGGGAGCGGTTTGATCAGTATCTGATCCAGGCCCGTTATTCAATTCGTGAACCGAAAACCGGTCGACCCTTGGAAGAGGATTTTTCCAAAGTATTGCTCAGGGTCGGTGGGCAGTTTTCCCATCCGGAAGTTGCGAAGGCTCTCTCACTCGGTCGAATCATTACCGCCACTCCTTTCCTGATGAACGGCGGTAACCCCCATACTACCCGGATGGGGTATTACTCCTGTTATCCTTTGGGAGATGTGGATGATTCAACCGAGGCCATTTTCGAAATGGAACGGGATCTGGTCAGCATCTTTCAGCATGCTGGTGGTGGTGGTATCGATGTGAGCCGACTGCGGCCCCGGGGGTCTATTGTCGATAATGGTCAGGGTACAGCCTCCGGACCTGTTTCATTTGCCAAGGGCTTTTCCCATCTTTCGGCCAGGATCAGTCAAGGTGGTAAGCGGCGTGGGGCTCTCATGATCCAGGCGGACTGGGACATCAAGGATATTCAGGAATTTATTACTTTTAAAGGTGACAATCCAGGGATGTACACCGGCTGTAATGTTTCGGTTAACGTGACCAGTGAGGCCTTCTGGGAGAATGAGACCTTACTGAATACCATCTCCGAATATATCTGGAAATCTGGGGATCCCGGTCTATTGTTCACCACCAAGAGTCTTGAGAATACTCCGGTTCCTGCCAAGCATAATCCGGTATTCTCTAATCCGTGTGGGGAGTATCTTTCCACCAAGGATACCGCCTGTAATCTGTTGACGGTGAATCTGGCCAAGTGTCTGGCGGCTGATCGTAATGAGTATTTCGATAAGGTTTTTGAAGCGGCACGGGTTGCGGCGATTGCCGGAAATGAGATTCTCGATATGGGGGGCTTCCCTCCCATTGGCAGAATCAAGAAAAACACCCTTAAGTTTCGGCCCATCGGCATTGGTTTTACCGCTCTTCATCATGCCATGAACTTTTTTGATATCTCCTATGCCGATGAACATCAGGCACCTCTTTTTGCCAAGGCAACTCAATTGGCCCTTATGCTCGGTTCGATGCAGGGCAGTATTGACTATGGCCGTTTTTGTGAAGAACAGGGGAAGGCCCTGAAACCCCAGCAATGGAATGAGACCTATGTCGAACGGATTGAGAGTGATGCCATTGCCTTCATTAAGGCCGAATTTGTGGACACGAAGTCTTGGCTGGGCAAGGTAGAGAGTATTTTTTCAATCCTGCGAGAGCTTGGTGGATTGTATAATTCAGTAACCACGTCCCAGGCTCCTACTGGTTCCATCTCCCAGCTATTACGGGTGGCCTGTACCGGAGTGGAGCCTTATTTTTCCATGATCCAGACCAGAAAGGTTAAGGATCTGGACGAGTCCTGGAAGGAGTTTACGTTGGTGCCGTTGGAATTTTATGGCTACAGCGAAGAAAAGCTGGATTGGGTCAAGGGGCAGACCGCCCATGCGATTGAGCCTTTTCAGCAGATCAGGATATTGGAGGCCTGCCAGGCTTTTAATCATACTGCAGTATCCAAAACGATCAATCTGCCGGCTCATGCTACAGCCGCCGATATCCGGAGAATCCTGGACTATGCCCGCAAGAGTAATCTCAAGGGAATCACCATGTTTCGAGATTCTTCCATGGAAGGGGTGCTGTCAGACAGCAGTGCAGCAATGGCTGGCAAAGAACCTGAATTTACCGATCTTGGTGAACGGCACGGCTCAACCTTTAAATGGCGTGGTCCCGCTCCACTCTATATTACGGCAAATCGAGGTGGGCACGGGCATGTTCGAGAAGTGTTTTTGAACACGACCAAGTCTGGATCAACCCTGCATGGCATGAGTGAGGCTTTGGGGCGGGTGATTTCAGTGGCGCTCCAGCATGACTATCGTCTGGTCAACAAAATTGCTCGGACCCTGGAAGACATCTCCTCCGATGGGGCCTGGCAAAATGGGAATCTTGGGCGGGTTTTCTCCATCCCTGCCGCTCTGGCCAAGGTCCTTGATAAGGCCGCGGAAAATGAAGTTGATGATGACCCCGCACCTTACACGGAGCCATCGTCCTACGCCTCATGTCCCTCCTGCGGGAAACTTTCTCTGCGGAGGAGCGGAGGGTGTAATCAATGTGTCAGTTGTGGCTATTCCTCCTGTTGAGGATTGATCCCTCAAGTAAAAAAAAAGGGCTCCTTAATACCGGAGCCCTTTTTTTGGGGGGAGGAAGGGTACACAACAACAGGGAAAACTTTAACTGGTTAATGACCACCAACACAACAATAACTCTCTGGCTGATGGTCAATTATATCATTAAGGTAGTAGGGTAATCAAGTTATTAATGAATTAATTAATTTCCTAAACGTTTGTTGTGGCTGGCAAAGGGAAGAAAGATGAAAAGTTATCGTAAAGAATTATGGTTTGAAGTCCAATCACGGCGGGCCTTTATCAATATTACCGGGCAGGTGGAAACATGTCTTGCTGAGAGCGGTATCCGGGAGGGTCTTTGTCTGGTCAACGCGATGCACATCACCGCTTCGGTTTTTATTAATGATGATGAGTCGGGTCTGCACCATGATTATGAAGTTTGGCTCGAAAAATTGGCGCCCCATGAGCCTGTTGCTCAGTACCGTCATAACGGGTATGAGGATAACGCCGATGCCCATCTTAAACGGCAGGTCATGGGTCGGGAAGTCGTGGTGGCGGTCACCAACGGACAGTTGGATTTTGGAACCTGGGAGCGGATTTTTTACGGAGAGTTCGACGGTCGCAGAAAGAAGCGGGTTCTGGTGAAGATTATCGGGGAATAATGGTGATCGACCAGATGAACAACGAGCCAAAGGCCCGAAAAAACTTGAGCATCCGAGATATTGTTCTGCATAAGCGACATCATGGCCATGGCCGTTTCGTAAATCCCTTCGGCAAGAAAGCCCAGGGTCGACTGTGGGAGGTCTTGAAGTGGAAATTTTTGTCCCGGAATCATTTTAAAAATCATTATGACCTTGAAGAAGTCAATCCGGTTTTAATCGATTGGCAGTCAGTCAAGACCCATAGTGGCCTGAGTGTAACTTACCTCAATCACGCCAGCCTGATGATCAAGGATCAAGAGAGTTGTAACCTGGTGGATCCGGTTTTTTTCGGTCTTCCTTTTTGGATCAAAAATTTCACCCCTTTAAATATAAAGCCATCCGACCTTCCCAAACTGGACCATGTACTGATCACCCATGGTCATTATGATCATCTGGATCTCCCTTCCCTGAAAGCCTTGCCAGAGGGCGTTCACTTCATCACTCCCCTCGGTTATGAAAAAGTTATGGGTGAACTTCCCCCCAGGTTCATTACCACACTGGACTGGTTTGATGAGTACCCCACGAGTGCCGGAAATATCACCCTGCTCCCATGCAACCATTGGACCATGCGTAACCCCCTGGAAGGCCCCAACTGTTCGTTGTGGGGATCCTATCTGATCCGGACGGCTACCCAGACGATCTACATATCCGGGGATACCGCCTATTTTGAAGGGTTCCGTGAAATTGGGGCGATGTATGATATTGATCTGGCGATCATCAATGTTGGCGCCTATGAACCACGTTGGTTCATGAAAAACAGTCATATGAATCCCGTCGAAACCGTCAGGGCCTTTCAAGAGCTCGGCGCGAAACACCTGATGGTTGTCCATTGGGGGAGCTTTCGCCTGGGAGATGAACCGGTTTTTCTCCCTCCCCGCCAGGTCAAGGAAGAGTTGACTAAAGTAGGACTTGCTGATCGTTTTGTCGATATCCCCCATGGTTGTACTCTTTTTTATGATGAGGTAGATGGGGATTGGAAGGGGTCAGAGGGCGTTGTAAAATCGGGATGATTCAATTTGAGATTGACAGCCTCGGGACCAGCCGATAAGACACTTCATAAGTGTTCATCGCTATTGGTGTTTTCTTGATTCCTCTCATTGAATTGTTGGTCATTAAATCTGATTCCTACCATGCTAAGACTAACGGAACTTAAGCTCCCCCTTGACCATGACGAAGCCGACCTCAGGGCGGCAATCGTCAAGCGGCTCGGTATTTCGGCCAAGGATCTTACCGGTTACACCATCTTTCGGCGCGGAGTTGATGCGCGAAAGTCCCACACTATTGTCTTTATTTATACTGTTGATCTCCAGGTGGCTGATGAGAAGGCACTTCTGGCAGCCTTTGCCGGAGAGCGCTGCCTTAAACCCGCCCCAGATACTACCTATCATTTTGTCGCCCGAGCCCCGAAGGAAGGTCTTCCTGCTCGGCCAGTCATTGTCGGCATGGGGCCATCCGGTCTTTTTGCCGGGTTGATCCTCGCTCAATCCGGATTCCGACCGTTGATTCTGGAACGCGGCAAGGCGGTACGGGAACGGACCAAGGATACCTTTGATCTGTGGCGTAAAGGCAAACTTGATCCGGAATCAAATGTTCAGTTCGGTGAGGGGGGGGCCGGGACCTTTTCCGATGGTAAGTTGCACACCCAGATCAAGGATCCCAAGCATTACGGCAGAAAGGTTCTGACTGAATTCGTTACGGCCGGGGCACCACCGGAGATCCTCTATGTCAGTAAACCCCATATCGGGACGTATCGCCTGGTGGGCATTGTGGAAAAGATGCGGGCCGCCATCCAGACTTTGGGTGGTGAGATTCGCTTCCAAAGCCGGGTGGATGATATTGTCATCGAAAATGGCCGGGTTTGTGGGGTTGTGCTGGCTGGTGGAGAGCATATCGTCACCAACCATCTCATCCTGGCCATTGGCCATAGTGCCCGTGATACCTTTGAGATGCTGCACCGGCGCGGGGTCTTTATGGAAGCGAAACCCTTTTCCATTGGTTTTCGTATTGAGCACCCCCAGTCGCTGATCGATCAAAGTCGTCATGGCAATAACGCCAATAATCCCTTGCTCGGAGCGGCTGATTACAAACTGGTCCATCATGCAAGCAATGGCCGTTCGGTCTACAGCTTCTGCATGTGCCCCGGCGGCACCGTGGTCGCCGCCACCTCTGAGACGGGTCGAGTGGTGACCAACGGCATGAGCCAGTACTCACGCAAGGAACGTAACGCCAATAGTGGGATCGTGGTGGGCATCTCACCGGAGGACTATCCGGATGGTCCACTGGCCGGGATAGAGTTTCAACGGCGCTGGGAGTCACTGGCATTTGAACTGGGCGGCGGTAATTATCAGGCCCCAGCCCAACTGGTTGGTGATTTTCTGGCTGGTCGAACCTCCAGTTCGCTCGGTTCGGTCAAGCCTTCTTATACCCCGGGGGTCCATTTGACCAATCTCAGCACCGCCCTGCCGGATTACGCCATTACCGCTATCCGTGAGGCTCTGCCGGTCTTCGCCAGTCAGATCAAGGGATTTGATTTGCCGGATGCTGTGTTGACTGGGGTGGAAACCCGCACCTCTTCGCCGGTCAGGATAAAGCGCGATCAGGCTAATCTGCAGAGTATCAACACCCAAGGGTTATATCCCTCAGGTGAAGGTGCCGGCTATGCGGGGGGGATTCTTTCCTCGGCCGTAGACGGGATTAAGGTTGCCGAAGCGGTGGCTATAAACATGCTGGCTGCCGCCACTATTGGCGGGCATCAGGCGTAAGCTGGCTGATTGGCTATGGATAACTGTCACAACATGGTCGCTCTTCCCATGGCAAGCGGATTTTATCTCATCTTTCCTTCTTTTGCCGATTCCACCTGGCCATACGTCGGTCTGCCCACCCTTAAGGGCTATTTGGCTCGGCGGGGGATCGGAGTCACTGTTCTGGATTACAATATCGAAGGGCTCCATTTCCTTCTAGCTGTCGATACTATGGAGGCATGGCGGCAAAAAATTGTTGGACGCTTTGACGATTTAAATAACCGTAAACGATTGTCGCTCTACGAACAGATGGAGTATTGGCGTTTGGCCGAGGCCATTCCGCGCTGTCATGAATATCTCAATTGTCTTGCGATGATGAGAGACCCCGAGCGGTTTTATCAGCAAAAAGACTATCTCCAGGCCCGGGATGGCTTTGAGGATTTTTTTCAGGTAATGGAAGCGGTTTTTTTCCCTTTTCGGTTCAGTTTTAATCGCGCGGACCATCTGGTGGCTCCCTGGGATTTCACACTCATCGAGGAGTATATAGCTAAGCAGCAGAGTCCTCTTGACCTGTTTTATCGGCAACAGCTTGATTCCCTGGTTGACCCTCGTTTTATCGGGATTTCCCTCACCTTTGTCTCCCAGATTCCCGAAACCTTTTATCTTTGCCGATTGATCAGGGAGCGTTTCCCAACCTGTTTTCTGATGCTGGGTGGACCATGTATCGATCAGATCGTCCAAAACAGTGAAGCTGAAACGGTGGACCGGATTTTTGAGTATGTAGATGGGGTGGGGATGCAGGAGGGGGAGCAAACCCTGGAGCAGCTTCTGCCTCTGCTGAACGGAGAAGGGCAGGTACCCGGAGGATTTGCCACCATTCCTAACCTGATCATGCCAGGGGATGATTCCGGGAGTTTGAGCCAAGGTCCTTCGGTGACCTTTGACTTGGCGGAAGCGGTAAGTCCCGATTATTCCGATCTTGACCTGGACCGGTATCTTGCACCGGAGCGGTTGCTGCTGTACAGCCCGACCAGGGGGTGTTACTGGAATAAATGTTCCTTCTGCAGTTATGGCTTTAATCAGTCCGGTCGCCACGCCTATCGGGAGATCCCGGTGGCACGGGCTGTTGCCGATCTGAGTGGGATGCAGCAGGAGTTCGGGGTTACGAACTTTTATCTTTCGGCGGACGTACTCTCTCCGGCCTATGCCTTGGCCTTGGCCGAGGAGATTATCAAGGATGGTTTGCAGATTCGCTGGTCAACCGATCTTAGGATTGAGTCAGCCTATACCCCGGAACGATGCCGTCTTCTCTACAGTTCCGGGCTCCGGGCCGTGGCCTTTGGAATCGAAAGCGGCTCCGACCGGGTTCTGCAGTTGATGAATAAGGGAATTGATCCGGAGTTGATCCGTCGGATCAACCGGAATTTTCATCAAGCCGGAATTTCAACCAGTTGGATGACTTTTCTCAACCATCCCGGTGAAACCGAGGCGGAGGCGGAGCAAACCCTCGAGCTGATTGAACAGCAAAGTGGAATGATTGACCAATTTATTGCCGGGTCGTTTAATCTTACCCCGGGGTCACTTATTTCCTGTCATCCTGAAAAGTATGGGATTGATACGGTTTATCATACCCAGGGGGATATCTTCCGGCTTTTCCCACTTTTTGAAATGGATGAGGGCTACACTCCTTCATCTGAATATGACACAATAGAAGAAAAGATCGATCTGCTTTCCCAACGGTATCATCTGGATCATTACCCTTGGGCCGGGGCCATTTCGACCCACCATTCTTTTTTGTACCTGTTGCATTCAGGGCAGCGGGTTTTTGCCCGCCCTTGGCCCCGGTCGGTTGCTAAAAGGCGGCGGCGGAGTGATCTCAAGCTTGGACGGTTGAAATTCTCCCTGGTCGATTGCCGCCAACGCGAACAGTTATTTATGGATCAATATCTCACGGAGGGACTGCAGTCGAGGAAGAATGGTCAGCCGGCCCCTTTGAGTTTTGATCACTTCCAGAATGCCTTAAAGAAAAAATGATGGGTAGGCTGGATTTTTTTTAATTTTTATTCGTATTTATTTGCCCCCGAGAGGCAAACTGAGATTATAAAATATTCCCCTTAACTCTGGAGGAACTATCCATATGAAGACTGTCATTGTTGATCATGAGTTGTGCATTGGTTGTGGGGTCTGTACTGATATCTGCCCCGAGGTCTTTGAGATTCTGGAAGATAAATCAGTGGTGGTCGGACCGGAACACTGTGAAGGCTGCGATTGTGAAGAGGCCATTGATTCATGCCCCGTCGACGCCATCGAATGGGAGGATGACGACGATGATGAATAAGCCGGATCAGGGCGGGGTGATCACTCAATAGTGCCGGGATGAAATCGTCGTCGCTAACGTGATAGGCCAAAAACAATAATTCTATAAATCGTAATAAATTGTTACCCGGTGCCTTGTATTGTGTTATGATATGTTATATATCTACCCATGAATGAAATCGTTTGGCATAATCGGGCACGTAAGCAGATGAAGAAAATTCCTAATCAATATAGGGAGGCAATCTTTAACGATATTGACCGATTAGCGACATTTCCACAATGCGTATCCCTTGATTTAAAAGAACTTAAAAATCATCGCTACGACTATCGGTTGAGGGTTGGCCGCTACCGAATCATGTTCGATTTTGACGACGGTATAAAAATCATTGAAATACAAGAGGTAAAAAAACGAGATGAGCGCACATACTGATCCTCAAATAATTATTCAAAACGGTAAACCCGCCTTTGCGGTTATCCCTTGGGATTCATACCAAAAATTACTTCATAATCAGGCAGAAGCCGACGAATCAGATGTATGGTTTCCCAATGAGGTTGTTAAGGCCAATGTCAGAGGGGAAACTCTTGTCAAGGCTTGGCGTGGGTATTTCAAGCTTACCCAAAAGGAATTGGCCGAAAAAGCTGGAATGAAACAGTCCGCTTTAGCCCGACTCGAAAATGGCAATTCCAACCCAAGGAAAGCAACATTAAAGAAAATAGCTGAAGCCCTGGGAATCGAACTTGACCAACTCTTTGATTAAGGGCTGGCATATCAAGTCATTTGCTCATTGGATCTGGACCAAGTTTTCTACTTGGTGCCCGGTTAATCGAAGATCTCAACATCGCCATGCTTACAAACTGAACAACGGAGCATGGCATTGGACCGGTCTTCAAAGGCAACCCGCCAATGCTCTTCAATAATCTCCTTCTCGACGTTTTTCTGGCATTCATCGCAAATCCACCGATCGCCGGTGGGTGTTACCCATAATTTCATATCGTCTGGTCCTTGATTGTTCTATTGAGGATTTACTTGCCAGGCTCATAATTCACCTGAATTGTTTTTGTCGTTTATCGTCCGGCGCTGAGATCTTAATATCAGATATTACCATTATCTGCTCTTTTTTACCCTTCGAATTCGGTTCCACAACTCGGTGTTGCTTATTTTCCTAACGCAGGCTAAAAACAAAACTGGCGTTAACTTGTAGATTCTTCCTGCTGTATGCCCTTTACCTTGATAGTCAAGTTGTTTTGGATATATTTTTACGCGTAAACTACTCTTTCGATGCCATCCAATAGTTACGAACGCTATGTTAGCAGCGGGTAACGAACAAATCCTCCGAGCCTTTATTTAATAGTGCATACGCTTTCATTAGACAGCAGTGAAATAAAATGTAGGACAAACCTTACAAAAAAAAAGGCATCTGTCTTACAGATTAAATTACAATTTTTTTATATATAAAATTAAAAGAATTATCATCTCACTTATTAATGGTGTTGAAAAGACTCAATGAATATTCAATGAAAACGGTTACATAAGACAGAAAAGCCTCTATAATGACAAGGGAGTCCCTACCAAAAGAAACCCTGACCAAAACGGAGGCTTTTCATGCACCATAAGAATATC
>JAHJAA010000083.1 GCA_018814305.1 Pseudomonadota bacterium
GTTGCTAGAATTCCCATGGCTTTCTGGTTCAGGAGGTTGTTTGCCAGTCCGAATCCTGCCGTTTCTCCATGAATGTCAATAAGTCAGGTCTGACCTTCACGCCTCGCAATTGAATTTTTTAAGAGCGTCCCACCCAGCCCAGGCTGCAGATAAAAGTTTCGGTCGCTTTGCCTTTTCGTTTCCCTTTCCGGGAGTTGCAGCTGGTGCATTTTGCCATAATCAATTCATTCCTGAAAATATGCGGCTGTGTTCTTCATGGATGTCAATAAGTCAAACCAAGGTCCCACATCAGCCCGAATGGTCCTTTTCAATTGAATTTCTTAGGAGCGTTTCGCTCCCCTACATTTACTTGCTCCTCTTACGAGGCTCAGCTCCCGAACTGAACACCCAAGAGCTTATTTGTCGGTTTATCTCCACGCAACACAAGCCGTATTGAAGATTCTAGCTGTTCCTGTTCATTTTCTGTCAAATGCCTGCACATTGCCGCGTAGTTCTCTGTATTGAGTGAGGCGATGTATTGCTTGCCCGTTCCCGGCAGCGCCGAGAACAGATAGCGAAACCATTTCGCCCTTGGCAGCGGATCTATATGTGCAAATAATCGATTGTCATGCCAGAGGAAGCCCATTGAATGGTTGGCGCCATACATGGCTATTAGCCAGTCGAAAATAATTATTCGAGCTGCATTGATACCATCTGAGTCTTCACCTTCTATGGTCACCGACAGGTCATAGCGAAGTTGGTTGTTCCCTGTGTTGTTTTCCATGACAATCCCGGCAGGGAGCCCCGGATACATCAGTTCGGCAATCTCCTTAAAATGCTTATCCATTGGCTCAAGCGGATCCGTCCGCTCGTATTCTGAAGCTTTTCGGTCTTCTTCAATGCGTTTTTCTTTAATTTTTTGGACTCTCTCCTGCAGCTTGCTGGAATATGACAAAAACTCTCGCAATCTCTCCAGCTCCTCCTGGAATACCGCATACTTCTGGGCCAGTGCGGCATATTCATCCAAAGCGCGCTTTCCTTGAAGAGATTGTAATAGCTTATCGCGCTCATCGGCAATCGAGTTTCTCCGCCCCTCAAGCCCTTCGATTTCCCTTTGAAGTTCCAGCTTGTCCAGCTCCAGACGCTTTTTTCGATTTGCTGAAAGGCTGTTATGGAACTCTTCTACAGCATCAAAATGGGCAAGGGCATCTTCTGTGAAGATTGAGGTTAACCCTTCATACAAACCGAGGAGGTCATCTTTGGAAATGTCCGGATGCTGAGTCAATGTCTTGCTTATTCCATTAATCTGAAAACGAATTATTTCCTGTTTCTTTTCATTTTCACGCAGTCGCTGGGTAAGTTCTCCAGCGGACAGCTCAATTTGCCGGTAATCTTCAGCCACCTGAAAGGCATCAAGGTCAGCTTTAATACGCCCGAGTTCTCGCTCAAGCCATTCGGCACGAACCTTTGGCTTTGATCCTGCCCTGAACACCTCGTGCAGAATCTTGTCGTTTTTCCAGTTTTTCTCAGAGGTATTTATTGAGTCCAGGTCTAATTTGCTTTGTCTCTTGCTGAGAGCCAGTGAGGTGTCAACGCCCAGGAGAAAACTTGAACGGATTAAACCGTCATAATCCTTTTCCGAAGATGTTATTATTGGTTCATTGCAGTCACTCTGTTTTAATCTGGCAAATCGTGGAAATAGAGATCGAAAGGTCAACCCCGGGATTTCTTTCTCAAGATTAAAGGGGCCTTTCGCATTGAGCCATCTTCGCAACTCGGTCACATTTGACTTTTTTCCATCCCGAAAAACTATTTTCCCATTCCCGCTCCGTTCAATGACGTGTGTTTTGCCGCTGATTGAAAAATCCAACCGAAACATCCAATCAGGAACGGCAGCAGCTAATTTGGGGTTAGTTTGTGCCCCCAGACAAAGATGAATCAGTCCGAGGGAGAGAGTTTTGCCGACACCGTTGCTGCTTCCTTCACTGGAGTCATTTTTTGATCCATCACCCACGATCAGCGTAAGCCCTTCCGGATTGAAATGAAGAGTTTTGAAGGACGGTTGATCACAGGAAAGTTCAATCAGTTTCATCAGATACCCTCCTGACCCGCCCACTTGCTGCAGGTTCCACTTGACCAAGTGCAAACAAAACATCCAAGGCCAACACCACATGAGTAAAAGTCGGTTTTCCCGGCCAATCTGCGGGACGGCGGCTCACGTCAGACCAAAGCTCATCAACCGTCATCGGCTCAACAAGTCTGCTTCGCACCAGCCCGGCAAGAGCAATGATGGAGTCGCTGAATCGAACGTGCTTATGCGGTAAGAGTGCTGTCTGGATGCTCATAGGCGTCACACGTTTCAAAGTACTTGGATAATATCACCTGAGCGGCCTCTCTATAGGCCTTCATGCTATGGGGGTGTTTCTTCATGGAATCAGGGATCAATTGGTCGACCATCCATACGTATCGAATATTCGGGGCATTATCTTCGGAATCGGGAATGACATTCTTTCCCTTCTTGTAAAGTGCGTTAATCTCCTTGGCAATTGATTGCGACAGGCCGACATCGCGACATAATAAAAAGTCATTAATGGTGGAGGCCTGATACAAAAAAATCTTTAAATACTCGCTCACCGGTTGAGTGAGTCCGTTAAAAATAATTTTCTCCGAAAAATCCGGGGCTTCCTCGTGCAAGAATGATGGGAAGATGTCGTTCTTGTCAGCAAGATGCGATAGCAGCTCACCAACGCTTCTTGGATCTACATGGGTTATTTCACAACTCGGAACACCGCCCACTATTACCTGCCGAATTTCTGAATCAAGCCCCATGAACATAGCCTCAAGGCCCGCTCCAGCAATGACTCTGGCATCGGTCAAACCATGCTTCTTTTTGAGTTGCTGTAACTCCGAAGCAACTGGAGCAGGCGCGCCGGTATAACGGTCGTTGTAAACAAAATAATAGTTTTTTACGTCTTCCCATTTTTCAGGAAGCTTTTCAAAATCAGTGACTGCCTTTTTTACAACAGCTACCGGTGAAGCTGATGAGGTTGGTGTCGGTCCGTAAACTTGGTAGTAGCTGCCTTTAGACTCAATCCAGCCATCGTTTCCGCCATCTCCCCAATCGCCCCAAGGCTGGATGGACTGGAATCCTTCAACACTGTACTGGAAGAGCTGGTTGATCAACTGCTGAAACGAGGTGCCGGATGCCTCGAACAACTTGACCTTGAAGAGGGTTCTATACCAAAAATTATCGTTAGCACTCATTTTGATGATTCCTATTTCAACTATAGCTGTCCCCGGAAAGCAGCATCAAGCAATGAAGCCTTGAGGTCATTGAGATCACTTAATTTCTCCTCGGTGGCTGTTTCAAGGGCGCTAGTACGTTCAGAGAGGGCGTCAAGTTGGGTTACGATTTGACCTTGTTCCTCAATAGGGGGGACTGGAAACTTATGCGACTGAAACTCTTTGTACTTCAAACTTTCAACTGTCACCCCCCCTTTGACGAGTTGGCTCAAAATGAACGACTCATTCCCCTTCAGCATATATTGAAAATATTCCGGAGTTAGCGCCATAGTTGGGATAAAAACCTTGATATCCTGATTGACAGTAGCTTCAACGCGGTTAATACACACAGGGAGGGTATGCCTTAAAATGCCACTTCGCGCGACTATTAAAACTGAATTTCTAGGTATCATTTTGGCTGATGAGTTAGATACTCCCAAAGGTGTGATTTTCAATTCAGAGTCCGCTATTTCCCAAGCCTTCATATCCTTTGGAGTTATCCAAGGTATTTCTCCCTTCCAGTACTCCGACTTTCCTTTTGATGGCGTTCCACCACCTGTAAATTGGCCAATCTCATTAAGGGGTATGAGAGGCCACCCTCTTCCTTCACTTGATACAGCTTGCGCCAACGCACTCGCAAAAAGGGCCTTGGAGAGTTCAAGGGTTTCTTGGAGATGTGCAATGGCGGCGTCGATGCGGGTGAAGAGCGCGTCAAGTTTGGTGACGATTCGCTTTTGCTCATCGAGAGTGGGGATGGGGATTTTAATTTCGTTAATTTGTGCAGTGCTTAAATTAGGTTGAGCAGCACCAAGTGATTTCTGAAGGTTTTCTGTAACCTTTGCATTGAGGTAATAATATACATAGCTTCTGAGTACAGGATCAACGATAACAAATCGGCCAACACGCTGATTCTGCAATAATCGCTGACCAGATTCGTTAATCGCAACCTTGCCTGTTGTTGCACCGGACATCGCAATGACAATGTCATTTTTCTCTACAAAAAAATTCGTGATCCTGTCATGTAAGAGATTTTCAGGGACATAGGCCATCCTTTCAAATGAAATCCGCCCAGATTGTATGTTTGAAATACGAAGTACAGGAATACCAGACGGTCTAAAATCTTTACTTTTAAATGCATAGCCATTCTTAAAGTCAATGATAGAGCCGAGGCTTTCCCATTCCCATTTCTCCGGCAATTTATATAATTCCTGCTCCATATCCTATCGTTCCCCCAGCAGCTCATCAATCTCACCCAGTAGATTGGTCACCGCCGTCTCCTTCTCCTGAATCAATTCCAGGATCTTTCGAGGAGGAAGATGTTCCACATCATTCTGCTTGGCCGGATTCTTGGCCGAGAGGTCATAGTCCTTTTTGAGCTTATCAATTGACACGGTCCATGAATGGTCGCTGGTGGTTCGCTTTGAGTACAACGCAACAAATTCGGCAAGGTGGGTATCGTTCAGCGGCTTATTCTTGGTAAGTTTCTGCTCAGGTTCGCATTCATAAAACCAGGTCGCGGTTGTTCCACCGCTCCGCTCAAAAAAGAGAACATTGGTCTTCACACCTGAATAGGGCAGGAAAACCCCTGCAGGCAGGCTGAGGATGGTATGCAGATTAAAATGTTCCAATAACTCCTGTTTAATCTGGGTAAAGGCGCTATTCACCTGAAACAGAACCCCCTCAGGCACAACAATGGCAGCCTTGCCGCCGGTTTTGAGTGACTTCATGAAATGTTGCAGAAAGAGCAACTCAGTGGCGTTGCTCTGGATGGGAAAGTTCTGCTGGATCTGCGTCTTTTCCTTGCCGCCGAAGGGTGGATTGGCCAGGATAATGTCGTAACGGTCTTTCTCCTGAATATCTCGGATGTTCTGAGTCAGGGTGTTGAGCCGGTAAAGATTGGGCGACTCAATCCCGTGCAGGATCATATTCATCATGCCCATGACATAGGCAAGCGAGGTCTTCTCGTAGCCGAAAAAGGTATCGTCTTGAATTTTGTCCCATTGGGAGGTTGTCAGTTGCCTGCGCTTTTTCTTCAGATGTTCAAAGGCCTCAATAAGAAAGCCGCAGGAGCCGGCAGCGGCATCATAAATCGTCTGTCCCGGTTGGGGATCGATCACCTTGACAATGGCACGGATCAGCGGACGTGGGGTATAGAACTCACCTGCATAGCCGCCCGCATCGCCCATGTTCTGCAACAACCCTTCATAGACCTGGGAGAGTTCAAACAACTCGGTTTCCGACTGAAAATTTAAGCCGTCAATAATATCGAGTACCTCGCGCAGGGTATGGCCGGAGGCTATTTTGTTGTCCAGATACTCAAAAATAGCGCCGATCTTGTAGCGAAAGGATTTGGGATCGGCCTTTGTGTCGCTGCGAAAAGATTTGAGATAAGGGAAGAGCGTCTCATTGACATACCGGTTTAAATCATCACCGGTGAGCGCCCTCTGAATATCCGCCTGCCCATTGGCCTTCTTGGGACAGGCCCAATTCGACCAGCGGTGCTTTTCGTCCAGCACCGGCGTGTAATCCTTGCCGGAGAGAATGGCCTCATCCGCTTTTTCAGCCTCATAATCATCAAGAAACTTAAGAAACAAAATCCAGGATGTCTGTTCCGTGTAGTGCATGGCGCCGGAGATACCATCATCACGACGCAGAATATCGGTAATTCGATCTATTTTTTGTTGGAGTGACATAGGCGTTATAATTTACTCACGATAAAGTTATACATATTTTTAATGTCTTCGCTGATCTCTGCGGGTGGAATCAGGTCGATATAGTTTTGCAGTTTTTGTCGGCAAAGGCCGTTATCATTATTTATCAGGGGATCGACGGTATCTTTGACTTCAAGGCGACGGATACCATCATTATCGCCCGGATTGTTTACTGCCAGATGATCGGCCTGCGCCAGGGTGGCACTGTTAATTTCTGCCAATTTCCCGTGGTGGCTTAACGCTGTGTGGGAAAGTAGGTAGTTTTTGATCTCACGTCGGCTCCAGGCAAGGAGGTGAACCTTAAGCTTCTTCCCTGTTACAATTGTTTTGATCCTATCAGAATATTCCTTCCCAAGAACCTTTACTTTTGTTGTTGGATCAATGTTAAGTGGTGCTTCGTCTCTATCGCAAATCAAGAAAACCTGGGTTGTTGCGAGAGCACAATCAACCTTGCTCAAATTTTCTGCCCACTGGAGTTTTGCCTTAGCAAAAGACTCCGTTGTTGACCCATAGCTGGATGTTTTCTTAAAGGCATATACAGAGTTAAGTTTCGAAATGTCCAAATCTTTGCGAGCTGCGAGCAGGAGAAAAATATCCCAATCGTTATAATCATCAAGTAATGCCATGTGGGGAATCTTGGCACATACTTCATATTCGACAGAGGTAGCTCGGGAAAGGATGCTGAGACGATCGATCAACTGCTTTAATTTGTCGTCATCACGGATACGGCCTTTTTCAACGACCTTGATGGCGTGGAAGTCATTTGCGGTAATGGAGTCGAGCAAATGGGTGGTGGTAATCGTCTGCCCCTTCAGACTATTAAGAATACGCCACAGGCGATCAATATTCTGATAATGCAGATGTGAATCAGCCTCATCGAGCAGGAAGAGGGTTTTTTCATCATCGAAAAGATCAATTAACGCGTAGAGGAAGAGAAGCTGGTATTCGCCATCGCTGAGCTGATCCAGCTCAAGGCCACCTTTTAAAATAAGTTTCAGGTTGGTTCTATCGATGAAGTAATTATTGTCGGCGGCCTGGGTGAAAAAGCTGACGGTAGGATTATCCTCAATATTTTGGGCGGGAATTTCTCCTTCCTCATCTTCTTGACCAGGGCGTGAGGATGAATATGAAGCAGCGAATAATGTATCGGAAGTCAATGCTACCGCTTTCTTAGTGAGTGGCCTGTCAAAATCGTAGTCTGGATCAATATTGGTAGCTATAAAGCTCATCAAAGAACGGAAATAGGGTGTTGAGCGCAGAGTGTCCGTCTCCATTCCTGTTTCTTCTTTTTTAAGCGCCTCTTCAACTCTTTGGACATACTGTTTGGCTACCTTGAATTTGATATGAAGCGTGGTAGATATATCATCAAGTCGTCCATCAGATACCTCTTCTTCATCGACATAACCCCCATCCCGGAGAAACTGCCTTACGCGGCCATCTGAATACAAACAGGTAGCAAGAAATATCAGCAGTTTCGACCAGGTTTTGTCATAATAAAAGCAATCAAGGTTAAGCGACCTTCCAGCCCTTCGTTCTCTATTGAGATAAGTGCTGAATCCTTGAGAAAAATTTTCATTCTGTCCTGAAGAGAAACAAACAAGACGCAGATCATCAAAGTCATTTTTTGACAGTTTTGTGGCGAAAATCGCTTGGAGGATACAAGATTTCCCTGAACCGTTTTCGCCGATCAAGGTTGCGATCTTACCAAAACTCAAGGTTTGCTGATCGTTATAAAGTGGATTTGGGGCTATTGTAAGATTCATTTTCTATAAGCAATGGTAAAGTTCATGTTGTAAATGCCGAAAGGCAGCCAGTACATTTGCCGGACTTCCGCCGAATGCCTGGGAGGCATCCCGCGTAGTCCCCAAGCCTGACATTTTTATCAAACCGGGCATTCGGTCTCGGGCAAGTTCAGAAACCCCAGTCTCCTCATACCGATTCAAGACAAAATAGAGGAAATCTCGGGCTGGTTTCTGGTCGAATTGTTCAAAAAAGGCGGTTTTGGCCCTAGTTGCCTCGGCCCGAGCCCGCCTTTTTTTCATGGGTTGCTCAAAGGCAAGGAAGGCAAGCAGATCAAACAAATCGCTTTCTTCTGCTGCAAACATACGCCGCAAGGTGGCAAGTTGTTCGCCGTCAAAGCCTGTCTGGGCAAGTTTGTTGAGTAACATTTCCCGTTGGTCGGGGTCTGACCAGGTTTCGCGGAGTTCTTCTGCCGAAGAAAACAATCCCGGCAGTTTAACCATCAGTCGCTCAACGAACTGCTGAGCTGAAAGTGGCCGTCCGTTTTCATCAATATAGCGAATCTCAACATCAACAACCTTAAACTCGCGGGTCTCGCTAAGCCTGACGGTGAGTTTTTCTGTTGGCTCTCGCTCTCTGGTCTCAAGGCCTCCATGACCGGTTGAAAAGCCGCTATCGTCTTCTGCAGGATGTCCGGCATAGTCCGTTGGTTGAGGTTCATCCGTGCCTAAGGTTGCTGTTGTTTCAACGCTCACAGGGTCGCCATCCCAATCTTCATCATAAAAGCGATTTGTCGCACCACGAAAATCAACAATGGTAAAATATTCTTTACCATCGAAAACCCGCGTACCGCGTCCCACGATCTGTTTGAACTCAACCATGGAGCCGATAGAACGATCCAGCACGATGTTCCTGACATTTCTTGCATCCACACCAGTGGTCAGCATCTGTGAAGAGGTGAGAATTGTTGGAATGTCTTTATCATTGTCCTGGAAACGCTCAAGCAAGTCCCTTCCCGGCTTGCCCTCATCACTTGTTACACGAACACAGTAGTAAGGATCAGCAACAGTTTTGTGTTTGTTAATCATGTCCCGCATGGTCAAGGCATGGCCCTGGTTCGTGCAAAAGACAATGGTTTTTTCCAGGGGATTAATGTTTGCAAGAATAGCCTTGGCAACCAGTTCTGTTCGCTGATCCGCAACAATTTTATTGTCAAAGTCGTTGGTCTCATAAACATCCTGATTTGATTCACCTTTGAGGATCTCATCATCACTTGTCAGAACCAGTTCGTCGAGATTGGTGCGGATGCGCTTCACACGGTATGGGGTGAGAAAACCATCGTTAATGCCGTCTTTTAAAGAATATTCATACACTGGTTTGCCGAAATAATTGTATGTATCGATATTGTCTGTTCGCTTTGGTGTTGCAGTGAGACCCAGGTGTACTGCTGGTTTAAAATGATCGAGAATCGCCCGCCATGATCCTTCATTATTGGCCGCACCACGATGACATTCGTCGATTATGATTAAGTCGAAAAAATCTTCAGGATACTCCTTGTAATACCCACCGATGTTCTCCCGTTCAGCAATTGCCTGATATATGGCAAAAAAGATATGGGCATTGGTTGGGACAACACCATTGCGGCGTCTGACTTCATCTCCGTCAATCTTTAATAGATCTCTCTCATATGGATTAAAGGTATTGATCGCCTGGTCGGCTAAGATATTACGATCTGCGAGAAAAAGAATACGAGGGCGACGTGACCCAGGCTCTTGCCGGTTCCAGCGAGCTAGAAACAGTTTGTGAACGATCTGGAATGCGATAAAGGTCTTCCCTGTCCCGGTTGCCAGGGTTAATAAGACTCTCGGCTTTCCTGCCCCTATTGCATCCGTTGCAGCGTGAATCGCAAGCTCTTGATAGTAGCGGGGACGCATTCCCGCATCGAGATGGAAGGGAATATTTCTTAGTTCCCTACCCAAGTCGGTTGTCATACCGACACGGCGTTTTAACAGACCCTCTGGAGTCGGATAATTATCGACAAAATCCCCTTTTCCAGTTTCAAGGTCAAACTCATAGATTTGCTCGCCATTCGTGGAATAAACAAAACGAACAGCGAGTTTTGTGGCATATTCGATAGCTTGCTGGAGGCCTTGAGTGGGGTGTGTTGACCGTTTTTTAGCCTCAATAATAGCAAGGTGCTGGTTTTCACTATGCAGTAAATAATCAACAAAACAACGTGTGCCGCGTTGCCCGGCAGCAAGTTTTCGGCCATCGGTGAAATAATATTCACGAATGACCTGTCCGCTTTCCCAGCCAGCCATGGCTAGTGCTGGATCGATGAAGTTTGCGCGAGTATCGGCTTCGCTCTGGTTGGTGTTAACTGAAGTAGTCACTTTTTGATAATCTTTTAAAATCGATTTCCCCGGCTTCATAATTGCCCTCTCCAGATCGGTCGATCCCGCCAGTCATCTGGGAAACCCACATTGCCTTCGCGTACCTCGGGATGTTTGGCCAGTAGCGCTCCCAACCGTTTCTTCCAGCTATGTGGATTGATCCGGTCCAGCAGGTAGGCCAGCATAACCAGGGTGTTATAAATCTTTTTGCCATCCGTCACATTGAAATTTTCCACAAGACCCGCCGGCTTCACCCTCGGCAGTTTCCAGGCAAAGGTGAATTCCCGGTTCCAGAGCCGGGCGTGGTGGGCGCAGAGGTTGCGCACGATACTCAAGTGATGCAGGAAGGAGGTCAGATTAACTTCGTCAAACCCGTAAGTCCGCGCAATGGCGTTGCGGTCCCGGCTATGACATAGGTTGGCGTACCACTTGGAAAGCTGACCCAGAGTCATAATTTCGCAGACGGCCCACAAAGGAGGCAACTCTTCATCGTAGGTGTCGAAATGCCGGATAAAGACCTCGGCGCTGACGCGAACCACATCTTTCAGGTTCTGCACATTGTCCGGGTGCGACCAGCGGCCCCGTTTAAATATGCCGCTGTCAAGATGGGCGTGGGGGCCATATGAATGGGAAAGATGGTAGGCCCACCGGGTACGCAGGGAGACTTCAAGGCGCTCGATGGCATCCATAACCAGCAACCGCAATTCCCGGTCGAAGATATAATGTTCGAGAACGATATTGAAGCTGGTGCCCGGCCTGAAACGATGGGTTGGATGGTCTTGCTCGTAGGGTAACCAGTAGGCGGCCAGGCGGTAATAGTTCAAGTGGGAGAGATAGCGCTCGGCACGTACTGGATCTTCAATCTCCATCCCGCGCGAGACGAGAAGTCCCACCTGCTCGGCAAAGGTCTTCGGGGGTTTGTTAAAACGCATTCGTCACCCCCTGAAAAAAAGTAACCCCCCATGGTGCGCAGAGCTTACGAGATGCGTGGGGGGTGTTGTTCGAGTATTGGTGTGTGACTTGAAAATATAATAAATTCATTTGTCCATAAATGCAAGGAGTTATTGCAGTCGCGGCATATGCCTCTTTGGTGTTGTGCATTTCCCCGTCCGAACTATACTTTAACAACGGCAGGAAAAATGATTGAAAATCGGGTACGGCCAATGTATTTCTCCATGTCTTGTCGGTGAGATCCGTTATTCAACGATACTCTCACATGTACTTTTCAACTATCCTGATTCACCACCTGTCTGCCCTTTTCGGGCAGCCAATATTTCTGCTTGCTGCTTACTGTTTGTTGGCGTATCCGGGATGGTCATTTCAATAAATTTGGCATCCAGCAAAGGCCTGAGCACTTGGTCCCGACTTAGTCCCAACTTGGTTCCTACCGGCCATTCAATTCATCACTCATAATTCACCCGACACTGTTGGCTTTCTCTCCAAGCTCTCTTCATCCCACATTTCCCGATAAAACCGGACATATTCAGTAGCTGCATGTGGGTCAATGAACCAATAGTGACGGCAAAGCGTTTTGAACAGGGTCAGTGCCGTTTCGTCGAAAGCAACCTCAAGCAGTTGATCCAGCACTCGTTCTATGCGCTGGCTATCATTGATCTTCCTGCTGAAGATCTCTCGCACTTCCGGCTGACACACGGCAAGGGTCTGTGTAACGGCTTCATTTCTCAGGGCTTGAACCTGCCCGGCCAGTTGAAGAATGTCGTCGGATTCATTTACCATCAGGCTTTCGGCCCCATTGGCTTTTCCTGCAGGCTTAATGCTTTTGTCCCTGGCTAATCTTCCCAGCTCATTATTCCCATTGTTTTTCCCGAGTATCATTGAAGTAATACTCAGGTAGCATAAGCATAACTTATTTGATTTACTCAGTTTTAGCTAATGGCCTCCACTTTTTCTTTTGCTTTCTTTTGCTCATTTATTGCTTTTATTAGCATCTTTGCCAGAAACGACCCACTGGGGAATTTTTCTCGTGCCGATATTTCTGATACGCTTCATTTTTCCAGAAAGAGCGTAAAGCAGGTTGTGAATTTTCTTCTTTTTCTGCACCTCAGTGAGGACATCTGGAAGTTTATTCATAAGCAGTCTGTCGATATCCCGTCTTGAAACCGGCCCGTGTTCACGGATCAGTTCGACAAGTATGTCCCTGTAATATTGATTATCGAACCCTTTATATCGAATATGCTCGGCTTTGCCTCCTGTTGCGGCGGCAATTTCCGAGGAGATAAAGATATTGGGATACCGGCCTTCCACCACTCTCAGCGCCTTGAGTCGTTTATGTTCATCCCTGGAGATCATCATCTTCTTTTGGACCTTGTCGAGGAGGATGACGGTCCAGAGGTCGAAATCCGTTTTTTCCATCAGCATTTGGGTATATTTTTCATCAATGATTTCTCCCCTGATTGTCACCTTGACCCTTCCTGGATCGCTCAAGTCATAATCCGGTAAAGGGAAAAACCGTTTCATCTGGATATGAAACATTTTTTTGATCCCGCCGCCCTGGGTATCAATCATGTTGAGATTAACCATGGCATCGGCCAGAAATGAGTTACGGTAGACTTCCGGTGGCGCGTCCTGCCGGATCACCGTCTCGACGCTGCCGGGCATGAAACTGCCCACATTGGCCAATAACAGAGATGAGGGCGTCTCCACCAGAATAATTCTGCCGCCCAGACTGTAGTCCTGGTGGGCAATGCAATTATGGAGGACTTCCCGTATTACCCACCGGTCATATTGAGAAATTTCCAAGGGAAAAAGGGTACCGCTTGGCAAATGCCGATAGGTCAAATTACGGACTTTTGCATAGACGGAATCCACATTGAGGAGAAAAGGCGGTCCGAAATGCTCGTAATCTTTCTCCCGATTCTGTTGATCTTTGAGTATCCAGGAGATTTTCGCCACTGCCGGTGATATCAACGATGCTGATTCCGGCCTGCCAAGCAATAGAATGGCGGCATTGGTCACCTGGCCTTGAATGGTAAGCCTGATCTTATTCAGAAAGGTCGTGTCATCCCAGCTATCGACTTCACCGGTTTTGCGGGGAAATTTGCTTTTGTACTCGATTCTTGCCCTTGCGATGGCTTCAAGGCTAAGATCACTCAGGTGGGCATCCTTGCATATCGCCGCGGACCAGTCCACTTTTTCAATGGTCTCGGAAAGAATGGCGCTTTGCCGTTCCGGGCGAAGTTCCGCTAGACTGTCTCCCACACGCTGCCATGCTTTATCATGGGCATAAACAGGAAGGCGGGGGCGATGTTTTGGTACCCTGAAGACCCACACCGTTTTACCGGAATCTATGGTCAGGTAGGGATCAACCCGGAAGCTTTCCGAGTCCAAATTGGTGCATTTGCCGAGAATCCGCTGCTTGATGTTTTCCGGGGTATAATCGTGAAGACTTTCGATCCCGACAATGCTGAGTGTCTTGTCCTTCACGCCGACAACCAAACAACCGCCCTCCATGTTGGCCAGGGCGGAGATATAAGAAATAATGTCTTCTCCTTTTTTGCCCGAGACCGCGTGCTTGAGATTTTTGAATTCTTTCCATTCACAACCCTCGTTTTCCTCTGGACAGAGGCTTTTGAGATATGTGAAAAGTTCCTTTTCCTTCATTGCAAAACCTTCGTTGTGAATCCATCTACCAGATTCATCCTTCATCTTTCCTTTTGGTCGCCGAGGTACTTTCCGCCATCCACTGGTCGATGATATCCCGCCTGAACCGCCAGTGCTTGCCCACCTTCTGGCCGGGGACCTCTCCCTTCTGGGCCAGCTTATACAAGGAAGACTTGGAGATTTTCAGATAGACAGCCAGCTCTTCGATGGTGAGTATATTGTCCTGATTTACAGTCATCATACGATCCGCATTAGATTGATTGATAATATCCGTTTTTAGCAGTTAATAGCCGAATTGGTCAAGGAGTTTTATTGCCAGGATTCAGTGGGTTTGGTTTGAATTCCACTACGTGGTGAATTGGGGTCATGAATTGGGGTCACAAATTGGGGTCACAAATTGGGGTCAGGCTTGACTTCTTGATATTTGATTTAAATTTCGCGCAAATTGGGGTCAGGCTTGACTTCTTGATATTTGATTTAAATTTCGCGTGTTCCCCCTTCATTCCGTTTGAAACCAAATTCAGCCGCCATCTTTTATCCGTCTTTGTCAAAAACAGTGGATTACCATTTCTTAGACAGCATATAATGCAAATACGACCTGAATATTTTCTATGGCACGGTTATGGGTGGGGGCGGATTCAATTCCAAAAAGAACCGGATCACGGCGATGACAAAATGACTGGATTACGAACCAACTATGAAAAAATTAAGTAACCGAGGAATTTTAAGGCTGATCGTCTCGACTTCTTTTCTGATTGCCCTGGTGCTGGCGGCCTTCAGTCTATTGATCGTAACACCGTCTTTCACCAAGATGGTAGAAAAGAACACCGAGCAGGAAGCAGTGCGCGTTGCCCGCCATCTCATGGAAATGCTGGAAACCAATGCCACCCTGACCAATGAGTCCATCAAGACGACCACTGCCTTCCAACACATGGCCACCAAGGTGGTCAATGATCTGGATGTGGTGAAGATCAAACTGTTCTCCAGTTTCGGAGAAACCATCTATTCCACCTCGAGTTTAGATATCGGCAAACTCAACGAGCACGACTACTTCCAGGATGTAGTCGCCCAAGGCAAGATCCTTACCAAGCATGTCAAGAAAGAAAACAAATCCCTGGAGGGGCAGGTATATTCGGTCGACGTCGTGGAAACCTATGTCCCCATCATGGTCGAGGGACAATTTCTGGGGGCCTTTGAGATTTATTTAGACATCACCAAGGAGGTGGAAGACCTCGGTTCCCTGCTGTTCATGCTGAATGGGGTCATGCTGACCATCGCCTCTTGCCTCATCCTGGCCATGCTGTTCATTTCCTGGCGGGCCCTGCTGAATTTCATCGCCCAGGAACATGCTGAAGAAATGATCCTGGCCCAGGGGCGAGAACTTGCGACCAAGAATAGTGAACTCTCGGTGATTAATACAATCTCCCAGACCTTAAGTTCTTCCATCGATCTGGACAATCTCCTGCCGAAAATCCTGCAAACAGTGATCGACCGTCTGGCAGTTCTCCGCTTGGCCCGCAAGGGCGGCATTTTCCTCCTCAACGGTGATCGCCTTGAACTGGCAACCCACATCGGGCACCCGGAAGAGTTCCTGTCCCTCCACGAAAATCTGACCATCAATGACTGCCTCTGCGGGTTGGCAGCCAGGACCGGCGAGGTCGTCTATTCAGCCAACTCCCACGAGGATGAACATCATACCATCTGTTATCCCGGCATGGACCCACACGGCCACATTATCATCCCGCTCCTTTCCGGGAAAAAGGTCGTGGGCGTGCTCTACCTCTATTTGCCCGCCGGGATAGAAGTCGACCGGAGCAACCGGGAACTGCTGAAAAGCATCGGCAATCAGATCGGCATGGCCGTTGACAACGCCCGGCTCTATGAAGAGACCAAACACCTTGCCCTGCACGACCCCCTGACCGGTCTGTCCAACCGCCGCTCCATGGAAACAAATCTTCAAAAGACCATCGGTATGGCTGAGCGTTACCAACAACCCTTGACGGTGGCCATGCTGGATATCGATTACTTCAAAAAGTACAATGACACCCATGGCCATGCCGCCGGAGATAAACTCCTGGTCAAGGTGGCCAAAGCAATCACCAACTCAACCCGCATCACCGACCATCCCCCGGCTCGTTATGGTGGCGAGGAGTTCCTGATCCTGCTTCCGGCAACCGAGCTTGAGGGTGCCATGATCCCGATGGAAAGGCTAAGGCAGACCATTGAAGAGGAATTGGAGATAACCATCAGTATCGGGCTGGCCCAGTACCGCCGAGGAAGTAACCGCGATGAATTGGTCAAGGCCGCTGATTCTGCCCTTTACCGCGCCAAAGAGAATGGCCGGAATCGGGTTGAGTGCTTTCACGCTGATGAATAATACTTGGGGCTGTCAAAGATGAAAAATCATCAATGGTTCAAATCCACCACAGCTCTTTCCATAATGCTTCTGGCCGCCACCTTTTTCGGCTTGAGCGATCGACCAGCCCTGGCCGATCAGAGCCAGCCAATTCCCCCTGTTTTGAAATCGGCCAGTGAACTGGATTACCCGCCCTTTGCCATTGTTAAGGCCGATGGAACCGCCGATGGCTTCTCAGTCGACCTTCTCAAGGCCGTGGTCAAGGCGGCCAACCTGGAGGTGAACATCAAGGTCGGTCCCTGGCATGAGATCAAGCAGCAACTGACCGATGGTCTACTCGACGTACTGCCCCTGGTGGCTTATACCCCCGAGCGTGACAAAATATACGATTTCACCGTCCCCTACCTCGATATGCACGGGACGATTTTTATCCGGAAAGGTAAAACTACCATTCAGAGCGAGGCAGACCTCAAGGGCAAGGAAGTTTTGGTAATGCGCAATGATTCCTCCCATGAATATGCGGTCGCCCACGACTTGACCAATCAACTGATCCTGACCGATACCTTTGAAGAGGCGATGCAGTTACTCTCAGAAGGCCGGCACGATGCCGTACTCTGCCAGCAGCTCATGGGTTTGCAAATCATCAAGAAACTCGGCATCACCAATGTGGTCAGCGTAGCGGCTGAAGATGAAATAAGCATAAAGCCTCGCGGGATCGCGGTTTCGGGCCTTGAACAAAAATTCTGCCTGGCGGTTCCGGAAGGACGGAAGGAGTTGCTGGCCTTGTTAAATGAAGGGCTGGCCATCGTGTTTGCCAACGGGACCTACGACACCCTTTACAGTAAATGGTTTTCACCGATCCTGCCTGCTCCCTCCGTTCCCCTGACAACCCTAATCAAATCTTTGCTCACCGTCCTGGGACCAATCCTGCTTATTTTCGCGGTTTTGGGGATCTGGTACCTGAAAAGAGAGGTTAGCCAGAAAACCCAAAGTTTACGGGAGGAAATTACCGAACGGCAAAAATCGGAACTGGCCTTACGGGAAAGTGAGCATAAATTTCGCCTCCTCTTTGAAAATATGCTCAACGGTTTTGCCTATCACAAAATCATTACCGACAACACCGGCACGCCCATTGATTATGAATTTATCGAGGTCAACGAGGCCTTTGAAAAACTCACCGGTCTCAAGCGGGAAAATATTCTCGGCAAATGCATCACCACCATTCATCCCGGCATCGAAAAGATGGAATTCGACTGGATCGGCATTTATGGCAGGGTTGCCCTGACCGGTGAACCAGTCAATTTCGAACAGTATTTCGACCCGCAAAAGCACTGGTATGCTGTATCAGCCTATTGCCCGCAGAGAGGCTATTTCGCTGTCACCTTCGAAAATATCACCGAGCAGAAACAAGCCACAAAAGAACTCCAAGACTTCATAAAATTTCATGAACAGATCATCCAATGCGCCCAAGATGGGATCATTGTTTATGACCGTGAACTCCGCTATCAGGTCTGGAATCCGTTCATGGAACGGGTCAGCGGCAAAAAGGCCGCCGATGTCCTGGGCAAACACCCACTGGAGGTTTTTCCCTTCCTGGAAGAAGTAGGCGTAATCAGCAAACTTGAAAAGGCATTGCAGGGGGAAATTCCTCCCGCCGTGGATTTTCGGTATTCGTTACCCGAATCAGGGAAATCGGGGTGGACCTCGGACACTACCTCGCCACTGTTTGATGCCGAAGGAAAAATCATCGGAGTCATCGGGATCGTTCGCGAAATTACCCAGCAAAAGCAGGCGGAGTTGGCCCTCCAAGAAAAAACTGCCTTCCTGGACGCGATCATCGAAAGTTCCGCCCTGAGCATGTGGATTTCCGATGAGAAGGGAACCGCCATCAGGGCAAATCCCGCCTGCTTCAAGCTCTTTGGGGCGGCCGAAGAGGAGGTTATCAGTAAGTACAATCTCTTCCAGGATACGGTAATCAAGAAACAAGGATTCATGCCGATCGTGAAAGAGGTTTTTGAAAAAGGGGTGGTTGCCGACATCAAGCTTGAATACGATTTCGGAGCGGTTGACCACGTGGAAGTATCCCACCCCAGCCATAAGTTCATCAATTCTATTTTCACCCCGATTCTCGATGACAACGACAAAGTGAGGAATGTCATTGTCCAGACCATTGACCTCACCGACCTCAAAAATATTGAACTGGAGAAAGCGAAACTGGAAAACCAGGTCCGCCAGGCCCAAAAAATGGAGGCCATCGGCACCCTGGCCGGTGGCATTGCCCATGATTTCAATAATATCCTGAGCATCATCCTCGGCTACACCGATATGGCCATTGATGATGCTCCACCCGGCTCAAAACAGGTCGATGATCTGATCCAGGTCCAGGAAGCAGGCAATCGCGCCAAAGAGCTGGTTAAACAGATTCTTGCCTTCAGCAGGCAGGATGAGATCAAACGGATACCGATCCAACTCCAATCACTGATCAAAGAGGCCTTGAAAATCCTGCGCTCCTCCATCCCCACAACCATTGAAATCCAGCATGAGATTGACTCGGAGTGTGGTGTGGTTTTGGTTGACCCGACCCAGGTTCATCAGATATTGATGAACCTCTGCACCAATGCCAACCACGCCATGGAAAAAAGTGGCGGTATACTGAAGATAGAACTGAAAAGTATTTACATTGAGCAGGATACCCACGGGAAGGCGCTGAACATTAAACCCGGGAAATATGTCAACTTAATCGTCTCCGATACCGGAACCGGAATCGGCCCGGACGTAATTAATAAAATTTTCGACCCCTATTTTACCACCAAGGAATTCGGCAAAGGTACCGGGATGGGCCTGGCTATCGCCCACGGGATTATCACCAGTTACGGAGGATGGATCACGGTCGAGAGTGCCCTGGGAAAGGGAACAACCTTTCAAGTTTACTTCCCGGTGATCAATCAACAGAGTTTACCGCTGATCAAAAGCATTGAAAATCTTCCCCGGGGTAAGGAGCGGATTCTCTTCATCGACGACGAAGACCTCCTGGCCGAGATGGGGAAAGCCATGCTCGAGCGACTTGGCTATACCGTGACGGTTCGCCAAAGCAGTCTTCATGCCCTGACCACCTTCCAGAATAGTCCTGAGGCCTTTGACCTCATCATAACCGACCAGACCATGCCGGGCATGACCGGTTCCGATCTGGCCCGTCGCCTGATGCAGATCCGTCCTGATATCCCGATTATCCTCTGTACAGGATACAGCACCCTTATTGACGAGGATTCCGCCAAGGCAATGGGGATCAGAGAGTTTGCGCTGAAACCACTGACCAAAGAAACATTAGCCACACTTATCAGAAAGGTTCTGAGAAACAACCATCCGGGTTAATCTCAGGGTATGATATTTCCTCATGACATGTCCCAGCCTGGAGAAATATAAAAATCAGGCAAATAGCTTGACAGGTATAAAAAAACTACTACAATGTGGTATAGCAATTCTTCTCTCCTCGAAATACCGGTATATTCAATCCCCCAGTTATTTTACCGGTCATTTCACAAAGCCGGTTGTCGATTCCCTGACAACCGGCTTTTTTTCTTATTAAGCCCCGTTTCTAGTTGCCATTTTCCCAAAAAAGAACCGCAGACCCCCAATTTCCGATGATCATGAGCAGGTTTTCAGCGCATGGGTGTAGCATGATCTCAAGGGATGGATTATAGTCCCAGGATTGTTTCGGGATTCCCGGGCACTATTAACGGATTCATATCGAATCCATCCAATGAGATGATAACCAGGAGGAACTATAACCATGCGGAAATTATTCATGGCAGTGGGAATTGCCGTCGCCCTTAGCGGAACGGCATGTGCCACAGAAAAACAAGATGTTGATCTGTCAGGTGTGGCCGCTCAGCAAGGATATGCCATTGGCTACCAGCTGGGTTCCGATTTCAAGAGTAAAAATATCGAGGTCACCCCCGAGGCTATGGCCGCAGGGGTCAAGGCCGCCATGGCAGGGGCCGCTCCGGCGATTACCGTTGAGCAAATGGATCAGGTCATGACCGACCTCAAGAAACGGGTCAATGACGAACAGATGGCTTTGCAGCAGAAAGCCCTGGATGAGAATAAGCAGCTCAGTGAAAAATTCATGGCCGATAACGCCACCAAGGAAGGGGTAATCACCCTGCCCAGCGGACTCCAGTACAAGATCATCACCGCCGGTGAAGGTGAGAAACCCACCGCCTCATCCAAGGTGACGGTCCACTATCGCGGCACCCTGCCGGACGGCACCGAATTCGACAGTTCTTACAAGAGGAATCAACCAGCCACCTTCCAGGTCAACCAGGTCGTGGCCGGGTGGACCGAGGCCCTCCAGTTGATGCCGATGGGCTCCAAATGGATGCTCTTCCTACCCTCTTCGCTGGCCTACGGCGAGCGAGGTGCCCCTCCCCGGATCGGCCCCAACCAGGCCCTGATCTTTGAGGTTGAATTGATCTCCAAGGAGTAGATCGATCAAAATTGATCCTGCTCCATTTTAAAAAGGGAATCCGACTTCGGATTCCCTTTTTTTGTACCGAACCTTCCATCGCCACCGATCAAAATTATTATTCCCCCTTCCCGAGACATTTAAATCATTCTTTGACCGAAGCTTCTGCTTCAGACTATAATGGTATAGAAAGAAGATACTGCCGACCGTGTCAGGGAGGACCAGGGCAGCGTTCTCCGGAGGAGTTAGGAGCCGTAAAGAAATAAGATGGCCATATAGCGCCGGATTTTTCATTGTATTCAAGGTGCAAAAAGGAAAGCAACCTCCCCGGTTGTGTCCTGTTTTGCATTGAAGAAGACGATGAAAAAGACAAGTAAGATGACCATGTTATTTATTGAAGACTCCTTCGCACCTTCACAACAAGGAGGGTCAGCCATGGTCACTTCATCTATCAAAGACGTTTCTGCGCTGTACGGACTTGCTTCCCTGCAGAAAACCAGTAGATCCCTATCCCAATCTCTGGAAAAGCTGGCCACCGGCCGCAGAATCAACCGAGGAGCGGATGACGCCGCCGGGATGACCATCGCCGATTCCCTGGAAAGCCAAAAACGGGGATACGCCCAGGCCATCCGCAACACGGTTGACGCCATCGCCCTGGTCCAGACTGCCGATGGGGCCATGGCGGAGATGGGCTCAATCATCCAGGATATCCGCACCAAGGCCCTGCAAGCCGGTTCCGCCTCCCAATCTCCGGAATCACGCCAGGCCCTCCAGGCCGACATCAACCGCTCCCTGGAATCGCTGACCAAGATCAGCGAAACCACCTCCTATAACGGGCAGCACCTGCTCTCCGGAGAATTCAGCAACCGAGAATTTCAGGTCGGCAGCGCCTCCGGAGAAACGATTAGGGTCACCATCGGCGACATCCGACCGGACACCCTGGGCCGAACCTCGCTTGGATCTGACCAATCTACCCCGGCGTCCCCGACTCGTCTTCCTTCCGACCTTAAACTGCAAAGCGACTCCACAACCATCCAGGGATCTACCCTGGATAGCGGCTCTTCCCTTGCCGCCGGCACCCAGATTCAGGGGGGCTCCACCCTTGGTTTCAATCTCACTGATACCGCGTTGTCAGCCGACATTACGGTTACCGACCGAACTGTGCTCCGGGCTGGATCAACGCTGGCGGCGGGAAGCATCATCGGCCGTGGAACAACTGTCGGTGGGGATATTAAACTTGCCGAGACCATTTCGACTGCGGAACCATCAACCCTGGCCTCGGCTTCTACCCTGATCACAGGCTCGACGCTGGCCGCTGGCTCCAGGCTCAGTTCAGCCATGACCATCAACGGCAACTCATATCTCGCTGGAGAAACCCTGGCCAACGATATTACCCTGAACGAAGATCTAACCATGAGCGGTGGATTGGCCCTGGCAGTCGGTTCAGAACTTGAGGCTGGCTCCACTATTGCCCAAGGATCGACGGCGGGCAATGGAATAACCCTGGCCGAAACCGCAACCATGCAGATCGGTACCGAGCTTACGACGGGCTCGGTGATCGCTGATGCAATCGGCACAAATCTAATGTCAGGCTCTTTGATTGGCGGGGAGTTCAATCTGACCGAAGAAACCGCCGTGACCCGCGACATGGACCTGGCCACCGGCTCACTGCTCTCCGCCGACAGTACCCTGGCCGGCGGGTCAACCCTCGGTGGCCGGGCAACCATCGCCACCGAGCTTGCCGTCAGTCGCCCGATGACCCTGGGAGCCGGCAGTGTCCTGGAAGAAGGAACCTTGTTGGCCAAGGGCACAGTCCTCAGCCAGGATACCAGAATTCAAGGTGGTAATGTCTTAGCGGCAGGCACCGTTCTGACCGGTGACACCATCACCGAAGCCGTTACCTTTCTGGGTCGAGACCAGACCATCCAGGCCGGATCACGCCTGGCAATCGGCTCCACCCTGGCCCCCAGCCGCCCCACCTCAGACCAGATGCCTAAAACAAATACCATAGGCGACGCGCCCCTGTCTCTGATCAGTTTAACGGAAATCGATGTCACCGGAATGGCCGGGGCTCAGGATGCGATCAAAGCGGCCGACCAGGCCCTGACCCAACTGAATCGAACCCGAGCCGATCTGGGCTCGACCCAGAACCGGCTGATCTCCGGTATGGCCAACCTGTCGGTGACCATGGTCAACACGGCGGCAGCGGAATCCACCCTGGCGGATCTCGATTTTGCCGAGGAATCGACCAACCTGGCCACCTTCCGCATCCTCCAGAAGGCGCAGATTTTCGCCCAAGTCCAGGCGGGAAATGTCAAAGGGGCCAATATTATGAGTTTGCTTCAGGGCTAAAAGAAATACCAGATAGTGTCATAGTCCGAGACACTCTCCCCAGCCGCCTCCAGCCTGGTCAAATAATCCAGGATCGGGACGTCCGGGGTGGCATAGGTTCGAATCGAGGTGGAGATGTTCTTCTCCCAGGAATAAAACTCATACATCCTGGCGCCGTCGGGCATGATGGCGACCAAATCCCGATGTTCCCGGGACTTCAGATAATTCTTGCCCAGCCGGGGAACATTGAAGACCGCCTCGTCGGTCCGCTCAAGCCCCGGCAACAAGCGGGCCTCTTCCTGCTGTTCCTGGAGAAGCCTGGCGATGGGGACCCGATAGTTTCGGGTTTCCGCTTTACCCTTGGTATTAAAGGTATAATAGGGATCAATCCCCACCAGCCGCACCAACCGCCGCAGGGCACAGGCTTCAAACCGCCTGGAGGCGTAAAAGGTGTAGACCATCTGGTTATAGACCGGCACCCCACGTTTCCGCAAGAGGTCCACCGCCTGGACCACCTCGGGAGTGATCTCGTAAACGTGCTGAACATGGGTGACCACCGCAATTTCCCGGCGCCCCGGCACCCGGTATTTGCCGATGATATCAGCCAGTTGCTCGGTCATCCGCATGGGCATGGTGACCAAGGTCCGGGTCCCGATCCGAATCCGGTCCACCGAAGGAATCTCCGCCAACTTCCCAAGAATATTATCAATGACCCCATCGCCCATGGCCAAAGGGTCCCCGCCGGTGACCAGAACCTCATGAATCCCAGGATGCTCCCGAATCCAATTGATCGCCGCATTGATCTGCTCCATACCGGCAAAGGCCCCGCTGGCCATGGCATCATCGATCTCCCAATTCCGCTGGCAGTAGACACAGATCTGCGGGCAGGTATTAAATGGCTTCAGGATACAGATGGCCGGATAACGCCGGGTAATCAAGTCAAAGGGTGAGGTATCTTCCTCGCCCATAAAGTCCAGAGCGGAAGTATCCATGACGGCCACATGCCGAACATAATCCAATGGCGGCAGAACCTGGGCCCGAAGGGCGGCATCGCGCCCCCCCGGCTCGTCGTCGAGGAGGGAGAGATAATACGGGGTAATACTGAAGGGCAGGGAATGATTCATGGCTTCCTGAAGCCCGACCCTTTGGCCATGATCCAGATGAACCAAATCTTCCAACCTGGAAAGATCATCAATAATATTGTTTACTTGCCAGCACCAGTCCTGCCATTGCTCCTCCGAGGCCCCCATCAGCCGACAAATCCGCTCACGCCTCAATCGACGCCGTTCGATGGCCTCCTTACTCAGACCACTGGAATAAAGTGCCATCCGGCGATCAACCTCAGTCCGGAGATGATCGAGTTGCCCGGATCGCTCTACTGCCGCTTCTCGTCCCCGCAACGTCCCAAACGGGGTGACATAAAGATCCTCCAGGGCCTTACTGGAACCCCTGCCCTGAATCCCCTTCAGAATATGCAGAAGATCGGCAAAAAAGGCTGGGGAAAGATCCGGCCGGGAGCGCCCCAGGGCCAAATCATGGAGCGCCTGAGCCATACTGAAACCAGCCAACTCATCGGAGCGCTCCTTGAGCATATTCCGCAAGACCTGACCGCAGTCCCTGATCCGGGCAATGGCGGTAATCGACTGATCCGCCGATTCCCGAGCCGCCTCAAATTCCATGGTTGTAAACAGTCGGGTCAAACGGACCCGCAAGGCTTCAAGATCCGAACATTGGCGGGCCACTTCAAAGACCTGGGGTGACCTCTTAATCAATTCTTCGGGTTGGAATAAGGAGAGATTCATGTTCTCGAATCCTCTTCGATCTCACAGGAGCACAAGCCCCTCTATTAACAAAAGAAGCAGAGACCCCAAACAGATGTTACTATCTGTCTTGATCTGCTTGTGGGTTATTAGGGATGAGCCAAACTTGGACGCCACCAGAAAAACCTGAAGATTCAACCGGGGGGTTCTATAATATAGCAGAATAGACCATAAAAAGGAACCCCGCCCCCCTTGCAACAACCAGGGCGGACGTGGTTAATACAAGAATCAACCAAAATTGCATGAATGGAACTCAAAAATGACAATCGACATATCCGCCCTCAACTCATTGACCCAAACATGGCATTCATTTTTGGCCTGGATTCAAAAGGCTCCCCAACCAGGCCCCCTTTCCATCCAGGAAAGAGTAAAAGCCATCATCAGGGTCATCTTCATCGTCATCCGTGAATTCCGCTCCGATGATATTCCCCTCCGGGCCAGCGCCCTCACTTTTACTATCATCCTTTCCCTGGTACCCCTGCTCGCCCTCGGGACTGCCGTGCTGAAAGGGATCGGGGCCGGCGATGAATTCCGCCAGACCGCCCACCGGTTTATCGATCAACTGGATAAACCGGAGTATGAAGTCACGATAGTGAACCCGGAAGACCAAACCCTTCCCAATCAGGAAACGCCTCAACAACTCAAGGGCTCCAAATCCCTGGATATCTCCGCCCCTCCCAGCCTATCCTTCCATCTTCGGCAGGCAATCGATCGAATTTTTGATTATGTGGATCGGACAAACTTTGCAACCATTGGAACTTTCGGGATCATCGGCCTTCTGATATCGGTACTGGTGGTCCTGGGCAGTATTGAAATGGCAATGAACGCAGTCTGGCAGGTCGACAACAATCGTTCATTCTCCCGGAAGATTCTGGATTATCTGGCCTTGATGATTCTATTGCCTCTGACCCTCAATCTGGCCCTGGCTGCGGAAGCCGCCATCCGAAGTCCAGCCCTGCAAAACCGACTGACGGACATCCTTCATATCACCTGGCTGGGGCATCAATTTCTCAAAATATTCCCCATTGTGCTCGTCATCTCATCGCTGACCATTCTGTATCGCTTCCTGCCCAACACCAGAGTAAACCTATGGCCGGCACTGGCCGGGGGCCTTTTTGCCGGGGGCAGCTGGTTTATGGCCCAAACCGCCTACCTGCGATTGCAAATCGGAGTAGCCCGGTACAACGCTATTTACGGCTCCTTCGCCACCCTCCCCCTTTTCCTGCTCTGGCTCTACCTGGGTTGGCTGATCTTTCTGACCGGGGCTGAAATGGCCTTTGCCATCCAACGCTGGCGAATCTATCTCTGGCAGAATCCATTACCATCGGCACTGGCTAGACTGGCCCTTGCCTTTAACATCATGGGACTGATCAAGGAAGACTTTACCGCTGGAACCATAACCACCCTGGAAACCTTGGCAAATCGGCTGCAAATATCCGAAGTCCCCATCAACTCGATCATCACCAGCCTGATCGAGGCAAATCTGCTTCGCCGGCATCTCGACCCCATACCGGGATTCATCCCGGCCAACGCCCATGCCGTTCTTGATCACGGGGAGATCATTGATGCCATACTTGGTAAAGTGGAAGGAGATGCGACAGGGAGTTTGCTGGCGGCTCGAGCGATCACGGCAGCCAAAAAAGAACTGATGGGATAACCGCCCCAACGAAAACAAAGCTGCGCTTTATACCTGTACGTGACAGTTTTGCGACAATCCAGTATATAGCAAAGCATCCCACTCCCGGGCACAAACCAAGGATAATTCACCAACTTAAACGGCCCCACCGCCGCCCTTCAACCAAGGTGTACAATGCATCCCAACTCCACAATCCTGGAAATGCTGTCCTTAATCTATGAAGATCTGGACATCGATACCATTGAGGAACGATTTGTCTCCCTGGTCGCGGAACTTTTCCCCTTTGACCGAGTCGGCCTCTTCTTTGTCAAACATAAAAAAGGGCTGCTCCAAGGCAAATTATGCCGGGGTTTTGGCGAAGGATCGATCAGCACCATCGAGGCGCCCATCGATGGCCAGTATCTCATCACCAGACCACTGGTCACCGGTTTTCCGGTATGGAACGAATCAAGCAGCAATGACCCCTTTCTATGCAACCTGAACCTGAACCACTTCGCCCTGATCCCGGTGGTCAACCGAAAACGGATCCCCTGCTGGCAGATCACCGATTGCCGGGCCGAGGACTGCCCTGCCTACGGTCGACAATGGCTGCGCTGCTGGCTGGTTACCGGGACAAAATGCAAGGACAAGATCCAACGTTCTGTGGAAGGAAAAACATCACTGTGTACGTTATGTCCCGTGTTCACCAGTCAGGACAACAACGCAGTGGAAGGCATTATGCTGGTGGACGGCCAGACCCCCATCGACGACGAAACAGTGACCATTCTCTCGATCATCGCCCACGGAGTGGGTTCGGCGATCAATAACTCAAAAAAGTACACCAATGTCTTGCGCGAGTCTATTCGTGACGACTTGACCGGGCTCCATAACCGACGGTATTTTAATGAACGACTCCTGGACGAAATCGAAAGAGCCCGCCGGTATGGTGGAAAAATCAGCCTGCTCTTCGGTGATATCGACCACTTTAAGAATATCAACGATCAGTATGGCCATCCCACCGGTGACGCGGTTTTGCAGATGATCGCTGCTATCTTCAACAAAAAATTACGCCACAGCGATATTGTCGCCCGCTATGGAGGTGAAGAATTTGCGGTTCTGCTTTTCGACAACACCCCGGAACAGGCCAAGACCATTGCGGAAGGGCTTCGACTGGCAGTGGAGGAATCGACTCTACCCACTAAGGATAAGATCGGCGTCACCATCAGTTTCGGAATCGCCTGGATCTCCAAGGAGACCTCAACCCTGGAAGGACTCATCGGCAAAGCTGACAAGGCCCTATACAGCGCCAAGGCCCAAGGGAGGAATCGGATATGCATGGCCCCATCTCAGGAAGAGGCATAAAGAGTGGGGAGGTCGCCTCCCGCAACGCTGCATATCCATGAGGTTACATCAAAGTCTGATTTCGGATTTCTATCCGGCAGACCAGACCGGAACAATCAAATAATTCCATACTCGCAGAAAACAAATAAACCAGCTGACCCGAGGATAAAAGAAGGGCGCCGCCGCCTTGACGGCGGCGGCCTGGGGTGAAGTCCGAAGGCCGGCATGGCGGAGGAGTTCATGCCGGCTTTCGAATCCCGAAGCGAAAAACTTTCAGGGGGAGGCGAAGTGTTTTTCCCCGGGCGACAAAGGAGAGAAACGCCCAGGGAGATTACGCCTTTCCTGCAAATCTTCCATAAAGGGGTCAATCCCCCTCATGGCCTACTCCGTTCGGGGACCCCCCCGCCATCCCCCGGGATGGGGTATGACGAGGGGGGTGGGGAGGAAGATTTGGTGGGAAGACCGTCACCAGTCGGAAGGAGCAAGACCGACCGGTGACGCAATTCATAGTGCGGGTTTTAAGCTTTTTCAACAGTCCTTACAATGGACCATTGACCATCATCCTTGTTGTTTCTCCCATACATGGTATTGAGTCATCTGCTCTTTTGACAATACGGTAACCAGGGCAGTTTCAGTTTCCAGGTCGATGGCTTCCATCCCAATCCGAACCGTATACCGATTTGCCTGCTGCCGAGCCCATAAATATTCAATTAAACGCCGTCTCTTTTTAACAGACGAGAACATGATCGCCTTGACCGCAATCTGCTGACCAATGGTCATATCCAGACAATCGGCCAGTTGTTCATATCGCCCGTCCGGAGAAATTTCGGCGGGATCACATTCATAAGTCAAACCACTTTCCAGGCCAGCGATGGCTGGCATCAGGACGGAAATCATCCGGTCATACCCTGAAGATTCAGGACACGCCCCATCATGATCCAGGCAATCATTCATTGAAGAAGCCAGTCCATTGCATAAATGCACTGCATCATGACCGGGGTTGATATTTGCTGTTTTAAGATTATGGTTCATCGCATATCTCCTTGCTCTGGGTTATCACTTCATGTCGTATCCTGAGGTTCACTATAGGGCCATTTGAAAAACGTTGCTGTTAAGTTCCCGTTAACTTGTGTAAAGTTTTGTTAACCGACCCCCCACTGTTCTTTGCAATTCTTTACGGTGACCGGAATTAATTTCGACTACAATGTCTGAAGGTACATCCCGTCAACCCATGAGATCCCTTTAATAAGGTCGCTCCATAAAATGACCAGCCTCTTAATTATTGATGATGATACGGAACTCTGTGAACTGCTGGCCGATTACCTCGGCCGGGAAGGTTTTCAAATCGCGGCGGTCCATAACGGGACGGATGGTGTGACTCAGACCCTCACCGAAGAGTATGACCTAATTGTTCTTGATGTGATGTTACCGGGGTTGAACGGCTTTGATGTCCTCCGCAAGATCAGGCTGGGATCGATGGTTCCGGTATTGATGCTGACCGCCCGAGGAGACGATGTGGATCGTATCGTCGGCCTGGAATTGGGCGCCGACGACTACCTGCCCAAACCCTTTAACCCCCGGGAACTGGTGGCCCGGATCCGAGCGATCCAACGGCGGATCGGGAGTACCAGGGAAGGTTCTTCGGTGAGTCCGGAAACGTTTTCGGGAACCATCACCGTGGGCGACGTGACTCTGAATCCGGCAACCCATACCGTCCACCGGGATGAATCCCAGGTGGAACTGACCGCCGTCGAATTTTCCCTGCTCCACTACCTGCTCAAAAAAGCCGGGCAGGTGGTACCCCGGGATGAATTGGCCGAAAAGGTTTTGGGACGCAAGCTGGAACTCTTTGACCGCAGTATTGATGTCCACATCAGTAGCCTTAGAAAAAAACTGGGGAGCAGACCCGGGGGCCGGGACAGGATTATCTCGGTGCGCGGGGTGGGCTATCAGTATCCTTTTGAAGAATCTGGGAGTTAACCGCACGAATGTCCCGACTATTCATCAAAATATTCCTCTGGTTCTGGTTGGCAACCACCCTGATTGGAGCGCTACTGGTCACCCTGGCCCTGACCACCAACCATCGCCAGGCCTTTATCGATCGCCAGAAAGAACGGCTCACCGAACACGGAATGCAATTGATCCTGATCTATGAGGATCAAGGTGCCAAGGGCCTTTCCGAGGCCGTCTCCCGCTATCTGCAAGAAGAAAAGATCCGCCTGGCCCTGGTCAATGTCAAGACCCAGTCGCTCGGCAGAAAACCCCTGGAGCCCAGACTCCGGGAGTATGCCCGGCAGGAGATGATCGACAAACTCATGTGGCCCATGTTTCGGGGGGTCTCTCCCCAGAGCGATAAAGAGCTCAACTCCTTTGCGATCCCCTTGATCGACGATTATGTCCTCCTCGCCGAGATGCCCAAACCCACCATGCTAGAATTATTCCTCGATCCCCAGGCCCTGGCCTTACGACTGGGAATCACCTTTTTAATTGCCGGAATCATCTGTTACCTGCTGGCCCGCTCAATCACCGCCCCGATCATGCGTCTCCGAACCGCCACCCAGGAATTTGCCGCCGGAAGACTTTCGACCCGGGTAACCCCTCTCCTTGGTGGAACCGGGGGCGAGTTGGCCGATCTGGCCCATGATTTTGATAGCATGGCGGAACAGATTGAAAACCTGCTCCACTCTCAGCAACGTCTCCTCCGTGACATTTCCCATGAACTCCGCTCCCCCCTGGCCCGGCTCAACATCGCCCTGGAACTGGCCCGACTGGATCCGGTCGGTAATCAAGGCGCCCTGGACCGGATCGAGCTGGAATCCGACCGCCTAAACGAACTGATCGGGCAGCTCCTCACCATCACCCGCCTGGAAGAACAGAGCGATATCCGGGAGAGCTCTCCGGTTGAACTCAATGGCCTGCTTCAACGGGTAGTGGATGATGCGAATTATGAATCACAGGTCAAGGGCCGTTCTCTCCGGCTGACCTGCTCTGCCCCTGGCCTTCTGGTCATGGGTTCCGCAGAACTACTGCACCGGGCCGTGGAAAATGTGGTCCGCAACGGGTTACTCTATTCTCCGGAACACTCGACCGTGGATATTGATCTGACTGAAACGCCGGAAGGAAGGGCGACCATCACAGTCCGGGATTATGGGAAGGGAGTACCCGAAGAGGCCCTGGCCGAGTTGTTCCGACCTTTTTATCGGGTTGGTGAATCCCGTGATCGAAAGAGCGGTGGAACCGGGGTAGGACTGGCCATTGCCGAACGGGCGATCCACCTACACGGCGGCACAATCACGGCGGCCAACGCAACGTTAAGCGGCCTCAAAATCACCATGACCCTGCCCCTCATCCCCAGGACCACCTGATCGTCCAAGAACGCTCCTCCCCCTCCCACCTGAGAAGAGTCTTCCAGACTTTTTTTCTTTTCAGATTTTGCGCCTGCGAGCCGATATAGAAGGCATGAAAAGAGTCTCAGAAATCAGGGTTTGTTAAACAAGACTCCGGCAAGTTCCTCGTTCCTGAAAGCTCAGAGGCCCCATGCGTATCGATTCAGCTCAAATATCCATGACCGGCAGCCATGATTTACACCGGGAATATCTCCGGGAAGAAACCCTGCGGTTCTGGCGGGATACCCCGACATCGTTCCCAGCCGATTCACTGATCCCAATCGCCACCGACCAGGTGAGTGTATCAACCCAGGCCCGCAATCTGGCCACGCTGAGTGGTAACAGTTCCTGTCCCAAAGCAGAAATCGATCACATTTCAGAAGACCCACGACTTAGAACCATCCGCCTGGTGCTTGAGGTCTTGACCGGCCGAAAAATTCGAGCGACCACGTTCAAAGAACCGCAGGCGACTGAAGTTCCGACACCGTCTACCCCAAGCGATGGAGGTATTCCCCAACCCGACCGGGTTGGCTGGGGCCTTGAGTACGACCATAGCGAGACCCAAATCGAGCAGGAAAAAATGACCTTCTCAGCCCAGGGAACAGTTCGAACCAGCGATGGTGGGATACTTAAATTTGAAATTCACCTGGCGACCTCCAGGGAATTCACCAGTTCAACCGAGCTCCACCTCCGAGCCGGAGATGCCACCCTCACCGATCCACTGGTCATGAACCTGAATGGCCAAAGCGCCGAGTTATCCGACCTGACCGTGGCCTTCGACCTGAACAACGACGGTAACGATGAGGTCCTGCCCCAGTTGAAACCGGGCAGCGGCTATCTCTTCCTGGACCTTGATAATAACGGAATCGCCACCGATGGCAGTGAACTCTTCGGCCCAGCCACCGGAGACGGCCTCTCCGAACTGGCCCACCTCGACCAGGACAATAACGGCTGGCTCGACGACAACGACCCCCTCTTTAAAAAACTCAAAATCTGGGCCCGGGATGCGGCTGGCAATGACAGTATCACCTCCATGGCCACCCACAACATCGGCGCCATCCTCCTGGACCGTCAATCAACCCCATTTACCCTGACCGGCTCAAATAACGTCTTGCGTGGGCGCATCACCGACACCACCACCTTCCTCAGAGAAGACGGGACCCCGGGTACCGTTCAGGAGATAGATCTGGCAGTCTAGGGGCCTGTCGAACCTGGACATAATTCTGCGGCTGGAACGTTTTTTCCCCTCCCTCAATTTTCCCCTTGCATTTCAGCTCTCTCGGATGCATATGATCTTGCAGAATCGATAGGAACGTGGCCCTTGTCCGTTCCGGTATCAGATACTTTATTTGGTGACTGTATGAGCAAAATTGATATCACCCGAATTTCTGATGAATTGCGCAACCATCAGGGCTTTGATCACCGGGGATGCTTCGGCACGGCCTGCGATGATAAATGCTGTCAATGGGGCGCCGATGTGGATCGAGAGGCCTACGACTTAACCATCACCCACCGCAACCGAATTGGGGCCATGCTGGGTCGTAAAGTTGAAGAGTGCTTTGAGCCGACCTGGTCCGGCGAAACCGATTTCCTTGGCCAAAACTCCATCGCCACCACCATCATCAATGGGACCTGCTCCTTCCGAAATCCAACCGGCCGGGGCTGTGTCCTCTTTTATCTGGCCGTCAAAGAGGATTTTCCCAAACGAATTGTTCCCTCAACCTGCCGGTTGTTCCCGATCAGCTGGGACAAGGGAGAAATGATTCTGTTCAAGGGTATTCTGCCGACCTGCAATTGCCTTGCCCCAGACAATCCCGGCTCACGAAAAGTGCTGGAGACCCAGCAGGAAGCCATGGAGGATATTTTTCAGATCCGGCTGTCATGACGATATTTCATAATATGCCGGCGACCCAGACTTATTATTCTGTTGAGAACTAAACTCTACAGACACCGTAACAGACTGTTCATCTTTTAAGTTTAAGTCGAAATCTCTCTTTAGATTTTCGAAGGCTGTATTTATCAAGGGATCTCGACTGGAACATCTCCGATCAGATCTCTCAAGCCTTCCGATCCACCCATGGTATTTGCCAACTGAATACTGTAGACTTCCTTATACACTTTCTTTTTCAGGAAACAGTCACCATGCGGACTCCCTTATCCGGGCTGGGTCGGTTGCCCAACGCCTCCCGGCGCTTTCTCTTTTTTTCGACGATCAACGTCATCTCCTGGCAATGTATTGTCGGACAGGTGATGATCCTCATGGCCCGGTCCATCGAGATGCCACCGTCTTGGGTCGGACTCCTGATTGCCTTCATGCCCCTTTCCATGCTGCTGGTGGCCGGAACCGTTCCCCTGGTGGAGTGGTTGGGACCACGCCGGATCCTCACCCTGGGTTGGCTGTTCCGGAACCTGATCACCCTGCCGGTCTTTGCCATCCCTTGGGCTATGGTGGCCTGGGGACGTGAGGGTGGTTGGCTTCTGCTCTTGCTCGCCACCCTTGGCTTCTGTGTGGTCCGCGCTCTGGCGGTCGGCGGCTGGTTCCCCTGGCTCCATGAAGTCATCCCGCCGACCCAACAGGGTGATTACTTTGCCACCGAGACCGAGCTGACCCAGATCGTCAACATCCTGATGGCCGTCGCCACCGCAATTATCCTGAACATTTCCGATACCCTGGCTGGATTTTTAGGGGTCTACGGGATCGGCATCGGAGCCGGTCTGATCAGCGTCATCGCCATCCAGTTCATCCCAGGAGGACATCGCCTGCCCTCACGCCCCCCATCGGCAATACCGACGGCAATATCATCAGAACAAAACCGAAAAACCTCCTACGAGTCGGTCATGGAAGACCCAACTTTCCTTCGTTTTGTCCGGCTCTCCATCATCAGTATGGCAGCCCTCATGTGGCAGGCCAGTGCCTCAATCATGTACCTCCGGGACATCCTTGGCTACAGCAATACTCATATCATGATGCTGACCGGTGCCGGTAGCCTGGGGGTGGCCCTGGTCATCGGCGCTTGGGGCCGACGCGCCGACCATCGCGGCAGCAACCAGCCGATGATCGAACTGCAGCTGGGCCATGCTCTCTGTGCCCTATTGTGGCCTGCCTTACTTCCGGACCGGGGTTGGACTGAGATCCTGGCCTTAGTACTCATGGTGGGTAGCACCATCTTCCTGGCGGCCTTTCAGATGGTTGCGGCCCGAGGTATGCTCTGCCGAGTCCCGACTGAAGGCAAGGTTGGCTATACCAATATCTGGATTATCGGTTCTTCGCTGGCCATGGGGATCCCGCCCATCCTGGCCGGCATGGTTATCAATCACTGGGGACTGGCCGGATTTCGCCTCTGTTTCCTGATTTCAGGGATCGGCGGGCTCGCTGCCGGGGTCGCCCTCTTTCGGCTGCCCCCCGAAAAGGGCAAACCAACCCTACCACACCTCATGGAGCTTATTCGCCCGAGTCAACCCCTTCGAGCCCTGGCCCGTATCGTCTGGATGAACAATGAATCACCCAAGGAGGCCCATAAAAAAGATCCTCTTTGATTGCCATCCCATATTTACTTGTCTTTTCATGCCAATGCGAATAGACCAACCTTGGGAGGAGAAAGACCATGAGTGAAACTGCGACAAAACCGGCCGCGATAAATATCATCTGGCTGAGCATGATACTGGTGGCCACGGTCACTGCAGCCTACACCGGCCGCATGGACGAACTCACCAAGGCGTCCTTTGATGCCGCGAAATCATCGGTGACCCTGGCCATCGGCCTCATCGGTCCCATGGCCCTCTGGCTCGGCATCATGAAGGTAGCCGAGGCCGGGGGATTACTCAGATTACTGGCCCGGGCAATGCGCCCCTTGATGACCCGACTCTTCCCCGAGGTCCCCCCGGAACATCCGGCCATGAGCGCCATGGTCATGAATCTTGCCGCCAATGCCCTGGGGCTGGGGAATGCCGCTACCCCCATGGGGATCAAGGCCATGCAGGAGTTGGATAAACTGGCCGCTGAAAAGGGAACCGCCACCAATGCCATGTGCCAGTTTCTGGCGATCAACACCTCCAGCGTGACCCTGTTGCCCCTGGGAGTAATCACCGTTCGGGCCGCTGCCGGAGCCCATGACCCCGCCGGGATTCTGCTGCCGTCACTGGTGGCCACCGTTTGTTCTACCGCCGTGGCCATCATTGCCGCCCGCACCATGGCCGGCCCGGATTGTTCCGTGACCACAGCCACCTCTACAAAAAGCGCCGAAGGAAACAAAGCGAAACCGTCATCGACTCCTCGCCCCGGCCCCATCGGACGATTCATGGTGATCACCTTTGTGGCCCTCATGATCGGTGCCATGGCCTATCAATCGCTCACTGGCTCGATCCCTGAGAACTTCACCGGCCTGGTCTCGGCCGTCTCGGCCTGGCTGATTCCCATAATTTTCTGCGGGCTATTGCTCTTTGGATACCTGCGCGGGGTCAAGGTTTATGAGTCCCTGACCGAAGGGGCTACCGAAGGATTCTCCACGGTGATCCGAATAATTCCCTTCATGGTGGCAATTTTCGTGGCCATTGGCATGCTCAGGGCAAGTGGTGCCCTCGACCTGATGATCCGATTTCTTTCCCCCCTGACCACCAGAGTCGGCCTGCCGGCCGAGGCCCTCTCCATGGCCCTCTTGCGTCCCCTCTCCGGCTCCGGTGCCTTCGGCCTGATGAGTGAGATCGTCAGCCGCGATCCGGACAGCTTTCTTTCCTATCTGGTCTCGGTCATGCAGGGCTCAACCGAGACCACCTTCTACGTCCTGGCCGTCTATTTCGGGGCAGTAGGCATCAAAAGGACTCGCCACGCCCTCCCCGCCGCCCTCTGCGCCGATGCCGCAGGGATTATCGCTTCAGTTGCGGTCTGTAATCTACTGTACTGATGGTGCGGTCTTGGGAGCGGAAATGAATCAGCTCCGAAAAAACATCGCGGGCCAACAGTACTGATCGACATTTTTTGCGTATCGCTCTTCCTTTATGCTACACCATATTAGGAGGTAGGAGATGGCGCAGAATCTCACCCAATTTGACGAAGCCTCGCTTCGGAAGCTCATGAATGATCATGGCGATCCCAAGCGGGTCCCGGCCCGGTTCAAGATCATTACTGATACCTCAGATTTTTTCCGGGTGGAATACGATGACGTGGTGCTCCTGGGCGAAACTCCATACTGGATCAAGGGGTATGAAAAAGAGGGCCGGTTCGGGCTTGATGATGAACCAAAATACTGGGTGAGGCGGGCGATCAATCTCCTGGACGGCTCAACCAGAATTATTAAACTGGTCTTTCACGAGAAATTCGAAACCCGCATCGGTGATGTGGTCATCGAATGCTTCCGCAGCCCCCGAAAAGAGGCGCGCATTCTGGACCTGGTCGGCGAACACCCTAACTTCATGCACGGATCCTGGGTCCTGGACTCGGTCGGCAATAACGTCAGAATCCTCGAATACATTCACGGCCAACGGTTTGACGATGTTATTGAAACCACCGGCACCGACCACTTTGACTATTTCATCCACTTCTTCCCCGACTTCCTAAATCAGTACATCGAACTGGTCGAGGCCATCGGTTTTCTCCATGCCCATAAGGAAAAACATGGTGATATCCGCCGCGATCACATCCTCCGAGACCGGATAACCGGGTCCAACCGCTGGATCGACTTCGATTATAACTACCGCCATGGCGAATCAATGTTCTCCTTTGACCTGCAGGGGCTCGGCAATATCCTGATCTTCCTGGTCGGGCGCGGTGATGTCCTGGTCCCTGATCTTTATCACCATCAAAAAGCGATCTTCGATCGGCTGTGGGGAGAAGACTTGAGCATATCGTACAAAAACAGGGTGGCCAACTTGAGGAAGGTGTTCCCGTATTTGCCCGAATCATTGAATACAATCCTGCTTCATTTTTCAGTCGGGGCGGGAATAACCTATGAAACTACCGGGCAGTTCCTCGAAGATCTGGCTGAGGCAAGAAACGACTTATCCACTTTGATATAGCACGTACCAGTGGTTTTCGAATTTTTATGGCAAAACTTGTAATAAACAGCATACCCTTAACAACTTGGACCTACTGAGAAGGTACTTATCCAGGGCCTTAATCTGCTTTCCAGTCTATCTGGATTAGGAAGGAGAAAAACATGGTTAAAACAAACTTCGCCGACCTCAAACAACGTGATACGGAACGGCATCTTCTGGTGGCCGTGGATGAATCGGAGAATTCCCGCCGGGCGGTGATGTACCTGGCTGATTTTTTCGGTTCTTCACCGAATGTTTTTGTCACCCTGCTGTCAATTCTACCGGAACCCTCGGAAGACTTCTTTGCTGAAGACTCTGAACGCAAGGCCTGGCTGGCCGAAAAAAAAGCAGCGATGGAGGAGATGCTCAACAAGGACCAGGCCATGCTTATGGATGGTGGTTTCCCAGAAGAACGGATCAACATAAGCCTGGTGGTCCGAGATTGTACCTCCATTGCCGACGCAATACTTGAGGAACAGGCCAAGCTCAAATGCTGCATCGTGGTGGTCGGTAGGAGGGGCCTGGCCCACCATGAAGAGTTTATCTTCGGCTCGACCTCAAATAAGATCCTCCATCAGGCGAAAAATTGCGCGGTGATGGTGGTGGAATGAGGGGCAGGACCTAAACTTCCTAAAGCTGTGGATTGTTTTTGCGAGTTCATCAACCTTAACTATAGGCACTTTTTATCACCGGCAGACCCGGCCAACAACCAGGCTGACCATAAACCAGCCGCAGGCAATCAGAATGATGGTCGCTCCGGTGGCGGTCCCGGCCCACTCCTGGGCTGAGATGATGAGACCAGCCACTGCCGAGGTTGCTCCCACCAGAAGCGCCCACCAGAACATGGCGCCGGCAGTCCGGGTCAGATTGCGGGCAGTGGCTGCCGGAACGATAAGCATTGCTGTAACCAATAACACCCCAACCGCCCGAACCGAGAAGGTTACCACCAGGGCCAAAAGCGCGGCATAAAGATACTGATACCCAGCCACCCGGACCCGGTGGGCACCAGCCAGGACCGGCGAGACCCCGATATAGAGCATCCGGTTATAGCCAACCCACTGAAAGATCATAATCGCCACAAACAACAAGGCCAGCCAGCGGATCTCGGTGGGACCGATGGTTAGAATATCACCGTAGAGAAATTGCTGGAGATTTCTGGCCAGATGGCGATCCCGGCTGACCACGGCCAGACCGAAGGCGACCAGGCCGGAAAAGAAGACCCCGATCACTGTATCTGAAGAGAGGCTGCTCTTCCTCTGCACCCCGATAATACCCAAGCCGACGAACAGACCGAAAACGGGCATGGTCCAACCGGGATTCAAACCGGCAATCAACCCAACTGCAATCCCGGCAAAGGCGGAATGGCTGATGGCATCGGCAAAGAAGGCCATCCGAAAATTGACCACCTGCACCCCCATGGCCGCAGCCATGGGGGCCAGCAGGACCAGGCCGAGCAAGGCCTGTTGCATAAACCGGGCTTGAAGACACTCAAAAGGTAATAGCCGAGGGATTAACTCGTAAAGAACCGTCAACTCACTCATCCGCTGCCTCCTCACGGCAACAGGGAGCCGTACAACTCCCGTCACCAGCGGGCATGGCCCGAGCATCCACCAGTCCCATATGCAGACCAAACATGGCGGTCAAGACTTCCCGGGTCAACACCAGGCCGGGCGGCCCCTGGGCCACCACCCCGTGATTGATACAGATGACATGATCGGCATGATGGGTGACCGTGGCCAGATCATGACTGACCATTATCTGGGTAAACCCCAGGCTGCGCCTGAGATCCTCAAGAAGTTCACAGAAAACCAGCTCGCCCTGGAAGTCAACACCGGCGGTGGGTTCATCAAGAATCAGAAGGTCCGGTTCCTCCTGAAGAGCCAAGGCCAGAAGGACCCGTTGCAGTTCCCCGCCGGACAGTGCTCCGAGCCTCCGAGGAGCCAAGCTATCTGCCTTAACTGCTGCCAGGAGCTCTAGAGCTCTTTCCTTCCCCTTCCCGCAGCCAAACCAGAACGGCAACCGCTGCCGCCCCATCAGCATAAACTCCATAACCGTCAGCGGCATCCCCCGATCAAAGGCAAAACGCTGGGGAACATACCCAAGCCGGGGGCGATGCCGGGATGAGCCATAGCGAATTTCCCCCCGATAGGGAACAACCCCCAAAAGGGTCTGGAGGAGAGTGGTCTTACCGGCGCCATTAGGACCGACCACTGCGGTCCAGCAGCCCTTGGGGACGGCGGCATCCACTCGATCTAGGATGGTCATCCCCCGGGAGGAGACTGTTACCTGTTCAAAGGTGATTGCGGACTCGCATTCACTGATCATATTCACCACGTTCACGTTCTCACCTGCCGCCTCACTCCCGGGTCCCAAGGATATTGGCCATAACCTCAAGATTGCGGCGCATGACCGTTTCATAATATTCAAGGGGAGCATTCTCTGGACCACTGGCAGCCGGATCGAGGGTTGCACTAGGCACCCCGGTCTCATTGGCAATGGTTCGACCGACCCCATCAGAGTATTGCGGTTCGGTGAAGATCGCCCCGACCTTTTGCTCCCGGGCAATCCTGATTAACGACAAAATCCCGGCGGCCGAAGGCTCGCTTCCCGGGTGAACCTGGACCAACCCCACCACCTCAAGCCCGAGATCACGGGCCAGGTAATCAAAAACACCATGCTGGGTAATAATCCGATTATTACCCAGTCGCCGACCAAGGGCCGTAAAATCAGCCGCCAACCGGTTCATCCTCTCACCATAGCTTCTGTAATTGGCCCGAAAGAGTTCCGCATCTTCCGGGAAGAGACCCTCCAGAGCTTCGGCAATATTCTTGGTCAACAGGCCGGTCATGACGGGGCTGGCAAAGAGATGAGGATTGAATCCGCCCCGATGCTCATCATCGGCCTCATCACTCTTGTCATCAACTTGATCCTGCAATAACCCGCTGATCCCCCGGGAACTGTCAATAATCACCAACCCAGGATTCGCCCGCGCCAGGGGGGCACCAAGAAATTCCTCCATCCCCAGTCCGTTGATAATCAACACATCGGCCTTGGCGAGCTTTCTCATATCCTTAGGGGTCAGGGCATAATCATGGGGACAACCGAGTTGTGGCGAAATGAGCGAATCGACCTGTAGGGAGCTCGTCCCGGCGGTCACATTGCGGGTAGTCTGGGTGATGGGAAAGGTACTGCAGAGGATTAATTTTCCGCCCCCTTCAGCCCATGCCGAACCGGCTGACAAAAAAAGGAACAGAAACGACAGGAGGCCACGTTTTATGATCATAATCTTCTCCATTCTGACGAAACAAGCTGTTACATAGCCCGAATACCCGGTAAAGTCAATATTGCCAAGGAAAGACGATTCTTTGGTCATCACTTGAACGGATTGTTTCTTTCAGGCATACTATCATTAGTTTGATTGGTTTTGTTGGTTGAATTGGTTGAATTCGTTCTAAGATGCCCCATGGCAGGCGGAGGTTCTTTTGTATGAATATTTGTCAGGTAAGCAACGGCCTCCAACCCATAAAGCCCTCGAATAGAGATCCGGGGCAGCTCTTAGATTTTCCTTGCGCCGGTCTCTACCATCGTCACCCAAAACCCGTTTTTTCAACCAATCCAACCAACAAAACCAATCCAACGAATTCAACTAATTTATCCTTTCTTTCCTGGTGAAACCCTAATGCCGGAGAGAAGCTACAGATCCCGACACCATGTTCCAATCATTCCCTGGGTTATTACTCTTGCTCTTTTGTTCAGTCAACCAGGGTCAGCCCTCACCCCCGATTTTGACCACCTGTTCCAACTGGCTCAAAGCCGCTATGGCACCACCGGTCTTGCAACAATCCGCTCATGGGAGACGTTTCTCAGACAAAGTAAAGATCGGGAACGCCCTGAAATTATTGAGCGGGTTAATCTTTTTATCAATAATCATGTGGTGTATCGTGATGACCAGGAAATCTGGTCGGCCCAAGACTATTGGGCCACCCCCCTCGAAACCCTCGGTCGCGGCCTGGGGGATTGCGAGGACTTTGCCTTTGCCAAATACGTAAGTCTGCAGATTTTAGGGGTGCCGATCGAACAGATGCTCATGACCTATGTTCGGGCCAAGATCCTTGACGGGAGCGGCAAGGCCCGGGCCCATATGGTCTTAAGCTATTATCCGGACCTCAATCAGGAACCGCTTATCCTGGACAGTTTGACCGACGAGATTCTCCCAGCATCACAAAGAAAAGACCTGTTTCCGATCTTCAGTTTTAATACCCAAACAATAAGGGTCGGCGGGACCTCCCAACCCGCGGCCGATCCAATGGCCCGCCTTTCCCACTGGCGTGATCTGATGGCCCGCATGGGCCAGGAGCGATGGCAATGAACCGACCTGACGCAACCCATAAAAGGAGCTACCAATGTCACTGAACCGACAACTGTGGCTGGCCGTACTGATCATGATGCTGTTTTCTTTTGGCGGGACCTTTACCCTGAGCATGTATTCGGCCAGGCATTACCTGGAACAACAACTCTCAGTGAAAAATCAGGATAATGTCACCTCCCTGGCCCTCTCCATCTCCCAGTTGGACAAGGATCTCACCAGCCTGGAACTCTTGATTGCAGCCCAGTTCGACAGCGGCCATTATCAGTTCATCCGCCTGTTGGACACCTCCGGCAACACCTTGATCGAACGGAAAAATCCTCCGTTGACTCTGAGTGTTCCCGAATGGTTCACAACCTTGGTTCCGCTCCACATCACCCCCGGAACCGCCCGGATTCAGGATGGCTGGAAACAATTCGGGAGCCTCATACTGGAGAGCAACAGCCGCTTCGGCTATGCTTCCCTGTGGAAACAGACCATTAATCTGCTGATCTGGTTTATCATCGGCATGGTGGTCTGCGGACTGGCCGGGACCCTCATCCTGAAAGCCATCCTGCACCCCCTGGAGGAAGTGATAGGTCAGGCGGAAGCCATTGGCGAACGAAGGTTCATCTCCGTGCCCGAACCGGCCACCCTTGACTTTCAACGGGTGGTCCGGGCCATGAACAAACTCACCGATCGGGTCAAACTGATGCTGGAAGAAGAAGCGGCCCGCCTGGAAAAGCTCCGGATTGAGGCCCATTTCGATCCCATGACCGGGATGATCGGCCGCCAACATTTCCTCAACTCCTTCGAGTCCCTCCTGGAACAGGCCGACAGTTCTTCAGGATCGCTGATCATCGGCCGAATTGCTGGAATGGAAACAATGAACCGTGCCCTGGGTCGAGAAATGGTCGATCAGATGTTGATCAGGGTTGGCACCCGGCTTATGGAGCTCACCGAAGATCATCCAAACTGGTTGGTGGGTCGGATCGGCGGGGCCGATTTCGGATTATTGACCCCCGGTGCCAAGGAGACCATGGAGATTGCTCAAATGATGTCTGCCCAACTCCATCTGGCGGTGGATGGAGCCAATCTCGAAGGAGAACAGTTAATCCCGGTTGGCGGCACTCAGTTCCAGTCGGGGGAAAATCTTTCGACGATCCTTTCCCGGGCGGACGGCGCCCTGATCAACGCAGAACAGGAAGAAGGAACGGCTGTACGAGTCACCTCCCCAGGCTCGGAAACATCCAGCCCAACCAACCTGGTTGCCTGGCGGGTGGCTTTAACCATCGCCCTGGACAACAATGAAATCTCCCTGGCTGAGTTTCCAGTCCGGGACCGGAATGGAGGATTACTCCACCACGAAGTGCCAGTCCGCCTCCGCCTGGATGAAATCTGGCAACCGGCTGGGGTTTTCATCCCCTGGGCCGCCCGGCTCGGACTCCTGCCTCGGCTGGATGCATACGTCATCGACGCAGCTCTTGTGGCCTTACGGGAGCGAAAGACCGATATCGGTGTCCATGTTTCCGCAGAAGCACTCCGGGATACCCTTTTTTGTGAGAGCATCATCAACAACCTGCGAGACGATCAAGAGACCGCCTCCAGACTATGGATCGAAATCCCCGAAGCGGCCGCCTTCCGGCAGCTCAATGAGTTTCGTCATATTTGTAAAGCATTAAAGGAATTGGGTTGCAAGATCGGACTAGAACATGTCGGCAGCCATTTCTCACGAATCAATGAACTGCACGACCTGGGGCTTGACTTCATCAAGGTGGATGCGGCCCTGATCCGGGGCGGACTTGAAAATCCGCCCGGTCAGGCCTTTTTGCGGGGCCTCTGTATGATCGGCCACGCCATCGGCCTCCTGGTCATCGCCGAAGGAGTCCGCCATGAATCGGAATCGATCAAACTGGTCAATCTCGGTTTCGACGGGATGACCGGACCGGGGATCAAATGAGGGAGTGAGGAGTGAGGGGTGAGGGGTGAGGGGTGAGGAAAAATACCTTCCAACCGTAAACACCACAACTTTAGGCACTTATAACTTAAGGCACTTTAGGCACTTTCCGTTATATAATATCTTCTTCCCCAATCAACAGATCCAGGCCTCCCTGCAATTCCGAGCGGATGGTTTGCCGCTCGAGGAGTTTGTGCCGAGCAACCTCGGGGAGATCTGATAAACAGATCACCCCCTTGCCGATCAAGAGATCAATCAGATCCTCAAGCACCCTGACCAGATGAAGATCCGTGGCGGAAAGAGCCGCCTTGCCGGTGGTCAGGGTATTCAAGAGGCCAGTCCGATCCTGATCGCTGGCCAAAAGCCTAGGCTCAAAACCTTCGCCCTGAATCAAAGACACCTCCACAATCTGCCCCAGGTCATCCCGCCGGACAAAAATTCTTTCGGACTGGTTGGTCATCTTTCAACCTCAATCGGTGATCAGCTTGCCATTGGTGATCATATCCTGAATGATCTGGAGATCGGTGTTTGATCCAACCAGGTCGATTCCCTGCAGGATGATGGTCTGATCTTCAGCTCCAGCAACATAACCACTCCCGAACCCTCCGGTGCTACTGATGTGAACTATTGTATTGCCTGCGGACTGTTCAAAATGAAGATAATCAACAAGATTTCCTAATGCTTGACTTTCGCTCTGGAGCAGATCCCGCAGATCAAGGATATCACCACCGTTTTCCGGAGTAGATACATTAAAATCAGTCACAGTATCAACCGCAGGGGTGCCAGGAGTTCCGGGATCAGCCAGATGGTATCGAATGGTATCGACCCCGAGCCCGCCGGTAATGGTATCATCGCCACCACCACCGATCAAGGTATCCTTGCCCTCACCACCGCTCAAAGTATCGTTACCAAGACCACCGTCGAGATAATCACTACCGGCACCGCCATCAAGGGAATCGTCCCCACCATGACCAAGCAGGGCATCCATGCCGCCGGCAGCGATCAGGGTATCACCGGAACTGCCACCCACCAGTATTTCATCATCGGCGCTACCGGTGATGGTGCTACCGGACACTCCGTGCACCTCAACCGTAGCAGTATCCGTAGTACCGGAAGAATCGATCGTATAGTTGAATTGACCGATTACTCCAGGAGAAACGGCCCCGGTCGGATTATAATCGACCGGATCGGTCCCGCTGGTCGTTCCTCCGATAACATTCCCGGTCGAGATTACAACGGCTCCACTACCGGTGGCATCGTTATGCATCAAGGCCGCAGCATCGATTGAAATATCACTGCTGTCAAGAATATTGGTGATGACCACATCTCGATTGGCATCAAGATTCGCCACATAATCGAGATGAAAGGTCATGTTGACGCTATGGGTATCCCCGTCATTATCAATACCGGTAACCAAGAAGGTCTCCTGCTCGCCCTGGATGGTGGCATTCACATCGACGTAATAGCTGTAGGCTCCGGTAACGAAATTGATGTCAAGGTAGGCACCCTTCGGAGTGTCGATCGTAATCTGGGAGGGATCTCCAGCCAGGGGATCGTAACTGTATACCGTCCCGTTGATCTCGACGCTCTGGATATAACCGCCATCGGCACCGATCGCGAGGCCCGATTCTCCGCTGCCGGTCAGAACCGAGACGTTACCGACCACAATTCCCCCGTCAACCGTGCTCAGCAGGGTATTCACCAGCTGGGTGGCATCGGTGACTTTGATGGCGTAATCTTCGTTACCATCGAGGTTCGTATCGACATTAGGGAAGGCGACAGGCAGGAGGGAGGTGAGACTTACTTCTCCGATGCCGATACCGAAGGAGATGTCACCATTGGCACCAACAAAACTTTCCCAGTTGGTCTGCACTGTGCCCGTTGCTTCATATCCGGCTGTGGGTTCCCCATCTGAAATGAAGTAAAAAATAGTTTTATCGGCACCGGCCGGAGGATTAAAATCGGTCATAACAGCGTTCAATGCAGTACTGTAATAAGTATTACCATTAGGGTTGACTCCATTGATGTAGTCGATGGCGCTATATTTATCATCCACAAACCAGGCACTTTCGTTGACCGTATTCGAGAAATCGACGATCTGAACATTAACGTTGCCAAGGCCGTCGTATTTTTCAATCAACTGTTCGAGGGCATCCTTGGCAATATCCATCCGCACAGTCGTCGGATCAAAACCCGCTTGCCCTGAGCGCAATCCATTGGCATCCCAGCCCATACTCCCGGACCGATCCAAGATAATAACCAGATTGTAGGTAGCCGCACCTGAGGCCGCCTCCAGGGTATGTTCCACATCACTGCCGAACGGAGCATCATCAACGATATTGATCGAAAGGTCGGCACTGCCGGTTCTCCCGCTCGAATCCTGGACCGTATAGGTAACGGTATCGACATCGTCGACCCCATCAGTCGACGGGGAAGTCAGGGTATAGGTATAATCCCCCATCCGATGTCCACCGCCGTCCTGGGCATAGACGGTCAGGGTCCCGTGGGCGGTATTGACCGTAATCACCCCGCCGGTGGCCGTCTGTCCGTCCACATTCGTGATACTTGCCCCAGCCCCGATCCCGAGATCGTTGTCAATCAGATTGCCACTTGTAGTAATTGAGGCAACCCCGGCTTCGGTACCAGCGGGCAAACCTGCCTCGTCCACATTGGCCACATCATCGGTTGCAGCAAGGGTCGTATCATGGCTGATCGTCAGATCGGCAGCCGAGGTATCACCATCCGCATCCGATAAAGTATAGGTAAAAACATCATCCGCCGGCGGAGCAACTACTTGCTCGTAGGTAAGACCCCAGATATTGTACTCATCATTGTTATCAGACCCGGTAAAGACCAGATACTGAAAATTACTACCAGGATTAATATTAACCACCAGCTCTGAGTTATTGCCTCCGGAGACATAAAGAAAAGTCCCTGTCCCAACCTGGTCGCCACTAGCATCATATGCTCTCCAGGTACCGCCATCGTCCGTATCAATGTCTCGTAAAATGACCTGAGCACTTACAGCTAACTCACCTAAATCTATGGCGATCGCTTCGCTATTGCCGCTCCGCCTATCAAGTTCGTTCCCGTCTCCTCCGCCGGCGAGGTATAGGCCATTTCCATTCCGATATGCAACAGTCACATCCGCCCCAGAAAGATCCAATTTGCCACCACCGACAAAACTAGTACCGGCATCAAACCCGTACAAAGTCGAATTCCAAGTCCCCAGATTACCACTGCCATCTGAAACCATCGGCGCGGCAGCAGTAGAGGTGTAGGTATAATTACCGCTCTGATCGATCACCAGCGTGCCGCTGGCAGCAGTAATTGTCCAGGCCCCACCACTGAGACTGGCAGTGGTATAGGTTGTGCCGCTGTATGCCACCTGCGAAATCACGGTGGTATCGGCCCCAATGGTGTCGCTGCCACTGCCCGTTCCGCCAACCCCGGTTATAACATTCCCCATAACCGTACCGCCATAACCAAGACTGTCAGTATCATCAACCGCCACCGGGGCGGTATCGAACACTTCGACATTAAAATTGCCCGAATTGGAAGCGGTGTCACTGTTTGCTGACTCAGTTGCGATGGCGCTAAAGGTCAGACTGTATGTGGTTGACGTTCCACCGGAACTACCCATGAATTGCAGGTTGGCCAAATTCCAACCAGTCAGGTCCAAGGTGTTTGATCCAGAACTTGCAGTGAAAGAGTTCGTCCCGTCGGTCACCGAGGCCCCGTCCGGAATATTATCCAGGGTCAAAGAGCCAAGTGTTTCGGAGCCATCGACATCAACCAGAGAAGCGGAGATGGGTGCCAGACTGATCCAGGTACCTTCATTACCGGAGACATCGGTGGCCGTTGTCAAAGGCGTGTCCGCCACCGGAGTAACCGTAATATCAAGGGTACTGCTTAATCCGGTATTGGTGGTATAGGTCACCTGCGGCACATCCCCGCTCCAGTTGGCATCAGGGGTAAAGGTATAGGATCCGTCCGTATTCAAGGTGAATGAACCCTCGGTAAACGTGGCCGTATCTCCACCATTGTATGTTGTGGCGTTGACGGTGAAGGTGGCAACGGTTAAGGTATCATCCACGTCAATATCGTTGGTAAGGACATTACCCGAGGCAACATTATCCTCATCAACGGTCTGACTATCAACGGAAAGCACGGAGACATCATCAGTACCGGTAATCGTTACCGTAATCGCCTGCGCCGTGCCGTCTGTGGCCGTGTATGTGATCGTATCGGTTACCGTATCACCTGCATCAAGATCCTGAACCGCACTCTCGTCAAGGGTATACGTCCAGTTCCCGCTCGAAAGGACGAATGAACCGTACCCGTTATCACCAACCGTACTGCCTACGTCATTGAATGCCGGACTATCGTCGGCATCCACATCGCTGATACTCAATGTGCCAGTTGCTGTTACCGCTGCGTCGCCAATGTTGCCTTCATCCACTGCTCCGGTGAAGGTGCCAGCCACCACTGGGGTATCGTTGGTTCCGGTGATCGTTATCGTGATCGCCTGCACCGTGCCATCTGTGGCCGTATACGTGATCGTATCAGTTACCGTATCACCTGCATCAAGATCCTGAACCGCACTCTGATCAAGGGTATATGTCCAGTTCCCGCCCGAGAGGACGAATGAACCGTAACCGTTATCACCGACCGTACTGCCTACATCGCTAAACGCCGGACTATCGCTTGTATCAACATCGGAAATACTCATCGTTCCGCTGGTCATTACTGCAGCATCACCAATATTGCCTTCCGATACTGCTCCGCTGAAAGTGCCGGAAACGACTGCAATATCGTTGGTCCCGGTTATTGTGACAGTAATCGTCTGGGTGGTAGCACCGTCACTTGAATCAACGGTAAAGGTCTCTACCTTCGTTTCACCAGCACCGAGGTACTGAACATCAGCGTTCGCGACGGTGTAAGTCCAAACGCCCGCGGAAGTAATACTTAAACCACCAAGGGCGCCACCGGCGGTTGTATCAACCACACTCGCTGTATCGAAAGCCGCTTCACCAGTATCAGAATCAGTGATGGTAAGAGTACCACTATCCGTTAAGTTAGGTGCAGTGGCATCTTCAGTTACTGCTCCGGTGGCATCGCCCGCAACGACTGCGATATCATTCGTACCAGTGATCGTTACAGTCACCGTCTGGGTGGTAGCGCCGTCTGCGGAATCTACGGTAAAGGTCTCTACTTTGGTCTCGCCGTCCTTCAGGTACTGAACATCGGTGTTGGCTACCGTATAGGTCCAGACGCCGGCTGAAGTAATACTTAAGCTGCCAAGGGCGCCACCCGCAGTTGTATCAACCACACTTGCCGTATCAAAGCCTGCTTCGCCGGTATCGGCGTCGGTGATGGTGAGCGTACCCGTATCCGTTAAGTTCGGGGCAGTTGCATCTTCAGTAACTGCACCAGTTGCATCGCCGGCAACAACTGCAATATCGTTCGTGCCAGTGATCGTCACCGTAACCGTCTGGGTGGTGACACCGTCGCTTGAA
>JAHJAA010000084.1 GCA_018814305.1 Pseudomonadota bacterium
TAGATCTCCAAGGGACTCCAGTGGAGCGACTCGGCCAATTGGGCAATCTCCAGGGTGATTGGGGACTCGGGACTTGCGGTCAGGTCCGCCTCGGTGACCGCCCGTTCGGCCCCACCCTGGTAGGCCGGGACCACCGCCGGTTCGATGAGCGGGGATTTGGGCGCCTGGAGGAGATGACGATAGGGCAGTGTGCCCAAGAGCGGCAGGGTCCGTTTGGGCAGGATCTGCTCGAAATGGGCCTTGAGAAGCATGATATCGCTCCGGCTCACCGCATCGTCGGGCAGATAGCCGATGGTGACCAGATAATCGTCCACAAACATCATATATCCGTCCACCATCTCCTGCTGCCGGCTCTCCGCCGTTTCACCGATATTGGCGGTCACCTCATCCCGGGCCGCGAACCGCTCCACAAGCCGCTCATGGTTGGCGCGGATCGATTCAGCCAATGCCTTTAACCGGGCAATCTGGGTGGTGACCTCCTGCCCTGCCTCTTGCCTGGCCTCGATGGATAAAAGTATCGAGCGACTGAGGATCAGGTCGTGCTGGATGGCTCGTTCCACCGTGAAATCGGCGGCAAAAAGCCGGTCGGGGAAAAGGAACAGGCATGAAAGCCCGACTAGAATCAATAAGAGAATTTTTTGGTTATGGCACATGGCATTTTTTGTGTTATACGACCTTTCAATCCTAACTGACACGGAAGGTATACTTACTACCATCTTATCAATAACTTGTCAGGCGAATTATCCTTAATATCACACAGAAAATGATACTTTCAAACACATACCACAGCTCCTCTTTCCTGACTTCACTCATTCTCCAGAACATCGCCCTTCGGCAACAGATCGCTGTTCTGAAAAGAGGTAATAAACGGCCACGAATTTTCCGAAGAGATCGTTTTTTCTGGATGCTATTGGCCAAGTTCTGGAAAGGGTGGCAAAGATGCCTGTTTATTGTTCAACCCAACACGGTTGTTCGGTGGCAACGTAAAGGGTTTAAGCTGTTCTGGGGTTACAAATCGAGACGAAAGGGGATTGGCGGCAGACCGCTCATCGATCCGCAAATCCGGTCACTTACCCGGAAAATGACGAAGGATAATCCGTTATGGGGTGCGCCTCGCATCCATGGAGAACTGCTGAAACTCGGGTTCGAGGTCTCCGAACGAACGGTGTCCGAGCTCATGCCGAAAAGATCACCCGACCGGTCAGGTCAAACCTGGAAAACCTTCTTGAAGAACCACCTCGACTCAACCTGTTCCATGGACTTCTTCACTGTGCCGACCATCAACTTCAAGATCATTTACGTATTGTTGATCATGAGCCATGACCGTCGGAGAATCGTTCACTTTAACGTCACCCGCAATCCCACCGCCACATGGACGCTTCAGCAGATCCGAGAGGCTTTCCCCTGGGACACGGCGCCGAAATATTTAATCATGGACCGGGACTCCATCTACGGCAATGTCTTTCGGCAAGGTGTGGCAGATATGGGTATCAAGCAGATCGTCACTGCCTTTAAAAGCCCTTGGCAGAACGGTTATGTCGAACGAATGGTCGGCACGATTCGAAGGGATTGTCTTGACCACCACATTATTCTCGGTGAAAACCATCTCCGCAAGGTTCTCACCGAGTATCTTGACTACTACCACCAAGACCGGACCCATTGCGGGCTAGACAAGGACTCGCCGCATCATCGGGAAGAAGAGCCGAAACCGAGTTCCGGGAAGATTGTCGCTCTCCCTCGATGCGGTGGGCTCCATCACCGGTACACCTGGCAAAAAGCGGCATAATCCGTTTTTTCGTTCCCATTCCGGAAAGCTTTTTTCTATTCGGATACGTCTATCCAGAAACGCCCTCCCCTGCTCTAAAAACTGGTTTGGCAGCCAATTTTCATTGTCTTCTCCTGCCGGCTCCTCTTCTTTTTCCGGAAATCATCTCGCAAATTCCAAACTCGCACCTAAAATAGGTTCGGCATATTATCGAATTACACCCGACTTTTGCTCGGATGGAGTTTTTGCGAGGGACAGCTCTTCATCGAAGTCTTCGCGCAGAACAACAGAAAACGCCGAGCCGCAAAAAAAGATCCGGGGAGATAAATCTCGTGAAAATCACCTGTCTTCTGATCATCATGGAAAAGACAGCTGGTCCTGAGATGGACAAAGCTGA
>JAHJAA010000085.1 GCA_018814305.1 Pseudomonadota bacterium
CCAGGGATCAAAAGCCTAAAAACTAATCTGATAAGTTTAGACAACGATCACCAATAACAAGAGGCTACAGAAAAATGCATTGAATAGCATTAACGGAAAAGCGAAAATTGGTTAGAACTAGATACTTTTCAACACCCTTAAGAGGTGATTGTCCGAATTGGGAGCGGGCCGGGGTCTTCGCGAGATCTCAACAAAAGGGGGCGAAAATGAGTCCTGCTCAGTAGCCGAAATTATTTTCGCCCGTTGCGGGCAGGGTGTTATCCGGGTTTCGGCTCTCGCCTCCACTGGTTATCTGCACCGCCGAGGCCCCGGGCAGGGGGCATTTATTTTCGCAGATTCCACAACCGACGCACAATTCATCCACCAGATATGGCTGTTTGACTGTTATCTTCTCGTTGCGGTTGTTTTCAACCACCACCTCTTTAAATTTTATAGCCTTGTCCGGGGTGGGGCAATGCTCTTCACAGACGATGCAGGGGATCCCTTTGGCGTAGGGGAGGCAACGGTTGTGGTCGAACTGGGCGTTCCCGATCTTGATTTTTTGCTTCTTCTGCAGGGTGAGGCGCTGGATGGCGCCGGTGGGGCAGACCTGGCCGCAGAGGGTGCAGTTGTACTCGCAATAACCGGAGCGAGGCCGCAGGAGCGGGGAGAACATTCCCTCGATCCCGGCGGTGAGGAAGGCCGGTTGCAGGCCGTTGCCGATGCAGACCTTCATGCATTCGCCGCACCGGACACACCGACCGGTGAAATCTTCCTCTGGAAGTGCCCCTGGAGGGCGGATCAGGAGGGGGTTGGGGCGCTGGGCCAGGACCCGGCTCTTAAGGAAAAATGGCAGCAGCCCACCTGCGGCCAGGGAGCCGATAAAGATCCGGCGGGACAGGTCAAAAGATGGTCTGGGGTGGCTCTGTGAGGTGAAACGGAAAGAGATTCTGTTGCCCGGGCACTGGTCAATGCAGTCCAGGCAGAGGTTGCAATCCAAGGATGAAATATTCCGTTCCTCATCAATGGCACCCATCCGGCAGACCTCCCGGCAGTTGCGGCACTTTCCACAGGTGGCCCCGGTTTTACCCCGTAACAGCGAAAAGCGGGAAACCACCGCGAACAGGGCGCCCACCGGACAGAGGTTGCGGCAGAAGAATCGTCGTTCAAGTCGTTCCAGAAGAAAAACCGTCAACAGGATGGAGAGCGACAGGATGGAGAGTTCGTAATACTTCTGGTTAAAGGGCAGGATGGTTGCCTTCAGGAAGGAGTAGGCCGGTTCGGTGATGGTATTGATCCAGGCCGGAGCCTCCTGGTAGGTATGGGTAAAAAAGGTGGTGGCAAGAGTGTTTAAAGCTGGATCTATTGCCAGGGCCAGGCTCCTGACCAGGATGGAAAAGGGGTCGACATAACCCGCCACCGGCAGACCGAACCAGGTGCCGATCAGGAGAAAACCCAAAAGATAATACTTGAGGGTGCGGTACTTCCGGTCACGGCCCGAGGTTACGGGGGGGATCAGGGTATGGCTGCCATCAAGCAGGGTGCCCATTGGACAGACCCAGCCGCAAAAGAATCGTCCCAGAATCAAGGTCAAAAGCAGAGTGACCAGGGCCGGCAGCATCAGGGCTATGAAGATGCCGGCCGCTACAGAGGCGCAAAGGGCCAGCAGAGGATCAAGCCGGAAGAGGATGTTCACCGCGTAGGTCAGCTCATCGTGGCCCGCATAATCGGTCTTGATGAACAGCAAGAAAAAGAGCCCCAGGCAGAACAGCTGACTGAGCCGTCGCCAGGTGGCATATGGTATCCGAGGTTTATGAATCATGATCGGTGGGGGAGGTCCTCCCGGTTCAGGCCTTGATGACCTTGATCTTTTGCAGGTCGATCTCCCCTAAGCCGAAGGCGTAGGCGGCCACGGTGGATTCGATATCCTCAGGTTTGAGACCGAACAGGGTGGTGGTGTAAGCATCTGCGGCCACCGGGTCAGTCGAGGCGAGCAGGGTGTCTAGAATCTTGACATCCTTCAGGTCACCACCTTGGGGGCCATTGGCCAGAAGGATTCGGGTGGCATCGATTATGGTTAGTTTCGGACGGATCACCGTGGCCAGATCTGCAAGTTTCTGACCCAGGTCATGATGCATCCCCCCCCGTCTGCCGCCTAATACGCCCATGCTGTTCTTAAGACCCATGGTCAGGCGGCTTAAGCTGTGATGCTTGGCGATCGGCAGATTAATATAGCAATCCGCCTCCAGGGCGTCCTGGTAGATTTCTAGTTTGGTGACCGCCTTGCCTCGTTCGATGTCCACCGGGATGAATTTCCGATCATCGGGGTGAAAAAATTTGACCCGTTTGTCTTTGAACCGGTCCATGACCTCCTTGATGCCGCTGTTCACGTAACAGCGGCGTTCCTCGTTACAGGTCCGGTCAAAGATTTTCACCTCGGAGGCTCCGGTCTCCAGGATCTGTTCCACCATGGCCTTGACGATCAGCGGATGGGTATTGGCCGCCTGCCCTGGGTTCCGGTCCCAGCCGATGTTCGGTTTGATTACCACCTTGTCCGAAGGTTTGACAAAGGCGGCAATGCCCCCCAGGGGTTTCAGAACCCGGCTCACCAAGGCTTCGTAATCTTTGCCGGTTGCCAAGCTTAACAGCGGTTTGGTTTCCGCCGCCCTGGTTTCCGCAATCACGAAACGGGGAACCGAGAGGGTCATTCCGGCCGACCACAGGGATATCTGCTGGAGGAATTCACGTCTGTTCATGGTGTCACCTGTACGAATGATTTTTGATTGTTACCGTTCCTCGGATATCATAAGTATGACCAACTGCAATTGTTGAGTCAAGGATGAAATGGCGTGAAAAATTCGGCGGTTAAGAGTTGACGTGACACTTACTTCTTGTCAAAAAACCGGCAGATCGCTCTTGGCCTTTGCTCACCCCGCCGGATGTCCATTTGATGGGACATTATTTTCTTAAAGCCCTGCCAGTTCCCGCCACCGGAAGCAATCGAGGGTATGATCGTTGACCATCCCCACCGCCTGCATATGGGCGTAGCAGATGGTGGGGCCGACGAAGCGGAACCCTCGTTTTTTAAGGTCGCGGCTCATGGTCTCGGAAATCGGGGTGGCTGGTGGCAATTCTCCCATGCTCCGCCATGTATTCTGGATCGGGTGGCCGTCCACAAAACCCCATTGGTAGGCGGCAAAGGAGCCGAACTCCTCCTGCACTGCCAGAAAGGCGCGGGCATTAGCCACGGTGGACTCCACCTTCAGCCGATTGCGGACGATGCCCGGATTTTGGAGAAGTTCTGTGATTTTGGCCTGGTCAAAACGGGCCACCACCAGGGGATCGAAATTGGCAAAGGCGATTCGGTAATTGGGCCGTTTTCGCAGGATAGTAAGCCAGGATAACCCGGCTTGGGCCCCTTCCAGGGTTAGAAACTCGAAGAGGAGCCGGTCTTCATGGACCGGCACCCCCCATTCAAGATCATGGTACTCCCGGTAGAGCGGGTCATCTCCGGCCCAGGCACAGCGGGAAATGGACTGGGTTTTCTCCATGGTGTTCTCCCAATGATCAGTTGTTTTCCAGCCGGTTCAGACCGTCGAGATAGGCCTTGATACTGGCCTCGATGATATCGGTGGAGGCTCCTCGGCCCAGGACCCGGCGACCGTTATGGTCCATCTGGACCATGACCCGGCCCAGGGCGTCGGTTCCTTCAGTTACTGCCTGGATTTCGTAGCGGAGAATGGCCGGGTGGATCTCCACCGCTTGGGCAATGGCCTTGTAGGCGGCGTCAACCGGGCCATCGCCCAGGGCCTCCGCCGTCAGGAACGCGTCACCGTGGGAGACCTGGACTTGGGCGGAGGGTTGTCGCCCTGTTTCGCAGGCCACCTTGAAGGCGGCTAAATGGTACTCCCGGGGTTGCAGGGAGATCTCGTCATTTATCAGGGCGATCAGGTCATCATCTGAGACTTCTTGCTTTTGGTCGGCAACCTGCAGGAATCGGGCATAGACCTGTTCCTTTTCGTCGTCGGAGAGCTGCATGCCCAGTTCGGCAAAGCGATGAAACACCCCGTGTCGACCGGTTCGGGCGGTGAGTACCACCCGGCTCTTCGGAAAGCCCACGTCTTCCGGGTGCATGATCTCATAGGTCTGCCGCTCCTTTAAAAATCCATCCACATGGATGCCTGAACTGTGGGAAAAGGCATTATCACCGATCACCGCCTTGTTGGCCGGAATGGTCATTCCCATGGCCTCGGCCACCATCCGGCTGGTGCGATAAAACTCCCGGGTATTGATCTCGGTGCTGACCCCATAATGATCTCGGCGGGTGTTGAGCGCCATGACCACTTCTTCCAGGGCAGCGTTCCCGGCCCGTTCACCGATTCCATTAATGGTGCACTCGATCTGGCGAGCCCCGTTTTCAATCCCGGCCAGCGAATTGGCCACCGCCAGGCCCAGGTCATCGTGGCAGTGGACACTGATCAGGGCCTGGTTGATATTCGGGACATGTTCACCAATTGACCGGATCAGCTGCCCGTAGCGTGGTGGTACGGCATAGCCGGTGGTATCGGGTATGTTGACCACTCCTGCGCCCGCTGCGATTACCGCCTCCAGCATCAGAAAGAGAAAGGCGGGATCGGCTCGACCGGCATCTTCGGCATAGAACTCTACTTCATCAACATACTGCCGGGCCTTTTGGACGGCAGTGACGGCCATGGTGATGGTGGTCTCTCGTTTTTCGGCCAGGGTGTGACCGTATTTCTCCGGCTTGAATTTACCCATGATGTGGATGTCCGAAACCCCGATCCCAGTATGGATGCGGGGCCGAGCCGCCTGGGTCAGGGCCTTGCCGCAGGCCTCGATATCAGTGGCAACAGCTCGGCTCAGCGCACAGATCACCGGGGTACGAACCTCGCGGGCAATCAGGCGCACCGCCTCGAAGTCTTCGGGTGAGGAACAGGGAAATCCTGCCTCAATGATATTCACCCCCAGCCCGGCCAGTTGGTGGGCAATCCGGAGTTTTTCTCCAGCCCCGATCCGGCAGCCCGCCGCCTGTTCGCCATCCCGCAGGGTTGTATCAAAAATCATTACCGTGTCCATTTTTTTCCTCATTGATCGAATTTTACTAAAATGTTCCGGCGGATCTCTTCGAGGCAGTCATGAAAAAAGCCCGCCACGGAGAGGTTCCGCGCGGGCTTTCTGGTTTTGTGAATGTTTTCGGCTTCGCCTATTCGTTCGTTAAACCTCCGCTAACGGCACCTCGTCCCATCCCGTTGGGTAGCGGGAGGAGTAGGAGCAGAGAGAGGGTGAGTCGACGTGACGGCGCAGGGGTTCCGGGAATCCTCCGGGGCGCGGCGAAGAAGGAAGTGGGCATTGTGTCAGCTGAATGGTCCATGTTGTTATAACGTCGGTAGAGACTTAATGGGAAGTCCGTATCCTGGGGGCCTACTGTATTGTTATAAGAATAACCTTTTTGGTGGCGCTTTTGTCAAGGGCCTTTTTTTACTGGATTAGGTTTGTAGGCCTTCCAAGCTGACTTATATCACAATAAAAAACGAACAACCAAAATGTTTTACAAAAGTTGGAAGATCAACGGCAAAGTGGCGAAGCTCAGGATGATGCCGAGTCCGACCAGGGCGGCGGTGAGGGGAGGTGAAAGATCGGCCAGAATGGCCAGGGCTCCGGCCGAGACCATGGGCGGCATGGCGGCCTCGAAGATGGCGACCCGGGTTGCTTCGCCGGTGATGCCTATACTCTTGTAAAGCACTAAGGCGATAAGTGGAGCGATCAGGAGCTTGATGGCAAGACCTACCGCCAGTGGCCCCGATTCCTCCCTGTGGAGGCGGAGGGTGAGTTGGAAGCCTACGGCGATCATCACCACCGGCACTAACGTGGCGCTTAACGGCTTGAGGATGGCGACGACCGTGACCGGGTACTGGAGGGGGCGTAGGAGAAAGGCCAGGATTAAGGCGATAAAGGGGGGGAAGGTGATGATTTTTTTGATGATCTCCTGTGGTTTTGGACGAGACGCCTGGGTGCCGTACAGGGCCAGAATCACCGAGCCATAGGTCGCCAAGGCCAGGAAGGAACCAAGTTGGTCATAGATCACGGCATAGGAAACAGCCCCTTCACCGAAAAAGGCCTTGACCATGGGGATGCCGAGAAATGAGGTGTTGCCCAGAGGGATCATCAAGAGGAGGCAGCCAGTGATCGGTCGCGGCCACTTGAAGAGGGTAGCGAGTCCCAAGATCAGCCCGGCGGAAACCGCCAGCATCAACCAGGGGGTAATCACCGGGATCATGAGGGCTCGGGTAAAGCCCAACTCCGGGATCTTTAGCAGGACCAGGGCGGGCAGTGAGACGTGGATCACAAAGAGATTAAGAACGTTCCCGGTTTCATCACCAAACCGGGGCAGGCGCCGCAGGATAATGCCAATCAACAAAAAGCTGATGGTTATAGCGAAGTTTTCCATTTGATTTCAGCGGTTTAAAGGTTTTATGTTGAATTTTGGATGGACTCGACGTAATTATGGAACTTATGGTTTTTTTTGCTGGATGGCAAGAGGTTGGTTGGTAACAAAATGATTTCGTGAACCTTTTTTTTACTTGGGGTAGAATCGTACGAATATTCACAAACTACGGGAAGAAAGGCCCTGCCTGGCCCACAGTCTACTGGGGACGCTATGAAGAAGATTCGATTTTTAAATAATATAGAATATAAATTCCTGGTCCCGATTTTTTTATTTGGAGGTGTGCTTTTTCTCATGGTCGCCATGGTCAGCCACCGGACCAATTCGGCCATGATTAAACAACTGTTGAATAAAAACGGCAAGGCCATGGCCAGTTATATGGCGGAAACGAGCACCTTCTACAGCTATCTCGACGAGAGCGCCCTGGAGGCCTTCGCCAAGGCGGCGGTGAAGGACGGTACCGTGGCCTTTGCCGTGTTTTATGATACCAACAAGGTTCCCATCACTAGGTCATCCAAGGAGCCTGCCGATAAGTCCGGGCTGGATATCTATGAAAAGGAGATCCGGAGTCGTGATGGTAAGCTCCAAGGCTACCTGATGATCGGTTATAGTCTCAGTGAGTTGAGTGCCGGGAGTAATCGTTTTTTGAAAATCCTGGCGCTTTGTATTGTCCTGGCCCTGGGGGGCATGGTGCTGGGGAACCGGCTGTTGGTTCGGCGGGTGATTCTCAAGCCGCTGGCCCGGGCGATCTATGTCTCTGATAGCCTGGCTGCAGGCGATCTCAGTGTCTCGGTCAACCCAGAAGAAGCCGACGACGATGAAATCGGCCTCTTGCTGGGAACCATGGATGAGATGGTTGGCACCCTCCGGGAGATCATCCGTAATGTGAATGTTTCCTCCCGGGAATTGGATCAATCAGCCAACGTTATCTCTCGATCGGTTCAGGATCAGGCAATCATTGCCCAGCAGCAGTCCTCTTCGGTGACTGAAATTACCACGACCATGGAAGAACTATCCGCTTCCTCTTCGGAAATTGCCGATCACTCAAGTTCAGTGGTATCCATAGCCCAACTCACGGTGGAAGACACCAAGAAAGGGGCGATGTCTTTTGATTCCTTTGTGATGAAGATGACCGAGATCCAGGAAGAAAATCAGCAGAGTATCACCGAAATTGTCGAGCTGGGCCATAAGTCAAAGGAGATCAGTAAGGTTATGGAGATTATCAATCACATCGCCGACCAGACCAAGCTGATCGCCTTTAACGCAGCCCTTGAAGCCTCGAGTGCCGGAGAGTCGGGGAAGCGTTTTGGGGTGGTTGCTGCCGAGATCCGGCGTCTGGCCGATAGTGTCATGGAGTCGACTGGAGAGATCGAGCACAAGATCTTTGAAATTCAGGAGGCGATCCAGCGTCTGGTGGTCTCCTCCGAAAAGGGGACCAAGGCGATTCAGGAAGGCATGGTTTTTTCCATGGAAACCGGGGAGCTTTTGTCTGATGTTGTCACTGGAGCTGAATCCACCTCCAGCGCGGCCCGGCAGATTTCTTTATCCACTCAGCAACAGAAAACGGCCAGCGAACAGGTTCTGCTGGCCATCCGGGAGATCGCTACGGGCGCTCAAAAGTCCGCCGAGTCAATTAGTCAGATGACCGAGAGTGGTAAGGCCCTGACTGCTCTCTCGGAGGAACTCCGTCGCCCCATGGAGCAGTTTATCCTGGGCCCGGGAGGCCAAGGGGGCCAGGGCCCTGCCTGAATATTTCGGATCGTCAAGGTTTCCCGGAAGGGTGGGGAATTGAGGCCTTCTCTGGATGTTAGGACGTGAGTTGGGAGCTATGAAGATGGAAGAACATGAGCATAAAAGTGATCGTATTCTGCAGATGATCAAAAAGATGCGGCAGGAAAAGGCAGTGGTGGATGTTAACGTGAAGACCGCCAAACTGGTTGTATTTTCCCTGGACGGTGAATTGTTCGCTTTTGAAGGTAGGTATGTCAGGGAGATTCTGATTCCCACTGAAATCACCTTTGTTCCCGGTTCGCCCGACTTTTTGCTGGGGGTCATTAATGTTAGGGGGGATATTGAATCGGTGGCGGCCCTGACCGTCCTTTTGGGGATGCCGTCTTCAAAAAGTTCGGCCAAAAATCGAATCCTGCTGGCTGAAGACAGTGAGGTTCGGTCTGGGGTGCTGGTTGAGAGTATTGACGATGTGGTCGATGTTCCGGTTGATGCTATTAAACCGCCACTGGCAACCATCAACGGGCCCATTTCCCAGTACCTGTTAGGAGAAACCGATTATCGCGGCCGTAATGTGGTGGTGCTCGATCTTCGTAAACTGTTCAAGAGATTCGGAACCAATGGTCGATAAGGAACTTGTTTCTCCTTCGATCGGGGACGCCCTTGATATTCTGGTGTTCTCGATTAATGATTGCCTCTATGGTATTGATGGAACTCAGGTCGGGCGGATGGTGATGCTTTATGAGGCGGAACAGGAAGAGCTCCCCGTTCGGTGGTTTCACCAATCGCTGACTTTTGGTCACCGGGACGTCGACTATAGGAATCCCAGGGTTATCACCTTGAGTGGGGGAGATGAGCCGATCGGTCTGATCATCGACCATCCTCGCGATCTGGTAAGGGTTGCCATCAAATCGATCTGTCCGTTGCCATCTATTTTTGCAAAACTTGATGCATTGCATGTCTTCTGGGGGGGCACGGTCCTGGATGGCAAAATTGTTCTTTTGGTCGATTTGTTTCGTTTGTTGCGATAACCGTCGAGGAATTTGAAATTGTGGATTCTGGAGGAGGGAGAAGATGATCAATAACCAACTGAAATCGTCGTTCTTTGTGAAGCAATGTGTGTTGACCGGCCTCTTGGTTTTTGTTGTGGCTACCACCTCCCATGCCCAAAACGGGGTGACCGCCGGTGAAGTGGTGGTCGGGATGTCCAACGCCTTGAGCGGTCCGGCCGCTGCCTTGGGAAGCGGCCTTAAGCTGGGCGCCGAGGTGTATTTTAATAAGATGAATAAGGCAGGGGGGGTAGCTGGTCGAAAAATTCGCTTGATCAGTTATGACGACGGTTACGAACCCAAGAACACCGTAGAGAATACCCGGAAACTGATCCAGGACGATAAGGTTTTTGCGCTCTTCGGTTTTGTCGGCACTCCAACTTCCAAGGCGATCATCCCTATGATCAATCAAGAGAAGATTCTCTATTTCGGTCCGTTTACCGGCGCTGAATTTCTCAGAAATCCGGTTAATTCCTATGTTTTCAATGTCCGCAGCAGCTATTTTGATGAGGCTGAAGCCCAGGTCGGTTATCTGGTCGATACTCTCGGAGTGAAGGATGTTGGCCTGTTTATCCAGGATGATGCCTATGGTATAGCGGTTAAAGGCGGGGTGATGAGGGCACTCCGAAAGAGAGGATTGAATCTTGTCGGCGAGGGAAGGTACACTCGGAATACGGTCGACGTGGCCAAGGGACTTCAGGAGGTCAAAGCAGCCAATCCGAAAGCGGTGAGCATGGTCGGGACCTATCGGGCCATGGCAAGCTTCATTCGAGAGGCCCGGGCGACGGGCTTTGATCCCATCTTCCTCAATGTTTCCTTTGTGGGTACAGAGGCCTTGATTCAAGAGCTTGACGGCAAGGGGGATGGAACCTTGGTCTCCCAAGTGGTGCCGGCTCCCCATGACGATTCGCTGCCGATTGTCAAACAGTATCAGGCGGATATGAAGGCGGCCGGCGATGAGATCTACAACTATGTCAGTCTGGAAGGGTATATTGATGCCATGGTTTTTGCCGAGATATTGAAGCGAGTGGGGCCCGATCTGACAACTGAGTCCTTTATCGCCGTCGCCGAGTCCCTGACCATGGAAGCGGGGGGGATGCGGTTTCAATTCTCTCCAGCCAATCACCAGGCCCTGCAGGAGGTCTATTTGACCAAGATTGCCGGGGGGAAGGCGGTCCCTGTCGAGTAGTTTGAGGGCGTCGACCATCTCCTGAGGCGGACAATATGAAAGAACTCATGATGTAAAGGCGTTTTTAGAACTGGAGATCGTCAGCTTTACCATGGGCTTCTCGAAGTCTCCATTATTTACGAAGCCATCGATTTTATGACAACAGAGAGAGCTATTATGAAGAAGAATTTGTTTCGATTTAACAGTGTGGAGAAAAAATTTCTGGTCCCGATTCTGCTGTTCACCTTCACCCTTTTTGCCCTGATCGCCATGGCGGGATTGACCACCAACTCCTCGTTGATTCGGGAACAGATCGATACTCGGGGTAGCTCCATGGCTCGTTACATGGCGAAGACCAGTCTTTTTTATTATTACAATTATGATCTCGGCGCCCTTGATGGTTTTGTCCAGGAGGTGATCAAGGATCCCGATGTGGTCTATGCCGTATTCTTTGATGAAAACCGCAAAGCCTTAACCCTTTCTTCCAAGAAGCCGGCGGAGATCAATCGGAACATACTGGTCTACGAGAAAGAGATTCGCGACAACCAAGGCGATGCTGTCATGGGCTATCTGGAAGTTGGCTACAGTCTGCAAGCCCTTGATGCCGGGCGGGATAAATTTTTGATGATTATTGGGATCTGTACGTTGCTGGCCCTGGGCGGGATAATTCTCGGCAACGGCTTCCTTGTTCGTCGCATTATCACCAAGCCTTTACGGGAGGCCACCGTGATCGCCGATCGACTGGCCGGAGGTGATTTGACGGTCGAGCTGGATGAGGAGTGCCTAAGCGATTGTGAGATAGGTAGACTTCTCGGCTCCATGGGGCATATGGTCAGGAAGTTGCGTTCCATTATCACGAACCTTTCTGATTCGGTAAGCGCGGTCAACAGTTCAGCCGGCAATATCACGGAGTCGGTCCAGGACCAGGCGGTGATCTCGGCCCAGCAATCCTCCTCCGTTGCCGAAATCACCTCGACCATGGAGGAGTTTTCCGCCTCTTCCGTTGAAATTGCCGATCATGCCAGTTCCGTCGCCGCCATAGCTGAGAAGACCCTTGAGGATACCAAACAGGGTGCCCTGATCTTTGAGACATTTGTCGGGAAGATGGCTGAAATTCAGGAAGACAACCAGAACAGTATTAATGAAATTCTTGAACTTGGCAAAAAGTCCAAAGAGATCACCACAGTGATGGAGATCATCAACAATATCGCCGATCATACCAAGTTGATTGCCTTTAATGCGGCACTTGAGGCGTCCAGCGCCGGCGAGGCCGGGAAACGCTTCGGGGTGGTTGCCGCTGAGATTCGGCGTCTGGCCGACAGTGTCATGGATTCCACCGGCGAGATCGAAACCAAAATCAACGAGATCCAGGAGGCCATCAACCGCCTGGTGGTTTCGTCTGAAAAGGGGACCAAGGGGATCGGGGAAGGGATGGACTACTCCATGGAAACCGGGGGACTTCTTTCGGAAATCGTCGGCGGTGCCAATGAAACCTCCGTTGCCGCCAAGCAGATCTCGCTTTCGACCAGACAGCAGAAGACCGCCAGTGAGCAGGTGGTGGCCGCCATTCGGGAGATTGCCGATGGGGCCCGAAAATCTTCCGAGTCCATTGGTTATATTACCCAGAGCGGTCGGACCCTTTCGCAGTTCTCCGAAGCGTTAACGGAAGTGGTCGGACAATTTACTCTGGGTGAAAAGAGCTCGGAAAATCAGGCCGAAACCCAGGAAAATCTTGGCTGATCACGAGAAATTTCATGCCCGAAATAAAAGTACTGATCGTTGATGACAGCCCCCTGGCTCGAGATTTTATCCGGGCGATTCTCTCCATTGATTCTGAGATAGTTATTGTCGGGGAGGCCGAGAACGGCAAGGTTGCCATTGCCAAGACCAAGGAGCTTCACCCTGATCTGGTCATCATGGATATTGAGATGCCGGTCATGGGGGGGCTTGAGGCCATCGAACGGATCATGTGTGAAGTTCCGACCCCCATAATGGTAGTAACCTCAAGGGGTGAGTCGGAGACCGCCTTTATGGCCATTTCCAAAGGGGCTTTGGAGGTCGTGCCCAAATCCGAGGTGGATCCAGATCGGCCCCGAAAATTTATTGATCAAGTCAAGATCCTGGCCAGGGCTAGGGTGATCACCCACGTGATGGGGCGGTGTAAAATCCAACCCGATCCGCTGGTAAAAGAGGAACGGCTGCCGTTTAAAAACATCATCGCCATCGCCTCCTCCACTGGGGGCCCCAATGCCTTGAATGTTATTCTCCCCAATTTTTCGAAGGATTTTAGCTGCCCCATCGTCATTGCCCAGCACATTGCGGATGGTTTTATCATCGGACTCTCCGAGTGGCTGGCCAAGATATCCCATGTTGCCGTCAAGGTCGGCGAAGAGGGTGATACTCTGTTGCCAGGTCATGTCTATATCTCTCCGCCGGATCGCCACATGGTGGTTAATTATGGTAACCGGATTTCCTTCATCGAACGGAAGGCTCGGGATATCCATCATCCTTCCTGCGATATCCTGTTGATGTCCGTGGGGACCGTCTATGGGGCCAAGGCGATTGGGGTGATTCTCACCGGGATGGGAATGGACGGGGTCCAGGGGATGATGAAGATCAAGGAGATGAAGGGGAGGACCATCGCCCAGGATGAAAAAACCTCCATTGTTTACGGGATGCCCAAGGTGGCGATCGAGGCCGGTTGCGTTGATACCATTCTGCCCCTTGAATCCATCGGCAAAGAACTCCTGAAAATGGTTTCCGGATAAGGGGCGGTTATGACCGGCAAGCAACCACTTGACCTGCAACACTTCAAGGATCTGGTTCATGAACGGGCAGGACTGACCTTTGATAATACCCGTGAGGAGATTCTTCGGCAGAAGGTTGCCGAGGTGATGTGCCAGAAAGGGTTGCGGTCGCGCACGGAACTTTTCACCTCACTTCTCCATGATGAGGGCGCCTTCCTGGATTTTGTCAATCACCTGACCATCAACGAAACCTATTTTTTCCGTGAGCCCCAATATCTTGACCTGATGATGAGTCCTCTGGTGCCCGAGCTTCTGGCCAGGCAGAAGGACGATGAAAAGATAAAAATCATCAGTGCCGGGTGTTCTTCCGGTGAAGAGCCTTATTCCATCGCCATGTCCTTAATGGAAACGTATGGCGACGACACGTCCCGGATGTTTTCCGTTATCGGCTTTGATATTAACTCCATGGCCTTGGCCAAGGCAGCTGAAGGCATCTATGGTAAACTATCGTTCCGGGGCAGGGATGAGGAAGCTATTCGCGCCCGGTATTTTGATCAAGGCCGCTACGGCCTGATCAAGCTCAAGCCGGTGATCAAGGATCTGGTTCGGTTTACCCGATTCAATCTCTTGAGTGACGAGTATCCCGAACTCATCCGGGGGGCGGATATCATCTTTTACCGGAATGTTTCAATTTATTTCAACTCTTCGGTGCAGCGGAAAATCTTAACCGGTCTCGCTGCGATTATGAATTATGGCGGAGCAGTGGTCTTTTCTTCTTCTGAGACCTTTTCCCACAAAGATATTGGGCTGTTGTCCCTGGTGGAAGCTAAGGGGTTGTTTTATTATCGGAAAAGCGATCCGGCGGAACACAAAAAAGATGGGCTTGAAGCCCCCTCTGCCAAGGGAGCCGCTCCACCCAGCCCTCTTCTGCGGCAGCCCCGGAGGGGGGCTTTAAAGAAGCCGATGAAGGCCAAGACGCATCATGCTTCTCCCTGTGTTGTCGCGGCGCAGGCCGGGTCGGTAAAGGGGGGTATCGGAACCCCCAGCGCTCAGAGCCAAACCACCGATGATCTGTTTTGGGAGGCGGTGGCCTGTTTCAGAAAAAAGGAGCAGGACCGGGCCATGTTGCTGGCCGAAAAGCTTAAGGACTGTCCTTGCCACCGGGGCAAGGCATATCTCCTCTGTGGTTGCATTTTGATGAACGGGAAGCGGCCCCGGGAGGCTGAGGAACAGTTTCGTAAGGCCCTGGATGTTGATGAGTTGGATATCGAAGCCCACTTGCTGTTGGGATTATCGGCCAGGAACAGTGGTGAAAACGACCGAGCGATCACCTCTTTTAATAAGGCAATGTACGTCCAGCATTCATGTTGGATGGCCCATTATTTTCTTGCGGAGTCCTATCTCGCCAAAGGCAATGCCAAAAAGGCCCGGGGCTATTATGATAGTCTTTTGAAAATTCTTGAAAATGAGCTGGCGGATGAACCACCTCTTGTTTTTTTCCCCATTTCATTTAAGCGCGAAGATTTGCTTCACCTTTGCCGCCGTAAGTTAGCAGTCATTCAGGGGTGAGCCATGGCATTTGATATATCGAAATTCATCGGCCGGTTTGTGGAAGAGGCCCGGGAGCACGTCACTGCCTTGAATAAAGGTATGCTTGACCTTGAAAAACGTCCCGATGACATGGAGATTATCCATCAGATATTCCGGGCCGCCCATACCATCAAGGGTTCCTCCCGAATGCTGAAACTACCTGCGATCAGTGAAATTGCCCATAAGGTGGAAGATGTTTTCGGGGCGCTGCGTGAAGGAAAAATTTCGTTTTCCAGTGAGTTAGCCATGGTCCTTTTTAAAGGGATCGACAGTATCGCCTACCAGGTCGAGAAGACGGCCCGTGGTGAGACGACGGTTGATGATCAGAGTAAGCTGATGCAAATGCTCGAGGCCGCCGCCGAAGGTCGGATCGGTGATGAGGCCGAGGCTGAGGTGGAGGAGCCGGACCCCGGGACAATTTTCCCGCCTCGGGCTACTTCCGGAGAATCACCGGAACCTTCGGGGCAAGCCGCTGGTAGTCGCCCTGCGGTGGAGGAGAAAGCTCCCGTAAAACCGGCGGCCCCCGGACCGGAAAAACAACTCAAGCATAGCGAAAGCATCAAGGTTAACGAGACCATCAGGGTTGGGGTGGAAAAACTGAGTGAACTAATCCGGCTCGCCAGCGAAATAACCTCCCGTCATAGCCGGGCCAAGCAGAGTTATCTTGAAGTGCATCAGGCCGCCAAACATTTGGAACTCCTGGCTGAAAAACTCTCCCCAGGTGATGGTGGCCATTCCACGGAGATCGTGGCGAGTACCGGTATGGAGTTGGGGCAAATGGCCAAGGCCTTGAAGAAAATCAGCACCTCGATTAAGGACGACTTTGTCATTCAGAATCTTCTGATCAGGGATCTTCAGGAGCGTTCCCTGCAACTCAGGATGTTGCCGTTATCGACGATCTTCGACACTTTTCATCGGTCGGTTCGGGAAATCGTCGAATCATTTGAGAAGGAAGTCAGCCTCAGTATCGTCGGCGGTGATATCGAGATGGACAAGAAGATTATCGAGAAGCTGGGCGACCCTTTGACCCATATGCTCCGGAATGCCGTTGACCACGGCCTCGAGTCACCGGAAGAACGCCAGCGGGCAGGGAAGCCGGCCCGGGGTAAGATCAATCTGTCCGCCTGCTACGAGGGGGGCAAGGTTCTGATCGTTCTTGAAGATGACGGGCACGGGTTGGTCCTTGACAAGATCAAGGCCAAGGCCTTGAAAAGCGGATTGGTGGGCCAGGATTCACTGGAGGCCATGTCGGTTTCAGAATTGCAGAATCTGATCTTTCGGCCCGGATTCAGCACCAGTTCGATCATAACCGATATCTCAGGACGCGGGGTGGGCATGGACGTGGTTCGGAAGAATATCGTCGATGATCTGAAGGGCTCCATCAGTATCGAGTCGATCGATGGGCAGGGCACGACCTTTCAACTCCGCCTGCCCATGACCCTTGCCATCATGCATGTGGTCATGGTGGAAGTGGGAGGTTCCATCTTCGCCCTGCCCGACAATTATATCAATGAGATCCTCCGGGTCAAGACCTCTGGGATCATCGAAGTGTTCGATAAAATGGCGGTGAATATTCGGGAGGAACTGGTCCCGGTGGAGACCCTGCATTCCATCCTCGGACTCCCCGGTCACAGTGAGATCCATGGCGATGATCTGTTGCTGTTGATCGTCAAGGTAGGCGCCGAGCGGCTCGGGCTGATCGTTGATGCCATCATCGATGAAGAGGATATGGTCATTAAGTCCCTGCCCAAGCACATGAATGATAATAAGATTGTTTCCGGGGTGATCCTTACCGGGCGAGATCAGGTGGTCAATGTCCTGAATGTTCCCTCGATATTTCTGGCGGCCAAGGAAGTCAAGAGTGCCCTGGCCCGACCTGAGCGGGCCGAAGTGGCGCGTGAGATCAAGGTGCTGGTGGTGGATGATTCGGTCAACACCAGGGAGATCGAAAAGAGTATCTTGGAGGCCTATGGCTACCAGGTTACCCTGGCTGGTGATGGGGTTGAGGCCCTGGAGAAAGCGAGAAAGGTTAAATATGATATCATTATTACCGATGTGGAAATGCCCAAGATGGACGGTTTTACCTTGACCGAAACGCTCAGGGCCGATGAGGTCTATAAAGATACTCCGATCATGTTGTTGACCTCGCGAGATAAGGATGAAGATAAGCGCCGGGGAATTCAGGTGGGGGCCAACGCCTATATCCTGAAGGGTGACTTCGAACAATCCAATCTTATCTCGACGATCGAAAACCTGTTGTAAATGAGGGGAGAAGGGAATGGCAACAAGTGAAATAACGACGATACTGGTGGTGGATGATGATGCCCTGATTAGGGATATCATCGGGATGGTCCTTGAGGATCAAGGGTATGCCATCCAAAAGGCTAAAGACGGTGGTGAGGCGATCAGAAAACACCAGGCGGAGCCGGTGGACCTGATCGTTTCCGATATGAATATGCCCGAGGTCGATGGTCTTGAGCTGATCAAGCGGATTCGCGCCACCGGGGATACCGTGCCGGTGATTATCCTCACCGGCAACAGCGAGATCGCCACCGCCATTGAGGCTCTGCATAGCGGGGCCAGTGATTATCTGCTCAAGGATGAAAATATTCAGGATACCGTTACCTTTTCAGTTGAAAAGGTTCTGGAGAAACAAAGGCTCCAGGCCCAGAATAAACAGTTGATGACCGATTTGGCTCGGAAGAATGAACTTCTGGAGAAGGATAAGGTCCTTGCCCAGAAGGTTCAGAAGAATATTCTGCCCAGGGATCTGGTCTTTCCTTCCTTCGAGGTTTCAACCTTCTATCAGCCATCGGATAAGATCGGCGGTGATTTTTTTGACGCTTGGGAGGCCGAGGGCAAGATTAACCTCGTGATTGCCGATGTCTCGGGGCATAGTACCTCATCCGCTCTGATTATGGCGGTCTGCAAAGGGATTATCCGGTCTGTCGGCCAGATTGAGACCGATATCAAAAAGATTGTCACTGCTGCCAACCGGATGCTCTGTGAGGTGTTGACCGATTCCGGAATGTTTATTTCCCTGGTCTACGGAATCATCGATCGGGAGAAGGAAGAATTACAGCTCCTCTCCGCCGGTCATAATCCGGTGTTTCTTTCCAACGGTGGCACTACCCGGGCCATCGAGTCCATGGGGCCGGTGATCGGCTGGGACCCTGATGATGATTGGGACCTGGAGACCTTTCCCTTTCCAGGCGGTAGCGGACTTTTTATGTATACGGACGGGATTACCGAGGCCAAGGATCGTCATGATGAGGAGTTCGGGGAAGAACGTTTGGAGACAATTATTCAGGAGGGGCAACCCCCGGAACAGCTTATTGAAACGATTTTTGCAGCGGCCCGGGAGTTCTGTCACGGCGATTTTCCCGATGATCTGACCATGTTTGCCATCAGGAAAAATTAACCCCGGCCCGGTGATTTAGGGATGTATATTCAGGCCTGTAAATGGTGTCTTGAACCCAGGGAAACATCATGAAAATTACGACGCTCACGGAAGAGTCCGGCAATACGGTGGTGAAGATTTTTGGTGATTTGGTGGCCAGCACCGTTGATGAACTGGTCAGTGCAGTTAATTATCTTGAAGAAGAAGGGGAACGCCGAATTTTTCTTGATTTTGGTCAGGTGCCGTTTCTCGACAGCAGCGGATTAAAGACCTGCATGGAGTTACAGAATCAACTCCATGCTGTGGGCGGTGAACTGGTCTGTTATAATCTGGAGCCCCAGGTCACAAAAATTTTCGAAATGACCGGGGCTGATCAGAAGATTCGTCTGGTCAACAGCACGACCCGGAGTCCTGATTTTTCCCGAGCGGAGCCGGGACAGCGTAACCATATGGTCTTGACCTTGGTTCCGATTTTTGAGGAGGTTGATCTGGCCCGGACCACGGCCGATGAAATTTGTCGGGAATATTATGTGGCAGCGGGGGCTCAGGAGGTGGTCGGCGAATTTATCCTGGCCATCACCGAGGCAATGAACAATGTGGTCGAACACGGCAAGGCCACCAGCATCGATGTGGAGCTCTCAGCCGGTCGGGAGCGGATTGAATATGTGATCAGAAGCGACGGGTATCCCTTTGATCCCACCGAAGCGGTGGTCATGCCCGATGTAATGGATGATGATAATCTGCCGGAAGGAGGATTCGGTCGGGCCATCATTCTTGAATTGATGGATGAAGTCAGTTATGAATTCAGTGATGGTAAAAATGTTCTCAGCTTAGTTAAAAAACTAGTTTTATAACTATTTTCTATTCCGAAAAGACCGTTTCCGGATGAAAATTAATAAAAATAGGGAGAGAGGTCACTATGGAGATTAATCTTGGTAGTATGGATGGTGATGTGGTTGTGGTCGATCTGAATGGTGATCTGGTCGCCGGTTCAGCCGAGGAGTTGAAACGGCAGGTGGCCAAACTCCTCCAGAAAAATTTCAACCGGATTATGATTGAAATGGCCAATGTGGGTTTTATGGACAGTTCCGGCCTCGGGGCCTGTATGGCGCTGCATAAATTGGTGGTCGAGCATAAAGGCAGGATCGTTTTCGTTAAACCCAATGAGACGGTGGCCAAGGTTTTTCGAGTTACCCGGGCCGACAAGAAGCTGGCTCTGGTCATGAGCAAGAATGATGGACATCAACTCTTAATTGAAAAAACGAAGTGAGGGGGACGCACCCATGTATGATGACAAGAAGCTTGGCCAGCATCTGATCGCCAAGGGTATTATCACCACCTCACAGCTTGAGGAGGCCCTGAAGAAGCAAAAAGAACTCAACATGCCCTTGGGCGATACCCTGATCTATCTCAAATTCGTGAGTGAAATTTATATTCTAGAGACCCTAGCCAGGGCTCTTGGGATCGACTTCATGAACATCAGCGAAAATAATTATCAGATTCTCGATCCCGCCCTGGCCAAAATCCTCCCCCTTGAAACCTGCCGGAAGTACATGATTATCCCGGTCTTTCATTTTGTCGATGAGGACATGAAAGAACTGACCCTGGCCATGGCGGATCCCACCAACCGGGAGACCATCCTTGAGGTGGAAAACATCACCGAGTGCCGGGTAACCCCGGTTCTCTCCAGCATGTCCGCCGTTGAAGGCGCGATCGGCAAGCTCTACTCGGTCACCACGGTTAAAGCGGAAAAATTGCAGATCCAGGCCGGAGATGCCACCGGATTGATCAACAACATCTTGAAGAATGCCATCGAGATCGGGGCCAGTGATATTCATATTGAGCCCCACGCCAGTCAGGTCTATGTCCGGATGAGGGTAGACGGGGTTATGGAGGTTTCCGGGGCCTATCCTCTCAAACATCATGCCTCGGTGGCTTCTCGGATCAAGGTTATAGCCAGCGAAAGCCGGGGCTCGTTGATGCGGATCGATGAGAAGCGTTTGCCTCAGGATGGGTCATTCGCCCGGAAGATCAGCGGTCATGAGGTCGATTTCCGGGTTTCCACCCTGCCGACCATCGCCGGTGAAAAGGTAGTTATGCGGGTGTTGGACAAGGATAATGCCACCTTTGTCGGTCGGATCAAGGATCTGCGGATGTCGCCGGCCATGGAGCTTCGCTACCGGAAATGTGTCCGTCAGCCTAACGGGATCAATATCGTCACCGGTCCCACCGGTAGCGGTAAGTCGACTACCCTCCACGCGGTTATGAACGAGATCAACACCCCGGGGATCAATATCATTACCGTTGAGGATCCGGTTGAGCATCAGGCCGGAGGGTATATCAATCAGAGTTCCCTGATGCCGGAGGCCGGGTATACATACAGCAGGGCCTTGCGGGCCATCATGCGTCAGGATCCGGATGTTATTCTGATCGGTGAGGTCCGGGATCTGGAGACCGCCGAGATCGCCATCCAGGCGGCCCTTACTGGTCACCGGGTTTTCACCACCCTGCACAGTGATGACGCTGCCAGCTCCATTGCCCGGCTCATCGAGATCGGGGTCGAGCATTTCCTGGTTTCAGCCACCTTCGTCTCTTCCCTGAATCAGAGGCTGTTGCGGAAGATCTGTATGAAATGTGCCGAGGAGTATGTTCCGACCAAGATCGAGATGCAGGATGTGGGGCTTGAACCGCAATCCATCGATGAGATCATGAAGGATTTGAATTCATTCAATCTGCGGCGCGGGCGCGGGTGTGAGCATTGCCGGAACACCGGTTACAGTGGTCGCCAAGGGGTCTTTGAGCTGATCGCGGCAACCCCGATGATCCGTGACCTTATCTTGCAGAAACAGCCCGGCCACGCCCTCGCCAAGCTTGCCCGGGAAACCGATCACATTAATATGCTCTTCGAAGAGGGGATCCGTCTGTTCCTCTCGGGGGTCACCTCACTGGGTGAACTCCAGAACCTGCCCCGCGGGGAATATGAGCTGAAATCGATCCATAAGATTATCAAGAGCGCCAGCGTCCAGTAAAAGACGGCTGCAGGTCAAAAAAGTCCCGGGAGGATCTTCCTCCCGGGACTGACAATCTTCGGGACTCGGAATATACTGAAATACCATACCGCATCCTCCCCTTCGGGCTACCTTGGGCCGCACCTCAATCGGGAGATAAGGAAGCGAGTCAGGCCGAGACTCCGAAATCCTCGCCTTTATTTACCCAATGATGAATCGAATACCAGAACGAAAATGGGGTCGGATCAAGCCAAGCAAATGATCTTTCGTTATAAAGTCATGAAAAATAAAGTCATGAAAAAGTCACTAATATACCAAACAGAAAAAATCTCCGAACAAAAAGGCAGAAGAGTCTCCGTTTAACCCATATTCGGAGAATTTTGCAAAAGTTGAGGCAAACAGAGACTTGGGGGACCTTTTGCTTGAAAAAATGGAGTTAACAATATGACTAAGACATGGTCAATTTTTCATGAGACAACAACTGTATTTACGGTTTTGATAATCGTGTCGCTGTTTTCAGGGTGTGCGTTTAAGTTCGGTAAAACTCCCGATTTTGGAAGTGTTCAGGAGGGCAGCGAAAGAAAAGCGCTTTTTTTCGGGTTTATGAGCCCCCTAATAAAGGCTGAAAATGACAGAATCAGTTATCAGCGGTCAAGGCTTGTTGATCTACATCAACAGGCCACTGACGGCCGTCAGCCAGGGTGGCTGGATCGGAGATGGCTTAAACAACTCGCCGCAGACTATGGCGTTGAACTTTCAGAACCATATGGGCTGGATCAATGGCAATCTTTGCTGCTGCGGGTTGATATTGTACCCCGAGAACTGGCCCTTGTTCAGGCCGCAATGGAATCAGCCTGGGGTGATTCCCGATTTGCAAAAGAAGGGAACAATTTTTATGGTGAGCATTGTTCTACTCAAGGCTGTGGTATAGTCCCCGATGGGCGCAGCCCGGGCGAGGTATATGAGGTCGCCACATTTCAATCTCCGTCCGAATCCGTCCGCAGTTATATCCATAATCTGAATACCCACGCCGCATATGAAAATTTCCGCCACATGAGATTAGAATCCCGGAAAAAGGGGGGGGGACCCGATGGTTTTTCTCTTGCGAAAACTCTCAGGGCGTATTCGGAAAGAAATAACGACTATGTTCGTGCAATTCAGGGCATGATTACTGATAATAAAGAACTTATGGGGGCATTATGAAAGACCTCCTGCCCCCAATTAAAATCTGTAAGAGAAGGAAGGGGGGCGGGGGGAAAGTAGAAGCGTAACATCCTTAAATAATTAAATAAACAATGAACAACATGGCAAAAACCGCTGAACCAGAAAATAAACTTGACCAGAAGTGACGCTGTGCTTTTTCTGCTAATTATTATGAATCATGAATTTTTGAATGAATAATATACCGAATAAATTAGAAAAAATTGGCTTCGACCAGTGGTTGCTGGGAAAGGTTTCTCCTGGGAGTTTGGAGCAATTTGAACTAGCAAGAGTGGTAGCTGTACACAAAGATAGCTATACCATAAGCAATGGAGAAGTTGATGTTCTCGCTGAATTGGTAGGGAAAATAATATTTAGTGCGGCTTCTCCAGTTGATTATCCAGCTGTAGGAGACTGGGTTCTTGCTAATTTTTATGATGAAAATACATTCGCAATCATTCACGAGGTCTTATCTCGTAAGTCTTTGTTAAAAAGAAAAACACCAGGTAAAAAAGTTGATTTCCAGTTGATTGCCGCCAACGTCGATGTTGCATTCATTGTTCAATCCCTGAATGAAAATTTGGCTCCTCAGCAGAATCTGTGGGTACCGTCAGGCCACAATGAGTTAGGACAGATAAGGAGTATTCCCTGACGGAACATCAAAAAAACAAATGCATCCTGTTTCTCTTTTTTGGCACTATGGAGATCGACCAAGAACC
>JAHJAA010000086.1 GCA_018814305.1 Pseudomonadota bacterium
CAAAGGTAGCCTGATTGCAGCGATCAAAGCATTTACCGAGCGGCACAACGAGAACCCAACCCCGTTCAAGTGGAAAAAACGAGAAGTGCGCGGCAGCCAGTTGCGTAATACAATAAAGAACTTTCGCAATTAAACACTAGCGCTGCTATTCCTTCGTTTTGTCCGCCTTGCCAAAAAACACGATGGTTCATGACATCTTTAGCCAAACAGGACACTAGACAAAAAAAACCTGCTCGAAACTAATATCAAGCAGGTTGACGAGTTACAAGGTTTTCATGAAAACCTGGCCATAATACTTCATGGCATTGTCTCAACAGGTCCACTTACAGACGACACTCTCCACTCAAAATAAATTTCAGAGTCTGTTTCCGCACCCCTTCAGGACCACAGGAATGAAGCAGAGGCAGCAAGATCAGGAAAGCATCTGAACAATTCGAGGTGCTATATCATCCAGACTGATGATTTCATCAACCCCCCCTGCCTCGACCGCCTCCTTAGGCATCCCATAGACCACACAACTCTTTTCGTTTTGGGCAATGGTGCGGGCCCCGGCCTGCTTCATCTTCAACATACCCTGGGCGCCGTCCTTTCCCATGCCGGTGAGAATAACCCCTATTACGTTATTACCACCGTACACAGCCACTGAATTAAATAAGACATCCACCGCCGGCCGTTGGTGACAGACCAACGGGCCGGTTTTGACATTAACATAATACCGGGCTCCACTCCGCCGCATGACCATATGAAAATTTCCCGGGGCCAAAAGAGCCGTACCAGGAGTAACCGAATCGCCATCTTCAGCCTCTTTCACTGAAATCTGCGAAAGGCTGTCAAGGCGCTCAGCGAAACTCTTGGTAAAATTCGCGGGCATATGTTGAACAATCAAAATCCCCGGCATATTCGCCGGGAAACGAGTCAAGACAGCTTTCAGGGCCTCGGTTCCCCCGGTAGAGGCCCCGATCGCGATAATCTTATTGGTGCTCGCCACCAACGCTCTACTGATAACCTTATCGGGACCTGAAACCGCATAGGCTACTTGTGCCGCCCGTTTAGACATATCTACTCGGGCGGCAGCCCTGATCTTTTCGGCGAGCTGGACACTCATATCTCCCACCGAATAAGCGGTACCGGGTTTGGCAATCACTTCTACTGCCCCAGCTTCCAAGGCTTCCAGGGCCAACGCCCCACCTTTTTGGGCAAGGGAACTGACAATGATCACCGGCAAGGGATAATACTTCATCAATTTTTTGAGAAAGGTCAGCCCATCCATGCGGGGCATCTCAACATCCAAGGTAATTACATCCGGTTGCAGACTGACAATCTTTTCCCTTGCCACATAAGGATCAGGGGCTGTCCCCACCACTTCAATATCATTTTCGCGGGCCAGCTCTTCACTGAATACCTTTCGGACCACCGCTGAATCATCAACCACCAGAACCCGTATTTTACCCATGCTATCCCCGCTCTTCAGCTAACAATCAGGAAACTTCTTCGCTGATCTCATCAAAATCAATCCAGAGATAGCCATATTCCGTCTCATACACACAGATATCCGGATTTTCCAAAAGACCCCCCGGAGAGAAATCCTCAACAATCCTTCCCTGGGGAATCCCAAGCTTTAGGGTGGCCCGTGGATCTACCCGGCCCAAGAGACTTCCCACCGCCATATTAGCCGCTTCCTTAACCGCATCAAGCTCTCTTGACTCGTTTATGGCTGATTCATCAATCCCCATGAAGTTGATGGCCACATTTCTGGCCAGTTCCTTTGGAAAATAGAAGGAAACCGAATGGTTTCGGATACCCGTTACATCCAGTGAGGCGAGAACAATCCCTTCTACCCCATTCCACATCTTACGGGGTGGTGGTCCGGTCAGGGGCTCAATGGGAATAAAAAACATGATGCCGAAAATATCAGCCAACGTTTCATATACCGTATTCCGAAATCGCTCATCCATTACCATATTCTCCCGCCTTATTTCATTCCGGTTTGCTTACAAGCTGATCATTTTTAAAGCTTCTTTCGGACAACACTTCAGAGTGCCCCCCTTCCGTCACATAACGACTCACGGACCTTCTCGTCTCTCAGCAATTCTTCCTGGGAAATCCGAAATGATTAAACCTTGATGGCGTCGTAAAAAGTCCGATCTACTGCGTCGTAACAGCGGAGCGGTGTCTATGTTAGCTGCGAATTCATCAAACTTGGCATCAAAAATCCATATCATCATCCGAGGCCTCTGCTATCTCAGCATCCGAGATCGGTTTGTGGTCATAGGCTTTTTCAAGGACCTCCAGTAATACGGCCTTGATTCCTTCGGGGACAAACGGTTTTTTTATATATCCACTGACTCCAAGACGTTTAGCTTCGGCCATTTTCGCATCGCTCGCTTCGGTGGTAATAAATATCACCGGAATGCTGCCAGTTACTTCATTCCGCTTCACCTCAACCAGCAACTCCATACCACCCATTTCCGGCATATTGATGTCCGAAAGAATCACATCGATCCAATTGTCCTTCAGAACATCAAGGGCTTCAAACCCATTGCCGGCCTCATGGAATTCATCGACCGGCACTCCAGACATTTCGACAACTCGACGGATCACCGCACGCATCGTCTCTGAATCGTCTACCAACAAGATATTAAATGCCATCCTGCAGCCCCTCCGCTTTATTGCCGTTACCTAGTTTCCATCCTGTTACGGTCTTTTTGCCCGTTGGCGACGTTGCTCTGTTGCAAAAAAACACTCAGGAACTCAAGCATGATCCACTTTTTCGCCATCCCTCGCGCCTTGCCCTCGAACAAAAATCCTCGTTTCCGGGTGGAAACTACCTAATGCTGATTCCAAGATCTTAGAGAGCAAGAATATCTTTGGCGGTTTCCATTTCGGTGACCACCTGCAGCATGCATCGATCCAGAGTTCCTTCATCAAAACCAAAGCGGGTCAACACCTCTCCCCTGATCGCTGTGGCCAAACCTTCGGCTCCCCCCCCGATGCCGGCGGATATCACCAAACTATTGGCCAGAGTAACCACCAGGAGAAGAGGAGAACCTTCCAGGGCGGAAGGATCGTGGTGCCTCCGGACCGCTTCCACCAATTCCGGAGAGAAATCCCATTTTTCGAGGATCATTGCGCCCAGTTCCGCATGGGAAATGCCCAGACACTCAACTTCGGCTTCGACAAAAGTCCGTCCGGACGACTGCACCAATTCCATTATTTCATTGAGATAGTCACCGACATAACTACTGGCCACCAGCTTCCCGATATCATGCAGAAGTCCGGCAGTAAAGGCCACCGAGGTCTTTAAACCACTCACCTTGCCAGCCAGATGGCGGGCCAGAATTCCGGTCGCCACCGAATGCTTCCAAAGCTCTCCCTGCCCAAGATCGTATCCCGCGCCGACTGTCCCGCTATAATATCGGGCGGTGCTGCTGGCGATAATGACGTCCTTCAAGGCGTCCTGGCCCATCAGCACCAAGGCCTCATCAAGAGAGGAAACCCTCCGGGGAAGACCAAAATATCCTGCATTGCAGATTTTTAAGATATTCGCGGTAATCGCCTGGTCAAACATGATCACTTCCGCCAATTCCTTAGCCTTGACCCCAGGTTGATCGATCATTTCCATAACCCGTTGGGCCACCTTGGGAAAAGGTGGAATATGTTCCACTCTGGCCACGATTTCGTCGGCATGGTTCATAAATCGAATTCCCCTTTGCCTGAAACTTTCAGCCTGGTCAATCCGGTGCCGACCTCAAGACTGATCGTCCGGTTGACCACTCCTCCCACGTCCTCATTATTAATCATGACCTTGTTCTTCAAAAACATCTTTCGGAGAATCATATAATTACGCTTACCGATATTAAAAACCCCATCGGAGTCCATGATCTGAGAACCGCCAACCACCTTGATCACCATCCGCTGCTTCGTAGCCCCAAGGCGGTACGCTTCCTTAAAAAGAAGTGGAATTCCGGTATCGGCAAACATGAATGGTTTGGAGAGGGCCTTGTCCCTATCGAGGTTGGAATCCGGCAACATATAATGCAGCAGTCCTCCCACTCGGGCTTCGGGGTCCCAAACGACCAGACCGATACAGGACCCCAGGGAATAGGTGATCAGTGTGTCTCCTGGGGTATTGCTGACCTTCATATCTGATATTCCGACAACTATCCTCATCGAGAAGACTCCCTCCCCCTCCCAGGACCCGGCCTTGGGAAAAAGAAACTCATGAAAAAAAATGAAGTAGGACAAAAACCTACCACCACACTCTTTATTTCCTATACGCGGTAGACGCCACCTGGATAAATTGGTTCTTGATGCCGGAGATGCTCTCCGAATGCCCTATGAAGAGATACCCGCCGGGTTTCAAGCAGCGATAGAACTTCTCCACCAGGACAGCCTGGGTCTCCTTGTTGAAGTAGATCATGACATTACGGCAGAAAATCACATCCATGGCATTATTCCACGGGAAGTCCCCCATTAGGTTAAAATGCCGGAATGATATATGTTGCTGCAGGGATCGCTTGATTTTGACAAATCCTTCCCCCGCCCCCGTCCCCTTTTGAAAGTATTTTTTTAAAAGTTTTGGTGGCACCTTTTCAACCCGTTCGGTGGGGTAAACACCTTGATTGGCAATCCCAAGAACCTTGGTCGATATATCCGTGGCAATTATACTGAAACGGTGTCCGGGGTTGTTCTCAAAATAATCATCCAGGACCATGGCCAGGGTATACGGTTCTTCTCCGGAGGAGCAGGCAGACGACCAGAAGACCATCTCTTCTTTGCCCGCACTGCGTTGCCCAATAAGTTCCGGCATAACTTGATCAACCAGAAAATCAAAATGGGCCTGTTCCCTGAAAAAGCTGGTGTAATTGGTTGAAACACTGTCGATGAGATGGACAAGCTCCGAGGCTTTACCGGCCCCGGTCACATAATCATAGTACTCGGCGAAGGAGTTGATGCGGCAGGCCCGAAGTCTTTTTCCGAGCCGCGAATTTAACAATTCTTTTTTTTCCGATTTAAGAAAAATCCCGGTCTTCTCGAAAATCAAGGCACTGAACGAAATAAACAGTTTATCGCTTAACCGGTCGAGGCCGAATGAAGTAACCCCTTCAGCTTTATCGGAAGTACCCGTCAACCCGGATCCCATGGTAGATGCTCGTATCAGTGCCATTAAATATCCTGAAATTCCAAGGCAACTCCCACTCCGACAATGGTATCGACGTCGATTAATATCTTGACCCCACTGGCCATTTTAGCCATCCCGAGGATACTGCCGGCATCACCAAGCCTGACTCCAAAAGTCGGAGGAGGCTCAATCTCCTTATCAACCACAGCGATCACCTCCGAAACGGCATCAACAACCATGCCCACCAGCAGCGAACCATTGTGAACATCAACAACCACAATACAGGTCCGATCATCATACTCCCTGCTCTCCATTTCAAATTTAAGCCTCAGGTCAATGATCGGGATAACTCTCCCCCGCAAATTGATCACACCCTTGACAAAAATCGGAGTATGGGGCACCGACGTAATTTCCATTACCCCGATAATTTCCCTGACCTTGAGGATCTCGATTCCATAATCTTCGTCTGCCAGAGAAAAGGTGAGATACTTCCCGGCCAAGGAATGTACTGTCCTAACCAAATTCGGGATCTCTGCGCGAATTGCTCCCATGAACATACCCCAGAAATCATTCAAAAATACGAGTCGGATTCTCCACTATTTCCTTACTCAGACTCGACGTCCCTAACCTTGAACCCATCACTGACGGCAATGAGACCAGCCAGGTCAAGAATCAAACCAACCCTGCCATCACCAAGAATAGTACCTCCGGCAACCCCAGGGATGTCCTTAAGATACCCTCCCAGGCTCTTGATCACGACTTCCTGTTTTCCCAAGAGTTCATCCACCATCAAGGCCCTCAACCGACCTTCATTTTCGATGACCACAACAATGGAGTCGTTAAGATCCTTATTCGCCTCTTTAATCCCGAAGAGCTCAAAGAGGCGAATTACCGGAACCAGATGATCTCTGACCTTCAGGGTCTCACCACGACCATGTACTGTGTTGTACTTTGAAGAATCGGGCCGCATGGACTCCTGAATGGCGATGGTCGGGATGATATAACGCTCGGTTCCCACCCGGACTACGATTCCATCAATAATGGCCAAAGTCAGCGGTAATCGGATAACAAATTGAGAGCCCTGGCCGGGTTGGCTGATCACCTCGACTTTCCCGCGCAGTTTTTCCACAGCCTTTTTGACCACATCCATACCGACCCCACGACCGGACACATCGGTGATCTTGTCTGCTGTTGAAAAACCCGGCAAAAAGATCAGATTATTAACCTCACTATCTAAAATGTTTTCCTCTGAACGGATCAACCGCCGCTCCAGTGCCTTTTTGCGGATCTTGTCAGAGTTCAAGCCAGAACCATCATCCTCAATTTCGATAACTATATTCCCACCTTTCTGATAGGCACTCAGCTTGACGGTACCGGTGGAAGGCTTACCATTTTTCTTCCTTTCATCAGGGAGCTGGACCCCATGATCCACGGAATTCCTGATCATATGCACTAAGGGGTCATAGATGGAATCGACCATATTACGATCAATTTCGGTATCCTCACCAACCATCACCAGATCGACCATTTTGCCTGATTTACGGGACAAATCCCTCACCAACCTGGTCATTTTCTGAAAAGTCTGTCGAATGGGAACCATCCGCATGGCCATGGCGGTTTTCTGCAACTCTGTAGTAATCCGGGACAACTGAGAAAAATCCTTGGTCAGCTTGGGATCGGAAATCTTTCCAATAAGTGGATTCTGCCGGACCATGGCCTGCATAATGACTAATTCACCAACCGCGTTGACCAGTCCGTCAAGTTTCTCGACATCAACCTTAATGGAGACCCCCATTTTGCTGGATTTCTTCTCGGTTTCAACGGGGGTATTTTCATCTTTTTGTTGAGAAGTCCGAATCTCCTTGGCAACCGGTTGCACGGGAGGATCTACTCTCTCCGGAGCTAAAGGCGAATCATCAGGCACGATACTAACAGCATCACTCCCTGAAGAAGTAGCGGGGAGCGATTCCGCCCCTTGCTCGCCAGATCCCTCACCGCCAAGGGTTCTCAAGGCATCGATCCGCTGAGTGAAAGGATTTATATCAAATTCCTTATACTCACCCGGGCCGTTTTCCAGAACCGCTTTGACATTTTCCACCATTTCCCGTAACTGGTCACCCACATTCAAAACAATATCAATAACCGTTGAGTCCATTGGACGCACACCGTTTCTAACATCATCCAGAAGGTTCTCAGTGGTATGGGCCAACTTGTTGATGATGGTCAAATTTAAAAAACCGGATACCCCCTTAATAGTATGAAAAGGCCGAAAGATATTATTGATAATTTCCTGATCATCGGGTCTTTGTTCCAACTCCAGGACATTCACCTCAATGGATTCAAGATGATCAAAGGCCTCTTCAATGAACCCTCCCAAAAGTTCTTTATCCTGAAGGAAATCCAGGTTCACCACAGGGGAACTCTTATCCTCTGCTTTTGAGGTGGGAGAGGTGGAGTTCCCCTCTTCGGTATTTACAGTTTGCTCCCCTCCTATACTATTCGATTGCCCTTGGATAATCAGAGTATTATCTGCTAAGACGAAGCCTGTAGCGGTAATGACTTGGCTAAATCGATCAAAATCCTGTTCCGTGACCACCCCCCTTCGACTGACCTCCTGCATACAGACGATACATTGCGCCAGTGCGTCGAAATTCTCAGCAGTATCAGGCAGGGAGTTCATAATAACCTGTTCCAATGCGGACTTAAAAACCTCGACCATTTTCTCCAGGGCCGCAAGGACCCTTCCCTCACCCAAAGAAAGTAATTCTTCGGCGCAGGCTAACAATTCGCCAACTCCAATCAAATTCCCGGGCTCAACCAACATGATTTTAAGAGCCATATCATCAAGAATCACCGACACAGCTCTTTTTCCTTCAGCCATCGAAAAAGCTCCCTTCCTGATCTATCTTTACGGTGTTCCCTCATCGTTTCCGGAGGATACTAGCAAGACCGGTACGTTCACAGCACCAACTACGCTGAGACGAGAGAAACAAAAGAAAAAAACTTGGTGTTCAGCATAAACACGCCTAATCAAAATTATTCTACCGCAAGGTCAGGGACTGAAAGCAAGATTTTTTTTTAGATCCCGAGAGAGGAGGGCCCCAGATAGCAAAAGTACCAGCCACCATAAAGGTCCAACAAAGGGATTGGCTGTAATACAACTGGAGGGGTAAGAACTTGATTGAAGGTACTGACTTTAACGATACCGGAGCAGATCGGCTGAAAACTTTCCATTTCAAACAAGGGGTGCAATAAACCATTGCCAATTCGAGACGTGCAGACTTTTAGCTCATTAAGATTGATGAATTCGCAAAAAGTCACTAGATGGCTAAGCAAAAATTTCGATATACAAGGAGTAGTGTATTTTTGTGAGCGAGGCCATACATATGGTATGCCGAACGAACAAAAATACGCTACGACGCAGTAGATCGGACTTTTTGCGACGCCATCAAGATTCAATCACAATAATAGCGGTTGTATTAGCTTGTGATCAGAAGTGTTCCTCTTAAGGAACAGAAACCTCTTCAGCCACGGGGGAAGGTTGATGCAAGCTATGAAGTTCATTGAGCAACCCCGGATCAAAATCGACTATCTGCTTTTCGATGTTTTCAAGATTCTGCTTCACTTTATCGGCCAGCGACACCTGGGGATATTTGTTAAGAATAGTATCCAAGAGCAACCAGGTTTCACGAAGGAGTTCTCTTTTTCTACCGTTTTCCGTAACCTTCCTGGCCTTGACAAAGAGTCCAGCAGCCTGCCGCCGCATCTCTGTTGCGGCGGCTTCGGCAACCTCGCCGACCTTGGCCCTTGCCTGGAGGTCATACTCGGTGTCGTAGAGTTCCAGGTATCCGGCAATAGCCTCATCATACCGTTGGGACTCTGCTAAACGACGGGCCGCATCCCATTGATCGGCCAGGGTCCGAGCCAAAATCCGTTCCTGTTCTTGCTGATCCAGAATCTCGGCAAGAACCACTTCATCCAGGGCCTGCTGAATGAGTTCCAAGAGAGCCGGGGAACTTTCGGCCAGAATCATTCTCTCTAAAACAGCACGCGCCAGAGCGTACTCTTTGGCCTCCTGAAGGGGTTTAATTTCAGCCAACCGACCGATCACCCATTCCCTGGCTTGATTTTCAACCTTGGTTAACAACTCCCGGCCCCGATACGCAAACAAACTCTCCGGGTACTCGCGCTCAAGCTGCATTACCCGATCCTGTATTCCTGGAGGGACATGATGTTCGCCAAAAGCAAGGTAGTCACTGAGGATATTCCGGTAGAGAGAAAAAGCCGGTCCTTCCAGATTCTCCTGCCCCAGGAGGGTAAGTTGATCCGTCACCCAACGGTCGTCACCACGCCGATCTTCAAAGAAATTTGCCACCTGACGGTACTGGGCCATGGCCTCGTCTGTCCGGGCCGTTGCCAGGAGGAAATCGGCCATCTGCCGCTGCAGGGCCAGTTCTTCAGAAGCGTTCCCGGCAGAGAGAACCGGCATTATTTCCACAACCGCCCGTTCCAGCTGACCGGTTTTCGCTAAGGCCAAAGCGTAAATACGAGCGAGTCGAGGAGACAGGATCTGGCCGGTCTGACCATTTCGCAAACTTTCAACGCCCGAGACGACTTCACCATAACGCCCTTCAGCGACAAGAGTCATGATAGCATCATCCGCGGGTATGAACCTCGACGGCCTGGAGCCTCCGGAAACAGAAATATCCCGACTCTGTCCGGCATCAAGGACCCCGCCGCATTGCCCCTCCAGAAACAAGAAATCATCCCTAAGAACCCGATGGAAGGTTGCTGCAGAGACGGCCTGGGGATCCTCCATGACTGCGAGGCCACGGTACTCGATGAATAACCTCCGGACCCTCTCCAGGCATTCACTCCAGAAATCTGGTCTGGAGACCACGGGAGCCTCGATCAAGAGAGTATTAATTCTTTCCCAAAGGGCTAATTTATCTGCATAATCCTGAAGCCTTTTTTCAACTAAAGCGATATCAACAGTGGTGCTCCCCGTCCTTTCTGCATCCACCGGCTCAGCAGAACTCTCTCCAACAGACTGTCGTTTATCCAAAGTATCTTCAACTTCTGCTAAACTTTGCCCGTATGTCCCATCGGATTCCAAAGGGAATCCGGTTTCCGATTGCACCGATGACTCCGGCTCAACAATATTCTCCCTTTCCATCGCAGCGGGAGGGGGGGTCACCACAAGCGGCGCCATCTCCCTTAGCGGTGAGGATTGACGGGGCAAGGCCACCTCTTTCTGATGTGCACAACCAATCAAAAGCACCGTGCCCAGCAGGATCATTTTATATGCACAATCATTAAGTCTCATCATCTAACCCGATTCCGTTGGAAGAGCAGACATTCTAAGGAAAGTACCTGAAAAATCTCAGCCAAGAACTTGGTTTATAGTCCACGAACGACTTCACCGCTCGTGAATAATACAACAGAAGACTAATCTAATTTTGCCAATAGGGCGCAAAAAACCTTGCCGGCTCCAACCGCCCCGCCCACCCCACTTCACCGAAAGAAATTATAGTGGTATCGGAACTTGCTTTTTCTGTCACCACACCGCCTCGACTCGAAACAACCGGAACCTCGACCTGCCCCAGCTCCGGGTAGTGCAATGGAAACCTGCTGATTCCCGAAAAAGACAGATCAACCAGATCCAGCCGTGCGGCATAATTCCGCTCACGAAGCAGCCCTTCGGCCACCATGCTCCACATGGGCAAAGCCCCCTCCGCACCACTGATATGAGTCGTATTTCGAACCATCGGGGTATTGTCATCGAATCCGACATAACTTGTCAAAACATAACCATCCTCCAGGGTGAACACCTTACCCTCGCCCATCCCGGGGACGACTCCTGCAAAACTGGCATTGGTAAAACGATTGGCGGTTCCGGTTTTGCCAAGCATGGGGATATTTAAATCCAGTTCCGCCAGCTGACGATCAATGTCGCGCTCACGACTGTGCAATCTCACCACCCTGTCGGCATAACGACCAGTCCCATGGGTAACAACCTTCCGGAGTATATCACTGACTACCATGGATATTTCAGGAGTCAGAACCTTGCGAGTTTCCCGTTTCGGTTCAAAAATCACCTGCCCGTCACTGTCGAGAATTTTTTCAATTATTCCCAGGCCGTCATCAGCTGAGGACGAAATCAACCTTCGTGAATCGCCCGAAACCATGGTTTCATAGGCCCGGGCCAGTTCCAGCAGACTGATCACATTGGACCCAAGGGGAAAGGACAACACCGGCTCCAGGGGGCTTTCAATGCCCAAAGACCTACAAAAACCAATCAGATACTGAAGACTGGCCATCACCCTGAAATCAGGGACGGCATGGAGAATTTCCGGTTCATATCTGGGGAGATCCCGAAGTTTTGCATAGGTCCTGTCAACTGCAGCCTGGAGCAAATCCACAGTGGAAACAGAGAGGAGATTATCGATCAATATTCCATCCCAGAATTCTTCATCATCAGCTTGAGCTAACGATGAAACCAGGAAAGGCAGATCACTCGCCTCTACTTTCTCCCAGGAAGCCTCAGGCTCTTCATCATCGGTGAAGACGTATCTTCCATTTTTACGATCATGGTACAACATCGCTGTGGCGAGTTCAGAGCGGCTCACACCCTCACGATACAAACGCAACTCGTCGCGCAATTTCTTGGCCCTGATAAAATTCCTTTTCAGGAGGGTCTTGCGGAGCTTTGCTTCCGCTTCCCGCCGTTTATAATCACGATCCTTGACCACCGGGGCAGCAACCTCACCCTCTTCCTCCTCAAGCTCAACAGCATCACCTTCAAGGGATAGATCCTTGTCCACTTCCTCCAGGTAGGTCTCAAAATTATTCCCGTAATGGAACCTGCTCAATATTTCGTACTCATCCAGGTGCCCGGAAAAAATCAGATCCGGCTCAATTTCGGCAACGGCCTGTTCAAAGGCAATCCGAGCGACGACTTCATCATTTACCACAATTCCATATCGGTCACGGATTCTCCTTTGATAACCCGATGCCGATTCCGCTGGATGGCGGTCCAGATCAAGACCACCGAGCAGAGTGCGGAACTGAATCGGGGTCAACTTATCACCGAGATGATACAATAACCAGACAGTAGCCAGGTTCTCCGATTTCACCCCGGCCCAACTCATGGAAACCAGTTTTTCAGTATTTTTATGATCAGGTCGGGGGAAATAAGGCCTGTTCTGGAAGACAAATACATCCCTCTCGTTTTGCAGAAGGTCGACACTGTTCCAACCCAGTTGCAGGGCCGCGGCATAGACAATCGGCTTCATCACCGACCCCATAGGGCGCTTAGCCGATATCGCCCTGTTATAATAGCGATTTTCCATCCCTCCGACCATAGCGCGGATGGTTCCCTCGCGCATGGCGATCATCCCCCCCTGTAACGTGGGATATTTCTCCAGATCAAGGTGATAGCGCCCCGTCTCGGGATCTTGAGTACGGACAGAGACATAGACCAAGTCTCCCGGGCGAAAACGGGCAAACAATCCGGGAAGATCACTCCGACCGGCCGTACTCCAGCGCTGGCCTTCATATTTCGCAAGGGGATTAAGCAGATTCATCATCCCCTTTTCATCAATCACTCCCCCCAGACCATCATCCGACTGACCGGTAAAGGCTACTTTCACCTGATTCAATTTCTCGTCAAGACTGACAACCCTGCCAAACAAAAACTCCAACGGTTCTGGCTTGACCACTCTATCCTTGGCCAGGGCGGGATAATCCCGCTGGATCTGTTTTCGATCATACCCCAGGAGACGGACATCCAACCGGGACAATTCCTTCCGCAAGGCATAATAGGTCTGCTCTTGCAGATCTTTCTCAACGCTGGTTATCACCTTAATTCCCGAGGTGGCAACGTTATCAATACCATGGTCAAGAAAGGCCTCTTCCAAGGCTGGACTGGCCATGGCCTCTTTGACCAGATCCATGATGGTATTCAACGAAAAATACATCCGCCCCTGTCGGAAGGGAATCTCCCGGTCAAGATTTTCGTCGTAGGCTTTGGCATCAATTGTATGATTTCGATACATCTGTTTAAGAACATAATTAACCCGCCGCAGAGATTCCCGTCGAGCCTCGGCCGAGGCGGCATCATCTTTCTTGATAAAGGGATTATAATAATTGGGCCGCTTGACACTGCCGGCAATAAAGGCACACTCAAGCAGACTCAACTCGGAGACGTCTTTGTCAAAGTAGTAGCAGGCAGCAACCCCCAATCCCCGACCGTTGCCGCTGACATAGAATTGGTTGACATAGAATTCAAGTATTTTTTCCTTGGGGTAATGGTACTCCAGGCGCATGGCGTAGAGCAATTCCTTGAGCTTGGCTGAAATCGAACGTTCCTGCCGCTTAAACAGATTTTTGGCTGTCTGTTGGGTCAGAGTACTCCCTCCCTGAACTACCCTTCCCGCTCTGAGGTTGACCACCATGGCCCGTAGGACTCCAATGACATCTATCCCGTAATGTTTAAAAAAATTCCGATCCTCCGCCGCGACTATGCCATTGACAAAATCTTGGGGGATCCGCTCATATGGGATGTACTGTCGATGATCGGTTTCAAAAAAGACCCCCATTTTATCGATGCCGTTGCGATAATAGACCGGACTTTCCACCCCCAGAATCTTCTCAATACTCTCCTGACGAATTTCGTCGCCTGGGGCAAAAACAACCAACCAGGCAAACAAAAGTACTCCCGTCAGTCCCACAATAGCCCCGAGACCAAGACCCAGAAAACAGATTCTTTTCAACATTGTCGCATCGTCTGAGCAAGAACTCTCCGATGGGCGGGGTCGACGCCCCATCCCAAGCACGAAAAGATTTCTTTCTCGGTTAAGTTAAATATCATGATAAAAAGCACTCCTCCAACCTCCTGCAATAGAGCAAAGAGCAAAGACTCTCCACACCACTCCACATAATCACCAGGAACCACCTTGTTTCAAAAACGAAACATCGCTGTCAACAGGGCTTTAACCTAATACAGGTAATGATTAGTACCATGTTTTTTATTTGCATAAAAGGAGGTTCTCCAGTAAAAAAAAATTACTATTATCTTTCTTCCCTCCAGGGGACGAATCCGACCATAAGGATTTTCATTGAATGATTTCATTTTCCCATAACCGGCTGGATCAAAAATCATGCGCAGCTGAGGCGTCCAACTGGTTTCGCTGTTTCCTCCTCTTCCTATTCTGGACCGCATTGATATTTGTCGGCGGTTGCAGCAGTCTCCAGCACCGGGAGACTGTTGAGACACAAGAACAATATCTCACCCTGGAATATGAAAATGATGAAGATCTGGTGAACGCCAACGAGACCATCGAGGAAGAATCCTCACCTGACCTGGATCTGAATTTAGTCTCTCAGGAAGAAACACCGGACGAGTCACTTCTCCTGATCACCGAAGGATTGTCGAATGAAGGACTTGACGAGCAACTTCCTCCTCCGAGTGAACAAACGGAAATCAAAGGCTTAGAAGCAGTGGGCACCTGGGATGAAGGCCAACCCATCCCTCCCCCGGAAGAAACAGTTGTCTCGGATTTCCCGGTGGTCATGAATCGACAGGTCCAGTACTACATTGATTATTTCCAGAACAGTCAACCCGAAGCCTTTACCATCTGGTTGCAACGCTCCGGTCGATACCTGCCGATGATCAGAGAAGAACTCAATAAAGCCGGTCTCCCGATGGATCTGGCCTATCTCCCCATGATCGAAAGCGGCTACAACCTGACAGCGTTTTCCCGTTCCAAAGCGGTCGGCCCCTGGCAATTCATGAAGGCCACCGCCAGAATGTACGGTCTGACGATCAATAACTACATTGATGAGCGCCGTGACCCGATCAAATCAACCCGGGCGGCGGTAACTTTTCTGAAGGACCTCCACCGGGAACTCAACTCCTGGCATCTGGCCGTAGCAGCATACAACGGAGGACTTGGCCGACTTCGGAAAGCGATTAGAAAATCGGGGAGCGCCAACTTCTGGGAGGTGGCCCAGGGCAACACCTTGAAGACCGAGACCAAACGGTATGTTCCCAAACTTATCGCCGCCATCATCATTGCCAAAAATCCGGAAAAGTATGGGTTCAACGACATTGAATACGACCCGCCCCTGGCCTTTGAGACCTTGGACGTTCCCCGATGGACCACCATGCAAGCCGTGGCCGTGGCCCTCGACGAACCATTGGAGACCATCCATAACCTGAACCGCCAATTACGACGGGCCATCACCCCCCCGGGAAATCCGACCTACACCTTGCGAATTCCCACAAACAAGAAGGATCTCCTGGCCCGGAACCTGCCCAGAGTGAAAGCGTTAGTGACCACTGACTACAAGACCCACGAGGTTGCCAAAGGGGACACTGTCACCCGGATCTGCAATCGATACAACATCAACAAAAAAACCCTCCTCAAGGCCAATAATCTCAGAAGCGCCAGCTTAACAAACGGACAGCGGCTTCGCATTCCCTTCACCACAACCTCCTATAAACTGCTGACGGAAGAAGAACTGATGGCCCGGCGGGGTGTGGGTCTGGAAGTAGCGGAGAATCTGGTCCTGCATACGGTCCTGCCCGGCGAATCAACCTCCGTTCTAGCCCGACGATACAACGTTCCTTTGCACATGATTGCCGCCTGGAACAACCTTGATGACCTGGGGCATATCAAGGCAGGCCAGCAATTGGCTTTCTATCTTGAGGCATCCGGCGATGACGGTCCGCAGGAAAACATCTCCCAGGCAGACCAATCAGATGAAGAATCAATTGCCATTCTTGGCGGGCATGGCCCCATGACCGCCAAATCTGCCCCCACCAATGGAGACGACTCCATTTATTATGAGGTTCAGGGTGGAGATACCCTCTGGGACATCGCAAAAAAATATCAGATCACTCCAGCGCTGATTCGTCGCTGGAACAGCTTGGATGGAGATCTAATCCGACCGGGAAAACGCCTTCTCCTAAATCTTGCGGATCTCGACGTATAACCTCTGAACCATCATGAAAATTCGCGATAAAGTCGCTTTGGTTCTCGGCGGCGGCAAAGGGATAGGTCGAGAAATCGGCCTGACCCTGGCAAAAAAAGGGACGACGGTCATCATGACCCATTTCGACTGGCCGGAAGAATCAGCGGCCATGAAAAGGGAGTTGACCGCCCTGCCCGGCGACCATCTGACCCTGTCGATCGATCTCAGGTCCCCCAAGGCGATTTCGTTGATGATGGAAGAGATAACCAACCACTACGGACAGCTCCATATCCTGATTAACAACATCGAACGCGGCGGTATGCCCGTGGTCCACGGTGAGTACACTGAAGACCAATGGGATCTTGAATTTGACACTACCCTTAAAGCCAAACGATGGGTGTTTCACCATGCTCTGCCGCTGATCAAGCGTTCCGGGGGAGGCGCGGTGATTAACATCTCGTCCATCGCGGCCCTGATTGGCCGTTGCGGACCCGCCAGTCTCATCTTCAATGACGGCTACTGCGCTGCCAATCGGGGGGTGGGACTCCTGACGGAAAGCTGGGCCAGACAGGCCGCGCCCGAAGTAAGGGTCAACGAATTGATGCTGGGATTTGTTGATTCACGCCACGCACAGGGGACCAGAGGCTGGGGCCTGTTGAGTAAAAAACAGCAGGAAGCCATTCTCAACCATACCCTCGTTGGTCGGACCGGGTCCCATGACGATGTGGTTAAAGCAGTTCTCTACCTTCTCCAGGATGCCGATTTCATGACCGGCGCCACCCTCCGCCTGGATGGTGGATATATCCTGGGCGGCAGCCCGGTCCAGCCCATGCCCCAAGGGGTTGACGAGTAGCAGGGGCCCATCAATCCTGTTTCTGAATGTTCCTAATCACATCCTCCACAGCCCATTTAGGAATATGACCGAAGATATATTCGACCGCTGCCTCCTTGGCCTTGGGATTTTTGGGGTCCATGCCGATCTCTTTCATGACGTCCAGGGTATCGAACCAACAGATCTCCCGACCGCAGACATCATACACCGTTAAAACCCGCCGATTTTCTTCATGCAGATGCTCTTCATCGACAATTTCCCCAACCACCTTGCGGGCCACCTCCGCAGGAACATACGTAACTTCTTCCGACACTGATCTTCTCCTTAAAAGTAATAATTTATAGCGGGATATTGCCCTCCCGAAGGGAACTGCGGTCGATACATCAGAAGCCCAATCGGAGTTCACCTTTCCAGGACAAAAAGCCGGTGGTAGAGATTCTGGGCGTGACGATCCGACATACTGGCAATACAATCACAAGCCCTCCTGACCATGGGGGTATCAGCGCCGTTCCCGGCAGTCTCCTCCTCCAGGAATTCAGGATGGGATATGGCGTAAACAAAAAGGTCCTTCAACATCTTCCGTGCCTTAAGAAATTCACTATGCACCTGGGGTGCCCGGTAGACCCGATGGAAGAGAAACTCCCGGAGGATCTGCATGGCCTCACCCACCGCCGGATCCACCCCGAACTTGAGCCGCTCCCCCTCCAAGCCATCTGAAACCGGCGTCGTATGGGTGATGACTCCTTCAATCATGGTCATAATTCGACTGGAATGGCTCCGACCCATTACCTTATTACAGATATCGGGCACGTCACTGTCGTTGATAATGCCGCAATGGATAGCGTCATCCAGGTCATGCCCCAAATAGGCAATTATATCGCCATAACGAACCACACACCCCTCTGCCGTTTCCGGCAAACCATGGCGATCCACCGGCAATACTTCGCCATAGCCTTTGGAATGCTTGGCAATACCGTCCCGAACCTCATAGGTCAGGTTAAGTCCCAGCCCGTTGTTCTCCAGAACGTCGACCACTCGCAAGGATTGCCGATAATGGGAAAATCCACCCGGGACCAGTTCATTCAGGACCGTTTCACCGGCATGCCCGAAGGGGGTGTGACCCAAATCATGGCCCAAGGAAACGGCCTCCACCAGATCCTCATTCAGATCCAGGGCTCGAGCCATGGTCCTGGCAATTTCCGAGACCTCCAGGGTGTGGGTCAGACGGGTCCGGCAGTGATCACGGGAGGGGGCCAGAAACACCTGGGTTTTATGCTTTAACAGGCGGAAGGCCTGACTGTAGAGGATACGATCCCGATCCCTTTGAAAGGCGGGACGAAGAGGACATTCTTCCTCGACCCGCATCCGCCCCTGACTTTCAGCACTACGACAGGCATAGGGAGAGAGCACGGATTGTTCCCGCTCCTCGATCTTCTCCCTTACGGTCTGCCCCACCCTCGTATCCATTTTCCCCTCATTGGAATCAATCTTGATTCTGTAGTACCCCATTCGAACCTGATTTTCAAGAACCCCTTCCCTCTTCCATCTCAAGTAGTATGATCGAAGCAGTCCTAACCTGAGGGAACAAAAAGATGGCTCTGCTAATCATTCAACGATAACCCCAAAAAAGGGTAGATCCCCCCGGGCAAATCCCCTATGATACACTCTTCATTTCAAGGAATACTCAGACAAGAAGCTGCAAATGAACCAGGGCCTGAAATCGACGCAGGGGGGAAAGAGAGGACACCCGCAGGCCGCCACCAAAAGAGAAGAGCCAGGAAGATGACCTTTCTCCTTAACCATAAAAAAATTCTCCTTTCGTAAACTACGTCCTTTTCGAGAAACCATGGAAATAAAGCCACTTTCAGGATCGCCGCTCTTTACAACCTGGCAACGCCTGCTGTTTGATCTTCTTCTCATGATCATCGGCGGGGCAATCTCCGCTTTAGCGATCAATAGTATTCTCATTCCCCAGCGCTTCGCCACTGGCGGGATTACCGGACTCACCCTGGTTATCCATCGCCTCTTTCCGGTCATCAACACCGGCTGGATTTACCTCCTGCTCAACATTCCCCTTTTCGGTCTGGCCTGGATGGTCATCGGCCGCCGTTTCTTTGTCTATAGTATTTTCGGAGCCCTGACCCTGTCAAGCGCACTCACCATGATTCATTATCCCATCAACCTGGATGACAAAATTCTCAGCGCCTTGCTGGCGGGCATCATGGTCGGCACCGGGACCGGTCTCGCCCTCCGTTCTTTCGGCTCCCAGGGCGGGATGGATATCCTCTCCGTTCTGCTCTTAAAACGGTATTCCATCAACCTGGGCACCACTGTCCTGGTAACCAACATCTTTGTCCTGATCCTGATCGGCCTGTTTTATTCACTTGACGCAGTTCTTTACACCCTTATTGTCCTCTTTGTGAGTTCAAAGATGGTGGGGATTGTCGTCACCGGGATCAGTAAGAGGAAAGCGGTTTTTATCATTTCGTCAAAATGGGAAGAAATTTCCCGTGAGATCCTGAAGGACATCCACCGGGGGGTCACCATTCTTGAAGGGCGGGGGGGGTACAAACAAAGCAGGGAGCACATCCTCTACACCGTAGTCACCCTGATGGAAATCGGGAGAATGAAGGCGATCATCAACGACCTTGACCCAAACGCCTTTGTGGTGATCAGTGACACTATGGAAGTGATCAATTATCGAATCGGCAACCAACCCCACTGGTAATCGTAGGAAAAGCTACTGAAAGCACTACAAATTTTGGTCTTAAAACTTAGTCTGATTGGCTTCGCAAAAGAGAACAATGACGCAACTTAAAACCCCTTTAGAAGTCTACAAGCTGTTGCCCGGGACCAACTGCGGCAACTGCTATAAACCAAGCTGTCTGGCCTTTGCCGCTGCAGTGGTAAAGGGTGACTGCCGTCTGATCGACTGCCCTTATGTAAAAGATGCCAGCGGCACGACAATCGCCTCCCCGGAAACCCATGCCCTTTCCGAACAACTCCGACTGGAAAAATTGGCGGGACTCCGCCGTAAAATAAGCCGAATTGATCTGGCTGCCGCAGCAGAACGAACAGAAGGAGAATGGTCTAGGGGAACCTTGAAAATCAAATGTCTGGGCAAGGATTTCTTAATCGACCCGGCGGGGCTGGTCAGTTCCCAGTGCCACACCCATTCGGGGTTGACCATCCCCCTGCTGCAATACATCCTGCAGTGCGACGGCACCCCCATTTCGGGGAATTGGGTTCCATTTAGAGAACTCCCCAACGGCAAAGCCTCAGGAGCCTTATTCACCCAACGTTGTGAACAATCCCTGCACCGCATGGCCGACCGACATCCGGACCTGTTTGAGGATCTTGTCCACATCTTCAGCGGGATCGCATCCCATGATTTGTTCTCGGCAGATATTTCGGTTACCCTCTTCCCCCTGCCCCGGGTACCGATCCTGATCTGTTACTGGCAACATGAAGAAGATCTGGGCTCAAAGATAAATTTTTTCTATGACCACAACGCGGAACACCAGTTGGAGATCAACTCCCTCTACGCCCTGGGGGCGGGACTCGTCATGATGTTTGAGAAGATCGTGGCCCGTCACAGTTAAAAAAATTGACAGCTCAGAAATGAGAGTAGAAATGAATCAACCAGCTATTCCAATTGCAGGTGCTGATCGCCTTTTTCCTTGAGTCTGGACAAGACGTCATGGTTAAGGAAATTAGCCAGGTCGGACTCAGAATGTTTAGAAATGAAGCCTTCCGAAAAAGTTATGGTCTTGGTGTTATCTCGGTAATCGAAACTGATCCGCATACCGGTGTTTGCCGGATAACCGACAATCTTCATGAATCTGATCCGCGGTGGGTTAAAGGCCTGCTGGACATTGTTACAGATCTTATCGACTTTACTCTGCTGCGTCATTTTTCACCTCCTTTCATACATTTAAAGACTGATAATGCCACAAATCAGCTTTATTTTACAGGGAAAAATCAAGAAAAGTTCATGAGGTGAGGCGACAGTTGGCAAGGATGTGGAAGTAAAAAGATTCCCGGACAGCTTCTTATCTGCTTACGAACCAGCCCTTCACCATGAGATAACGTCTGTTAGAAAATGCCTCTCCAGGAGGACCGACAAGACAACAGTTATTTCTTTTCTGTTCCTTAAGTTTTGACTCTGCCGCCGGTCTCCGGTATCGTAAAAAACTTTCAAGAGATCAAAAAACGGGTCTGTAACGATGATCGACCATAGCAAATATATGAAGGCTGCCCTGGCTGAGGCCGAAGCCGCCCTGACTGCGGGCGACTTTCCAGTGGGCTGCGTCCTGGTCTTTGACAACCGGGTTGTAATACACAGCCGTCGGCAAAATAGCCGCGCCAATCAACGCAACGAGATGGACCATGCCGAGATTAACGGCCTCCGCTTGCTGTTTAACCGCCACCCGGAACTCTCCCCAACCGGGATCACGGTGTACTCAACCATGGAACCCTGCCTGATGTGCTATACCACCATGCTCTTGAACGGGATTCGAAAATTCGTCTATGCCTTTGAAGATGCCATGGGGGGCGGGACCGACCTGGACTTGACTGCATTAAATCCGCTGTATCGGGAGATGCAGGTGGAGATAACCGGCGGAATCAACAGACATGAGAGTCTGGAACTGTTCCGCCGTTATTTCAGTGATCCCGCCAACGACTACTGGCAGGACAGCTTATTGGCCCGTGCCGTTCTGCAGGAACCCTGATTAAATTCGCCAATAAATCAAACCAAACGAACATGCCGCTTCCTACCGCTAAAACCATCGCCTTCCGTCCCCAGGAGAGAAATGTTTTTTTTCACATCCTTACTGGCTGTAACCTCTCCTGCCGCCACTGCTACATCAACCGGGAACAGCACGGCAACCGGGCAGTCACCCGGAAGGAGTTGACCGGCTGGCTCAAACTCTTTCATCAGCCAGACCGTGAAACCAACCTGATCCTATTAGGCGGTGAACCAACCCTCCATCCTGATCTGGCCCTGGCCATCAAAACCGCCAACGAATTAGGCTACGGCTCGGTGACGGTGGACACCAATGGATTTCTCCACCATAATCTTCTCGACCGAATCACTCCTGATGAAGCGGTCTTAAGTTTCAGCCTGGACGGACCGGACGCCGCAACCAATGACCAGATCCGGGGCCAGGGGGTCTATCAAACCTGCACCGAAAACATCCAACGAGCCGTTCGCCTGGGCTTCACAGTCAGTGTCATCTACACGGTCAGTCGCCTCAACCTCAGTGAACTTCACCAGATGCCCAAACTCCTGGCCACCCTCGGCGTCCACCGTTTCTTCATCCAGGTTATCGGCCTGCGCGGCGAATCAGCCAACCCGGCCAATAACTGGCAGTTAACCCCGACGGAATGGCTTACGACCATCCCCCCCGTGGCTGCCGAGGCGGCAAGCCTGGGTATCGCAACCCTCTACCCCAAGGTCTACCTCGATCCGAACGAGCCCTTCCAATGCGCCGGACTGGTGGCGGAAAACTATTTCATCTTCCCCAACGGCCGGGTCTACCGCTGCCCCCTGTGCGAGGATTACCCGATCAACTCCATGCTTATCGAGGGCAACCAGCTCCGGAAGATTGACGGCCTCACCGAGAACAAATTCTTTCAACTGACCATCCCCGAAGGCTGCGTGATGAACCGGATGCTCCAGCCCGGCAATATCAGTTACGACACAACCGGCACCCCCATCCACCGAATCTCCTGCTGCCTTTTAAAACAGCAAATCCTTCCGCCCACCACTCCCCGCTGAAATTCATCTTTACCTAATTCAAGCGAACTTCTTTTGCTCCAGACCTCTCTTCTCATCACAACATTCTATTCGCATCTCTCCAATCCCTCCCTTAACCCCGGGGCATAAACATTTCTAATTCCGGGGCGGTACATCATTGCTGATTTCACCACTGATATGTTAATTAGCTTAATACGAGAAAAAACATCGACGCTATTCAGCAGATCAAAACTTTATTCTATTACCTGTTAAATTTACTTCGATACTTTCTCCCAGGAACGACCTATCAACAAAACCCCAAGGATCTGCAATGAAAAACAAAATGCCTCTACAGTTCCTCTTGATACTCCTGGGAATCTTCCTCCTTGCCGGTACTGCAAGTACAGAAGAAACAACGCCTGCCGCCACCATTCGTTTCAATTGGGGGCTGATTCACCAGGACAAAAATGGTGTACAGAAGATCCTTGATTTTTCATCCTCCCCAGAGATAGCTACCGGTGATTCGCTGCGCATATATGTCCGGCCCCTGGAAAATGTGTACGTCTATCTCTACCTGTTCGATTCAAGCAAGGACATCGCACTGGTCTTTCCCGAGAGCCCGGATTTCTATGAGCAGCAGCCATCCTTCCTCGGCAACGAGTTCTATATCCCAAGCAGCGAAACCTGGTTCGATATTGTCGATCCCACCGGCATTGAAAATTTTTACCTGCTTGCCGCCAGTGAACGGCTCATCTCCCTGGAAAAGGCCACCGCAAAATACATGAATGATGAAGGCAACGCCGAACTCAGGGCCACCCTCCTTGAGGAGATCAAGCAGATTAGGCAAAGCCATAGCAACTTCACCAAGATCGCCGAGAAGGGGATTTCTATTGCCGGAACCATGCGGACCCGGGCAATCAGCACCATCGGCGAAGCGACCATGGTTGAGGCGGAGACATTCTACAGCAAAACCCTGCGCCTGAAACATGACTAGCCGCCATCAATCCGTGCGGTCGGCACTGTCCCTTGCCCTGGGGTCATTTCTTGTTGCCTGGCTTCTCTATTTGAGTCTGCCGGGAATTTTTGACATCTGGTCCCTGCACACAAATGATTATCTCTTCCAACTACGCTACCGGCTCTTTGGCCCCCGGCCTGTTCATTCTTCCATCCTCCATCTCGATATCGATGATTCCAGTATTCCGAAGCTCCCCCTCTCGATAAATGATAAAAAACTTTACGCCTCTCTACTGCAAGTCCTGACCGAGGCCAATACCGCTGCCGTCGGGGTAGACATGCTCTTCCCGCAATGCCTGGACCAGGCAGACTGCGATCTTCTGGTGAAAGCCACCCGTTCCGCCGGCAACGTCTATTATCCCCTGGTCATCCAGCCGGATACGCCCCAGGCCGCCGCAACTTCTGGTCGGCAGATTCCCCCCCGATTGCTCTGGCAGCCGCAGATCCGGGCCAACGCCACCCCGATAACCGGCCACCCGGTCTTTGCAAATTTTGCTGACTTGAACGAAGCGGCCCGGGGGATCGCCCATATCACCTGCCTCCCTGATCGGGATGGGATGTTCCGGAGGTTTCCTCTGCTGATCCGCCTTGCTGATGGCTTCATCCCCTCCCTGGCCTTCCGGATGGTCTGCGATTTCCTCAAGATCAGCCCGGAAAAAATCGAGGTGACTTTCGGCAAGGAGATCATCCTCCGTGGCGCCCGGTTCCCCGATGGTCGGGTGAAGGATATCATTATCCCGGTTGATGAGCTGGGGCGGATCATTGTCAACTTTGCCGGCCCCTGGAACGACTCGTTTCCCCATTACTCCATTGCCGACGTCCTGGCTGCTGCCGAAATGCCCCAAACCCGGGATCAGCTCATCGACGAATTCGAAGGAAGTCTGGTTCTTGTCTCGGACAGCACCACCGGCGGCAGGGATTTCGGGCCGGTGCCCCTGGAAAGCATGTATCCACTCAGCGGCCTCCACGCCACCATTGCCAGTTCAATCCTGCTCCAGGATTTTCTCCGAGAGCTCAATCCTGCAAGCGATGTTCTGCTGCAGCTCGTCCTCTGCTCGCTGCTTTTGCTCTTCGCCCTGAAATACAGAGGAACCGGCTTTACCGTGGCCGGCTTGACCATGCTGGTTCTTTTTATCGCAGGAACCGTCCTGGCCTTTCTATATCAAAACATGCTGATCAACATTGTCCGACCGGTCGTGGCAATCATTCTCGCCCTGACCAGCATCAATATCTACAAGTACATCCTCCAGGAAAAGGAACGGGCCTTCATCCGCGCCCGATTCGAGAACTACCTTGCCCCCGAGGTCCTCAATACGATTCTGCAATCGCCGGATAACCTGGCCCTCTGCCGGCGCAAAAAGCTGACCATCATGTTTAGTGACATCGCCGGATTCACCGCCTGGAGTGCCACCCAGGAACCGGAACAGATCCACCGAACCCTCAACCGCTATTTTGAAGAGATGGCCGAAATCGTCTTCCACTACGGCGGAACCATCGACAAGTACATCGGCGACGGCCTGCTGGCCTTTTTCGGGGACCCCATCGACACCCCGGACCATGCCCACCGGACCGTTGGCGCGGCCATCGCCATGCAGCAGAAGACCACAGAACTCCGGGAAGAATGGGCAAAGGTCGGGGGGATGCCCCTGGCGATCAGAATCGGGATCAATACCGGTGAGGTGGTGGTCGGGAATATGGGTTCAGAAAAACGCCTGGAGTACACGGTGATCGGCGCCGAGGTCAACCTGGCCCAACGCCTGGAAAGTAACGCCCCGATAAACGGCATCCTAATTTCCCAGAAGGTCCTGGAGGAGATCGGTGAAACCTATCCGGTGACCGATGCCGGCTGGATCAAGGCAAAGGGATTCAAAGACGAAGTGAAGGTGTTTACCATTGTTTGCTGAAATGGACAGTTCACGCGCAACATCCAGTGAAAAAATGCCGACTCGACTGCTCATTCCCTTGAAATAAGTGCCAAATTCTCCTCGGTTCTCTGAGGATCTTCGCGAACACTTCTGCTCAACCCATTCGATGCGACTCACTGCCGGGGTTGACCCACAACCAGGCTTCAATGAATGCGCGTTAGGGTTTGTAGTCTTCCCCCCTACAATAAAATCAGCCTTTTGCTGACAAGACAAAGTCTCTGGAATCAGCTAACGGTTCATATATTTAGATTTTTTATCAAAGTTGCGTTCCGCAACTAATCCGTATGAAGAACAACCAATCAAGGAACCAATTATGAAGATTTCAATGGATGGGAAAAAGAGGAACAAGAAACAACTCAAGATCAAGTTGTCTGTACTTATTTGGTTTCTTATTGCGATATTTCTATCTGGCTGTGGTCCCGCCTATTTTAGGGCCATTAAAAAACATGACATAGAATTCATGAAAAAGTATATCGCGGAGGGAAATGAGCTTAATAATATGGATAGTGTTTTTATAACGCCACTCATGGCTGCTGCTCAATTCAACGATATAAATATTGCACAACTGCTGATCGAAAAAGGTGCTAGTGCTAGTGTGAATTATGTCGACATACATGGCGTAACCGCCCTACATGTTGCGAAATCTAGCGAAATGGTCCAACTGCTTTTGAAGGCCGGGGCCGATGTCAATGTTTCCTCAAAATGGGGGGAAACTCCTTTGCATTGGGCTAAAACCGGCGAGATTGTCAAATTGCTCCTGGAAGCGGGAGCCGAATTGAATGGCCTCACAAAGCTTGGCGAAACACCCTTGGATGTAGCATATTATGCGAATTCAAAA
>JAHJAA010000087.1 GCA_018814305.1 Pseudomonadota bacterium
ACTTGGCGATATTCGGCCGATCGGCTATTTGAAATTGTTTTTAGCGTGCTGGCTTCTTCCGTAGTCAGGATAATATTTGGGGCTTGTCTTGGCATGCCCCAAATATACATAAATAAATAAATTATTGCAATTAAACACTAGGACAGCCACCACTACCAAAAAGAAGAATCTAAAGTTGTCTCTATTATGCCGGTTCGGTACCCACGATCATCATCCGCTGATCAGTTGAAAATACAAAATCCAATTGACCAGCTTTTCGGGTAACGGCGCTGTCCTCCCCTCAACCCAATGAACTCTTTCACGTGGTCAAAACGGCCACCGTCCTTCGGCCCTCCGCTATCAAAGCATCCTCATCTCTAGCCAGATAAAACATAATATCTGATTTCACTAGACAAACTTTTTTCCTCCAAAGCCAACACATTGTGATACATTTCTTGCCATGTATAAATGGGTACTATATATTCCTCTGGTAATTATTACTAACAGATAGAAGGATTTCTAGGCCCATAATAGGCTCAAGATATTTTTGGAAAGCCCAGAAAGCCAACCATTATATATGGTACTGCGGAGCTTGAAATTTACAGCAAGACAATCGTTCAAAATAAATATAGCAGAATGAAGGTGCACCACTGCCCTGAAATTCTGTGAGGGCATCCTATTTATACACGTTTCTCCTTCTCCCGAGGAAGGGGCGAGTTACCCTGCTTCTTTATTTCTGCTCCCTCTTCCCATACAAATAAATACTTACCGTATCAGGAAAACGCGATGCAAAAAATATCATTTATGGCAAAAGCCGGCCTGCTCCTGATCTTCATGCCACTCATCTTTGCGACCATATGCTTGGCAAATCATCAAACCCTTGGTGGACCAGCCTTCAGTGACCCGAACCAGATTACTGAAACTCCCGAGGGTTGGTCCACACGGCCCCTTACCTTCGATCAGGATCAATTAAACTACGATCTAGTCATTACCTTGGATCAACATCTCTATGCTGCTCTGCTCCCGCCGATCCAGGCCTATGCCCAGGCACACAACCTCAATATCTCCGTCAATGACGGGACCTGCGGGATATCGTATGGAAAACTGGTAAAAAAGGCGGTCGACATCAGCGGCTTCTGCTGCCCTCCTGGGTCGACAGACCGGTTGCCCGGAGTTGAATTCCATACCCTTGGCATTGCCGCCATCGCCATTCTGGTCAATATTGACAACAGACTTTCAACGCTCAGTGTGGAACAGACCCGAGATCTTTTTATGGGGGAGATTCACCGTTGGTCCGAACTTGAAGATGAGCAGAGTACATCAATGCTATACCCAATCATCAGGCCGGTGATCCGCCCCCATTGCAAGCTGAGACCGGGCCACTGGCGTTTACTTTTAGGGGAGGAATCACTGTTCAGCCAGGAATCCATCAATGTCGGTACTATTGAGGACATGATCTCGATGATTTCAGAAGATCCTCGGGCCATTGGTTATGAGGTACTATGGAACATTGAGCGTTACAACAAAGGACATAAAATCAAACCCTTATTAATAAATGAGCTCTCCCCGACTGACCAGCAAGCCGTAATTGATAACCGGTATCCTTTCTATCGGACCTACAACCTGACGACCTGGACCAGCCCAGAGTGCAAGAAGCCAGCCGCAGAGGCCCTCGTCCTCCATCTTCTAAAGATGGTAGACCTGCTTGACCCTCAACATGGGATCATTTCTCCTGCCAAACTAAGAACCGCGGGCTGGGTGTTCAGGAGAAATGAGCTGGTCGGAGAACCTCCAAGCCAATGATAAATCGACTTTTACGCTCACTATCAATCACCACCAAAATGCTACTCCTCACCATGGTCATTGGCGGATCCGTCTGGCTTTTTCTCGATAAAATCCAGGAAAAAGACCTCAAGAGAATCTATCTTGCAGACCTTCAAAAAGAGTTTGCCCACAATGCCACAGAAGACCGGCTGAGTTTCGATTCCTATGTCAAAAAACACCATTTTGCCGTTGAATATTACAGCCAGCATTCAGCCTTAACCAACTATCTAACCAATGAGTTCACGGCCCCCCTGGACCAGCCGATCAAATATGTCCACGAAACTCCGCCGTGGCTCCCCAATCATCAACAGCAAAATCTCTTTTCGCCTACTCAGCTCGCCTTTCTCCTGGATGCCGATAATCATCTCAGGGAATTCTATCTTCGCACCGAAGCCGACGTCCCGGAGGAGCTGCTCAAGCCCTCTTTATTCCTCCTGAACACCAGTCAGGGGCAGAGCCTGCTCACCAGCATTGCCGGATACCCCTATTTGATCAGTTCACAAAAGATTTTCTCAAATCAGGGAATCCATCAGGCCACTTTACTGCTCGCCGCCTTGCTTGATGACCATTTCCTCATTCACTCAATGGGCAATTCAAATCACCATCACTTGATGACTTTGGTGACCTCCGAAAAGGGTAAACAAATTATCTTAGTTAGCAGCAATGGCTCAGCATTACCACCAGGAACCCCTATTGAGAGTCTCCAGAAGAATTATCTTTCTATCAGCAATGCTTTCTTTGATTACGGCGCCTCAGATCTAGAGATCAGAATGGCGTTTTTTATGCCGGTCAGGGAAGTTGAAAATCTGATTTATGAATCACTGTCTGTTGCGCGAAAACATCGCTCCATCCTGGCTTTCTCTATCCTCTTGACCTGTGTCCTTATTACCTTACTGATTTCCCGGAGAATCAGGCGCCTGACCCGTGATTTTATAGAGTTTGAGCAACGGGAACTATGCCTTAAAACTCCTTCTCCGCTTAAGGGAGATGAAGTCGAGGTGCTCACCTTTCGGTTTAAGGACTTGACCCGCGAAGTCTTGGCGTCCAGAAATATTATCCAGGCCGAAGCCAAACTGCTGACCAGAAGGGCAGAGTCAAAAGTACAAATTCAGAATCAAATCCTTGACCAGATTAATGATTCCATTATATCCACTAACCTCGATGATCGAATTACCTCCTGGAACGTGGGTGCCCAAAGGTTGTTTGGTTATACTCCGGAAGAGGCCATTGGTCAGCCGATCTCCCTGGTCTTTCCGGACTCGAAATACCAGGAGATGAAGGAGCAGATCAAAACAGAGGAAGGTCTCACCAGGAATCATGAGCTGGAACTGACCTTGATCAAAAAAACGGGGGAACATTTCTTTGGTCATGTTTCCCTCTCCCTGCTCAGGGATGAAGCTGAAACGATCACCGGAGTTATAAGCTATTGCATTGATATAACTCGACAAAAAGAAAGCGACTCCGCCCTATTGGAAAGTCGGGAACGCTTCCGGGTTTTAACCGAAAATATCAACGACTGGATATGGGAAATAGACAACTTCGCCATATACACCTACGCCAGCCCTCGGGTATTCAACCTCCTGGGATATACCCCGGAGGAGATCATTAACACCTCCCCGTTCAAATACTACCCAGAAGAAGATGCCCAAACCATTGCGGCAATTTTCCTCGAGTTTTTCAAGGACCAGAAACCCTTTAGTAACCTCCGAAATATCAACATTCGTAAGGACGGATCGCTGATTGTTCTGGAGAGTTCCGGCACTCCATTTTTTGATGTAAACGGCATATTCAAAGGGTACAGAGGGGTTAACCGCGATATAACTGAACAAGATCAGGCTCGAGTGGCCTTACAGAAAAGCCGAGATCTCTTGAATATTGCCCAAGAGATCGGCCATGTTGGGAGCTGGGAATGGGAGATCGGCAAAGAAAAACTGACTTGGTCGGATGAGGTTTTCCGTATCTTGGGTATGAAACCCCAAGAAATTGAACCTACCTACCAACATTATATGAGAACAATCCCCACTGAGGAAAAAATCCAGGTGCGGAATGCCATTCGCTCAATCCTGAATGACAACGCCCCCCATAACCTAGAGCATCGGATTCTTCTGCCGGATGGCACCACACGAGTAGTCGAAGAGCGAGGAAAGGTTCTTCGTAACCAGAAAGGCTCTCCCATCAGAATAATCGGGAGCGTCCGGGATATTACCGAAATCAAAAAAGTTGAGAATCAACTGGAGGAAATCGTCACCGAGCGAACCCTGGAACTAAAAAAAGCCATGGAAGAATCTGATCGAGCAAATCTGGCCAAGTCAGTATTTCTTGCCAGCATGAGTCATGAGTTACGAACACCGCTGAATTCGATCATCGGTTTTTCGCAATTGCTGGATACCGATGAAAAGGAGCCACTCAAAACCCATCAGAAAAATCATCTCCACAAAATTCTTCAGTCTGGACGCCACCTCCTCCGACTCATTAACGACGTACTCGATCTCGCCAGAATTGAGTCGGGCGACATGGAAGAAATATCAATTGAGCCGGTCAATATGTGTTCGCTTTGCCATGAAACATACGAATTAGTCAAGCATCTGGCCGAATCAAAAAATATCGAATTGATGCCATGTTTAGATGACCTGTCAATTTTTATCCAAGCAGACCGCACCCGATTCAGGCAAATCTTCTTAAATCTGGTTTCCAATGCTATCAAATACAATAAACCGGGGGGGGCCGTAAGTTACTCCTGCGAAAAACATAATGACAAAGTCCGTCTTATTGTCACCGACACTGGCCCAGGAATTGCGAAAGAAAAAATTGGCTCTCTATTTAGGCCATTTGACCGTCTAGGAGCCGAAACCTCTACCATCGAAGGTACCGGCATCGGCCTTACCATCTCCAAGCGCCTGATTGAATTGATGCATGGCCATATTGAGGTTGAAAGTGAAGTAGGCAAGGGATCAAAATTTTTCGTCGATATTCCTGCGGCGGAATCACCCGCTGACCCGGAAGAGGTTACTTCCCCACAAACCGAGATAAAAAATAATGTGCCAAAAGGCAACTACACCTTACTCTATGTGGAAGATGATATTTACAACAGAGAGCTCCTGAAGGAAATTTTAGAACAATGTTCACCTGATATAACATTATTGACCGCAGAGAATGCTGAACAGGGGATCGACCTTGCCATTACCCAAAACCCGGATATTATCTTAATGGATTTAAATCTGCCGGATATAGATGGTTTTGAAGCCTTCCTGAGGCTCTCCGAACGACAGGAAACAAAAAATACACCGGTTGTCGCTCTCAGCGGTAATGCCATGTCCTCGGACATAAAAAAAGCCATTAATGCAGGCTTCGCAGACTACCTCACAAAACCATTCAACATAAATGAATTTTATCGAATTATTGGCACCATCCTTCGTTGATAAAATCAAAGACGATTTAATTTCCCCTGGAGTAGAAAATGATATCCCGGCACGATCTCCTCAAATCCAGACTGCTGATTATTGATGACAACCCAGCAAATGTTGAGTTGCTTGAAAAGACCCTGTCCGCCCAAGGCTACTCTTCAGTATTGAGCATAACTGACCCCCGCAAAGCTGAAAAGTTATACAGGGCCTATAAACCCCATCTTGTCTTGTTGGACATCAATATGCCCTATCTTGATGGCTATCAGGTGATGGCCCAAATCCGGCACATTGAAGGAAGCTCATACATCCCTGTTCTTGTCTTGACTGCATTGCAAGACAAACAGACCAGGCTCCAAGCCTTGTCTGAAGGCGCTCAAGATTTCTTGACCAAACCTTTTGATAAGGTAGAGACCCTTACTCGAATTGAGAATATGCTCAGGATCAGACTTCTCCATAATGAGGTCCAAGAGCAGAATATCCTTCTAGAAAAAACAGTCCGGGAACGGACCCTTGAATTACATGACACCCGCCTGGAGATTATTTATCGTCTGGGACGGGCTGCTGAATACCGTGATAATGAGACCGGAGAACACCTTGTGCGGTTGAGTCATATGTGTGTACTTTTAGGTAAATTATGCGGCAAGTCTGATCTGGAAGCAGATTTACTCTTTAATGCAAGTCCAATGCACGATATTGGCAAAATCGGTATTCCTGACAGTATCCTCCTGAAGCCGGGGCAACTCACCATGGAAGAGTGGAAAATAATGCAAACGCATACAACTATCGGGGCAGACCTGCTCGATGGCCACGACTCTGAATTAATGGTATTAGCCCGTGATATTGCCTTGACCCACCATGAGAAGTGGGACGGTACCGGCTACCCCCACAATTTAAAAGGGCTGGAAATCCCTTTTGAATCTCGAATAACAGGAATTGTTGATGTATTTGACGGACTCACATCAAAGAGGCCCTATAAGGTGCCATACCCGATAGAAAGTTCCTGCACTATTATTGCAGATGAGAGGGGAAAACATTTTGATCCGGAATTGACTGATATTTTTCTCAAAAACATTGATGAATTTATTGAAATCTACCATCAATTCTCTGGCCACAAAGACATAGATCTGGAGGTTTTCAAATTAAGTGCAAGAGATGGGGGAGAAATATAAAGAGTCACAAGCACCTCAGAGCATCATACAACACTGCTTGTCGACGACAGACCTGCCGAGATCAATCTACTGGTTGTGATGTTCCAAGATCTTTATTCACCTAAAAGCAGCTCAATTTTCGAGGCTGGTGCAACCCCCATTTTCACAGATAAAATCTCAACTTTCGGAGTTGATTTATCATCTTGATTTTATGTATTTGCTGCACAATTTTTCTGTAATGATTTAATCATGTTCAGTGCCGCATCCATTATTGCATCAACCATGGCCATGACTACAGCTTCCGCAAATTCACCT
>JAHJAA010000088.1 GCA_018814305.1 Pseudomonadota bacterium
GATGATACCATCGAGATCCTCTCGGATGAAGAAGTAGAGTTTCTTCCCGACACTGAAACCGACCTGCTCATGGATGGTGGTGAAGGTGGGACCGGAGAGACAACCCCAGGGACTGGAGCTGGATCGGGTGAGGCCGATGCCGGAACGGGAGAAGAGACCGATGATACCATCGAGATCCTCTCGGATGAAGAAGTAGAGTTTCTTCCCGACACTGAAACCGACCTGCTCATGGATGCTGGTGAAGGTGGGACCGGAGGGACAACCCCAGGGACTGGGACTGGCTCAGGTGAGGCCGATGCCGGAACGGAAGAGGAAACCGATGATACCATCGAGATCCTCTCGGATGAAGAAGTCGAGTTTCTTCCCGATACTGAAATCGACTTACTCATGGGTGGTGGTGGAGGTGGGACCGGAGAGACAACCCCAGGGACTGGAGCTGGATCGGGTGAGGCCGATGCCGGAACGGGAGAGGAAACCGATGATACCTTCGAGATCCTCTCTGACGAAGAGGTCGAATTTGTTGATGATGATTCTTCACCATCAGGAGTTGCAGGAGAAAAACCACACCCACCATTTTTAGAAATTATCTCCAAATACCTCGAGCCAGATGAGACCCTGACTCCTGATCTTCTGCTCACGGAAGACAACGACTCTCTGGCCAGCATCCTCAGCCGCTTCACCCCAATCTATATCAAAATCCCAGCAGGACGATACCCAATCGGCTGCCCTGACCCTGGCCCCTCGGAACATCCGGCTGATGAGATCATCCTGCCTGATTTCTTTATGGGCCAATACCCGGTGACCAACGATCTCTTTGAACTCTTTATCAGGGAAACGGGATATGAAACCGATGCGGAGAAGGCTGGATTCGGAATTGTTTATCAAGGACGGTTCCAGAGCGGACTGGACCACAAAAGCGGCAAAGCAACCCTGACTATTATCAAGAGGGGAAACGTCAAAAAAGTCGCCGGAGCCGATTGGCGATACCCATCGGGACCAGCCGGACCTTCCATCATCACTAAAACAAACCAACCCGTGGTCCAGGTCAGCCACCGGGACGCCCTGGCCTTTGCCTCATGGGCAGGAAAACGCTTACCCTCCGAGGAGGAGTGGGAGGCCGCTGCCCATGGGCCCAGGTATTCTCCCTATCCATGGGGCAGCGAATGGCACCAGGATTTCGCCAATTTCCGCTCATCCCGACTTGGTGATACGACTCCAGTGGATCGGAACCCCAAAAAAGCCATGAGCCCCTTCGGACTCCTTGACCTCCTGGGTAATGTCTACGAATGGACCACATCTCACCTCAACACAGCAGGCCCTGACCGACGCACGACCTGGCTTTTGAAAGGTGGCTGCTGGAACTCACCGGGACCGGTCACCATCAGCCATCGGCTGGTAGAATCACGAACGTGGTCAAATATCATTGGGTTCAGGTGTGCGGTGTAAAAAAGACAGTGCTTTAAAGTTATTCCATGGCACCGTCAAGGAAACCGGATACCGCGTAGACCCTGAGTTCACTGTATCGACGGACAGGTTGAGGTGTTTTATTCTGATCATAAATCGCCTGATAGGTCCCATCGCTCCTCAACCAATAAAAGGCCACGTGAGCAGGCATCTGCATCTCTTGGAAACCCAGACGCCACAAAGACTCATTTTTCAGAAGTCTATCGGCAATAGATAGACATTCTGACAAATATCGTTCAGAGCGAAACATCATAGGATAGATGATACCGCTGGTCTGCAGAAAGAACTCATTCCTCCCCAAATATTTCTGGGGGAGGACAACCGGATGGATATTCCAAAAACCTTCTTCGTCAAGAAAGACGACAAATAAACTCGCCGCCTGCTGGATGGCCCGCTCCACCCGGCCAAGCTCATGCTGGCACCGGTGGTCGTATAACAGGGTAGCCTGATGGCCAAAGGTCTGAAAAGAAAAGGAGGTGAAACGTTTTATGGTACCGGCCCGAAGCATGACCCTTCCCTGATCAAATGAGGAGGTCGACACCACCCCGTAGATCTCAGGAGAACTGCAGAAATAAAAGCTGAACCGATCGATCCCCTCCTGGCTTAACGCATATACCGTATCGAACGAGCAGGCCCAGAATCTTCCGTCCCGCGTTACAATATGAGGCAGGGCGATGTTCTCGTAATAGGGCTCGTTGATTGTCATGTTCTGGTCATCGGTTTCCAGAATGACTGATAAAGGAAAACCCTCAAGGAGCTTTTCAATTATTTCCAATGACATTTTATCATCCTGCTCCTTCCCGGATTGTTTGATCAATCAACTCATCACTGACCTCATCGGTAATCACCACCGCACCAATTTGAGTGGGAAGAACAAAAAATGTTCGGCCGCCCACGGTTTTCTTATCGGTCTTCAGATATCCTTTTATTTTAACTCGGTCCATTTTTTTGGGAATCTCCGTCGGCAAACCGTAGGCCTGAATCAGTTCTTTAATCGTAGCCGCCTCAACAGCGCTCAACGTCCCCTTCTCTTCGGCTAACCGATTAACAGCGACCATGCCGATGGCCACGGCCAGGCCGTGGTCCAGGGTATACCCAGAAGCCCCTTCTACTGCATGACCGATGGTATGACCATAGTTCAAAATCCGCCGAAGATCGAACTCCCGTTCATCGTTGGCCACGACCTCCGCCTTAATTTCACAGCACCGAGCGATCACGTTTTCCAGAACATAAAGATCCAACGCCAATATAGCCGTGCGTTGATCCGTAAGCACCTGAAAGAAGTCCCGATCCCAGATAACGCCATACTTGATGACTTCGGCTAGACCATTCAACAACTCTTTTCCCGGCAAACTCTGCAAGACCAGGGTATCGATATAGACACAGCGCGGCTGATAAAAGGCCCCAACCAGATTCTTCCCTTCCGGAATATCGACTCCGGTCTTGCCTCCAACCGAACTGTCCACCTGGGCCAATAAGGTGGTCGGCACCTGGACAAACGGAACTCCCCGCATGTAAGAGGCCGCCAGGAATCCAGTAATATCTCCGGTGACTCCTCCCCCCAGGGCAATCAAGCCGTCTTTGCGATCAACCCCCAACTGAGCCAGTCGACTCGCCAGGTCGGCAACAGTGCCCAGATGCTTACTGGCTTCTCCGTGGGGAAAAGTGATCAGATCCGCACTCATTCCCGCCTGGGCTAAAGAATCCTTGAGTTTCCCGCCATAGAGTTCTGCCACATGATCGTCAGCCACTATGACAAAACGCTTGGCAACCGCCCGGGCTTTGAGATCGAGGCCGACCCGGGGAAGCATTCCTTCCCCGATTAAGATCGGATAACTCCGAGAACCAAGACCGACTGTAACTTCATTCATAAATTCACCAGAACATTCATTTACCGTGGGACTTCACCTATAAAAAAAGGAGATGCCGAAACCGGCATCTCCTTTCATATTCAATGAAACAATAATTGCAAGAAGCAATTATTTCATTACAGCACCGGAAGCGGCACCCTGCATCTTGACCTCAACCTTCTCGGTCAGACCCTGGTAATACTCCTTCAGGATAACCAGAACTTCATCACGGCCAAAATGGTCAACGATCTCAGCTCCTTCGGAAAGGGCCTTACGCAGTTTGGTCCCGGAAAGGATAACCCGATCTTCCTTGCTGTGAGGGCAGGTCCGCAGGGAAGCCATGCCGTCACACTTTTTGCAATAGAAGGTCCAGTCGATCTTCAGCGGCATACACTTCAGGGCTTTGCCCTCGGCCAGATCGGTGGGGATCTTGTCGAAAATGGTCTGAGCTTCGAAAAGACCGTAGAAGTCACCAACACCGGCATGGTCACGACCGATGATCATCTTATTGACCCCGTAGTTCTGACGGAAGGTGGCATGGAGCAGGGCCTCACGAGGACCGGCGTAACGCATATCCAGCGGATAACCGGCCTGGATAACATTGTCTTTAACGAAATAATGCTCAACCAGGCAATCAATAGCCTTGACCCGAACGTTGGCGGGGATATCACCCTTCTTCAGGTTACCGATCAGAGAGTGGATCAGCACGCCGTCACAGACCTCAATTGCGATCTTGGCCAGGAACTCATGGGAGCGATGCATCGGGTTACGGAGCTGAAGAGCAGCTACATCGGCCCAGCCACGCTCGTCGAACATGGCACGAACTTCAGCCGGAGTCAGGTAAACACCTTTGTACTTCTCAGGATACTCGCCCTCGGACAGAACTTTAACGGTACCGGCCAGGTTGAATGCCTTCTGGGCCATAACCATCTTGACGCCTGGATGATCTTCCATGGCAATCTTCCAGAATTTGTCGTCGGCAGATTCTTCGCCTTCACCTTTAAAAACTTTCTCACATTCCCATTTTTTGTCGGCCTCGGTCAACTCGTACTTCTCGCTGACCTTCATGGTGGCATAGATTACGCCATCATTTTCCAAGGCAATCTCATCACCGGCCTTGATGCCGTCGGCATCGGTCTTGGTGCAATCAAGGGTTACCGGTACCGGCCAAAAGGTACCGTCTGCCATTTGAAATTTTTCACAGACGCCTTTCCAGTCTGCCTTGGTCATGAAACCGGACAGAGGGCTAAATCCACCAATACCCATCATGATCACGTCGCCCTTGGCGCGAGCACTGATCTGGATCTTCTTCAAACCCTTGGCTTTCTCCTGCTCAGCGTTCAGCTCGTTGCCATGCAGCAGACAACAAACCAGGCCTTTACCTCCATGGGGGGGAACTAACTTAGACATGTTCACATCTCCTTCGGTTAAATTTATATGTAGTAAAAATGAATAACGGCTCAGAGAAACAAAGCTTGTTCGCTTATATATAGGGGGAGTGAAATTGTCAAGAAAAATTCAGAATGTTTTTTTTCAAAAGGAATGAGTGAACAGAGAGTTAATCAGGCTTTGAACAAGGAGGGGGAAGGTTATGGAGCCCCCAGAAACACCAGGGGTCACACCAGGAAAACATCAACCTGGCCCTATACTGTTCCGACCATTTTTGAGATTACTCTTTAGGGAGATCCGAAGATCTGGATAAAAAACCTGCGAGGACCGGGGCAGGTGCTTTACATCTCCACCTCTTCCGGCAAATATGGGAAATCATCTTGAAGACAATCTGCCCCTGAAACGCCAAGGGTGATGAAGGCATGATCCATCCTTCATCACCCTTGGCGCAAAACTCACCTTAAAACCACAGACCGTCCAGAAGGACTTCAATACTTCTTTTAAACGTGATCGTCGAACAGGATCCCGGCCAATTCTTCCAGTTTCTGCCGAAGCTTGACCACTTCCTCGGAAGGGATCTGCCGGATCAGTTCACCGCTGTCCCGGTTGGTGACCTGAACCAGAATATCATCCGTTTCATGACTCACCGTCAAACCGAGCCGCGTTCCCATGTCTTCGAGCCGTTGCTGAATATGCTTCACTTCCTTATTCAACTCATCCTCACTGACCCTTCGCTTGCCTCCCGCTCGTCCATGCAGAGCCTTGTCATCAAGCCCCATCCCACTTGAATCAGAACCCTCCCTGACCGGGGCAACCTGGGGACGCTTTCGATCTTCAGTCTCGATCGCAGGTACAGTTGGGATTCCAATTGCCTTTACATCTGTTGCCAAATTGACATCAACCATGGTTCGTCCTCCTTAGACCTTCTCTCTCCATTAACCCTTATTTATCGAGATCGATTTACCACCCGGCCGGGTCCATACCCTTGCAGAGCATTCCGCCCTTGCCGCATCCTGCCGATTTCTTTCTTGAGTTCCTCCCGATGGGCAATGGTCAATCGACACAGTTCATCCTCTCCAGCCATAACCTGGGCCAGGTTATCCTGAAGCCTTCCAGCAGATTCATTGCTCTTCAACCCCGGCAGGACACGATTAAGTTGTTCCTTTATTGCCCGAAAGGCTGTCTCCCGCTGGCGGCACCAGAGATCAATTTCATCGGGCAGTCCACCCTCCATCGCCGTAATGTGCTCCGCTTGCATGATCCTGAAGTCATCCATAACCCGGATCAAAAGTTCAAGATCCACCACCTGTTCTCCATCTACCATACCCTTCACCCTCGGAAGAGAACGAGTTCATTAAATCGAATAGGAGACCTTATCGAAGGACGCCTTTGATTTCTCCTGGGCCGCAGTGTTATGCCCAAATTCCAGAGACTCTTTCGTGTTATTCAGATCCTGAACCGCCAGCCCGCCCTCTTTTGTTTTGGTGTATCCGTGCTCATCCATGGCGGTTTCTTCCCAGATTTCTTTTAATCTTTTTAGATACGAGTAGGCCTTGCCGACAATTTTCTCATCATTATCAAGCGAGACCCTGGGGAGTTCCGTCAAAATTGCGGTGTACAACCCCCGCAGAAAGGCGGCGGCTTCAGACTGGTCGCTACTCTTGATCGATGCAGCCAACTCGGTGACAATGGCAATCGCCTTACCGAGATTTTCACCGCGTCTTTTCGCATTCCCCTCTCTAATTCCTTCAGAAACCTCCTCCAGGTGAATCAACACCCGCTCAAAGAGCATGTGGATCAGCTTAACTGGATGGACTGCGGATTGCATCTCTGACCGCCGATAGGCATTCAAGACCTGGTTTGGCGCCATGGTTTTCCCTCCGGAAATATTAACTTTTATGATTCACAGAACTCTATTTCTTACCGGAACCCGTTCCGGTAAGAGCACTTAGGCTTTCAAACTGGGTCTGTAAGTAACTGGACATACTGGTCATCCGATTCATATAGGTATCCAACTCCGTAAATTGCCTGGTCATGACCTCATATCTGCGATCCAAACGCTCCTTTTCCTTCTCGATATAGGATTCAAGATCGGTAATTCTTTGCTGGGCCTCGGTTTTCTCAGCTGCCACCTGCCCGGTACCTCCGGTCAGGACCCGTAACCGATCATTGAGCATATCCGCCATTCCGGTGATGCCTTCCGTTGCATCGCCAAGAAAAAAGGACTGAACATCCGACAAGTTCTCGGAAACTACCTCGGCGAGCTTCGATTGATCAATGGTAATGGTCCCGTCCCGGTTGATCGTCAAGCCCAGATCAAACCAGCTGTCAACCTTGCTGCCGATTGAAACCCTGATCGGGGTAGACATCAAGGTTTCCAGATCAAAGGGAATATCACGGATGGTGGTGCGGGACAGGATTCCGAACGCACCGGTTTCAGTATCGTAGGCAACCTTTCCATCGATCTCCTGGACCACATCATTATACGCAGCAACCAGACTGGTGACGAGATCAATAACCTCCTGATCATCAAAGGATACCCTCAGGGTCGAAGTCCCAGTGGACTCGAAATCCAGAGTGACCCCGCTGATGATATCATTAATACCCTGATTGCCCTCTCGCAGATAAGGAATCCCGTCGATGGTCACCTGGGCATTCAGAGAGGCGGCAGCTGCTCCCTGTTGTTCGGCCATGGCCAGATCAGGCAACTGCCCTGAAATATTGATCCGGGAAGACTCCCCGGTATCGTCCGACTTCAGCAAAAGCCGGTAGGGCGAAATACCACCGTCATCGATGATCGAGGCGGTAATGCCGGGATTATCCACATCATTGTTGATCAAATCCACCAGTTCCGCCATGGTGGTATCTGCGGCAACATTTAAGGTAACAACCTGCAGATCGGCACCTGTGTTAAATTCATACTGAAAGGACTGGGTAGAATCGGCAAAATCCAGTTGAGTCAAGTCTTCGGTGATGGCGACCCGGTTATCCTCACCAAAACCTCCGGCGATATCCGAACTGATCTTGAGGAAAGTTTCTCCGGCAACATCATAGGTCTCCGCCCAGACAAACCGCTGGTTGGTCCCTGGTCCACCCGAATCCTGATTATCAAGATGGTCATTGATCTCAGTCACCAATTGATTCATGGTCAGATCACCAGCTGCGGTCACGGTAAAAGTCTGACTGCCACCAAAATCTATGGTCATTTCCTCGCCGGTCTGCATAACGATTTCAATATCCGGATCAACCACTCCGGTAGTGGTCTCCACACTGGTCGGGACGGCAACAATGGCAGTGGAGGCAGAAGCTCCGGCTGACAACCAGGAACTCTTTGAGGCTAAACGATCGACGGTGACATTCACCGTTTGCTCTTCAATACCGGAGGAGACGGTGGCGGTAATTACAGATTCGCTGGAACTGGTAATTTCTCGATTCAGGAAGGTGGAGGATAAGGACAGATTCAGCGCTGAACTCTTCATGGACAGGAGCTTACTGCCAACCACGCTGAACTCGCTCAACTGGACATTGAGCTCAGCGATGCTTTCCTGCTTCATCAAAATCTTCTGTTCATCGACCTGACGCAACTGATCCAGGATATCCCGAAGCTGCAAACCGGAACCGATACCGAGGGATGAAACCGTGCCTGCCATAATTTTATATTTCCATACACAACTTTAATCTAAAGGCGAAAAGAAGAGCCGAACTCTTCCACCTGCTTATCCTATTTATCGACCCCCCATGAAAATTCTTGAATTTTTTTATCTGAATCAACCTCCAAACAAAACAAAGAAGGGGGGCAACCGAATGGCTGCCCCCCTTGTGATGAAGACGGAAACAAACCGCCTTCGTTATCGGTTTAAGAGCGCTTACCCTTGAAGCAGACTCAAGACGGTCTGGGCGCTGGCATTGGCCTGGGCCATTGCGAACGAACTGGACTGACTCAAGATCTGCATCTTGGAGAAGTTAGCTGCCTCTTCGGCGAAGTCAACATCCCGAATGGCAGATTCCGCCGCGTAGATATTGACCCGGGTCACCGACAGGTTGGTGATGGTCGAAGTCAGCTGATTCTGCACGGAACCGAGATCGGAACGGATCTTATCAAGGTTCTTCAGTGCGGAGTCAGCGATGGAAATCGCCACCTGGGCGGAATCCTGACTGGTCACATCAACATCGGCCAACCGGAACTTCGACACATTGGACAGTGAAGTAGTAGCGGTAGCACCGGTTGACGCGGAAGCCATGGGAGCAAACACGCTCGCTGCCGCAACAATCGAGTTGGCCGCCAGGGTTAAGGAGTTGTTCAGATAGTTGGTTCCCGAGGTTACCGTATCACCAGTCAAAACCGTTCCGGCCTTGAGCTGATTACCACCGGCCACCCAGATATTGTCGGTCAGAACCGTACCGGCCTTCATGGTGGATCCCGAAGCAATCTGAGATCCGGCCGCCAGGGTCATGGAACTGGCCAGAGTCACCGCCGTACTGGTTTTGACGTTACCACCGATGGTGGAACCCTTGGCCAGAATCGAGGTAGCAGTCAGGCTGGAACCCGCTTTGACCACGGTATCAGCGGTAGTGGTGACCAATGCGGCGGAGATGGTGATATTGCCACCGATAATCGAACCGGTCTTGATGGACAAACCGCCGTCGGCGATTTCGGAACCGGCCAGCAGGGTCATGCCGTAATCAAGGGTAGTGGCAATGGTGGAGGCGGTGGTCATGTCAGCCCCGATATAGGAACCGGCCGTAAAGACGTTAGCCGAGGCCATCACGGATTGAGACTTAGCCACCATATCGGCATTCAAGGTTTGGGAGCCACTCAGAGTGACCTCTGAGTTAATCGTATCCCCGGCCTCAATCCAGCCGGTGGCAGCCTTCAGTCGAGTGGTAACGGTGGTGCCAGCGGCCAGCTTGGTGCCGGACTTCAGGGTCGTGCCGGTTTTCAGCAGACTGTCGGACGTGGTGGTCAGGATGCTATCCTGATCCCTGGTGGTGGTACCACCAAGGACGCTGCCCATCTCAATCATGGTGGCACTGGCCAGCACGGAACCAGCGGTCAGGATCGAGTCCATCGTGGTGCTGATGGTACCATTTAAGGTGGTGCTGGTCAGGACAAAGCCAATCTGGGTGCCGGCCTTCAGGACAGAAGCAGAACCGATGGTTGAGTTCTTGGTAATGGTCGAATCGATCAGGGTGGTGGTCGCTGTGGACAGACCGACGCTGCCGGTCAGATTCAAAGAGATAGCATCCGCCTCGTCACTGATCCGGATCTCGTTGGCACCGGTCTGGAACAGCTTAATCGAACCAAAGGTCGACAGGTTGCTACCCACCAGAACCGCCCCGGTATCACCGGTCACCTGAATGGCCCGGCCGTCATTGGAGGTCAGACTGAGATACCCGGCCTGATCAACACTGGCGACGATACCATGCTGACTGGATTTCTGATTAATAGCATTAACCAGTGAACCATCAGCGTCATTGGCCAGGACCCTGACCTCACCGATAACCACACCATTGATACTGAAGTCACTGCCGGTGGAGCCGGCATTAACCGTTGCACTGGAACTTGACGAAACCTTGGCCTGGGCCGAAACCCCAGTCATGTCCGCCACCTTGTTAATGGCCGCAGCTAAGGCACCCATGCTGTGATCAGCGCTGTTATCATAGGCCAGCTGGACCGACTGGATCTTGACATCCATATTCTGGGTGTTACTGAAAATGGATAGCCTGACTTCACCACCATTGGCACTGTTGGAGACCATTTCAGCAGTGGTAACATGGCCAACCTTGGTGGATTCAGCAGAACCAATCGAGATCCCGACGGTCTCACCGGTATAGGCCCCGATCTGGAACCGTTTATTGGTGAACTGACCGGACAACAGTTTCTGGTTGTTGAAGGCAGTGGTATTAGCGATGGAGTTCAACTCTTCCATCAACTTATTGATATCGGCCTGGATGGCAAGACGGGACTCGGTGGTCTGGCCGTCCTGGGCGGCCTGGATGGCCTTGGTTTTGATGGTGTTGACGATCTTGATGGACTCGTCGAGAGCACCATCAGCGGTCTGAACCATGGAAATACCGTCGTTGGCGTTCCGAATTGCCTGACCGAGGCCAAGAGCCTGAGATTTCAGGGAGTCGGCAATGGCCATACCGGAAGCGTCATCGGCGGCCCGGTTGATCCGCAGACCAGACGACAACTTCTCAAGGGACGACGATAGAGCATTGTCATTGTTGATCATGTTTTTGTGGGCGTTAATCGCGGCCACGTTAGTGTTGATGCGTAATGCCATGGTAATTCCTCCATGATGAGTTAGATTCGGGATTCCTTTCCCAGAGTATCACTTCACTTAAAATCTTGGGTCACCCTGCCGACCTCCTCACCTCCTTCGAATCGGCGTACGTTTTTAATTCAAGATCTTTCCCATATGGAAAAGAGTTTTTCCTCAATGGAGTTATCGGTCTTCATTCCTTTTTTCTTGAGCTATTTTTCGAAAAATATTATTGAATCATCTTGAGTCCAGCCAAAAATAAGCTACCTCCCCCAAACGCTCACCCTGATCAGGATCTTTTCTCTGCCAGTTAAGAGCAATCTCTATCATTCATCCCTTAATTCAGTTCGGAATAAACCTTCCATTCCTTAAAAAACCAACCCCATTACGTTCAGGTACCTGGGCCCATGATTCTGGCAATTCCAGGGTTTTGGTGTCATAAAATTTGAACTTCTGATCTAATGATAAAGAGAAGGGGCTCTTTTTACAGATCAGATTTGACGTTGATACTTTGAAGGAGAAGTGGCATGTCACACGCGAACATCGGATTTATCGGTCTCGCCGTCATGGGGAGAAATCTAGTTTTGAATATGGCCGACCATGGTATTTTGGTTGCCGTTTACAACCGAACGACCGCCAAAATAGATGAATTTCTTTCCGGCCCGGCCAAGGGAACATCCATCACCGGGGCTTACTCCCTCGAGGATTTAGTTGCGCAACTCAACAGCCCCCGTCGGGTCATGATGATGGTCCAGGCCGGCCCTGCGGTCGACACCTTGATTGACCGACTCCTTCCCCTTCTATCCCCTGGCGATATTATCATCGACGGTGGCAATTCTCTGTTCAGCGACACCAACCGCAGGACCCGCGCTCTTACTGAACAAGGAATTCTATTTGTCGGCACCGGCATTTCCGGTGGCGAAGAAGGAGCCCGATTCGGTCCGTCCATCATGCCTGGAGGTAATCCGGCGGCCTGGCCCCATGTCAAAGATATTTTCCAGGCCATAGCCGCAAAGACCGACAACGAACCCTGCTGCCAATGGGTTGGCGAGGAAGGAGCCGGGCATTTCGTCAAGATGGTCCACAACGGCATCGAATACGGCGACATGCAACTGATCGGCGAGGCCTATGACTTTATGAGGCGTGGTCTCGGCCTTAGCGAAAAGAAAATGGCTGCAGTATTCAGCGCTTGGAACAAAGGCAAACTCGATTCATATCTCATCGAAATCACAGCCAATATCCTCGCTTTCAACGATACCGACGACAAACCACTCCTGAACAAGATCCTCGATTCGGCCGGACAAAAAGGCACTGGCAAATGGACCGGAATCAACGCCCTTGAACTTGGTATCCCCTTAACCCTGATCGGCGAAGCGGTCTTTGCCCGCGACCTCTCAACCCTCAAGGAGGAGCGACTCAAGGCCCATCAGTTATTATCCGGCCCGCAAAATCTCTTTACCGGCCAGATTGACGATTACCTGGAGTTTATCCACAACGCTCTCTACGCCGCCAAGATTGTTTCCTATGCCCAAGGATTCATGTTGATGCGGGAGGCGGCCCGACTCTATGGCTGGAAATTAAACTATGGAGACATCGCCCTGATGTGGCGAGGCGGGTGCATCATCCGCAGCACCTTCCTCGGCAATATCAAACAGGCCTTTACCACGAATCAGGCGCTTGAAAACATCCTGCTGGACGATTTTTTCCGTGAGGAACTCAAACACGTCCAGACCGGTTGGCGCCAGATGGTGGCCAAGGCAATCGAACTGGGAGTGCCGACCCCGGCTATCTCATCGGCCCTGGCCTTTTACGACGGGTACCGCAGCGAGCTCCTCCCCGCCAACCTGCTCCAGGCACAGAGGGACTATTTCGGATCCCACACCTATGAAAGGACAGACCGACCCAGGGGCCAATTTTATCACACCGACTGGGCCAGTAGGACTGGCGATACTCCCAAAGAAACCTAAAATCGGAGCTAAACCGACAACATGACCCCTGACCAGGAAACAAAAACAGCATCATCCGGAAGCTCAAAAGCCATCACCCGAATCAGTATTTTATGTCTCATTGTTCTAGTAGTGGCCGCTTTCCGCCACTTCGACCTGGGACAATATCTGACCCTCGACTATATCAAGAGCTCCCAGGAAAGATTCCAGTCACTCTATCAAATGAACCGTTTCCAGGTCATCGCTGCTTATATGGCGATTTATATCCTGGTTACCGCCTTGTCACTGCCTGGCGCCGCCATCCTCACTCTGGCTGGAGGAGGACTCTTCGGCCTCATGGTCGGCACGGTGGTGGTCTCATTCGCCAGTACCATCGGAGCCACCCTGGCCTGTCTTTTTTCCCGCTTTATCCTGCGGGACTGGGTGCAAAAAAGATTTGGCGCCAAATTAGTCACCATCAATTCCGGCATCAACCAGGAAGGGGCTTTTTATCTCTTCTCCCTTCGCTTGGTCCCGGTTTTCCCCTTTTTCGTGATCAACCTCCTCATGGGTTTGACCAGGATGTCTCTCTTTACCTATTTCTGGGTATCCCAGATCGGCATGCTGGCCGGCACCATCGTCTATGTCAACGCCGGCAAGGAACTGGCAAAGATCGACTCACTGTCTGGAATCATGTCGCCCGGTTTATTGATCTCCTTCGCCGTCTTGGGACTTTTTCCGATCACTGTTAAAAAACTTTTAGCCCTCCATAAACCTAAGGCCCAAATCACACCGACCTCCCCGGCAGAAAATCAATCCGACCATTGACCGTTAAACAGGAGATCCCACATGTCCAGCTATGATTACGATATCGGCATTATCGGCGGCGGCGCCGCAGGCCTCACCGTGGCTTCGGGTGCCGCCCAGCTTGGGGCAAAAACCCTGTTGGTGGAAAAAGAAGACGCTCTGGGTGGTGATTGCCTGCATTACGGCTGTGTTCCCAGCAAGACCTTGATCAAATCCGCCCATGTCTATCATTTAATGAAAAGCGGTCCCCACTTCGGTTTACCGTCCATCTCACCACCACCAGTCGATTTTCGACAGATTGCCGACCGTATTCACTCCGTGATCGGCATCATCCAAAAACATGATTCGGTGGAACGATTTTGCAAGTTAGGCGTTAAAGTTGAGTTCGGTGATCCTCAATTCACTGACGAGCATACCATCGACCTGGACGGCAACTCCATTTCAGCGAAGACCTGGGTGATTGCCACCGGCTCTTCTTCAGAAACTCCTGCCCTGGAAGGCCTGGGCCGCACCCCATATCTCACCAACCGGGAAATCTTCTCCCTCGACCGGCTCCCCGCCTCAATGATTGTTCTTGGCGCCGGACCGATCGCCACGGAAATGGCCCAGGCCTTCTCCCGCCTGGGCACCAAGGTAACCGTCATCCAGAGAAGCGATCAGATCCTCAGTAAGGAAGACCGGGACTTGGCTGATATCGTAAAACTCGAACTGACCCGGGAAGGCATCATTTTTGAACTGAACGCCACGGTTATAAAAGTGGCTGATTTGGGGGGAGAGAGGGAGGTCGTGATCAAAGATGCGACGGGTACAACTCGCACCCTCCAAGCTGAGCAGATCCTGGTGGCCCTGGGCCGCAAACCCAACGTAACCGGCCTCGGTTTGGAACAAATCGGGGTCCCCTTTGACCGCAAAGGGATCAAGGTTAATAAATATCTGAAAACCACCCATAAACATATCTATGCAGCTGGAGATGTGATCGGGGGGTATCAGTTTACCCATGTGGCGGGATATGAAGGTGGAGTCATCGTCAGTAATGCAATTTTCCATCTGCCCAGAAAAACCGATTACACCTTCGTTCCCTGGTGTACCTACACCCACCCGGAATTGGCTTCCATCGGTTTAAACGAGAAACGCGCCAAGGAACTAGGCCTTGACTATTCGGTGATGATCGAAGAATTCAGCACCAACGACCGGGGGCTCGCCGAAGGAGAGAGTTCCGGGCGCATTAAATTACTGCTCGACAAGAAAGAACACCCTCTCGGAGTTCAAATCCTCGGCCCCCATGCCGGTGATCTTATTGGCGAATGGATCGCAGCCATGAACGGTAAAGTCGGCCTCTCCAAAATCGCTTCGGCCATTCACCCTTACCCCACCCTGGGTGAAATCAACAAAAAGGTAGCCGGGGCGATCTTCTCTCCAAAAATATTCTCAGATACCGTCCGCAAAGGACTCAAATTTTTCTTTAGTTTTAAAGGCCGGGCCTGTTCCTGCGAGGAAGACGCCGAGATGGGGAGGCCTGATGATTTAACGTGAGGAAAGTCAGTTCAGCCAAGGACATACTCTTGGTCGAGAATCAAGAAAAGAGGCCGGTTGTATTCGAAATCTACCTCAACCGGTAGGGTTGAGATATTTCATCTATATTTGTGATGCAAACATTCAGGTCTTTTAAGATCCCATCCTCTATACTGTAGATCCAGCCATGGACATCCAATTCCTGGCCCGCTTTCCAGGCCCCCTGAACAATTGAGGTATGGCAGATATTTGAAACCTGTTCGATAACATTAAGCTCACAGAGGAGATTAATTTTTTCTTGCTCCGTTTGCAGAGATTCAAATTTATCCTGATGAAACCGGTACACGTCCTTAATGTTCCGGAGCCAATTATCGATCAAGCCATGCTCCTTATTCCCCAAGGCTGCGCGAATGCCTCCGCATCCGTAATGGCCACAGACAATTATATGTTTAACCTTTAAAACCTCCACCGCATATTGAATGACCGAGAGACAATTCAGGTCGGTATGAATGACCAGATTGGCGATATTCCGGTGGACAAAAATTTCCCCCGGCAACATATCGACAATCTCATTGGCCGGAACCCGGCTATCGGAGCAACCAATCCACAAGTACTCAGGATTTTGTTGCCTGGACAGCTTGGCAAAAAAATCGGGATCCCGTTCTTTAATTTTATCCGCCCACCGCCGATTCTTTTCGAAAAGATTTTTTAATATTCGCATTATAAACCTTGGGTTGTTCTGAAAAACACAACCTATTTTTTTGCAATAAAAACCATCTGGTGGCAGTGATACGGATCAATTTTTTCCATAAGCGGTTGAATGAAGTTGGGGAATGGATAAACTCCGAACCCATACCCAAGTACTTGCGAGAATCCATTCATTTCCAAAAAGGTCCGCAAAACCCGATAACTGAACACGACCAGATGCCGGTGAATCGGAGTATCCGATTCCGGGTCCGCTATCAGACCATCACTGCTGACTTTAATCAATTCTTCTTGTTTAAGAAGGAAAGCCGAGTCGGGATGGGGACCACTGGAAGGCATCTTCCCCATTAAAATCAGCAGCGCGGTAAAATATGTACTTATGTTCGGGGTAAGCAGAACCAGAGTCCCCCCAGTCTTGAGAACTCTCCGGCATTCATGGATAAAGTGACACCCATTCAACAGATGCTCCAAAACGGACAACGCAAAAACGCAGGTAAACTTTTCATCTTCATAGGGCAATTTTTTGTTAAGATCACCCGGTTGGACGTTGAGCCCATTCCCCTGGGCCTCACCAACCGAAGCCCCATCCCACTCCACGCCATAATAACGGTCTTTTTTAAAATCTATCGCCGAGGATATCTTTTGACACCAATGGCCGGTATTGGCGCCACAATCGAGGCATTCGCCACCATTCTCAAGTGCCGAAAGAATTTCCGCCGTTGCCTTGGAGTAGGCTTCCCGCATCGTTCTTTTATATAAATTTGTGGTGTATCGTGCGAGCATTGTGCCTCAATTGGCCGACAAAAGAAGCCAGCGAATAATTTTAATAAACACATCAGCCCCGCCCTTTTGGGAATACATATAAAGCGGCTTTTAAAAAAGGCTGGTGATTTTATTATAGAATTTAACCCCGAGTGTCCGGCTTGGTTAATCCTATCCTATAGTTCCTGGCTCTTGCGGCCCCTGGCAGCGTTGGACAAAACTCATACTAGTGTTTAATTGCAATAATTAATTTATTTATGTATATTTGGGGCATGCCAAGACAAGCCCCAAATATTATCCTGACTACGGAAGAAGCCAGCACGCTAAAAACAATTTCAAATAGCCGATCGGCCGAATATCGCC
>JAHJAA010000018.1 GCA_018814305.1 Pseudomonadota bacterium
TTATCGATCAAGTGACGTTTGAGTATGATTACTTTTTCTTCAGGCGTGTAATTGTGTCTTCTCTTTTTCATTGAATTCTCCTTTGGCTGAGTATGTTAACTCAGACACCGGAAAATATCGATTCACGTTGAACCAAGACAATCTCTAAATGAATCGTAGAACTTCCAAAACTTATAACTTAAAACTTATCACTTATAACTTTCCCTTATGCTCTTACTCTTCCCCCCAGTGGCTAAACCATGTGAACCGCCGGCCGGGGTTGCTCGTCTGGCCGGGGTTTTACGGGGGAATGGGCAGCGCTGTACGGTTATTGACTTAAACCTTGCCGGTCTGGACTTTCTGCTGAATCTGCCGGTTGATGCCTCCGATACCTGGAGCCGTCGGGCCGTTAAAAACAGTGCCGACAACCTGGCCTCATTCCGGGGACCGGAACTCTATATCAATCGGGATCGCTACGGCCGGGCGGTGGCGGATCTGAACCGGGTGTTAGCGCTGGTGGGTGATCCGACCCGGGAGATCAGCCTGGCCAATTACACAGATTCTGAACTCTCCCCCCATCAGAGCGTCGATTTGATCCGGGCTTTCAATAATCCTGAAGAGAATATTTTTTTTCCCCTGTTCCGCGATCAACTTACCGGAGAGCTCACCGAAAACAATTATGCTCTGATCGGTATCTCCCTGAATTATCTCAGTCAGGCCCAGGTCGCCTTTGCCCTGGCAGGGTTTATCAAAAAAATCGCCCCGGATCTAAAGATTGTCATGGGCGGTGGTCTGGTCACCTCCTGGCTCAGCCGCCCTGATTGGTCAAATCCCTTTGGGGAGATTATCGACCAAATGGTGGCGGGTGCCGGAGAGCCCTATCTCTTAAACGAGGCCGGGATCCCAGCGGGATCCTGCAATCATCCCCCCGATTACACCGATCTTGCCTCACTCCCCTACCTGGCCCCGGGCCTGATCCTGCCCTATGCCGCTTCCACCGGCTGCTATTGGAATCGCTGCCGTTTCTGCCCCGAACAGGCGGAACAAAACCCCTATCACCCCATCCCGACCTCTCAGGTCTTAGGTGATCTTGACCTTCTCTGCCGCAAACACCGTCCTATCTTGATTCATTTTCTGGATAATGCCGTGAGTCCGGCCTTGATGCGGGGGTTGATTGAACATCCACTGGGTGTGGATTGGTATGGCTTTGCCAGGGTGAGCCGTGAACTGATCGATCCGGCCTTCTGCGCCGACCTGGCCCGCTCCGGCTGCCGGATGTTAAAATTGGGGATTGAGTCAGGGAACCAGCAGGTGCTTGACCGGATGGATAAGGGTATCGATCTGGCCCAGGTGGCCCAGGCCCTATCTTCACTCCACCAGGCCGGGATCGCCACCTATGTGTACCTGCTGTTCGGTACCCCCCATGAGACCCTGGTCGAAGCTCGCGAGACCATGGCCTTCACCGTCCGTCATCATCGAACAATAACCTACCTCAACCTGGCCATCTTCAATCTTCCCCTGGGCAGCCCTGAAGCAGAAGAACTTGAGATCGACGGACTTTTGGCCGGAGATCTTTCCCTCTACGCCAACTTCATCCATCCCAAGGGCTGGAACCGAGCCGACGTTCGCCACTTTCTCGATCGAGAATTCAAACGACAACCGGAGATCGCCACCATCCTCCAACGCGACCCGCCTCTCTTCACCTCAAATCACGCCCCCTTTTTTCTAAAAACACTATCCTGATGAGGAATAATCGAAACCTCTTGGATCATCACCTTCAATTGAAAGCTCTCTCCATGCTTTATTCTTTAAAAGATCAGAAGCCATCAAGCAGCTTAAAATCCTCTTCCATCTCCGGTGGGATATCTTGATCCCGGACCTCATTACCGGCAATCATCACCGCCTGACCACCCTCAAGGGTAAACGATTTGACCAGTTCGTAGTTGCCGCTCTTCATCTCTTTTGTGGTCCGATCATAGTCATCGGCCATCTTCTCGGTTGCGCTCTTGAAATCCTGTCGCATCTTCTCCTGCTGTTGCCGGAATTCATCTTCCAGAGATTGATAATGCTTTTTAAATTCTCCCTTCAGGGAACCGATCTCGAGGAAACCTTCCTTGAGATAGATGGCCACCTCTTCCTCTTCACTAATCACTCCGAATCGGGTCCCCTTGACCCCCATGGTTACGGTTTTTGAGGTGATCATCAGACCCTTGGCCTCACCCTGTTTCTTGATTTCAAAAAGTACGGTGCCCTGGTCAACGTTACCGTGCTTGACGGCGATGACCGCGAGACTGCTATCCGGCTTTAAAACCGCCTTGGAACCATCCACAAAGCGGCAATAGACCAGGCTGTCCTTTTTGGTTCGAATGGTCTCACCGACCTTAAACCGATCCCCGGCGGAAACTTTACGCCCCCTGACCGTGCCGGTGACATAGAGGATGGCCGTACCATCCAACCGGACCACCTCACCAGCCTCTTCCGCGGCGGGGCACGAGTGACTGGGGATAAGAAGAACCAACAGTATAAAGATCAATAGTTGACGTATCATAAGCGATATCCTGGGGCAGAGATTAGAGAGGCTCAAATGGTCCGTATACTTTCTAACATATCCATCTTCATCCTGCCAAGGGCCAGCCGTGGGTATAGCCGATTTCTGCCATAACGAGAAAAGAGTAGCGAGTCGCAGGAGATTCGTTCAAGATGTTACAAACGAAGCGTCCAATCAAACCGGTACCTCCATGAAGAAAAAAAACTTTTACATCCGTTGTCTCTGTTTTACCGTGGTTACCCTCCTGACCTTTATTGCTTCCGTAATGAACCTGGACGCAACCAAAAAAGTCAGCCTGCTTTTTGAAGACACCAAGTACACGATCCGGGCCGAATTCGGCCAGCAACCCAAAATAAACCCCGCCACCGTCATTATCGCCATTGACGAACACTCCATCAATGAACTCGGACGCTGGCCCTGGGACCGGCACATCCTGGCGGAACTGCTGACCAAACTCTCGGAAGCCGCAGTTGTTTGTCTGGATATCGTCTTCAGTGAACCGGCTTCTCCGACCCAAGATGAGGCCCTCACCCAGGTGATCTCTGAAAACGGCAATATAATTGCCGGATTTTTCCTCCGACCTACAGCCAGTGCCGACGCCCGACCAGATCAAATCGAGGTCCTCCATGATTCAGCATATCAGGATGTTATCATGCGCGACCCGATCAGCGGAGTTAAGGAATTCCCCTTCGGAGAACTCAACATCCAGCCCATCGGCCAGGCCGCCCTGGCCCAGGCCTTCTTTACCACCGAACCGGACCCGGACGGCCTCTATCGCCGTTATCCCGTGGCGTATGCTTACCAGGGCTATTACTACCCTCCCCTGGCCGTTCAGATACTCCGTTATTCCTTAAACCAGGAAGCGAAACTCATCCTCGACCGAACCGGGGTCCATGGCTTTTCTTTGAATCGGTCCATGGTCACCGGCAACCATTTTGCACTTAACTTTCCAGATCCCGATAAAACCCCGATGATATCTGCTGTTGACGTCATTCGCGGCACAATCCCTCCGGACCATTTTAAGGACAAACTCATTCTGGTGGGAGTCACGGAAACGGGGATCTTCGATCTGCGACCCACCCCGGTTGACCCCATAATTCCCGGAGTCTGGATCCATTTCACCGCCTTGAACAACCTGCTCAACAACGACATGCTCCAAGAGTCATCCGAGCTGGATTATCTGATGACCATAATCACCCTGCTGATGATCTTAGCGGCAAGTTTTGTCCGCCGCTTCAGCCTGCGCATCTCTGGTTATTTCGGGGTGATCGGTCTCATCATCACCGTTGCCAATACGGTACACATCACCAATAATTTTTGGTTCCATGAGTTTTATCCAGTGGCCGGTGGTATTTTACTGGCGGTCTGCCTTGAAGCCACGGCCTTCCTCTTTACCGAAATCCGGGCCGGAGCATTGAAGAAGGCCTTTGTGTCCTATGTTTCACCGGAGGTGGTGGGAGAGCTCCTGGCCCATCCGGAGCAGCTTGAACTGGGCGGTGGCGAGCGGGAAATATCGATCCTGTTTTCCGACATCCGGGGATTCACCACCTTGTCCGAAAAGGTTTCACCTCGTCAACTGGTTGAGATGCTGACCGCGATTCACAACCCCATGACCGGCATCGTTTTGAATAATAAAGGCATGCTGGACAAGTATATCGGCGATGCCATGATGGCCCTGTTCAACACCCCGGTGGACCTGCCTGATCATGCCGATGGTGCGGTACGTTCCGCCCTCGACATGGTCGCTAGTCTTGAGGGAATCAATCGAGACTTTGCCGCCAAGGGTCTCCCTGCCATTGATGTGGGGGTCGGGATCAACACCGGACTATGCATCGTCGGTAATATGGGTTCCACCTTTCGCTTTAACTATACGGCCATCGGAGATGCCGTTAATCTGGCCTCCCGCCTGGAAGGGCTGACCAAGGCTTACCATAGTCGGGTGATTATCAGCGAATATACCGCCATAAAGCTCTCCCAGGAATTCATCTGTCGCCCCTTGGACCGCGTAAAGGTCAAAGGGAAGAACGAACCAGTGGCAATCTTCCAGCCCTTGATGAGGAACAAAGAATCCGAAGTCCTTTGCCAAGTGGCAACCCAAGCCCTTCATCTCTATTTTGCCGGGAAATTCACCGAGGCAGCGGAACTCTTTCAGCAGTTGGCCACGGAATACAGGGATCCCGTGGCCCCTATTTTTGTCGATCGTTGTCTCCTCTACCGCCAAAATCCGCCTTCGACCGATTGGGATGGAGTCCATGTTCTTGAGAGCAAATAGGAGCTGGCTGGTCCGCAGCCTGATCCTGATTATCCTGGGATTCATGGTATATTCACTGCCGGTATCAGGTGATCCGGCAACCGACAAGCTTGAGGTGGCGGTTACTGATGAGAATGGGATATTCACCCTCTCCTTCAGCGCTCCGCTGCCCCAACCATTTGAGGCAACAGCTGCCGTTCTTCACAATCTCCCCGAGTACCCGAAATGGTTTTTCATGGGGATCAATGAACTGAATACCAGCCGCCATTATTGGGCTCGAGAAGAGAATTTCCACTATCTTAAAAAAGACAACCGGGAACTGCTCCTCTTTGATTATGATGTGGGTTTTTTATTCTTCAGGTTCCGAGACACCCTGAAACTGCAGGTATCAAAGGAAGAATCACCGATAGACAGTTCTGTTGCCGTTCAAGCTATGACCATGGGTACCTCCGGGCTCCTTCGTCAAGGCTCCGGTCGAATAATGATCACCGAGACTCCCTCCAACCGCCCGGTTTTTTCAGGGACCATATCCATCCGCCCTCCCTGGTATTTATTTATCCTGATCAGAAAGGATCACGTGGCAAGATTTCTCGCCCCACGAATTGCCCGAATCATCAAAAATCTTGAAGAACACGTGGTCCCGGATGAAAACCTAGTCGTTCACATTTAATCGGATACCTTCCCTTAATTGAGTCAATCCCCTTTAAAGCTCGATACGGTTGTGATCGAAGATCAAAAATGACATAATCAACCAGATACCCTGAACAACCTGATTGAACCATTGCCTGGGGAGTATACCATGCGCGCCCTTCTACACTATATCGCCAGTATCATCATCGTCGGGTTCTACGGCGCTCAGGTTTGCCCTTTTCTAGAAAGTCTGACCCTGGGCCAATTGCTTCTCCCTCTGGCAACGGCCTTAGTCGTCGCCTTCCTGGCCCGTAAGTCGCTTCTGGAAAAATTTGTCGCCCGGTCTCCCTATCAGCACCAGACGACCCGGGTCTTCCGGCTCGAATTTTTGCTCTTCATCTTGATCGGGATCTTTTTGATGCTTTTTAACCGGATGGCGTATGGTTTTCCTGCCGGCAGCGGCCTGAAACTCGTCCTGGTCATGACCACTCTCGGCTTCTTTCTGGCCATTGACCTGGCCCTGGCCAAGGAACGCGAACTGACCAAACTTTTCCAACAACAGCATATCGATCTTGATCCGGAACGGGATTATTTCCCCTTCCCCTCCAAACTGGCGATTTTTGCCGCAGCCTGTTCAGTCTTCGTGGTCGGAGTCGTTTTCCTGCTGATTAACAAGGACCTGGACTGGTTGGTCTCGGTGGGTGATGAAACCACCATTGGCGAGGCCCAACGAGCCATCCTGGTGGAAGTCAGTTTTGTCTTTGCGGTTATTCTGGGTCATATCCTGAATCTGATTCATTCATTTACCAGAAATCTCCATGAATTCTTTAACAATGAAAACTCCGTCCTGATCCGGGCGACCAGTGGATATCTGGATGGGGCTGTGCCGGTCAGTTCCAACGACGAGTTCGGGGTTATGGCCAAACATACCAACCTGATGATTACCGGGCTCAAAGAAAAGACCGAAGAACTGCAACGCACCAGGGACGTGACCATCATGAGCCTCGCCTCCCTGGCAGAAACCCGCGACAACGAAACCGGGGCACACATTTTGAGAACCCAACGCTATGTCAAGGTACTGGCTGAAGGGTTGAAACAACACCCGGATTTTGCCCGGGATCTCTCCGCTGAAACCATCGATCTGCTCTTTAAATCCGCCCCGCTCCATGATATCGGCAAGGTTGGTATCCCCGATCATATTCTTTTGAAACCAGGAAAACTGACTGAAGATGAATTTACCATCATGAAAACCCATACCACTCAGGGGAAAGATGCCCTGCTGGTGGCGGAAAAAAGCCTGGGAGGAACCTCCTTTCTCCGGCTGGCCGGAGAAATTATTATTACCCATCATGAAAAATGGGACGGCAGTGGTTATCCCAATGGGTTGCGGGGTGATGAAATTCCTGCCTCGGGGCGGCTGATGGCCGTGGCAGATGTCTACGATGCCCTGATTTCAAAGCGGGTCTATAAACCGGCCTTCACCCATGATTCCGCCACAGAGATCATCTGCGCCGGACGGGGAACCCATTTCGACCCCAGAGTGGTAGATGCCTTTACCATAAAGGCCTCCGATTTCAAGAAAATCGCCCAAGAGTTTGCCGACAACAATACGGATGCGATTTCCGAGTCAACCTCAGACTGATTCGGCTAACTAGTTTCCATCCAGAAACGAGGATTTTTGTTCGAGAGCAAGACGTGAAGGCGACGGAAAAGCGGAGCGTACTTGGGTACGTGAGCATTTTTCGGCAACTGAGCAACGCAGCTATCGGATCAAAAGACCGTTTCTGGACGGGAACTAACTACGAAACGATCAACTCCAGACAAAATGCCCGTTCTATTCATTCATCTCCTGCTCACGGCCAGCCTGCTCTTGACAATTTCAATGAATCTGGCCGGCGGTGTTTTGGTTTTAACCACCGAATATGGCGAAACCTATCTCTTTTCTCCCCTCTGGTTGCTCATCATTCAGATCCCCATGGCCTTTGGCTTTCTGAGTAAAAGGGGGACCGGAACCTTCATCTCAGTGGGAACCAGCGGCGGTCTCGCCTTCTGTCTGGCCTTGGAACTCTATGTTTATCTTCAGGTGGTGGAGTCCCCGGTTGATATAACCGTCGGGTTTCACCTTGCCCATATCGTGATATTTATGATCCTCGCGATATCCGCCGTTTTTTCTTTAAAATATGTTAAGTGATGAGTTAGAAACTCAATTCAATACGGTGACCGATCAAACCGCTGGCCTCATCAGGGATATCTGAATCAGCCTGATCGTAATCTGCTGGGATACGCCCTCACTTCTCGATGAACAAATTTCACCTGTAAGGACCAATCAAAACATGCTTGATTTCAACATAAAAACGGAGGTTCGGGGGGGAATCATTGCCTTGGGCATTAGCCTCGTCGTGATCTCATTACTTATTCTCATGCTTCCCCCGGAAAACACCGCGGCAAATCTTGGGAAGGTGGCGTACTTCATCAGGGGAGTCGCCATTATGTTCATATTTTTAGGGTGCCTGCTGACTGTTGGACCAGCTCAACGTTTACGAAAGGTCGGTTGGTACGGAATTACCCTGATCTGCCTCTCTCTGGGAGTCAGTGTTGCTTTACAAAGAGCAACCGGGGCCTCCATGGGCACTACCGGTTGGATAAGCAGCTTTGTCAGCACCTTATTTCTTATTCCCATCGGCATCCTCCTCTGCGGGATTACCGGGATTGCCTCATTACATTTGATCTTGAAAGAAACCCCAAACTCAAACCGTTTAGTGGGGGGGGCCATCATCATTCCCCTCATTCTTTTGGCACTATTTTACCTAGCCGCCGGGCGGCAGCCGGATATCAGAACTTCACTGGCCATCTTTGATGATCCAGACAGACAGGATGAATACTTCTCTGCAGCGTCCCGGTTGGCCGATATCAATGACCCGGAATTGCTAGCCCCGCTTATCACCCTTCTGGACCATCAAAACCCACAACTACGGGCGGCAACCGCCATGGCCCTTTCCGGTAAATCCCACCATGAACGGGCCATATCCCCCCTGCTGGTTGCCCTGGCCAAGGAATCCGATCCGGAAGCCAAGATCTGGATGATTCGGGCGCTTGGGGTGGCCTCTCATAACACCGAACCATCACAAATGGCCAACACCATCGAGATGCTCATTGAAAAACTACAAAATGATGACATATTGACCAAACAAGCCGCTGCAGAGGCCTTGGGATTCATGAAGGCGGAAAAGGCCATCAAACCACTCATCGATTCAATGGCAATTGAGGATGTTCACTTTCTTGCCCACAACGCCCTCATCATCATCACCGGGCAACGACTTGGCCCGGATCCGGAGCTCTGGAACTCCTGGTGGCAGGAAACCCATCCAGGCCCTGATAACTCCGAATGATTATGGATCACTCCAAGTAAAAATAAGACTTCCTTCTGCCCGGAAATCCTTTTTCAATCCAAGGAGACGCCTGACTTTCCATCAAGTCTCCTTGACAGATATCAATGAAACATGGAGAATTATCAGAAAGGAGTTTTATGGAAATTCCCCTGCTCACCGACATCGTCATTATTTTCGGCCTCTCCGTGGCCGTTCTCCTGGTATTTCATCTGCTCAAGCTTCCTGTTGTGGTCGGTTTTCTGCTCACCGGAATTCTGGCCGGCCCCCATGGCTTCGGATTGATCAAGGCGGTCCATGAGGTCGAAATCCTCGCGGAAATCGGAGTTATCCTCCTGCTCTTTACCATCGGAATTGAATTCTCCTTCAAACGGCTGATCCAAATCAAGCAACAGGTTATGATCGGCGGAGCTCTCCAGGTCGGTCTGACTATTATGGTAGTCTTTTTTATTGCCCGACATTTCGGGATGAGCCTCAAAGTGGCCGTTTTTTACGGCTTTCTGATTTCTCTTTCAAGTACCGCCATCGTTCTCCGATTGCTTCAGGAACGGGCCGAAATCGACGCCCCCCATGGCCGAAGCGCCCTTGGCATCCTGTTGTTCCAAGATGTGATTATCGTACCGATGATCCTGATAACGCCCATTCTGGCAGGCGGCAAATCGGGCCAGGTCAACAGCGACATTTTCTTCCTTGCCGCCAAAGGCCTCGCCATTGTAATCGTTATTCTGGCGGCGGCAAAATGGCTCATGCCCTGGCTCTTGCATCAGGTGGCTCGCACCCGCAGCAAAGAACTTTTTCTGTTGAGCGTTGTAGGCATCTGTCTTTCCGTCGCCTGGTTGACGGCATCTGCCGGTTTGTCCCTCGCTCTGGGGGCCTTTATCGCCGGCCTGATCATTTCGGAATCTGAATACAGCCATCAGGCCCTGGGCAATATTTTGCCCTTTCGTAATGTGTTCAACAGTTTTTTCTTCGTCTCCATCGGGATGCTGCTTGATACCGGATTCCTGGTCAATTCCCCTCTTCTGGTCCTGGCTGTTTCGGGAGGGGTCCTCGCCATCAAGGCCATGATCACCATGGGCATCGCCATGCTCCTGGGTCTTTCACTCCGTAGCGCCATCCTGGCCGGCCTATCGATCTGCCAGGTCGGTGAATTCTCTTTCGTTCTCTCAAAAACCGGGGTTGATCATGCTCTGTTGAGCACCAATCAATACCAACTCTTCCTCGCAGTGGCCGTCCTGACCATGGCCGCTTCACCCTTCATTATCACCTATGCCCCTCAAGTTGCCCATCGTATCTTACGATTTCCACTTCCCAAAAGACTCAAAACAGGGCTCTGGCCCTTATCTGAAAAGACAGCCGACCCAATCCTCAAACAACATCTGATCATCATCGGGTTTGGCTTAAACGGTCGTAACGTTGCCAGGGCCGCCAAGATGACTGGAATTCCCTACATGATCATAGAGATGTCCCCTGATACCGTAAAAAAAGAACGGGCCAAAGGTGAACCAATAATATATGGCGACGCGATTCATGACGAGGTCCTGATGCATGCTCATATCGAGGATGCCACCGTGGTGGTGGTCGCAATTAATGATCCAGCCGCCACTCGGGAAATCACTGAGCATCTTCGGAGAATGACCAGTAAGGCCCATCTGATTATCCGGACCCGATTCCTGACCGAGATGCAGGCGCTGTATAAACTGGGGGCTGATGAGGTGATCCCGGAGGAATTTGAGACCTCGGTGGAAATCTTTTCGCGTGTACTGTCCAAATATCTCATTCCCAAAGACGAAATCGACAAAATCGTGGTCCACCTCCGCGCTGATGGTTATGAGATGTTTCGTCGACTATCCGGGAAATCATCTTTCTTTGCCAACCTCAACCTGCATCTGCCGGACAATGAATTGACGGCCATGCGGGTTAAAGTTAATGCACCAATAGCAGGGAAATCCTTGTCCGAACTTCAGTTACGTAAAAAATTCGGGGTTACCGCCCTGGCGGTTCGCCGAAATAATCAGACCTTCTCCAACCCTGATGTTGAAATGCCTTTCATGGTGGAAGACGTGGTATATATCATGGGGCCGCCAAAAAAAATAGCTGAATGCGCCAGACTGTTTAATCATGATTGAGGTGGGCTATGTTCCCTTTTTATGCGGTAATCAAAACCATCATTGGCCTTAAAAGAATATGCCCGGAATGCAACAAAGCACAAGTGGTCAAACCAAGTCAAAAGAGAGTGTCGGTGCCTTGTAGATTCTGCGAGGCCATGATCCCTGCTTCCGAATCAGAAGGGGACAAGAACCAAGAATATCCCGATGGAACCGAATAAATCACAAATCTTTATCTGAAAGGACAAGGTCTTAATATTTGCCTCACCGGCTCAACGAAACAAGAAGTTTGCGCAAATATTTGCATGGCTCCAAAACGCCTGACATGTCAATCGCATTAACAAACTATCTATCTATTATTTCTATACTTTTCCCTTGTCAGCTATCGAAAATATGATAGTGTCAAATTTAAAATGTTTAAAATATTTCCTCTAATCGGCAAAATCCAACTCTTTAACCAATAATCAGCTTAAAAGAGGAATAAAAATCGAGGGAAAGGACTCTTCTTAAGAGTATTTCATATCCTCGGATATTCAGCAGACTATCACGACTAAACGATCATCAAATTAGAAAACAAAATGAAAATACAGTCAAAAATTCTTGGCGGATTTATCCTGATCATTCTCATGGTTCTCGCCATCAGCACCGTAGCCATCCGTTCTACAAACGAACTGGATGAGACATTTTCAAAGCTCAGTACCATAGCCATCCCCCTGACTTCAACCCTTCAGAATATTCGCTATGCAGCCGTGAGCATGAACAGGGCCGCAAATGAACTTGTCGTTCTTGCCAGTGAACTTAGAGAAGAAAGTGATGCGGCCAACCAGGCGATCATTCAGCATGAGGTGGTGGTAGAAGAGAAAGAGTTTGCCGAGACCATACTGATGATCAATAAAAATCTGGAGGAATACAAGATTCAGATAGAACGGTTTCTTCCCGAAGAAATCAAATTATATCAAAACTTGCATGAGCTCTCTTCAAAACTGATCGCCGCCTGTCGCGAATTGATATATGCGGCACAATCAGGGCGGATCGGTGGAAATATTTTTGAACACAAAGAAAAAGTTGAAAACATTGAACAAGAATTTGGCGACCAAATCCAACTCATCTTGAACCATGAAATGACAGAAGTCTCCATCCGGGTAAAAGATGTGCACCAACAATCACAATTCACCTCTACACTTATTCTCTCCGTGAGTATTGTATTGACGCTTCTTGGATTATTCTTCGCCCTAATCATTTCACAACAGATTGCCAAACCGCTCTTGAAATTACAAAACGCAGCCCAAAAAGTCAGTTCAGGTAATTTTGAAACCAAATTGACCGTAAGCAGTAATGATGAAGTGGGTGCCCTATCCACCATCTTCAATACGATGGTGGCCGATCTAAAGCGTCTCAACAACCACATGACTCAGCTGGTTGAAGAAAAGACCATTGCCCTGACCCAGACCAATAAGGCGTTGCATCACGAAATTGAGGAAAAAATAATTGCCGAAGAGAAAGCCCGGCAAATATCTTCAACCATGAAAACTATATTTAATAATGCGATCCCGCTCAGCATTACCACCATGGACTATGAGATAGTTCAAGCTAATGACGCATACCATGCTCTTTTTGGCAAGGTAGAAGCAGATCATGCCCCCGTAAAATGTTATGAATCCCGCCCTGGACCGTACTGCCATACCGATCAATGTCCTCTTGCCCGTATACTTGACGGTGAAGATGAAATTGTTTTTGAAACTTAAAAAAACGAGCCCAAACAAACTCTACATTTCATCGTCAACGCTCGCCCTTTCAAAAATGCCGATGGCGAAGTCACTGGGATCATTGAAAGTTTTCAAGAGATAACCGACCGAAAAATTGCCGAAAGCAATCTAGCCGAAGAAAAAGAGCGCCTCACGGTTACCCTGCAAAGCATAGGTGATGGGGTGATCACAACCGATACGAACGGGAAAATTCTCTTACTCAACAAAGTTGCCCAGCAGATGACCGGCTGGAGTCAGAATGAAGCTTTTGGTCAACCACTGGAAGAAATATTTCATATTGTTTCTGAAAAAAATCGAGTCCGTCACGAAAACCCGGTGGAAAAAGTACTCCGGACCCGTCAGATCATTGCACTGGAAAATCACACTATCCTGATTCGAAAAGACGGGGTGGAACGGTTTATTGCAGACAGCGGTGCGCCAATATTCAATATCAAAAGTGAAATTATCGGGGTCGTGCTTGTTTTTCGTGATGTGACCGAAAAGCAGAAAATGGAGGAAGAACTTGCCAAGGTAGAGAGGTTGCAGTCAATCGGTATCTTGGCCGGTGGCATTGCCCACGACTTCAACAATATCCTGACCGCCTTGATCGGCAATATCAGCTTGGCGAAAATGTATTCTCAATCGGACAGCAAGGTCTATGAAAAACTGACGGTGTCTGAAAATGCCATCATTAAAGCAAAAGATCTGACCCAACAGCTCCTCACTTTCTCCAAGGGAGGCGCCCCTGTACGAAAAGTCGTATCCCTTGCGGAATTACTTCACGACTCCATATCCTTTACCCTGCGCGGCTCAAAGAGTAAATTCAATCTATTAGTGGCAGAAGATCTACGGATGATTGAGGCGGACAGCGGTCAGATCAATCAGGTGATCAGCAACCTGGTGATTAATGCCGACCAGGCCATGTTTACCGGGGGGACCATTACGATCAAGGCGGAGAACTACGATATTGCTGATAAAGATGTCTTCTTGCCCCTTCCCCCCGGAATATATGTCAAGATCACCATAACTGATGAAGGAGTCGGGATTCCAAGAGAGATTCTGCCCCAAATTTTCGATCCCTATTTTACCACGAAACATGATGGCAGCGGTTTGGGCTTGGCATCCGTCTACTCCATCATTAACCACCATGATGGTTTCATCTCAGTGGACTCGAAGGCAGGTACGGGAACAACTTTTACGATCTATCTTCCTGGAACCATTCAGAAACCAACCCAAGCGCAACTCCAGAACAATACGCTCCTTAAGGGATCTGGTAAAATCCTGGTCATGGATGATGACCAGGAAATCAGAGCGGTGGTCAATGAGGTCCTCATCACCCTGGGGTACTCGGTTGTCTTAACGGTTAATGGAAATCAAACCATTGATACCTACCGTGAGGCCATGGATTCCGATCACCCCTTTGATGCTGCCATTCTTGATCTTACCATTCCTGGAGGAATGGGAGGAAAGGAGACCTTGGGGCATTTGCTGGAAATAGATCCGCAGGCCAAAGTCATTGTCTGCAGCGGATATTCAGGCGATCCGGTTATGGCCAATTATCAGGATTATGGTTTCGCGGCAGTGGTCACCAAGCCCTATAGATTACATGAGTTGAGCCAGATACTCGATGATATCCTTTCGGAAGAGCAGGCCTAGTGGATGTTGCTCCAGAATTGCATAATTACCTGAGAAAAATATGATGCGGCATCTGGTAACCAAAAAGCAACAGAATTCAAAGTCCTGCCTGGTTTGCGGACTTCAGAATGACTTTGGCCTTCACACCTCTTTTTATGAACTGGACAGTGGCGAACTGATGGCCCTCTTTCGTCCTCGAAAAGAGCACCAGAGTTATCCGGGCCGTTTACACGGTGGATTATCTTCGACCATCCTTGATGAGACCATCGGCCGGGCGATCATGATCACTCATCCTGATCAGTTTGGGGTAACAGTGGAAATCACGGTGCGTTTCAAAAAACCGGTTCCCCTGGATATTGATTTGCGGGTCATCGGCAGGATAACCAAGGATTCGAGTCGTTTCTTCGAGGGTACCGGAGAGATCATCCTGGCCGACGGCACTATCGCGGTTGAGGGCCATGGCAAATACCTGAAGATGCCCCTTGAAAAGATCGCCGAATATGACCAGGGAGATGAAGAGAATTGGCGGGTCATCGACCTGCCCGATGACCCTGAGTTCTTTGACTTTTGAGTGACGGCCAAAATTAATTGGATAACTTCATTCAAGGTCATTTTTATTCATTTTCGGGGCCAGAAACAAAAAAAGCAAAACCTTTACGGTTTTGCTTTTTCAAGTGGGATGAGCCTCTTTTTTTAAGATACGTTGCGGTAAGGCCGCCGTCTTTTTATTTTAATGTTAGACTCTCCCTCGTTAATTAAATCGTATCACTATCATCTACCCATGTAAAGCCATCAAATGAAAAAAATGAAAAAATCCCCCGGAATATATTTCCTGGGCCTGGTGTAAAATAGCAAAGATTTTCTGTTGTAGAAACTACAACTTAAAAAAGCAAAGTGATGAGCTTTCTCAGGCTAATCGCTTAGTACGTCTGACTGGGCCGACGAAACTCGAACTCGTGTCAGTCCATACATAATTGAGGCTTTTTGTATAAAGCGGGGCGGGAAAATGCCAAGTACAACATTTGATAACTAAAAAAAATCATCCCAATATTTTTTGTCCGATCATTCCAACAAGAAAACCCAAACTTGCACCAAGCGCAGGAAACCAACTTTTCGTCAACTTGGACATTGGTGCAATATCCTGAAATATCAAATAAAGTATCCCACCACTGGAAAACAGCATCATTGACGCGGTTAGTTTCGGCAGAGTACTCAGCAAATAATATCCTGATGTGGCAGAAATGACTCCTGAGAAACTCAACAAAAACAAGATAATCAAGCATTTCCTTGATGAATACCCACTGTTTCTCAAATCCAAATATGAATTGAATGATTCAGGAAAGTTTTGAAGGCCAATAAAAATTGCCAATAACAATCCCAACTTGTTGTCTGTGGCAAATATTGCTCCTAATGCAATCGCTTCCGGAACAAAATCCATCAACATTGCTAATAGTTGAGAAATTGTTCCACCTTTTTTCTCTATAAATCTATCCAAATAAAAGAAAAGAATTGCACCTGTTAAAAATATTACTGCCATTGGAACAAGAGGCAATAAGCGCATCCCTTCTGGTACTAGAACGAATGCAACAGCAGCAACAATTATTCCACCTCCAAATGCAATTGAGGTATGAAGAATCTCGTCTTTTACAAATCCATCATGGAAATTACTTTCAAAATATTTAGAAAGCAATCCTCCCAAGAAAACAGTAACTCCTGAAAAAAATGAGTACATTATTATTTTAATTAAATCTTCCATGGATACTCCTTTCTTCCGACTTCGATCAAAATCAGGGTTTTTAGTGGCTACGTGGAAAACCTTCTCTATTCTCTTGTCTGGTCTTTTTTTTGATCGTTGTTTGGTTTGCGTCCCAGTTGATCGCTTATGAGATGATGGTTAAACTCGATGGTATTCCCCGCCCCCTACAAGCTATTTCTTTTGATTAAAAAGCCTTAGAAGGATACCTTCAGGTCCTTTGAAATCTCCTAAAGTAATACCGCCAACTCCCGCAGAAAAGGCAGTTGATAAAAGCTCCCCACCACGTTTCGAAATATCTCCAAGGTTTTCAGCTATATTATCAGACCAGAATGCAAGGTGGTGAAAACCAAGAGGAGTATCTCCCATAAACTTTTTTGGCATCAACTCAATAATGATTGTTTCTGATTTCAAGAATACATAACTATCTTCAAGCCGATTACCCTCTGGATAGGTTGCTTCTACTTCCAGGTCTAACACCTTCGTATAGAACGCTACCGATGCGATGATGTCTTTTACGACAAAGGCAATTTTAATAGGTTTATTCAACATTCCATTCTCCCTGTACACTTTAGCAATATACTTAAATTTGAAACAATGGATATGGATATCTCGGCTGCGATTCTTATTTTTGGGGAGAGGATTTCGTCTCCAGTTCCCTTCAAATTTCGTGACCTCTTATACCTATACCGTTCAACTAACGGTTAACTCCATCAAAAACAGGAGAGGTCTCTCACCTCATGGTCATTGCTTCTCCACAGTAGATGCAATAGCGACAGTCTCGATGCTACGCGCCATGCCTGGAGTACAAACAAAAAAAAGCAGAACCATGATGGTTCCGCTTTTTCCAGTGGGATGAGCCTCTTTTTTTAAGATATGTTGCGGTAAGGCCGCCGTCTTTTATTTTAATGTTAGACTCTCCCTAGTTAGTTAAATCGTATCACCATCACCCACCCATGTAAAGCCTTCAATTGAAAAAAAATTCACTCTGGATATATCTCCAGGAGACTGGTCTCTGGAATGACAAGTAGGCAACAATCCTGTGATATTATGGCCGTCGCGATAATTGCCAATGTTTTAATCTAATTGGAGCTTAAAGAACCTAAATGCGGTTTCAAACCGCGCGTCATTTGGTGGCAAACCGCGCGACGGGCTACAACAAGAAATCTGAGATAAAATAGACGAAGGCGATACACGAAGAATAAAAAAGGGATTAACCTTTTCAGGTTAATCCCTTTAAACTACTGGCGGGGCCGACCGGGCTCGAACCGGCGACCTCCGGCGTGACAGGCCGGCATTCTAACCAACTGAACTACGACCCCGCAAAGAATCTTTAATTTTTTCTGGTGGGCGGAACAGGGCTCGAACCTGTGACCCTCGGCTTGTAAGGCCGATGCTCTCCCAGCTGAGCTACCCGCCCGTGTCCAGAGTGGCCTTATTTAACAAGATAGGGGGGGATAGTCAAGCAAAAATAACTCCCTCCAATAACCTTTATTTTTAATGGCTCACATTTGTCTGATCAATGGCCATTTCCGCACAAAAAGTACCGGCTATGGGCAGGTTTTTAAATAACGACTCCCCTAATGGCAGGATCAAAGCCTTATCAAAAACCTCATCAACATTCTCGACCAGTTCGATTTCAAGAGTCTTGAGAATCTTCTGTGAAATCTCACTGAGATCACGTTCGTTTTCCTTCGGGATCAAAACCTTGCGGATATTTCCCCGTCGGGCGGCGAGCAATTTCTCAGCGAGACCGCCAATGGGCAGAACCCGGCCACGGAGAGTAATCTCACCGGTCATGGCAATATCCTTACGGACTGGAAGCTGCAACAGGGCCGAAATCATTGAGGTAGCCATGGTAATCCCTGCCGAAGGTCCGTCCTTGGGGATTGCCCCTTCCGGGACATGGATATGAATATCCAGCTTCTGATAAAAATCATCACTAAAACCGAGGCAAAGCGAACGGGAACGAATATAACTCAAGGCGGCCTGGGCGGATTCCTGCATAACCTCTCCCAATTTCCCGGTGATGGTCAGTTTGCCCTTGCCCGGCATTAACACGGTTTCGATCTGGAGCATCTCACCACCAACCTCGGTCCAGGCAAGCCCAGTAGCCATTCCAATTTCGTCGGCCTTCTCAGCCAGACCAAATCGATGTTTGGCCACACCAAGATAGCGTCCGACAGATTTGGCCGATACTCGATATTTCCCAGTCGGATTCTTTTTTATTCGGTCCCGGGCAATCTTTCGGCAGATGGATGCAACGCTCCGCTCCAAGCTTCGGACCCCGGCCTCGCGGGTATAGCGGCGGATCATCTCCATCACTGCCCCTTCGTTAAAGATAATGTCATCACTGCCGAAACCATTAGCCTCGAGTTGCTTGGGAACCAGAAATCCCAGGGCAATCTGGAGTTTGTCCTCTTCGGTATAACCGGATAGTTTGATGATCTCCATTCGGTCTTGCAAGGGCGGCGGGATAGCCGGGAGATTGTTAGCGGTGGTGATGAAAAAAACATCGGAAAGATCATAATCCAAGTCAAGATAATGATCATTAAATGCATTGTTCTGTTCCGGATCAAGAACCTCCAGAAGTGCGGCAGCTGGATCTCCACGAAAATCCGTGGACATCTTATCCACTTCATCAAGGCAAAACACCGGGTTGTTGACTTTGACCTTCTGCAAAGACTGGATGATCTTACCAGGCATGGCACCGATATAAGTCCGCCGATGCCCCCGGATTTCAGCCTCATCCCTAACGCCGCCAAGTGAAAGTCGAACAAATTCACGCCCCATGGCCCGGGCCACCGACTTGCATAAGGAGGTCTTACCAACCCCCGGAGGACCAACCAGACAAAGGATTGGTCCCTTGATTTTTTCAACCTGAGTCTGGACCGCCAGATACTCGAGGATCCGCTCTTTCGGTTTTAACAGACCGAAATGATCGGCATCCAGGATCTCCTCCGCCTTGATAATATCAATCTTGCCATCGCTCTTGTCGAGCCAAGGCAGACTGATGATGTAATCGATGTAGTTCCTGACCACCGTAGCCTCGGCAGACATGGGTTGCATCATCTTGAGTTTTTTGAATTCCTTATCAACCTTCGCCCGAGCCTCTTCAGGAAGATTTTTCTCTTTGATTGCCTTTTCAAGATCGGCAAGTTCAGAGGCAGGGTCATCGCTTTGCCCCATTTCCTGTTGAATCGAACGGATTTGCTCAGCCAGATAGTAATCTTTCTGGGTTTTATCCATCTTCTTTTTCACCCGCGAACGGATGCGACTTTCGATGGATGCGACCTCGACCTCCTTGTACATCAAGGTGAGCAGAGTCTCAAACCTCTCGACCAAGGGCACTGTTTCCAGGAGAGACTGCTTCTCATCGGTCTTCAAAGGAAGGTGCGAGGCCAGAACATCGGCATATTTGGAGGGCGACTCAATTTTGGCAACCGAGGTCATAACCTCGGGAGGAATCTTTTTCCTAACTTTAGCGTACTCTTGGAACAGACTGCTTACTTTACGCATATAGGCGACAACTTCAACCTTATCAAGTTCTTCCTCAACCACCTCGGCAATGCCGACTTCGAAGAACTCTGGGTTGTCCAGAAACTGCTCAATCCGTCCCCGCCGTTTCCCCTCAACCAAGGCCTTGATGGTCCCGTCCGGGAGTTTCAGCAACTGGAGGATACGGGCAATGGTTCCAACTTGATAGATGCCACTCCGATCAGGATCATCAAGAGCCGGATCCTTCTGGGTTGCCAGAAAGATCTCGCTGCGATCAGCCATGGCTTTTTCCAGGGCCTTGACGGACTTCTCCCTACCGACCACCAAAGGGGCAACCATATGGGGAAACAGGACGATATCCCGAAGGGACATCATGGGGAATATTTTCACTTCAGACGCTTGCGACATGTGATTACCGTTTTCCGATGAGTGCCCGGCCGGTAATACCGGCGACGTCAGGCAGTCTTTTTCTTTTCACTTTCATACAGCACAACAGGATAATCACCATTGAGAATCACCTGCTCGCTGATTACACACTCTTTAACCCCAACCTCTGACGGTAGCTCATACATAGCATCCAGCATGGCTTCTTCCATAACCGAACGAAGGCCTCGGGCCCCTGATTTACGCTTCATAGCTTCGCTGGCGATGGCAGTCATGGCCCCCTCGGTGAAACGAAGACGGATATTATCGTAGGCAAATAGCCGCTCATACTGTTTCACTAAAGAGTTCTTCGGTTCACGAAGAATCCTGACTAGATCATTCTCATCAAGTTCTTCCATGGATGCTATAACCGGCAACCGACCGACCAGCTCTGGTATCAAGCCGAAGCGGAGGAGATCCTCAGGACGAACCAGTGCCAGGATCTCACCGATTTTCTTTTTACTCTTACTGACAACCTTGGCGCCAAATCCCATGGACTTGGTGCCGGTTCTCTTCTTAATAACCTCATCGAGTCCGACAAAGGCGCCCCCGCAGATAAAGAGAATATTGGTGGTGTCAATCTTGATATATTCCTGTTGGGGATGTTTACGACCCCCCTTGGGAGGAATACTTGCAATGGTCCCTTCAATTATTTTAAGCAGGGCCTGTTGAACCCCTTCTCCAGATACATCGCGGGTAATGGAGGCACTATCGGACTTTCGGGCGATTTTATCGATCTCATCGATATAAACGATTCCCCGACTAGCTTTCTGAATATCATGATCGGCAGCTTGGAGCAAATTGACCAATATATTTTCCACATCTTCGCCAACATACCCTGCTTCCGTCAGGGTAGTGGCATCGGCCATGGCAAAGGGAACATTCAAGATCTTGGCAAGGGTCTGGGCCATCAAGGTCTTGCCGCTGCCAGTGGGACCGATCATTACAATATTACTTTTCTGCAACTCGACGTCATCGCCTTCGGCGGCGTTCCGAACAGTAATCCGTTTGTAATGATTATGAACGGCCACAGACAACACTTTTTTGGCCTGCTCCTGCCCGATAATGTACTGATCGAGATGGGCCTTAATTTCCACCGGTTTTAAGGAACCGGATCCGGTTTCGGCCTCGGCATCTTTCTGCCGGTCTTCCCTGACGATATCATTACAGAGTTCAATGCACTCATCGCAGATATATACAGTCGGTCCGGCAATAAGCTTTCTGACCTCATCCTGACTTTTACCGCAGAATGAGCACAGAACACCCATCTCGCCGCTTTGATCTTTGGCCATGGTGTCTACTCCTCTTTATGAATCTCTCTCTTGGTGAGAACCTTATCGATTATACCATACTTCTTCGCCTCATCCGCACTCATAAAATAATCCCGCTCGGTATCACTCTGGATTTTTTTCATCTTCTGACCAGAGTGCTTGGCAAGGATCTTATTAAGATCCTCCCGCATTCTCAGAATCTCTCGGGCATGGATATCAATATCCGTGGCCTGCCCTTGGAATCCGCCCATGGGTTGATGGATCAAGATCCGCGAGTTGGGCAGGGCATAACGCTTACCAGGGGCTCCAGCAGCAAGGAGCACCGCACCCATGCTTGCCGCCTGGCCAAGACATAAGGTGGCAATATCACATTTAACATACTGCATTGTGTCATAGATGGCCAATCCGGCGGTAACCACCCCACCGGGGGAATTGACATAAAAAGTGATATCCTTATCGGGATCATCCGCTTCCAAGAACAACAACTGGGCAATGACCACGTTGGCCACATCATCATTCACGGCGCCGCACAGAAACACAATGCGCTCCTTGAGCAGTCGCGAATAGATGTCATAGGCCCGCTCTCCGCGAGGACTCTGTTCGACAACCATGGGGATAAGATTCATATTTATTCTCCAGAAGCTTCAGCTTCGACCTTGGTTTCGGTAGTGTCGGTCTGTCCGGCCGGCACTTTGGTAATGACTGCATTATCACGGAGGAAATGAATAATTTTTTCACTCAACAGCTCATTCATGAAAGGCAGCAGATCGTCACGGTTGGAAAAATATTTTTTTACTTCGGTTATCGGCATCTGATAATGACGAGAAATTCTGGCAAAACCTTTTTCCACGTCTTCATCGATCAGCTTGATCTCTTCTTCTTCGGCAATCCTTTTCAAGATAAAATCGCCCTTGACCCTCCTTGCCGCCATTTCTTTGTGCTGCTCAATCAAATCATCACGATTGAGTCCCGCTGTCTCCAAAGTCAGTCCCTGATTGGTCAGACGATCTTCCATCTCTTTAATCAAGGCGTTGATCTCAAAGGCCACCAATCTGTCCGGGACTTCAAAATCGTGTTGGGCCAACAGTTTCAACATCAATTTGTCGGCCATATCACCGGCCCGGGCCTCTTCTTTTTCATCCAGGAGTTTTTTCCGAAGCCCTTCTTTCAAATCGTTTAACGAAGAGTAATCATTCCCGGCATCCTTGGCAAACTCGTCATCCAGTTCAGGTAAAACCCGTTCCTTGATGTCCTTAACTTTGATTTTGAACAAGATCTTTTTGTCGGCCAAAACCGGGTTGGCAAAATTTTCGGGGAAATCGATCTCCCGCTCGGTTTCTTCATCCTTATTCAAACCGATAATGGTATTTTCGAACTCTTCGCCAAACCGTCCGGTCCCGATATCGACGGAATAATTTTCAGCCTTGACCTGGGGCATTGGCTTACCATCATGAAAACCCTGGAAGTCAATGACCACCAGATCCTCTTTTTGGACAGTGCGATCTTCGATACTTCGAAGGGGGGCCATGGCCCGACGCATATTTCCAAGGACGGAATCAAGCTCTTCATCAGATACAGCCAATTCATCCAACTCAATTTCAAGGCCTTTATATGTACCCAATTCAAATTCTGGACGAACCGCAATCTCGGCCACATATTTAAAAGAACCATCGTCTTCATAGGAATGGGTAACAATTTCCGGGTGGGCAACCGCATCCAGTTTGCTTTCCGATAAGGCATCGAAATAGGTCTCCTGGACCAACTTGTCGCCAACTTCCCGATGGACCTGCTCCCCGTAACTTTTCTCAAGAACCTTACGGGGAACCTTGCCCTTGCGAAATCCCTTGATGGACACATCCGAGGCCAACTTGTTAAAGGCCTTGTCCAGTTGTTTACGAACCCCCTGCTCCGGAACGATGATATTTAGACGTTTGGTTAACGCACTGACATCTTCAACAGTAACCTGCATAGTGACCCTTCCTTTATAGTGTAATTATAATCTGAGATATCCAGAATCCATATTGACATGATTGGTGCGAGAGGGGGGAGTTGAACCCCCATCCACTCACGTGGGCTGGATCCTAAGTCCAGTGCGTCTACCAATTCCGCCACTCTCGCGTGAACATTGGAAGTTAAACAAAAATTCGCTTTCAGTCAAGCATGTGACCCATAAATTATCCCGACTTTATTTCCTGATTTAAGCGTTCCCTCTCAAAATTATCGGGGCGCTTTCAAATACGATGAATAGCCAATTCCCGACGAATTAAGAGGCCGCAATGCGAAACTTCCGCTAGAACCCCCTTTACAGAAGAGCCAAACAGCCGTATATTTAAACGTTTTATAAATGGCATTGACTTCGTCCTGCGGGAAACGCCGAGGAACAGGATAAGTGCCTTTACAGTAGTCTGCAACTATTGAGAATCAAAAATCATTTTTTGTTCTTGAGTTTTTGTGAAATAAATCAAATTGTAAGGCCATAGAGTCATGGGCAAAGGCAAGGGATAGACCATCTTAGGATCGCCCGAAGGATTGAATAGACTCCCGTACTCCTTGGAATCATCACTTCATTCCTTACCCTCTTTTCACCACGAAGCCTCTATCCCAAAGCCATCACAGTAAGGGAATTGCGTTACGTAAGGACCAAACCATGACCGACAATACACAACATATTCAGCAGGGTAACTCTTTCCGTCCCCAGGGACTGGCCACACTCATTGGCAGTCTCCCCGTGGCCAGCCATCAGGAGGGTCTCGACCTGATCAGGCGGTTTACCCCGGAGATTCCTCTCTGGCCACAACTCCCCAGTAATCTCCGGGAAGGTATGCTGGTTCAGTTTATGGAGGGTATGGTCGGATTTCAAGAGGGCGATCGAACCTTTTTCAATACGGAAGGTGATTTTGACTCCCTACTGCTGCCTTTTTTTGAGGAATTTCTTGCGGTCAGCGAAGCGCCGGAAACCCTCCACGGTTCACGATTTTCCGTTAGCCGGGAACGGGCCGGTGGCCTTTACCTACTCAAAGAACAGATCAAAGAATCGCCGGGAGCCGTGGCGATAAAAGGTCAGATCACCGGCCCCTTCACCACCCTTACCGGTCTCCAGGATCAGGACCAGCGTCTGGCCTATTACAATCCGTCACTTCGAGAGATGATCGTCCAGGGCTTAGCTTTGAAAGGACGCTGGCAGGTGGAGTTTCTGCGAGACACAGGACTGCCGGTGATTATTTTCATCGACGAACCGGCTTTGGCCGGGATGGGGTCCTCAGCCTTTATCAGCATCAGCCGTGAAGATATCGCCCAGGATCTTGAGCAGGTGGCAAGCGGGATCCGCGAGGCCGGCGGGCTCGCGGGAGTTCATGTCTGTGCCAATACCGAGTGGGATCTTCTGTTGGAGAGTTCCCTTGATGTGATCAGTTTCGATGCCCATGGTTTTTTTAACCGATTCATCACCTGTCGTGATCGGATCATCACCTTCTTAGACCGGGGCGGCATTATCGCCTGGGGAATCATCCCCACCGCCAACGCCGAAAAAATCGACCAGGAATCCACCGGCTCCTTGATCTCCCTATGGGAAAGCCAGGCAGCGCAACTGGTTTCCGACCACTGGACCCTGACCGATTTACTAAAACAGACCCTGATCACTCCAAGTTGCGGCACCGGTTCGCTACCCCTGGCCCTGGCCGAAAAAGTCCTGACCATGACCAGCGAGGTCTCCTCAGGATTACGACAAAAATACGGCCTTGAATAAAAGACAGACAGGACCCAACTGACCGGTGCACTTCCTTTCCATATGTCCCTTCCATTAACTTTAGCCATTTTAAGCATTTTTAATTCACCAAGGCACCTTTAACTATGAACAATGAACTGAATCAAGTCCTGCAACAACGACGACAAAAAGCGGCTGAACTTGCCGAGCAGGGAGTCCCCCTCTACGCCAACGATTTCGCCCCAAGCCATCCGGTCAAAGAACTTCTTGAATGCTCTGTGAAAATCACTGAAGATACGAGTCCCGACCAAGGGCAGATTTTCACGGTGGCGGGCCGGATCATGGCCATGCGGAAATTCGGCAAGGCCTCCTTTGTCCAGATCCAGGATGAAACCGGCAATATCCAGGTTTATGTCAAAAAGGACGTGGTAGGTGAAGAGCCTTATGGCATCTTCAAAAAAATGGATCTGGGCGACATCGCTGGCTTTTCCGGAAGATTGTTCCGCACCAAGACCGGAGAATTGACCCTACAGACCACCCTGGTCAAAGTCATCACCAAATCGCTCAGGCCCTTACCGGAAAAATTTCACGGCCTGACCGACGTGGAGACCCGATATCGCCAGCGCTATGTCGATCTGATCGTCAATCCCGAAGTGCGAGATACCTTTCGCAAACGGGTCGAAATCATTCGCATGGTCCGTGACTTTCTGACCAATCGCGGCTTCCTTGAAGTGGAAACCCCAATGATGCAACCCATTGCCGGCGGCGCCACCGCCAAGCCATTCAAGACCCATCATAACGCCCTTGGTATGGACCTCTATCTCCGGATTGCCCCTGAACTCTATCTCAAACGGCTTCTGGTGGGCGGCTTTGAGCGAGTCTTCGAGATCAACCGTAATTTCCGCAACGAGGGCCTGTCAACCCGTCATAATCCGGAATTTACCATGCTGGAATTCTACCAGGCCTATGCCACCTATTCCGACCTGATGGATCTCACCGAGGAAATGGTCTCCTGGATTGCCGATCAGGTCTGCGGCGCCATGGTCATAACTTACCAGGAAGCTGAAGTTGATCTTTCCCCCCCCTGGCAGCGCTACACCATGGATGAGGCCCTGGAAAAGGTGGCCGGAATCAGCCGCGAACTCCTCAGTGACCCCGCTGCCGTCATGCTATTGGCCAAGGACAAAGGAATCAAACTGGAGGCCAAGGCAGGTCCCGGTAAGGCCAAAACCGAATTATTTGAACTCCTGGTGGAAGAAAAACTGATCAACCCAACCTTCATCACCTCCTACCCCACCGAGGTCTCACCGCTGGCCCGTCGTAACGAACAGAACCCTGAAGTAACAGACCGATTTGAATTGTTTATCACCGGTCGGGAAATTGCCAATGCGTTCAGCGAACTGAACGATCCTATTGATCAGAAGGATCGCCTGGCCCGGCAAATTGCCGAGCGTGGTGATGATGATGAGGTATTTCCAGTACTGGACGAGGATTATGTTCGAGCCCTGGAGTATGGGATGCCTCCTGCGGCTGGCGAAGGCATAGGAATCGACCGTTTGGTCATGCTGCTCACCGATTCCCCGTCGATCCGGGACGTGATTCTCTTTCCCCATCTGCGACCGGAGAAATAGACCCTTGAGATTTGAATGGTACATCTGCCTGCGTTACCTGAAGGCCAAACGGCGACAGGGATTTATCTCACTGATCACCCTTATCTCCATCGTTGGCGTTGCGGTTGGAGTCATGGCGCTCATCGTAGTTTTAGCGGTAATGACCGGCTTTACCGACGGTTTTCGGGCCAAAATTCTGGGGATAAATTCCCATATTGTGGTCCAGAAATACGGTTCACCCATTGAAGATTATTCTGCCTTACGAGATCGAATGCTGGCGATACCCGAGGTGATCGGGGCAACCCCCTATCTCTATAGCCAGACCATGATCTCCTCTCCAGCCGGTGGGGGCACCGGTGCCATTCTCCGCGGCATCGATCCGGCAACCGCTGGAACCGTGGTCAGTATTGGCGAACATCTGACGGTCGGAACCCTGGATGATCTAAACGATACTGACCCCACAGATCCCAATTATTTACCATCCATCCTCATCGGCAAAGAAATGGCCGATCAGTTACGGGTCGGACTGGGCGACCGGATCCGGTTGATATCTCCATCCGGCCCTTTAACTCCGATGGGGGTCATCCCTAAATTGAAGGCCTGTGAAGTTCGGGGAATCTTTGATACCGGGATGTATGAATATGACTCATCATTAGTCTATGTCTCCATGGACACGGCCCGTGATTTTCTCGATCTTGAGTCCGGAGTTCACGGTCTCGAACTCAAGGTAAAGGATATTTACCAGGCCGATCGGATTGCCCGTAGAATCGAAGCCGATCTTGGTATGGCCTATGTGGCCCGAGACTGGATCAAGATGAACAAAAATCTCTTTTCCGCTCTCAAGCTGGAAAAGGTGGCCATCTCCATTACCGTGGCGTTGATTGTTCTGGTTGCTGCCTTTAATATCGTTAGCACCCTGATCATGGTCGTCATGGAAAAGGGTCGAGATATCGCTATTTTAAAGTCAATGGGCGCCACATCCCGCAGCATCATGCGAATATTTATCTACGAGGGATTGATCATCGGACTGACTGGTACTGTCCTCGGGATTCTCGGCGGACTCGGCTTATGCGAGTTATTGAGTCGTTATCAATTCATCAAACTGCCCGAAGTCTATCCCATGTCGACCCTGCCCATCAAGGTCCTGACCGGTGACGTCGTCACCATCGGGACCGCAGCTGTCCTGATCACCTTCATTGCCACTCTTTACCCCTCCTGGCAGGCTGCTCGAATCGATCCGGCCGTGGCCCTGCGCTATGAATAATCCTTCGCCGTCGGACCAAAACATGCAGACTCATCCAAACCATTCCGGCCATTTTCTCTGCCAGGCCCAGGGGATCACCAAGATCTTCAAACAGGGGCAGAAAACCCTGAATGTCCTCTCCGGTATCGACTTTGAACTCAGCCGTGGCGAGATGGTGGCCATCGTAGGAAAATCGGGCACCGGCAAAACGACCCTGTTGCAGATTCTCGGTGGTCTTGATCGTCCTACCGGCGGTTCCCTGATCTATAATGACGAAGAGATCATCCATAAATCCGATGTGGAATTATCCGCCTTCCGTAATAAAACCATCGGTTTTGTATTCCAGTTTCACCACTTACTGCCCGAATTCACTGCCCTTGAAAACACCATGCTGCCGGGAATGATCGGCGGCCGCCCCAGGATAACCGTTCGGCAGGAAGCCATGGACATCCTGGCCCAGGTCGGCCTGGCCGATCGAACCGATCATAAAATGGGCGAACTCTCCGGTGGTGAGCAACAGCGAGTCGCCCTCGCCCGAGCGCTTATCATGAAACCGGCAGTACTGCTGGCCGATGAACCCACCGGCAATCTGGATCCAGTCACCGGCAACACGGTCTTCAATCTCATCAAAGAGATGAACCGGGCCCTGGGCCTGGCAACGGTCATGGTCACCCACAACATGGAATTGGCCGACCAGATGGACCGCTGCCTGAATCTGGCCGATGGCCGTCTCCAAGATTACAACTGCAAAGCCAGCCAAGACCAAATTCATCAGTAACCAGAACCCGCATCAATCCGGAGAATACCTTGCGAAAGATGATCCATCCATATCCTGCCGGATTCGGCAAAGCGACCGCGTTCAGCCTTGTTCTCCTCCTTGCCGTGGTTCTGCTCTCTTTTCCGGCCCAGAGCTTTGCCCAGGGAATAACCACCTTTTTCCCGCTCAAGATCAATTCCCCTCAGGATTCCACCGAACGATTAACCAGGCAAATCGATGAGGCCCTTGGTGAAGCGGTGAGTGCCTTGGGCATGAACCTGCTATTGCGGGATGAACTGGATACCAGGATCAACCCCTCGGAACCCTGGCCACCGCAACTTTCAAAAGCCCGAGCCCTGCTTGCTGATTCCACCTCCGGCTTTCTGGTGATAGGATCATTTACCAGTCTTGGCCAAGGATTAAGTATTGACCTGGTGGTTCATGACCTGACCCCATCAGGCCCCAGCAAAACTTTCTTCCGCGAGCTTGACAGCCAAGATCAACTTGGCGAAACTATCAACGCTCTGACCAAAGAAATAAAGTCCTACACCGACCGGGATCTATCCATTGCTGAGATCAACGTCTCAGGCAACATTCATATTGATTCTGGTGCGATCCGCCAACGAATCAAAACCCTTCCGGGAGCTCCATTTTCCATGGATGCGCTCCGCGATGATCTGAAGTCGATTTTCCGGATGGGCCATTTCTACGATGTCAAGATCATCTCCGAAGATACCGACCTAGGAAAAAAGATCACCTTTGCCGTCAAGGAAAAAGAAATCATCGGCAAGGTGCTCATAGCCGGCAATTCAGAGGTTAAAGAAGAAGACATCCGCCCGGTAATCAAGGTTCGAACCAACTCGATCTATAACGATACCGACGTCCGGGAATCCATCGAGAATATCCGGCAACTCTACCATGCCAAAGGGTATCGAAACTGTGAAATCACCACCGGGACGGTTGCCGGGCGCTCCAACCGACTGGACATCACCTTCACCATGAACGAAGGAGAAAAGGTTTTTATCAAAAGAATCCGCATGACCGGAAATGTTACCTTTTCCGATGATGAGCTTCGTGATGAACTGACCACTAAGGAAAAGGGGTTTTTCTCGTTTCTGACCGACTCGGGTCTATTGAAAATGGAAGAACTGAACCACGACGGGATCCGGATCACCGCCTTTTATCATAATAACGGATTTGTCGAGGCCAAGGTGGATCAACCGGAAGTCGTCAACAAAGGAGACTGGTTTGAGGTCACCTACAATATCAGTGAAGGTGACCGTTTCACGTGCGGCACGATTGATTTTTCCGGGGATCTCATCGAAGACCGGGATCACCTCATGAAATTCATCAAAGTAACTGATGAACCGTATTTCAGTCGGAAGGTTTTACGGGAGGACATCCTTCGAATCAGCGATTATTATGCCGAAAAGGGCTATGCCTTTGCAGAAATAGTACCGAAAACCTTCAAAGACCAAGAGCGAAATGCCATCAATCTAGCCTTTTCTATCAACAAAGGAGATCAGGTCTCGGTCAACCGGATCATTATCCGGGGAAACACCTCCACCCGCGACAAAGTCATTCGACGGGAATTACTGGTGAAGGAAGGGGGAATCTTCAGCGCCGGCAGCATCAAACGAACCAACCAGGCCCTTCAACGCCTCGATTACTTTGAAACGGTCAATATTACCCCTGAAGAGACTGCGGAAAAGGACCAACTCGATCTGATCGTTGAGATCACGGAAAAACCCACCGGCAAGTTCAGTATCGGGGCGGGATATTCCAATGTGGAAAGATTCTCGGTGATGGGCGAAGTCAGTGAAGGCAACCTCTTCGGGCGTGGCCAGAGGTTATCGGCCCAGGCCAATCTCAGTAGCATTTCAACCAGGTTTAATATCGACTTCACCGAACCCCGTTTTCTGGACACCCATCTTTTGACCGGCATTAATGTCTACAACTGGAATCGGGAATATGACGACTATGACAAAGACTCACAGGGAGGAGCCTTCCGCCTGGGATATCCCATCAAATGGGGCTGGCACTTTACCGGAAGTTACGGTTATGACAACACCAACCTGGACAACGTGAACCTGGATCTCGCCTCCCAGCAGATCATCGACTCCATGAACTACCACGTAACCAGTTCAGTTAAATCCGGTTTTGTCCGTGACACCCGGAACCGTAACTACGGAGCGACCTCCGGATCCCGTCATAGTCTGACCGTTGAATATGCCGGAGGATTCCTGGGCGGCGATAACAGTTTTACCAAAAGCGAGGCCTCAACCGGTTGGTACTTTCCCATCACTGAACAAACCAGCCTCTACTCAAAATTCTCCGTTGGTCGGATTGACAGTAATTCCCAAGGCCATCTCCCCATTTACGAAAAATTCTATCTGGGTGGATTGAATTCGATCCGCTCCTTTAAAAACGGGGAAATCAGCCCCATTGATTACGTAACCGGTGACCGAATCGGCGGTGACAAGATGTGGTATGCCAATATCGAGTATCAGTTCCCCTTGATTCAAGGCCAAGGCCTGCAAGGAGTAATTTTCTACGATATCGGCAATGTATACGCCATTGAGCAGGGTTGGGATTTCGCCGCGTTCAAAAACAGCGCCGGGATTGGATTCCGTTGGCTTTCACCAATTGGCCCCCTCCGCCTCGAATGGGGATATAATTTAAAACGTAAACCCGATGAACGGCAGAGTGATTGGGAGTTCAGTATCGGGAGCATGTTTTGATGGGACAACAACACTACCAGGTCTTTCTTCAAGCTCATTATATAAGAACGAATAAACCAATTCGAACGGCTTCCCCCGTCTTCTCCTGACCCCATGAAAGAGTTGTTCAACACTATTGCTAACGATCCCGCTTTCCTGGGTACCGTCTCGGGTCTTCGAGGGAGCGGTCCCTCATACCTGGCAGCACGCCTAGCTGATGCATGCCGGCGCTCTCTGGCACTGATCGTCCCAAACGAAGAACAGGCAGCCATCCTTGAACAGGATCTGGCGCTGTTTTCCCCGTTTCCGGTGTATCTTTATCCGGGCTACGATATCCCACCATATACCCCACTATCACCAGACCCAGCAACGGTGGCGCGGCGCCTGGCCACTCTGTACCAAGTTTTCACCACGACTTCACCTTCGATTGTGGTCATTCCGGCTGAGGCCTTGCTCCGCAGGGTGATCCCCAAAGATAAACTCAGTCGTCTCGCCGAGCTGGTTATAGCCGGTGAGGAAACTGATCAGGCCGAACTTATTTTCCGACTGACCCAGGCCGGCTATGAACATGTGTCTCTGGTCCAAAATGCCGGCGAGTTCAGTCACCGGGGCGGAATTCTCGATATCTTCCCCCCCTATGTCAATACATCTTCCGCTCCTGGAGCGGATCCATCTTGGGAACAGGGCCCGGTTCGACTCGATTTTTTCGGCGATACAGTGGAGTCGATCAGAATGTTCGATCCCATCAGTCAACGATCCCTGGCTACGATTGAAGAACTGACTATCCTACCGGTTTCAGACATCCTTTATACCGAAGTTTCCGGGAATGAAAAAAATTCCCCAGTGAGTCGTTCGAGACAGTATGCCGAGAATCTGCAATGGAACAGATATGCCGCGAAAGAACTCAACGAACGCCTGGTTACCGGGCAACGCTTTCCAGGTATTGAGTTTTTTCTCCCCCTCTTCCATGAGCAAACCTCGACTCCGCTCGACTTCCTGTCGCCAGATACCATCCTGGTCCTGTTGAATCCACCAGAAATTACCGAAAGCCTTGACCTGGCCTGGGAACGGATCCGGGTCAACTATGAGGAATCCCTTAAATCAAAAACGGTGGCCCTACCGCCCGATGAACTCTTTCTAAATGGGAGCAGTCTACTCCTGGAGATCAATAAGCACCCCCGACTGTTGATCCATGATTTCCCTGAGACCGGCACGGCTGACCCTGAGGAACCGCTTTCGGATTCCTTTTGCCTGACCATACCAACCTCGGCAGACCATCTCTTCCATCTTCCCTTTGGCACCCACACCCTGCTCCGTCAAGAACTTGAACTGGAACGCCGCAGTCGAGGATTGCTTGCGCCACTGGCTGGGAAAATTGCCAATTGGCTCGATCACGGTGAGCAGGTCCTCATGACCTGCCGATCAAAACGTCACTCCGCTCAGATCATCGAATTTCTAGAACAACACCAACTGACCTGTACCCGAGTTTCTTGTCCCATTACGACCAAGACCTTTGAACAGTCAGCCGGATCCCTACTGATCAGCGATGATCCCATCACCAGGGGGTTCGATTTTCCGGAAGAGGGTTTGCACGTACTCTCTGAGGCGGAACTGTTCGGAGAAAAAAAACTTACCAAGCGTCGGTCTGGAAACTTGCCGACCACCGAATCAATCACCTTTGCCGAATTGACCTCAGGTGATGTCGTAGTCCATCAGACCCACGGTCTGGGGACATATGAAGGACTGGTAACCATGACCATCAATGACGTGGTCGGTGACTATCTCCAACTTACCTATTTAAATGGCGACAAACTCTATGTTCCCATTGACCGGCTCAACATCGTCCATAAATACCAAGGCCTTTCGGATCAGCAACCGCGTCTGGACAAACTTGGCGGCACCTCCTGGGCCAGTGCCAAGGAAAAAGTCAAGGAAGCTGTCTGGAAAGTCGCCCAAGAACTGCTCGATCTCTATGCCCGACGTCAACTGATCACCGGCCATTGTTTTTCCGGCCCCGATCAGATGTATCATGAACTTGAGGAATCGTTCCCCTACGATGAAACTCCGGGGCAACTTAAGGCGATCAATGAGGTCATCGATGATCTAACCTCGGAAAAGGTCATGGATCGACTGGTCTGTGGCGACGTCGGTTACGGTAAGACCGAAGTGGCGATCCGGGCCGCCTTCAAGGTCCTGACCGACAGCCGTCAAGTTGTGATTTTAGTCCCCACCACTGTCCTTGCCGAACAACATGCCGCAACCTTTCGGGAACGTCTTGAAGGATTTCCGGTTCGGGTTGAAAGCCTGAATCGTTTCAAAAGCAGGGCCGAACAAAAAGCTACATTAAAGGGCCTGGCAGATGGCTCAGTTGATCTGGTCATCGGAACCCATCGGCTGCTCTCCAAAGATATCATCCTCAAAAATCTCGGGCTCCTGATCATTGACGAGGAACATCGGTTCGGGGTCAAAGACAAGGAAAAAATCAAAAGGATGCGAACCGGGGTCGATGTCCTTACCCTTACTGCCACTCCCATTCCCCGAACCCTGCAGATGTCGCTGTTGGGGATTCGCGATCTTTCAGTAATCAGCTCCCCTCCCCGACACCGGCGTTCAGTCAAAACCTTTGTGGCCAAGCTTGATGATCTGGTAATCAAGGAGGCCATCATCCGGGAGTTGCAGAGAAACGGCCAGGTTTTCGTGGTCCACAACCGGGTCAACTCCATCCATGAAATGGCCCATCGGATTCAAAAACTCAGGCCCGAAGCCAGGGTGGCTGTGGCCCATGGTCAGATGCCCGGCAGCGTTCTCGAAGAGATCATGGTTAATTTCGTCAACCACCAGATCGATGTCCTGGTCTGCACCACCATCATTGAGAGCGGCCTTGATATTCCCAATGCCAACACCATTATCATCACCAGGGCTGATCGCCTGGGACTTGCTGAAATTTACCAGCTTCGGGGGCGGGTCGGCCGAAGTACCGAACAGGCCTATGCCTATCTCCTGGTCCCTTCGCTGGAAGGACTCTCCCGTGATGCCCAGCGCAGGCTCCGCGCCCTGATGGATTACAATGAACTGGGTGGAGGATTCAAACTGGCCATGAGCGACCTTCAGATCCGAGGGGGCGGCAATATCCTCGGTGAATCCCAGAGCGGCAATATCGCAGCCGTGGGTTATGATCTCTATCTTGAACTTTTGCAGAAGACCGTGGACGACTTGAAACAACGGGCCGGGGATGGAGAAGCCCTGACTCGGGCTGATGATGTCGAACCAGAGATCAATTTTAAAATCTCCGCGATGATTCCGGCTGGATACATTCGAGACACCGATCAACGGTATATCGCCTATCGCCGGATTACTTCCTGCCGGACCGAAGATGAGCTCGACGATATAAAGGAAGAACTTCGCGATCGTTACGGCCCCTTACCGGAAGAAACGGCACACCTTCTTGTCATCATCTCATTGAAGACCGAGCTCAAACATCTGGCCATATCCAAATTGGACCAAGGAGACAATATAATTGTGCTCTCTTTTGCAGAAAAAACACCATTACAACCGGAAAAACTCCTGGAACTCATTAAGACTTCGCCAAGGGTCTTACGACTGACTCCTGACAGCCGTCTGGTCGTTACCACCAAATCAAAAGATCCGCTCAGCCTGCTGCAGGAGACCAAAAAAACATTGCAGGCCCTGATCCGGAATGCTACTTAACTATATTGGTGATGGTGCTAACAATATGGTTCTCCGGGGAAGATCATGATAAAACCTTATCAGCATCCACCACCCCAAGTGGTTATCAAAAAATTAAGCAGCGGGGTACTCCTTATTTCAGGTGTCAGCTATTTTCCTTCTCTTTATTCACTTTTCTCAGGCGACATCAATGAGACCATCATTACAGAAACCGACTCGTCACATACCCATTCTAATTCTTTTCTTTTTAATTCTTCCCCTACATCTTTCGGGAGCCGCCCAGACTACTGTGCTGGATCGGGTTGTGGCAGTGGTTAATGACGAAGTCATTACCCTGACCGAGCTTCTGCTTCAGGAAAAAGAGATACTCCCTCCAACTGGTGAAAATCTTGAAGGGCAATTAAAGCCGGGAGGGATTTCACCGGAGGTTCGACGCAAGATACTGACAGATCTTATCGACCGGATTCTGATTCGCCAACAGGCAAGGAAATTCAATCTTGCCGTTTCCACTCAGGATATTGATGAAGCAATTGACCGAATCAGCCGCGAAAATGGTAAATCCGTACCTGAACTCATGACCGCCTTAGGCCAGGCTGGAATTTCGGAGGCCATGTATCGCAACCAGTTGAGTGATCAGATTTTAAAATCAAAAATCATCAGCTATGAGATATCCTCCAAAATAGTGATCAGCGAGGAGAAGGCCCTTCAATACTATACCGACACCTACACCATCAATCAAACCGCTGAAGGATATCACATTCTTCAGATGGGTTTTACCTGGAACGGGCCTTTAGCCCTGTCGGGAGGCAAAGCGGAGGCCCAAATAAGGGCGGAAAGGGTTCACGGGATGGCCCTTGAAGGGCAAAATTTCAGCCAACTAGCCTTGGCCTTCTCCGAGTTACCCTCGGCCAAGGATGGTGGCAACCTTGGTATTATCACCACCGATGAAATGTCTGAATCCATGCAGAATCTGCTCAAAGACATGGAGCCTGGCCGCATCAGTCAGATAATTGAGGTCCAGGACTCCTTGCAGTTCTTTATGGTGGTCTCGATAAACACCGGAGGAACCACCCGCTACGCTCCCTTTGAAGCGGTCCAAGATGAGATCAATTCCATTCTCTATAAAGCGGAAGTAGAAAAACGATACAACGATTGGCTCGATGCCATAAGGGATACCGCGGTGATCAGAGAATCCCTGGATGAGCCCGAAGAAAAAAAATCTTTATGACGCACAGGGAAGTAGTGACGCAAAATCAACGGAGTTGCTGCACTCCATCCGTTGAATCCATTCGGCACTTGCAGGAGGCTTGTCGTGAATACTGAAAGACAGCAGGAAACCCTGGGGCATATCTTCAAATCCGAGCGTACAAATCAGGGGAAGACCCTGGAAGAGGCTGCCGAAACAACCCGCATACACATCAAACAGCTACAGGCTTTGGAAAAAGACGACTTTGATTCGCTTCCCGCCGAAGTATTCGTTCGGGGGTTCATTCGGCTCTACGCCAAATTCCTCGGGATGGATCAGGACAAGGCTATACGACACTATTTCACCCAACTGAATCGGAGCCCTAACGACACCCTTCAAAAACCGTATCACCAACAAATACTAACCGGCGAACCACTCAGCCGCAAACCCGGCAATTTTATGGTTGGACGAACAGCCGCCATCATGGGAATCTTTATCCTGTTGATCTTGCTTTTTTATTTTCTGGGTTCTTTTTTTATGCGGGAAAACATCCAAGGAACCAGCCCCAACACCATCCAGGATACGTTATCATCAAACACCATTGAACACCCTCCCGTTGAAAACCTCTCGATGGATACATTGACGAATCAGGCTGAAGTAAAGCCTACCGAGTCTCGCCTGGATCAGGAGGCTGTCATCACCACCACAACAGTTCTTCACCTGAATTCAAAGACAAACCTCGACGAAACCACTGCCCAACAGCTCCCAGACAAACATTTTCAAGCCACCAGCACACCATCCTCCCTCATTCCCACAAAACTGGCACCAATCCCATCTGCTCCGCGGGAGGAAATATCCCAATCATCAAAGATCCCGGGACCAGAGACAATACCCACACCTGGGCCAGCACAGACTCCCTCTGTGGAACCGGACACCTCCAACAACGCCATCAGAACTGAACCACCAGTAGAGATATCCAACCTCAGTTCTCAACCAGCTGCCCCATCGGCCCCCACCACCCCCAACTCCCCACAAAGCGAAGCTCAGTCAGTTTCCCCGATTGTCGAACAACAATACCCTCGGTCCGTGGTTGTTCGTAACGCCCCGTCTACCCAGACCGGGACAGTGGCTCCTCCATATACTCTAACGCTGACTTTTACAGGTCCCTGTTGGATCAGGATCAAACTTGATGATGGCGACCCGCAACAGACCAACTTTACGACCGGTGACACAATCACCTGGAAAACTGATCAAAGCATTGCTCTGGGGATCGATCATCCCGACCGCGCCCGTTTCACCTTGAATGGCAATCCTTTTCCCGTCTCCAAGTCCTCCTCTTCCATCACCGAAATAAACATCCCGTAAGTACATCTATGGAATCCTGCAGTACCTTAGCCATCGTCCTTGAAGTAAAAGAATTTGGCGAATCCGACAAAATCATCACCTTTTACAGTGAAGACCGGGGCAAACTCTGCGGAATCGCCAAGGGGGCCCGACGAAGTCTCAAACGGTTCGTCAACAAACTTGAACTCTTTTCCGTTCTAGAGTTGTTGTATACCAATAGCCGCAGCTCTTCGTTGGTGATGATCGATCAGGCCGAACTCATCTCATCTCTTCCGCTTTTACGACAAAATTACAACAGGTATGTTGCTGCTGCCCTGATCGCCGAATCAACCCTGCACTGGACCAGAGAACACGATGCAGAGCCAGCCCTTTACGAGCTCCTGGCATGGTCTCTGAACTATCTCACCGACCCCCGTCACCCCCCGTCATGGGGGGTGATTCTCTTTCTAACCCGTTTGTATACCCTGGTCGGTTACGACCTCCAGTTGGACGGATGTGTTCAATGTGGGACCCTCTTGCCCACTCTCAGCCCTTATCACTTTTATAATAGTCGACAAGGGTTCGTCTGCAGCGCCTGCAGGAGGCGCCTTCAAAGCTCAGTTCAAGATCCTGCCATGCCGCTGGCTACCGGCACAGTAAAGATTCTACAGAAGGCAAAAATTCTCCCTCTGGTCAAACTTAACCGATTAAAGTTTACCCAAAACGCCGAAAGCGAGGCCCTGATTTTGCTTCATGGGTATGGTAAAAATCTGCTGCAACGTGATAGCCACTCTTGGGCCTTTTTGGCTGGCTACAGTAAAGATCATAAAGGATGAGTCATTCTCCATCCGGTCTCCCCCCATCATCGATAATAACGAAAGCGCTTTCCTTTGAATTAGGGGTGACCACTAAACGACCAAGGCACCCTGTTTTTCTATTGCCAATTACCTGGTCCGAGGTATCCTGCTCCGATGTCAAATCATTCCAAAAAAAATACGCCATCGGCAGGCATATCTTTCCTCGGTATTCATGGCCTGATGTTGCTCGCTGCGATCATTGTATCGAGTTCCTTTACCGTTGGGGAAGCAATCACCCGAGGACTTGATCCAGCCGTTTTGCTGCTGCTCCGTTATCTTCTGGCAACCGCCTGCCTGGCTCCCTTCTTGATTAATCGTCAGGGTATAACCAGACCACATCTTGGGCAACTGGTCGGCTATGCTACGATCAGCGCGAGTACGGTTGGATTCTTCTGGTGCATGTTTGAATCACTTCGTTACACCACTGCCTTAAATACCAGCATCATCTTCACCCTGGTTCCGGGAATTTCAGGGATATATAGTGCCATATTTCTTAAAGAGAGACTTGGCCGCAATCGCCTACTGGCTTTGACTTTCGGGATGTTTGGAGCCCTTTGGGTAATCTTCCGTGGCAGCCCGGAACGGCTTCTAGCCCTGGAAGTCAACCATGGAGATCTCCTCTTCCTGGCAGGGTGCTTTATGATGGCTGCCTATACCCCCCTGGTCAAAAAAGTTCACCGTAATGAGTCAATGATAGTCATGACTTTCTGGGTTCTGGCTACCGGTAGCGGTTGGTTGCTGCTTCTTTCACTCACCCGACTTTCAGAGGTCAACTGGGCCGGAGTCTCCGACCAGGTCTGGGCTGGAATTATTTACCTGGCAATCTTTTCCACCGTGGTGACCTTCTACCTTACCCATCTGGCAACCCTCTACCTCGGACCGACCAGGGTCATGGCATACAGCTACTTCTATCCTGTCTTTGTCCTCATGATTAACTGGCTGTTGGGCAAAGGACTTCCGCCAGCCATCATCCTGCCCGGAGTTGTCGTGGTTACCCTCTCCGCTTTGGTCCTCCAGGGAGGGGTCGTTCGTACGCCTTTTACCCTTCCTGGGCGCCGAATCAACAGTGCAAACGACACCTAGGTCATCTCGGATAGGTAGGACACAAGGTAATTTCCAATTTGACTTACCTGACGGGATACGTAAAAATAACCTGACTGTCGAAAAAAAATATAACGAGACAAAAATGATATCTATAATCGATCCATTCATAGTTGAATTCTGGAAAAACATTCTGCTGACCCTCTTCTGTGGCGGTATGGTCGGGCTTGAACGGCAACTCCGGGGAAAACCGGCTGGAATCAGAACCAGTATCCTGATTTGCCTTGGCACCCAGACCTTTGTCCTTTTGTCGGTTAATATGGCTGGGAATATTGATCCTACGAGGGTCCTGGGACAAGTGGTTACAGGCATTGGTTTTATCGGGGCCGGGGTGATCATGTCCAAGGAAGGCTTAGTCAAAGGGGTCACCTCGGCAGCCATCATCTGGGTACTGGCCGGCATCGGCGCCGCAATCGGTTTGGGCCAGTCCGCCATTGCCCTCTCCCTGACCCTGGTAACAGTCAGTGTACTGGTCGGTGTTGAACTGCTCGAAAACACCTTCCGTAAGCTCCGGCAAGGGGTTCATTCCGGCTATCATCACCGGGATGGCTATAATCAGAGACAAACAGAAAGCCAGGATGATTGATGATGGTGAAATTGGCAGAAGGCATAAAAGACCCTATGGACTCATGGGCGGAATTGGGGGAACTCTCTGAAGAAAATCTCCTGAATGTACTCACCAGATTATATACTCACTACGAGAAACTACAGAAACAAAACCCCGCCAGTGAAGCTGCGCTAGATTTTTTTCGCAACCTCGGTTCTGCCATTGACCAGACCAATCAATGTAACAGTAACCGTCGTTGAACCATGGATCAGACAGATATTATCGATGGTCTCAAGGTCATTTGTATCTGTAAAGCAATCAGAAAGAAGACTGTCCTGGACCTGATCAAAGATGGCTGTCGAACGGTCGAGGAATTCCAGGAAGCAACAGGAGCGGGATCGGGCCCCTGCCAAGGCCAACGGTGTACCCCCAAAATTATCGAAATCTTTGAAAATCAAAGGGGATAAGACGTTTCAAAAAAGCTGGGCGGCCTAAGACTTTGCCTACTGTTCGGGGCCCCCAACAAAGGTTTCAACCCATACCGGATAAAGCAGGCCTTTCTGCTCGGGAGGACTTTGCCATGTTCTCCGCCGTTCTCAAATCAATTTTCCCCAAATACTCCCAACCCTTCATGAAGATACGCAAAAAGCAACAAAACAACCAACGTTCGCATAGCAAAAAGCAGCCATCCCCAGCTTCAGAACTTTTTGCCATAGCGCTTGAATCATGGCGGACGGGTCGCTTCGCCCCGGCAGAATCAGGCCTCAAGAGACTCCTCAAACAATTTCCTAACCATCTTGACTCACACCACCTGCTTGCCGTCATTCTGGAGCGGAAAGGCGATCGAGTTGGAGCCATCCAACATCTTAAAACAGCAATTACCATTAACCCGAAAGCATCCCAATGCCATGATGAATTAGCCAATATTTATTTCTCTATCGGTGAATTTAATAACGCTTTAACCCACTTTGAAATAACGAGGTCACTCGGGTACAATCAATCGAACACCAGCACCATGATCGGCCGGTGCCTCAGGGAACTGAATGACTACCAGGGGGCCCTGGAAGCACTCTCAGAGGCCATCTCACTTGATCCCAACAACCAATTTTCCCATCTCTATCTCGGTACATGCTACCGTGAAACGGGACAACTCAATCTTGCCGAGAATGCCTACGAACAGGCGATCCGGATTGATCCTGAATTTGCCTTGGCGTACTACCTTCTCGCAACAACCGGCACGGCAGAAAATCCTGAGATATTGCTTCGAAAGATGGAAAACCTGATCAACGGAGAATCCCAAACTGTTCAAGGGAAAATCTTTCTTGGGTTCGGTCTGGGCAAGTTATACGAGGATGCGAGGAATCCTCAGGAGTCATTTCGTTATTATCACTTGGCCAACCAGTTGAAGCGCCAACTGATTTCCCCAGACCTGGTCTCAGTTAAATACTACTTCGATACGTTGAAACAAGTCTTTAGTGATCTTGCCCCAGGGGTAATCTGTGGACCAGACACCTCGGGCTGCACACCGATCCTGATCTTGGGCATGCCCCGATCCGGGAGTAGTCTGCTCGAACAAATCATAGCCGCCCATCCAGATGTTCATGGGGCTGGAGAATTACCGCTGCTCGAGCAGTCCTTGAATACCGCATCGTCCGACGGTCTTTATCTAAAGTTTCCCGACGACTTTCGTTCTCTCACCTCTCAACATGGGGAAAGAATTGCCCAAAAATATCTTCTGGGCCTCCAAAAGCTGCGCCCTGGGGCGGAAAAATTTGTCATCGACAAACTCCCCCAAAACTTCTACTTCATCGGTGCCATCCGGCGACTTCTTCCGTCTGCCAAGATCATTCATATCATAAGAAATCCGGTTGCAACCTGCTTTTCCTGTTACAAAAATTATTTTGGCCCAGGCATGCTTGAATTTACTTATGACCTTGGGGAGCTTGGGGAATATTATTTGCTGTATCGTTCACTCATGGATTTTTGGCACCTTGAAGCGGAGGAGGATATTCTTGAAGTACATTATGAGAACATCATCGCCAACCAAGCCAATGAAACCGAAAAAATCCTCAACTTTTGCGGGCTCAATTGGGATGACAGGTGCTTTGAGTTTCATCAATCCCAAAAAACCGTCCGGACCGCGAGCTTTGCCCAAGTCAGAAAACCAGTTTATGATTCTTCTCTTAACTCCTGGAATACACTCAGGAGTAAACTTGAACCATTAATTTCTGTGCTCCACAAAGGCGGAATAGATCCTGAGCTCAAGTAAAGGCAGCCTATGAAAAAACCGTCTTTTGATGAACCATGCGTTAAGGCAACTGCTTCTTGGAGGAAATATTGATCACAAAAAAGAAGGAACAGGAGGGAGTCTCCGGTTCCTTCTTACATTTCAATGAGCCTTTTGCAAAATGAACGTCGTAGCGAGATCGAGAGAAAAACATCCTATGCAAGGATGAATTATGAAATCGCCTGAAGGCGTAGCAGAGCTACGGCGAGGACGATTTCATAGTGAAGACGCCGCAGAGGGTATTTTTAGCCGATCGGAGCAGATGTTCATTTCACAAAAGGCTCAAAGGAGTGCTCCTAAATTTACCGCTTAATATTAATCAAATCTGCCAGCATTTCGTCGGTGGTTGAAATGATCTTGGAGTTGGCCTGGAAACCACGCTGGGTGGTGATCAGTTTTACGAACTCCGTACCGATATCCACATTGGATTGCTCAAGTGAGTTCGGCGCAATGGATCCAAGACCGTTGGTTCCCGGGGCACCGGTAACCGGAGCACCGGATTCGGTGGTTTCGGTGTATACATTGCCACCCTCCTTGAACAACCCGGCCAGGTTGTTAAAGGTGGCCAATGCGACCTGGGCCTGTTTCAGGACCTGGCCGTTTGAGTAATGACCGGTGATTACCCCTCCTGTATCCACGGAGACCGACTGGAGAAAACCTGAGGCATAGCCGTTTTGATCCTGGAAAATAGTGGTTGAAGCGTTGGCATATTGGGACGAAGAAAGGGCCTCGTTATCAAAATTGGTACTGACCACATCACCCTGCCGACTGCCGTCCTCATACCCCTGATCGGCCAGAATGGTATCAAATGCCGTAGCCGCAGCGCCGAAGATACTCGGCATACCGGCATATGAGTCGATCTGCATGGACAGGGCACTGGTATAGGTGGAAGAGTCGCTCACCCGATCAGTCAAGACCAACCGACCAGCCTCATCGATGGAGGCCTCGGCATCGAAGGTGTTTTCTAGAAAATCGAGTAAATCCTGCACAGTACTGGGGCTCGCCGGAACATTATAGACCGAAGCAGCAACGGTGGTTCCGTCGCCTTTGACCCCGCTGAACGTGATGGCATCAACCGTTGGGGCCACCGGACCAAGTCCGCCATCGTCATAAACATTGGTCCAGTCAGATGCGGCGGCAATCGGCGGGGCCCCGCCTGCTGCAGTTGAAGAGGCTCGGCCGGTGGAAAGAACCTGCTGTTTTGAAGAGACCACATTCACCTCAGCACCCCAAGGGTTCAGCATGCCACCAGCACTGGCGTCGGTAAAATCAAAGCGGGTAATGGACAGTGCACTCGATCCGCCTTGGGCATCGGTCAACTTCAACCGGCCAGAGGGATCAATGGAAGCATTGATGCCAAAGGTTGGGATGGCATTATTCAACTGGGTCAGGAAATCCTGGACCTTGGTCGTGGTCACCGAGGCCGGCACCGTATAGGTGAAAGTCGTGACAAAATTACCATCATGATCATAGCCTTCGATGTTGAAGATATCACCGGTTTCCACCTTATTTCCGTTGGCGTCAAAGACATTATCCCAAACGGTTTCCGCCGTAATGTAATTGGTAGCTGATGCGCTGTTATAAGCACTGTTGTCACTGATGATCACCTGGGTCAGATTTGTACTCTGTCCTGAATAACGAGCGCCAAGATTGAGTTCAACCTGTTGATTGGTGTTGGCACCGGTGAAGTTGGTTTCAAAGGAAAAATAGGCATCAGTCGGATTCAACACAATACGATTGGTAGCCTGGGTTGCGTCAACCGCGCCGTCGGGCGGGACGTTAAACGCGTCTATATTCAAGATATCGCCTGAAGTACTGAAATCAACCGTCCCATACATCAAGGCCCCTGACCCTTTATGACTCTGGAAATTGTAAGTGGTGTCCGGCACATAAATGGGTAATTCATTACTGTTTAAGCTTCTGAGATCCTCAGCCGGATCACAGGTGACCAGAAACTCCCATTGGTTATCCTTGGTGGTCCGGTCGAAGTAGACCGTGATATCATGACTGGCCCCGATGGAGTCATAGATCTTGACCGAGGTGGTGTATTCGTAATTGGTTGAATCAATGGGATCGGAAGGATTGACCGCCGCCATGTTTCTACCGTCCCAGGCATCATAGAGTCTCAGTTCGGTGGGCTCGGTATTCTCTCTGGAGTCGACATTGATAATCACTGAGAGCTGATTCGTGGCAACAGGAGGGGTGCTCTTGCCGAGATTGATATCACCGATGGTGCCGATCCGCTCCCCCGAAGACTTATCTAGGGCCCAGCCCTGGACAAAATAACCAGCCGGATTCACCAGATTACCCTCTTGATCGAAACGAAATTCACCGGCCCTGGAATAGTTATCAGCTTCCGCATTATCGGGTTCCCGGAGCATGAAAAAACCCTGGCCACCGATGGCAAGATCAGTGGGAGTAGATGAGCTTTCAAATGATCCCTGGGCGAAGAGACCGTCCACTGCGCTCAAGGTAACTCCGCGCCCGACCTGGGCTGCTCCTGAGGCTGTGGAAACCGATTGGGAAAGAACATCCTGAAAGGTTGCCCGACTCGATTTAAAGGCGATGGTGTTAACGTTGGCCACGTTATCGCCGATAACCGACATTGAATTCCCCATGGTATTCAACCCGCTGATGCTTGAATATAACGAACTTGAAATACCCATACTTACCTCCTTGAAACTGAAATTTTAACGGTGACTACCACTGTCGTCACCAATGCGATACCAATATGCCGTCTCACATAACCTGCAAAACATCTCCCACCGAAATGGTGAGATATTTATCCAAAGTCAAAAGGGCCTGACCGGTATCGAAACTTAAACCAGTAACTTTTCCGGTGGTCCGATAATTAATCCCGATGGCATTTCCTTCAAGATTTAATGCCTTCACTTGATAGATATATGGCCCATCTACCACAGCCTTCCCAGCGTTATCGTTCCCATCCCAACTCAACTCATAAGTCCCGACCGTAACCGCTCCAAGGTCAATGGTTCGAACCAGACTCCCGCTCTGATTGTATATTTCGATCCGACAGCTATCCGTCCCCTCTTCCAGGTCGAATTCAGTTGCGGTGGAAGCACCCTCATTTAACGCAACCAGATTCCCAGAAGCTTGAACGGTGTTATCCAGTAGAGAGATCAACTGAAGATTATTCTGGGAGGTTTGATATTCGAGCAATGAATCCATTGAGTCGCTCATCCTCAGAGTTGCCTCCATGCTGGAAAACTGAGCGAGCTGAGAGGACATCTCGTAGGTGTCCATTGGTTTCATGGGGTCCTGATACTGCAACTGGGTCACAAACAGTTTCAGGAAATCCTGCCGATCCAATTCTTTTTTACCCACCGGTTCAAACTGGTTCACTGCCTCCAGCATGGGTAGATTTCCGATTCCAGATACACTCATTGCTTTACCCTCATCATACGATCAGATTAACCCCGTCGTTTCGGTTCATTACGGCGATGTTTTTTTGATAGATTCCTTCACCATCAAATGAAGCCATTAATTCCGGGCTACCTTCATGAATCCGTTGTTGCCATGCCGATTCGAAACGACGCCAGGATTCTCCCTGCTGGTCATGATTCCCAAACGAAACCATGCATTCTCCGAGACTGAAACCTTTCTGGGCAAGATTCTCACGAAACTGCCCCATCCCTGCTTCAAGTGCCTCTTTAACCCGATGATTTTCCATGGAGAAAGATACGGCCACATGGTCATCCTTGACCAGCAAATCGATTTTCACCTCACCCAATTCAGGTGGATTGAGTCTGATAACCAGGTGATGATCTTTTCGCTCAAGGGCATGAATAACTCCCCGGCCAACCTGATTAATCGCCTGCTGTTGTAGATCGGTCAATGTTCGTGGCAATTCGGCGTTTTTGACAGTTTCTGTAACAACAGTCACTGCCTGATCAACCTGGGGTAGAACAAATTGCAGAGTCTGTTCCTTTGGAGCTGATTCGGTTAAAACCGATCGGGCATTTTTTTTAATGGCGGAAGAGACGATCCCATCAATTTTTTCACGAACCGTTTCTCCGAAGACTGGAGTAACCTCGCTGGAATCAAGAGCCGAAATGACGGGCTCTATAGTTTCATCCAGGTCCATTTTTTCTCCATGGAGATCCATCAGCTTCTGCGGGACTTTAGGCTTCAGAAACAGTGGCAGTCCATCACCTTTTTCAATAGTAACCTTACGAAAATCCGGCCCAACCGTATCGACAAGTTCCTTGAAGATCCGCTCGATACTTTCTTGGACAACTGGTGACCAGCCCAGATCTTTTTCCACAAATCCTGCCTGGCTGAGCAACTCTTTAAGTCCACTAAAAAAACTTGGTAGATCAACGCGAACAAGCGTATCTTCAGCTTTAACGACAGCATTGGACAAAATACGACTCAACTGCTCAAAATGGAATTGAGGCTGCTCACCGAGCAAATCTTCAAAAAGAAGCGGCATTGATTCTTCTGGGACACCAGCCCTGCCTAACATGGCTTGAAATTGTTCAATATCCCATGCTGAAACGGAAATTTCAGGATTGGTGATTTCAGTGACTTCAATATTTCCCAGAGCCTTGGCATAAATCTGCAGATTGATCTCAAAATCACCATTGACTGCCTGGTCGGCCAATTCCTGAATCTGCCCGGGAGGCATTCCCATCTTTGCCAGAAAACTCTCCAGCAAAGGGAGTTCCGTTTCAGGAATCATGATCTTATTCGTTTGAGACAACCCTTCGAGATGAAAAATCAGTGTATTCAACAGGGAAGTGAGTTCCAGTTGACCGTCCGCCTCAACCACCCGATGGATTTCCTGTCGAGCCACATCAGAGAATCCGGCGGCATCCAATAACTGCTTAAGTGAAGATTCATCGACAACGGGAATTTGCCATTCCCCGGCAGCACTCCCTGTTTCAGCAGCTGTATCCTTTATCGTGTTCAAAAAATGCACCAGGAGTGACACCAGGGACTGTCGTTCGGCAACCGATTGATCTGAGACAAAAATACTTGGCGAAATCGTTGGTTTATCGGCCTGCAAACCTGGGGAGGTTAATGAACCTTGACCAGAGGGGACTCCAAATAAATTCCTGGCTTGATCCTTAGCCAGTTGCGCTTCAAAATGGCCCAGGAAAGAAGAATCACTTTTATTACCAGCCATCGTTCCACCCAACTCAAGGGTAGCCTGGGTTGGCCCGAAACTGGCGACAATCGGAGTCATCATGATCCCCACAGAAGCACCTCCTAAAGACCTCATTTCATTGATCAGGTGGGGAAGCATGCTGGTTATCGGGTTTCGGGCAACCACCCGCATCACCACCTGGGTCTGCCTGTCTTTAGAGCAAAAGCCATGCCATGATCAATTTTGGGTTGGGAGGATTACGAAATGAATCCCACCGATATCCATACCCATCCGAACAAAACAAGAGATGAAAATTTTCGTCGGAGATCGCGATTGAGGAATAACAGGGAATTCTGAAGGGAGTTTGACTCAAGGAAAACGAATCTGCTGGGCAAGAAATTCCGTCTATATCTCAGCAAAAAATAAAAGCAGGGAAAAATCGGTCACAATCGGAAGATTCAACCGCTGGAATGGATAGTCACTGACTGGCCTGACTCTTGAGATCAAGCATCCCCATGACCCGGCTGACTGAAACAGCCTGTTGCGAATCAAGTTTAGGCAATATCTTGGCAACTTCATCCGGTTTCATGGCCCCAAGAATTTCTGCGACCGTGGCGTCATCCATCTGTCCTAGAAGAGGCGCCAGTTTTGAGGGGCTCATGGTGCTGTACGTTTTAATCAAATTTTTAAAACGTTTATCCTTTGCAGCCTGAATCAGGTCAAGACTGAGTTGGACCCTCTGTTGCAAAGCCAACAGACGAGCCAATTTTTCTTCGACTTCACTATCCAGCGTGGCAAGTTCAGCCTCTTTTGCAGTAACCGATTTTTCCCGGGCATCAAGACTTTTTCCCCACTCACCGAGTCGAGATACGGTCTCCATCTCTCCAGGTGCTACCTTGACCGGTCGATATACCATCTCACCGGCATAGAGAGAGGTATTCGTGGTACAGATCAAGCAAACGATTCCACCAATTAAAAAACCTTTCCGGCTCAACTGAAACTTCATCACGTCCACCCGTTACTCAAATTTCATCTCGAATTATGCAACCCGCCACCATGCTTATTACGGAGCACGGCAATTTCATCGATCTCCTTATACTCCAAACGGATCATCTCTTTGAGATACTTCCGGTGATCCTGCTCCCTGAACTTTTCAATAACCTTTCGATCTTTGACCTTTGTTACCAATTCAGAGCGTGCTGCTTCCACCATTTTTTCCTGGGATTGGACTCTGGTCTGCTGAATTTGAATCTGCAAATCCAATCCCTTAATTGCATCAATGAACAGGCCAAAAATCGGCCCGCTAATCGATCCTTGCTTCCGGGAATCAAATTCCTGTGCAGTAAGCCGACGGTTGTCCTCATAATCGGCCATGAGATCTCGATGCCCTTGCAGAATCCGCTCTTCAGCGGCAAGTTTCTGCTGCGCAAGATCCTCGAGATTTCTGCGATAGGTAAGAATGGTTTCCAACTTAAATTGATAGACCACAACCTCACCCTCAATACTCACCTTACTGATGACTTAAATACTACGAATGAAACATCTGCGCCAACGGAGTGGAACTCTCCGCCAAAGATACCTTCTCATCAACCGGTTGACGAAGATATCCCTGGAGTCGATCGACCATCTTAATGGAAAAATCGATTTTAGGATTGCTGCCGGCGGCATAGGCCCCAATGTTGATCAAATCCTCGGAACGACGGTACGTGGCCAGGGTATCAAGGAAACGATGGGCGTTGTTAACCTGTTCCCGTGGAACCACATCACCCATGCACCTACTGACACTGCCGAGGACATCGATTGCCGGATATTGCCCATGACTGGCCAAATCACGGCTAAGGATTATATGACCATCCACAATAGAACGAACGGCATCAGCAATGGGCTCATTCATATCGTCACCCTCGACCAGAACCGTATAGACCCCTGTGATACTCCCCTTACCTTCACAGGCACCGGAACGTTCCAGCAGTTTCGGTAACTGGGCAAAGACAGAGGGGGTGTAGCCCCTGGAAGTTGGCGGTTCACCAATGGCAAGGCCCACCTCACGACTGGACATGGCAAATCTGGTTACTGAGTCCATCATCATGATGACATCACGATTTCGGTCCCGAAAAAATTCGGCAATGGCCATGGCCATATACGCTCCGCGCATTCGGACCAGGGGGGGTTGATCAGAGGTTGCCACCACGACCACTGAACGGGCCAACCCTTCTTTACCCAGGTCTTTTTCAATAAAATCCTTAAGCTCACGACCACGTTCACCAATCAGGGCAACCACACTGACATCCGCAGCGGTATGACGGGCAATCATGCCCAGAAGGGTACTCTTACCAACCCCGGAACCAGCAAGGATACCAATCCTCTGCCCCTTGCCCAGAGTGAGCAACCCATTGATCGCACGAACCCCCACATCTACTGGTTCCTTAATCCGCTTGCGACTCATGGGATTCAGAGGTTCAGCATACAGTGGATAAAATTGGTCCGTCTGCAACGGTCCCTTTCCATCCATTGGATTCCCAAGACCATCAATTACTCGTCCCAGTAGCGCTTCAGAGACCGGGACCTGTGATCGTCCACCTACCAGACTGATCAATCCCCCAGGCTCAACGCCTCGCATTTCACCAAGGGGCATCAATAAAATCCGGCCCTCTCTAAAACCTACAACCTCAGCAAGAACCCGATCCCGGCCCCGGAAGACCTCCACTTCACACATGCTGCCCACTGGTATACCGGGACCTTGACTCTCAATGACCATCCCGATAACCTGACTGACTCTTCCCCTTACATCGATCAAAGGAACCTGGCCAGCTTCTTGGATGCATTGAGTCAGTTTGACTACCATTGCCAAACCATGGTTGAAATTTTCAAGGGAAGGTCAGGAGATATCATTTAATCCTGCAGCATTATTTTTTTCGACCTCGACAAAGGCCCGCTCAACGACAGCAACCAGGCGTGATCGCCGATTTTCAAGAGTGGCATCGATTTCACCAAAATCAGTGGTTAGCAAACACCCTCCCCGACTAATTTCAGGATCTTCAACCAATTGAATCCTGGTAAGACCGGCCAGAAATTCAGGATTATCAAGACTCGATTCTCTGAGGAAATTAAAATCGTCTGGATTGAGATTCACCCGGACATTGGTATTTTCCACGACGAAGTCCATGGCCTGTTGCAATACGACTTCGATGATTCGTTCATTTTGGAGTATCGCTTTATTCACCAATCGGTCAACCATGACCAGAATAAGTCCCATGATCTCATCCCGGGCCACGAGATGATCGATTTGAGCAAATTTGTTCTGAATTTCTCGAAAAAGGTGTTGGAGAATTTCAATCTGCGCCTGATTTGACCTGTTAAATTCATTCAGGCCTTCCTTAAGGCCCAAAGACCTCCCTTCTTCACGAGCTTTGGCAGTGACCGCTTCAGCTTCAGCCCGGGCCTTAAGAATAATCTTTTCAGCCTCGGTTTGCGCCCGGGCAATCGCTTCCTCTTTTAATTTTAAGGGATCGTAAGAAGAATAGACTTCCGGCCCATCATGGGTCCGCAAAAAACTGGTAAATGGGGTAAAGCCTGATTGCTTGTCACGACTCATCAAATTACCTTAGATCTCATGGTCTTGGAGTGGGATTGGCTGTGCGAAATCGGCTCCAGAAGCTTATCAGAAGAAGTGTCCTTGTGGTCACACAAATTCGTCTTCACCCCCACCACCCTGCATCAACTGGACCTTACCTTCCTGCTCCAAACGTTTGGCAACTTTCAAGACGGACTGCTGGGCAGCCTCCACATCCTTGACCCGGACCGGACCCATAATCTCCATATCTTCTTTCAACATTTCCACAGCCCGTGAGGACATATTCTTGAAAATCTTTTCCTGGACCTCTTCGGAAGAGGTCCGCAGGGCCAGTTTCAGATCATCGGTACTGACTTCTTTCAAGATGGCCATGATGCCGCGATCGTCTACGTTATAGAGATCCTCGAAGACAAACATCAATTTTCGGATTTCATCGGCCAGGCTTTCTCTTTGTTCCTCAATTCCTTCCAGGATGGCAGCTTCCAATGAGCGATCAGCATTGTTTAAAATCTCAGCCACCGTTTCAACACCCCCGAGACGTTGCCCTTCGATTCCCTCAACCGATAAAAGCTCTTCCTGCAGAACGCGATCCACTTCCACCAGGATATCAGGACTCACCTTATCCAGTTCCGCCATCCGCATCATCACTTCGACCTGGGTCTCTTCCTTCAACTCCGAAAGGATCTCAGCTGATTGAGCATGATCCAGGACCGATAACAGCAAAGCGATGGTCTGGGGATGTTCATTGGTCAGGAAATTGACCAGCACTTTCGGTTCCAGTTTCCGGGCCTTTTGAAAGAGAGTCAATTTCCAATCCGAACGAATTTCTTCGAGAATGGATTGGGCCCGTTCCGGGAGAGCTCGGCGCAATGCCTTTTCAAGCATATCGTCACCGGAAAGGAAGATATCATGATCTCCAGAATCACTCTTGAACTCTCCGAGAAGAGAGGAGATATCATCCTTGTCGACCTTATCAACCTTGGCCATGTACCGACCAACGGTTCTAATCTCGTCAGGATCAAGTCGTTTAAAGACCTCAGAAGAAAAATCCGCTCCAAGGGTCAACAGAAAAACCGCCGCCTTTTCCGGTCCGGATAAGTTTCCGGGGAGCCCCTCTTTTTTCGCTCTGGCCATTGGTTCTTATTCCTCTTCCCGTAACCAGCGTCTTACTAGATCAGCCGCACGGTCCGGGTCAGTCTGGGCCAGACGATACATTCGTTCCTTATCGGTGAGCCCTCTGGGGGTCAAGGACATCTCCTCTTCGGTTTCTCTGCCGGGGGGGCCTTCGGACTCACCACCGACAACGGCATGAAGCCCTCTGCCACCGCCGGCAACCGTTACCGGCACCATTCTCATAGGTGAGGTCAGAATTTTCATCAACGGTTTAATAACCAAAAAGATAATCCCAAAACCGAGGAACAGATAAACCAGGGGCCCGATAAACTGCCGGAGGGGGCCTTCAATTTTCTCCATGGTGGTTAATTCTGGTTCAACCACGGAGGAAAGGGCAAAGGCCATACTGATTACCTCAACCTGGTCCGCCCGTTCTTCATTATATCCTATGGCGTTTTTGACCAGTTTATCAAAAAAAGCCAGTTCTTCTGACGTCCGAGGCTTATAACTCATGCTCGTTCCACCTTTGTCATCGGTGGATTGTTCGTACGCCCCATCAATCATAACCGCCACGGACAAACGCTGCACCGCGCCGCTGGCCTCTTCCCGATGGCGGGTGGTCCGACTGATCTCGTAGTTCCTGGTAATGTTATTCCGATTATAACCACCCACGGTTTCACCCGAAGTCCCGCTGTCACTATAGGTAGCCAGTTCACCTTTTACCCCAGGAATCCCTTGATCGCTGAGCCCTTTGGTGCCATCCCCTTCAACAAGCTTTTGTTCGCTGCGAACCACCTGTCCGTCTGGATCGAAAAGCTCTTCAGTTACATTGACCTTACTAAAATCAAGATCGGCGGTCACCCTGGCCTTGACCTTATTAACTCCGACCACTTCCTCCAGCATACTTTCCACCTTGTGGCGCAGACTCTCTTCAAGGTGTTGTTGATATTCCAACTGGGACGCAGTCATAATAGCCGCACTGTCATCATTTTGACGAAACAAAAGCCGACCGGAGGTGTCAACCAGAGTAATGCTATCACTCCTTAATCCCGGCACGGCACTGGCCACAAGATTGACAATGCTCTGGACTTGAAGACTGGTTAAGGTTGAGCCGTTGCGAAGCTTAACACTGATCGAAGCAGTGACTGGTTTCTCGTCTTCAACAAAGACCGATTCCTTGGGAGTGGCAATATGGACTCGGGCCTCGAGGACCTGTTGAAACTGGCGAATGGTCCGGGCCAATTCTCCCTGCAACGCCCGCTGGTAGTTCAACCTCTGAACGAAATCAGTGGTGCCAAAGCTGGATTTATCAAAAACTTCAAACCCGACACCTCCGCCACGGGGCAATCCTTCACCGGCCAACGTAAGGCGAACTTCATAGACTTGAGTTGCCGGCACCAGGATGGAATGACCACCGTCATCAAGTTTGTACTGTGTTCGATTCTCCTTCAGACGGGTGACGACCTCAGCAGCATCTTCCTGGGTCAGTCCGGAGTAGAGGACCCGATAATCAAGGTTGCCGCCTTTCGATATCAACACCGCTAGCCCTCCGCCGATCACCGCAATGATCAACAAACCTGCTATCCTTTGACCGGAGGTCATACTTTTAAAATTGGCAACCAGTTGGCTCCACATCTCACCCATCGAGGCCATGTGTGATCCTTGCTTTTATGCTGATTGATTTATCGATCATGAACCGAAACCCTAATTTCATTTCAGCGTTGACCGAACACTGAAGGATTAAAGTTGCATCCTCATAATCTCCTGATAGGCGCTGACGACCTTACTCTGAACTTTGGTCATTAAACGGAGTGAAATATTGGCTTTTTCAAGCGCGATCATGGTCTCATGAATCTTGGCGTGCTCGCCATCGACCAAACCCGTTGCCAGTTGGTCAGCCTCCTTGATCTGCTGATTGACGCCTGAAACCGCTTGATCAAGAATCTCACCAAAACCGGATGCCCCTCCTCCATCGTTTTTAACCGATGGAACTCCACTATTGCCATTAATCTTGCCAACACCATCGATCATGTTCATTCTTACGCTCCTTCTATAAACCGTCAAAATTCCGACGATCATCACACCGTGTTAATTGTCGCGATATTAATTCACGATATCAACAAGAATTCCACCTTATCGACTGATATCAAGAGCCTTCAAGGCCATACTCTTGACGGCATCCAGCGCGGTGACATTTGCCTCATAGGCCCGCCTGGCGCTCATAATATCTACCATCTGCTCGGTCACATTCACATTGGGCAAGCGCACTATACCTTTCTCATCTGCATCCGGATGAGAAAGGTCATATATTTCCTTAAACGGAGCTTTATCCTCAACCACGGCAACGACCTCAACCTTCCGAAGCCGCGTATCAGCTCTTTCCAGTTGGCCTCGAAAATCATGTTCAAGGGGTTTGGCTTCAAATACCACGGATTTTGCTCGATACGGGCCACCTTCGATGGTCCTGGTCGTGTTGGCATTGGCAAGATTCATGGCGCCAATGTTCAATCGGGTCCGCTCAGCCTTTAAGGCAGAACCGCTGATCTCCATGGCAGTCAGGATATCCATTATTATCTACCTCCCTCATCGATGATGTACTTCATGGTCTCAAATTTCTTGCCCGTTAATCGGCTGGCAATCTCATACATCAACTGATTTTCAGTGAGTTTCACCATCTCCTCTTCAAGATCAACCGGGCGAGCCTCACCGGAATTTTGCAGATTTGAACCGGACAGAGCAGACGGAGCAATATGTCCGGGATGAGTCAGGACCATTTCTCCCTGCCTGGTCATGGCAGTCTCCATGACTTTACGGAACGGCAGATCCTGAACCGTATACCCTGGTGTTTCGATATTGGCGATATTGGATTGAATCAACCCCTGTCGGGTCGAACGGATATCGAGGGCCTTAGACGAAACATCGAGAAAACCGCTGAATAATAATTGCTCCATGGAATCCTCCCAGCAAGTAAAAAAAATGAATCCAAGGTTTATCAAAGCAAAATCAATGCCATGAAAACCAATCAATTCGGATATTTTCAATTTTCAATGGAGAAAACAATTTGAACATGACAAACAGGTATGAGGGAAAAGCAGTAAATGATGGAAAGAACCAGTGGCACAGCGAGGTATTGAGCGAATCAATCAATACTTCCCAGGGTTCGGTATTCATGTAATTTATTCCGCAGGGTTCTCACGCTGACCCCGAGAAGCCTTGCGGCATGTGTCCGATTATTGTCGGTTTTCATCAAGGCCTGCATAATCATTTGACGCTCAACCTCTTTCAGGGTCAAAATTTCTCCCGGAGGACCTCCCATCGGCTGATCAATAAGATAATCTTCATGGGATCCGCTCTCCTGAAACTCATCAGGCAACTCCTCATTATCCCAAAAATCCCATGGTTCAAGACACGGCCCTTTGGCAAGGAGAACAGCTCTTTCCATCAGATTTTCCATCTCCCTGACATTTCCCGGCCATTCATATTCCTTAAATCTCATCCGCGAGGCATCAGAGAGTTGCTTGATATCTTTACTGTACTGAATGGAATATTTCTCAATGAAATGATCAGCCAAAGAGATGAGATCCCCAGGCCTTTCACGTAAAGGAGGGAGTCTGAGGGGGATCACATTCAGTCGATAATAGAGATCCTGTCGGAATGTCCCCTCCTGAACGGCGGATTCCAGGGAACGATTCGTGGTAGCAACCACATGGACATCAAGCTTCACCGGGGCTCTGCCGCCCAGACGGTCGACCTCTTCTTCCTGAAGGACCCGGAGGAGTTTCGACTGAAGATGAATGGGCACCTCGCCGATTTCATCAAGTAACAGTGTGCCTTTATGGGCCAGTTCAAATTTCCCTTTCTTGGTGGTCACAGCCCCGGTAAAAGCACCCTTTTCGTGACCGAACAACTCACTTTCCAGCAGAGTTTCCGGTAGAGCCGCACAATTTAATGCCACAAAAGGACCATCGGCACGATCACTGGCCCGGTGGATAAGGCGAGCAAAAACCTCCTTGCCGGTCCCTGATTCACCCATTAACAACACGGTTGCCTTGCTGGAAGCCACACTCTTGGCCCGCTCAATCAACATCTGTAACTTCCCGTCACAACCAATAATCGGTTTGTCAGCACTATCTGATTTCCGGGGCCGGGTCCCTTCATCAAAAATATCATGATCTGAAAGGCTTTCCACCACACGTTCAACCGAGGCCTCAACAAGATCAACCGGAAACGGTTTAATCAGGTAATCGAAAACCGAACACTTCATGGCCTCAACTGCCGTATCGATGCTGGGGGTAGCAGTAATCAGAATAACCGGCAAATCCGATGAAATCTTACGCAATTTATGAAGCAGAGCAAGGCCATCGATTTTAGGCAACTTAATTTCAGAAATAAGAACATCGGGTAAATGGCGTCTGGCCATGTCATAGGCCATCTGCCCGTCTTCCGCTACCGCCACTTCATACCCCTTGCGGCTCAACGCCTCAAATAAGGTAATCCGAGTTTGCTGATCATGATCCACAATCAGAATTTTGCGGGCGCGATCCATAGGTTTCCTTGGAGATTAAGGTCTCGCAGATAGCGAGGGAGACAACATCTGAAAATCAAGAGCTCCGAACAAGGTCATTCCTTGCCTTTACTAAAAATGAATTGCCACAATGGATCAAACTCCTCTCCAGAAGAGGTCCCCAATTACAAACGGAGGACTTCTTCACTTCGCCGGGCGAGAGAGCCAAACAAATATCATCACTTAGGTTCTAATATTCCAGATACATTTACCAGTGATTTTTCAATACCAGCCTGCATTATTCTTTCCCTGGCGAGGGTGCTCAGCCGTGAATCATCTCCATTTCGGGCCATTTCATACTGCTTTAAACCAAGTTCAACCAAGCCCAACTTCACATATACATCTCCAAGCAAAAGATGAATCTCCTGGATTTGTTCTCCTGAATCACCTCCCTCGGACAAGGCCGACTCCATGGCCCACCTAGCCATTTCATTATTTTCTAGGCGAATAGCGACTTTACCGAGATGGGCATAAATCTCTTGAAAAGATTCCGGTAAAAGCCACTGCTTCTCGTCAGCTTGGGTCAACAGGTCAACACTCTCATCAAGACGATCCTGGGCCAGCAGGAGACGGATCCGATTGACCAGGGCATCGGCCAGGCTGGCAGGAGGACCTCCCTTTTCGATGGCGAATTTATAAAAAAGCAAGGCGTCATCCATGCGATTCTGTCGTTCACGCAAACGTCCGCTTAAAGCGTAAATCTCGCCACTCCGGGGATGATCGGCATAAAGACGTCTCATGAATTTCAACAACCTTTCCGATGCAACAAGGTCACCGGTGGCGAGATAGATGCCTGCCCTTCGAAAATAAAGCTCGGATTTTTCTTCATCGGTCAAAGACAGGGCCAAAGCCCGATAATAGACTAATGCGGCCTGTTTCAGCAAACCCAGGCCCTCGAGGGCGCGACCGGTCAACAACAGGGGCCGCCCCTTACCAGCCTGCCGGATAACAGGGTACTCTCTCTTGTAAAGGTCATACAGATCACTATACGATTGTGAATCCAACAGAGACTGCATCTTTCTAGCCAGAATTCCTTCCATCACAACCAGGATTTGAGCCTCGAACAATCCACCACCCTGTTGCAGATACCTTTGACCAAGATCATAAGCCTGTTCCGAATCACCTCGAGCCTCAAACCTTTTCAGAAGACCATACCTGGCGTCCTGGGCCGCTCTGTCCGTATAAAATCCCTCAAGAAAATTTTGGTATACGGTGTCCTCGGCAGAAGGAGCAGTCGTTAAATAGGTCGACCACTGTTCATCAGGAATTGAACGATCAACCAGCCAAACCAGCCTGAAACGGCTCAAAATTTTCGGATACTCATCAGTGGAAACTGACTCAACAATTTTTTTATAGAGTAAACGTGCGGCCGTTTCTTCTCCATCGCGCAGATAATTTTCAGCGATTTTTGCCATAATCTCAAAGGTATCCCCGCTACTCCCTGAAACATTAACAAAATAGAAGAGGAGTGATCTTCCTTCAGCTCTTGCCTTAGAGTCAGCTCCATCGAGCAAGGCCAAACCTTTAATCCTGATGGCATCAAGACGCTCTTGAGATATATCCGGGAAGTAGCCCATGAGACGATCAGCTGTTTGGATAGTGAGCTCCAGTTGACCTTCCTCAAGGTAGATCTCCGCCATAACCCATTCCAGTTCCCGGAAGGTTATCTCATCTTTTTTAAGATAGGCCAGACAGAGTTCTCGAGCCTCAGAGATCTTCCCAATTTTCATGAGAACCCGGGCCTTCTCCTTTATACCGTTGGGAAATTCGGCGGATTGAGGATATTTCTCAAGAAAAATATTGAGATATCCCAAAGCCTCACGATAGAGATGCATTTTCAGGTGGGCGGCAATTACTTCAAGATAGGCAGCTGGTGCCTGGGGGGCGTCTGGATAGGTAATGGCGAGATCACGAAAAAAATCCCGAACTGACTCCCAGTTAGGACTCTGCTCAACAGAAGCTATCTCTTTATTAAGCAGAGCAGCAAGCCAGAGGGCCTCTGAAGCCCGGGGATCGTCGGGGTACGTCGATTGAAAGGCCAGGAATGCCTTAATCGCCTCAAGGCCCTCTTTAGCTTCACGCAATGCAAGGGCGCTTTCCCACGATTTTTCAGCACTGCTTCGAACATCTGATTGAACGCGAGTGGTATTTTCCGCTCCTCCATCAGATTCTGCATGTCCCGTTCCTTCACACGGAATCGCAACTATAAGAAAAAACAACAAGCTGGCAATCAGTCTCATATTTTTTTGCTCAATTCTTCTGCCTACATCCAGGTTTATTCTTCCGGAAAGTGATCACGCTGCATCCGACTTTTTCTCCATTCCGTGACGCTTCATCTTCTCAATCAAGGTAGTCCGATTGACATGCAGTAATTTGGCTGCTCTATTTTTCACCCAACCTGTCCGCTGTAACGCCTGGGATATCATCTCTTTTTCCAGGCGGGAAATTTCATCATTGAGATAAATGCCGCCATCGGGAAAGAAAAATTCTGCTGATTCATGACTCCCTCCCCCGGTCTTATCACCAAGCAATTTATTGGGCAAATCGACAAGCACAAGTTCCTGATATTCGGTCAAAATCACCATTCTCTCGACAACATTTTCAAGTTCTCTGACGTTCCCCGGCCACTGATAATGCATTAAAACCCGAAGTACCTCGGGCGAAACCCCCCTTATTTGCTTACATTTAGACCGATTAAATTTACGAATAAAAAAATCGACCAGCAGAGGAATATCGATAGTACGTTGTCTGAGTGGCGGGGCCTCGATGGGAATGACGTTCAACCGGTAATAAAGGTCCTGGCGAAAACGCCCGTTATCAACCTCTTCCTCAAGATTTCGATTGGTTGCTGCAATCACCCTAAAGTCCGAATGAATGGTTTTAATTCCGCCGACTCGCTCAAACTGTCGCTCTTGAAGGACCCGAAGCAACTTTACCTGGAGCATGGGACTCATCTCTGAGATCTCGTCAAGAAAGACAGTACCGCCATCAGCCAATTCAAAACGCCCCATCCGTGACCGAATGGCATGGGTAAAGGCCCCCTTTTCATGACCAAACAATTCACTTTCAAGGAGCTCTCCAGGGATCGCCCCGCAATTGACCGGGACAAAAGGTTTCCCGGCTCGGCTGCTTTCATAATGGAGGGCCTGGGCAATCAACTCTTTGCCGGTTCCGGATTCACCGTGAACCAAGACAGTGGTATCGGTATCGCATACCTTGCGAATCAGGGAAAAAACCTCTTTGATCCCGGCACTTTCACCGATCATGGAGGTCAAACCACGCCCGTTATCATGATGAGCCGTTTCTGTAGTTTTATTGAGCTGTTTAATGCGTTTAAGGGCTGAATCGACCATTGCGGCATCAACAGGAGGTGGCAGATAATCAGCAAATCCAGCTTTGATAAAAAGCACGGCCTCCTCTACCTGTGCCTCACGGGCACAGTAGATGACGGAACTTTTACCCAGAATTTCCTTAAGCAGAGCATAAAATGGCTGCAAGGCCTCAAGGCTCGCCAGAGAGACAAAAGCACCAACTGGAGGGGGTGTGGAGGTCAGGTATTCTTGAAGCTCATCAGGGGTATTTATTCTTCTGGCAACATATCCTCCAGTGCAGATCAAGGTATGGATTTCATCTGCAGTACCAGAGGTATCACCAAGAAAGAGCAGTTCAGTCATGAAATTCCATCCCTGTCAATTCAAGCAACGGTATTAGCGAAGACACCATTCGAAACACATTTCGGGAAGTCCGGCAAACGCTGAGTTCCAAATGAATCCATAATAAATGTGAAATTAAAGTACAATCTACGTAACTATCCATCATAATCGCACCGAGGGGCCAGGAACCACCAAGCCGTAATTGTTCAGCTGTGCCCCAGATTAGCTCCAGCTAAACGCTCTGTCTGTTCTTCCCCGTGAGCAGAGCGGGCAGATAGTGCGGAGATGGTGGGGGCAGCTGGACAGCTACCAATCTACCATACAAGAACAGCAGGTAACAACCGGCTTTCCTTTATATTATCAATAGTTCCATCAACCTAAAGATGAATTTGCCCTCTTCCACAGATAAGGGAAGCCCACGGAACCAACAACATATGCTCGAATCAGCGAAAACAATTGTTTTTAGGTGTGATTTTTTTCTATATTGATATATTTAAGGGCTTAACATCATTAATATTATACAATTATCAGCCGTCACCGGGGTTCCCTCCCCCTGCCGGTACAATTCAGACACGGACTGTGCAGATGCTGAAATCGTTTTCCGAGGACCGTCCCTTTATTGATATCACCAAGGTGACAAAGGTCTACCCTCCGGACATCATTGCCCTGCAAAACGTCTCTCTATCCGTCGACCTCGGGGAAATCCTCTTCCTTACCGGGATGAGCGGCGCAGGTAAAACCACTCTCTTGAAACTTATCTGCTGCATGGAAACACCGAACAAAGGACTCATTGATGTCGGCGGATATGACTTAAGCAAAATCTCGGCTTCTCAAATCCAGAGCCTCCGCCAACAGATCGGGGTCGTTTATCAGGATTTTAAGATCCTGCCCCGCCAGACCGTCTTTCAGAATATTGCCATGCCCATGGAGGTTTGTTTCACCAATGTAAAAGATATCCGCAAACGGGTTGATCAACTTCTGGAGTCGATCAAGTTAACCCATAAACGAGATACCGTTGCCGGAAAACTTTCCCGGGGTGAACAACAGCGAGTTGCCATTGCCCGGGCTGCCTCCAATTCACCGGCCCTGATCCTGGCAGATGAGCCCACAGGGAACCTTGACGCGGAAATCTCCGAAGAGATCATGAAACTTTTTACGGAACTCAATGCCGCAGGTAGCACGGTTATCATCGCCACCCATGATGAATCCATCTACCGCAATACCGAACACCGCCGGATCGAACTTGAGCACGGTTTATTCAGCCGACAAACCCAAAAGAAACAACTTTCACTCACTGGACTGATGTCGTAAAGCTTTTAACTGGAGTAGATATTCATAAATGAGTCGACAAACCTATTTTTTTCTTAAACAAACCGCTCGCAATCTTAAGCAAAGCTGGGGAACCCAGTTACTGACCTTGATGACGGTCAGTCTGTCGGTGCTCATCTTCTCTTTCTTCCTGCTGGTCTACATCAACATGATAAATGCCAGCGAACGCCTTGGCGATGAACTCCGCTTGATCATCTACCTCGATCATGAAGTCATCCCGGAGATGCAGCCCCGGATTAGAAAAAAAATCTCCGATTTTGCCGAAGTAGAAAAAATTGTATTTATCTCAAAATCAGAGGCCTTTCATCGACTCAAGGAACAGTTGGGTGGGGAACAAGACGTCCTCGACGACCTGGGGGCCGACTTTCTCCCCCCCTCCATCGAAATCTACCCGAGACGCAACCTCCACAACCTGACCCAGATCAAGGAATTTTCAGATTATCTTGCCACCCTGCCCGGAGCCCAAAAAGTCCAGTTCGGCCAAAGCTGGGTTGAACGTTTCGGGTATTTCACCGAACTGATGCGGGTTATTGTGATGCTCTCCGGTATTCTGTTAATTCTAGCCACGGTATTCATGGTCTCTGCGTCAATCCGCCTGACCGTGGTAGCCAAGGAGGCGGAACTTGAGATATTGCGTCTGGTTGGTGCAACCAACACCTATATTCAGACTCCACTCCTTATTGAAGGTCTGCTCCAGGGCATATTCGGTTCCAGTCTCGGGCTTGTCCTGCTGTATAGTATTTTTCTCTGGACGAAGATGCATCTGCACGGACCCGGACTCTTCAGTGTTCTCACACTACAATTTTTTCCAGTCTCCACAACCGTCATGATTATCGCCACCGCGATTCTACTCTGTACCGGTGGAAGTTTCGCTTCCATCAGAAAATATATGCGCATCTGATGACCGCGCCCGGGACAATCATGTTTTTTCGCATCGCTTACCACTGCATATTTCTAGCATTTCTCTTGGCTGGTTCTTTGCCCTTTTCGATTCACGCCGAAGAACAGAGCCTTCAATCTCTTAAACAAGAAGTTGGTTCCCAGGAAAACAAGGTCAAGCGTATCCAGGAGCATATTCTGGAGCACCGAGAAATGATCCAGGAAACGCGAACCAAGGAGGTAACGCTTCTCTCCCAACTGGAAAATATCGATCGGGATCTTGAAGACGGCCGCGCCCGACTGGCCCAATTAAAAGGAGACCTTGACCTCCAGGAAGAGCTTATAAATAAAAAGCAGGCAGAACTTTTACTCGTCGAAGAAGAGAAAAATAAGGCCAAATCCCATGTCGAGAAAAGGCTTGCCGCTTTTTATCGTCTCGGCGACATCGGCTTCATGAACGTAACCTTTTCCACCTCGACCCTGCCGGAACTCTTAAACCTCAAGGAATATTTCAGTGCCCTCATTGCCTATGACCAACAACTCATCCAGCAATATCGCGAGAAAATCCAACAATTGATCCTAACCAATGATGAACTTAAGGCAGAAAAGGAATCCTTGGTCCAGTTTATTGTAGAGGTCAAGAACCAGGAAAAGGAATTAGCCGATTTCCGAATAGAAAGGTACCAGCTTCTTACTCGAATCAATACTGAGAAAAAACTCTACCAACGAGCGCTGGAAGAGATGCGCGAGGCCTCGGATAACCTCACCCAAAAGCTGGGGATTCTCCGGGATGAATTGGCGGAAACCCAAGCCCGCATCAACAAGAAAAATGTATCATCAAAAAAACGCCGGCCAAGAGACACAAGTGGCTTTATCGCCATGAAAGGACGATTAAACCCGCCGGTGCAAGGCGCGGTTACAAGCACCTTCGGCGAAGACAACAAAAACAAATTCGGGATTGACTCCTTCGCCAACGGCATTGTGATAAAAACCTTGGCAGGATCAGAAATTTCTGCGATATATAACGGTAAGGTCGTTTATGCTGGCCAGCTCAGGGGATATGGTAATCTGATCATCATCGACCATGGTTCTCAATATTACAGTCTCATTTCCCAGGCGGCAAAACTGTACAAAAAGGAAGGCGAGCAAGTCGTGACCGGTGAGGTCATCGGAATCATGAGCGACCAGGGCGGCCTGCTAGGAGAAGGCCTCCACTTTGAGATCAGGAATGGCACCAAACCTGAAGACCCGATACAATGGATTAATATGAACTTACTGAGCATCCGGGTTACAGAAACCGACCAGCCTGAATGAAAGCAGAGTGAATGGCCTCCCTTCAACAAACCGATTGAATCAAACTGGTGCTTTATAATACTCCAATCGCCAGGAGCCGATGATCAACTCAAATTCTAATCATGGCATGATACACTAACCATGAAAGCTTCAGTTTTGGGAATATTTGATTGTCCCAGTCAGCGTAACATGCTAGTATGTTTTTCTCTGACTTTCCTTCAGACATCCTACCAGGATGCCCCCAGAGCAACTTCCCCGAATATGGGATAGGACGAGATGACCTCCATTGACCATTCACAAATATTGACATTCCATAAATAAACCCGAACCATTGAAACCCATTTTTCGGAAAATCTTTCGTTTGACCACGTAAACGATTACCTAATCCAGGACATGCCAACACGATGAAAAACTTTTCAAAAACCAGTAAATTTATTCTGGCTACAGCCCTTGCACTGCCGTTTCTTTGCCTCGTTCTCTGGACCGAATCTCCAGGCCCATCAGCCCAACCCCATGATACCTATAAAAGTCTTGAGACTTTTTCCAACGTTCTCAGTTTAATCCAAAAAAATTATGTTGAAAATGTTGACACCACAGATGTTCTTCAGGGCGCTATCAAAGGGATGCTTGCCTCTCTTGATCCCCATTCTTCATACCTTAAACCTGACGATTTCAAGGAATTGAAACTTGAAACAAAGGGAAGTTTTACCGGAATCGGGATTGAAATCACTATCAAGGACAATATTCTTACCGTGGTTTCTCCCATCGAAGGGACCCCGGGCTATAAGGCGGGGCTCAAGGCTGGTGATAAGATTTTAAAGATTGAAAACGAACTCACCAAGGACATGAGTTTGATGGATGCGGTTAAAAAACTCCGCGGTCCCAAGGATACCGAGGTTCACATCTCGCTCCACCGGGAGGGCTGGACCAAACTCCGAGAGATGACCATTGTTAGGGGGCTTATTCCTCTCCACAGTGTTAAATCAAAGACCCTTGAACCTGGATATATCTATCTACGCATCACGAACTTCCAAAACCAAACCACCAAGGACTTCAAAAAAGCCCTGAAGGATCTCTCCAGCAAGGGTCGGGTGTCGGGTCTGATTATCGATCTCAGGAACAATCCCGGCGGGTTACTTGCCCAATCGGTGAAGATCTCCGATGTTTTCATCAAAGAAGGGGTGATTGTTTCCACCAAGGGGAGGGTGGATGTTCAGAATACGGTTTATGAAGCTCGCTCCGGAGGGACCGTTGAAGAGGAGTATCCAATAATAGTTCTGGTCAATGAAGGAAGTGCCAGTGCCTCGGAAATCGTGGCCGGCGCTCTGCAGGATCATAAGCGAGCCCTCATCGTTGGCACCCAGACCTTCGGTAAAGGTTCGGTCCAAACCATCATCCCCATGTCCAACGGTGCAGGTCTTCGTTTAACCACGGCCCGATACTACACCCCAAGCGGCAGATCCATCCAGGCTTTGGGGATCACCCCCGATATCATCGTAGAAAACACCCCGATTGTTCAGGAAGAAAATGGAGAAGAGAACGGCAAGCCCACCTTTCTACGCGAAAAAGACCTGACTCGACACTTCGAAAATCCGAACGGATCAACAGATAAAAAAGAAAGTAAACCGGCTGAAACAGATCAAGAGTCTTCCAAACCGGATGATTCTAATAAGAGCGATTCCACCCAGGTGGACGAACCGAAATCCGATAAAGTTGAAATGGAGCAGGTCGAAAAAGAGGCCCAAGAAATCAAGGAGCTCTTAAACAAAGACAACCAGCTCAAAACCGCGCTGATGCTGCTCAAAGGTTTGAATGTTTATACAAGTTTCAAACAGCAACCACCCCAATGATAGATGAATTAAAGGGATTTGCTGACTTAGAAACCTGCAACTACTCATAACAGTCTTAAAGAAACGATACGTAATAGGGGAGATGATTCAACTGAATCATCTCCCCTGTTTTCATTTATCCGTCTAATATTCTTTTCGTTCGATCAAAACGATGTTATCGAAAAACCAATAGGGAGGTATTAACGGGCACTGCTGAGATCATAGAAATCACGACCGGTTAAGTCGTTAATCACTACAGCGGGAAATCGTTCAACTTCGAAGCGAAACATCGCCTCCGGCCCCGCATCCTCAAAGGCCACCAGATCCGCTTTAGTAATACTCCGGGACAACAGGGCTCCGGCCCCGGCAATTGAGGCTAGATAAACGGCCCGGTGAAGCAGCATTGAGTCCCGGACCTCTTGAGATCTTTTACCCTTACCCAAAGTCCCTTTCAACCCCAGTTCGAGGAGTCGTGGAGTATAGGAATCCATTCGATAACTGGTCGTCGGCCCAGCCGAACCAATGATTTTTCCTGGTGGCGCCGGAGTCGGACCAACATAATAGAGCAGTTGCCCGGCAAGATCCACGGGCAACTGCTTACCTTCATCCAGCAGAGCCATCAACCGCCGATGGGTTTGATCCCGACCGGTATAAATCACTCCTGTCAATGAAACCAGATCTCCGGCATTCAAGGTATCCACGACACCCTCTTCAAAGGGCACCCTGATTTCACGGAATTGAGCCAGGGACTCTGGTGCTACCTTCAGATACGACATCGCATTCGATCCTTACAGAACTCTTTCCTTATGCCGATGGGAGTGACATTGGATATTCACGGCAACCGGCAAACTGGCGATATGGGAGGGGAATATTTCACAATGAACAGCCAAGGCGGTATTACAGCCCCCCATTCCTTCAACTCCTTGACCATTCAGATTTATCCGGGATAACAACTCATTCTCAAGGGCCGCAACATCTGCCCGCCAATGATTTTCTCCAAGTGATCGGAAAAGTGATTTCTTGGCAAGTAAGGCCGCCTTTTCAAAGGTGCCCCCCAGGCCGACCCCGACCACAAGAGGAGGACAAGGATTAGGACCTGCCTCAAAAACCGACCGACAGATAAAATCCTTAACGCCTTCCAATCCTGCAGAGGGAGGGAGCATTTGTAAACGGCTCATATTTTCGCTCCCGCACCCCTTGGGAAGATACCTGATTATCAGATCGGAACCGGGGACCATCTCAAAGTGAATAACCGCAGGGGTATTGGTCCCGGTATTGATCCGGGTTAAAGGATCGCACACCGATTTTCGCAAATACCCGTCAAGATACCCTTGACGAATTCCATCTTGTACGGCTTCATTCAGATCACCGTGGATCCTGACCTCTTGTCCAAGAGAGATGAACACCACACTGACCCCGGTATCCTGACACAGAGGTAATCGCTCCCGGCTGGCAATATCGGCATTGAGCAGCAATAATTCCAGAAGGTCGCGGGCCAGAGGTGACGTTTCCCGGTCCCGGGCAACAACCAGGCCTTCAAGGATATCAGGTTCCAAGTCACAGGCAGCAGAGATGGCCAGTTCTTTGACCGCACAGAGTATTTCTTCAGCATTAATAATTCGAAGTGGTTTCATGGGAACTGCCCCAGACGACGATTGCGCAAAGCCAAACTTTGCTGCCGGAAGTTATGTTGAATGAGCCTTTCCTTATCATCATCACTTATCAGGATAAAACGAAGGGCAACTATAAAAACATCATTGCCTTTGCTATCAATATCTTGGCGGACACTGACCACTTTACCGAAACAAAAGATATAATAATAGCTGGGAAGAAGCGTGATGTGCAACCCGAGGATCTGTTCGGTCTCAAAGGAAGCTTTATGGATAAAAGCGAGCCCGGAAGCACTGAAATTAACCTCCATCAGGTTCATCCGCTCAAAGGGAGAAACTTCACCACTGATTTTCTGCAGGACCATGTTCAGTTTTGTGTCAAGGTGCTGCAGGAAGAGGCCCAGTTCAGGGTCCTTTTCCTGCAAGCGGGAAAGTGCCTGCTGAGCACCGACATACATCTGCATATCAGCCAGACCGGTATTATGATAATAAGAAATACCTCTCAGGAAATCTTCCTGTATTGCCTCAAACTGTTCCTTTCCGACCAGCTCGAAGCTGAATAGAATTCGATCAGTTGCTCGTACGGCTTGACGCCTTTCTTCTTCCATTTGGGTCATGTCCATCCTTTTGTTCAAACGATCAAAGCCAGCTCAGGATGTAAAGGTGTTTACTTGTCACAACTCGCAAAGAGATGACCAAAACACCTTCATAATTATTCAGACGGGGAGCTCTCCAAAGCATTTATCCCCTTCCCTGACAACCCTGGACGAATCAAAAATTCAACCCGGCGATTACGGGCACGATTTTCCGGGGTATTATTATCAACAAGGGGAATGCCATCGGCATATCCGGTGGCAAACATCCGCTCCGAAGGTATCTTAAATTTTTGAGCCCAATACTCCACAACGTTAACGGCTCGAGCGGCCGACAAACTCCAGTTCGAGCGGTATGAGGCTCCCTCGGCCAATGGAATGTTATCCGTATGTCCCTTGACTGAAATAATTGCATCATACGTCGCAATAACTTTACCGATCTTATCTAATAATAATTTGAACTTATCTTTGATTTCGGCATGGCCCAGATCAAAAGCCAGAGAGTCCTTAATCCGGAGGGTCATACCATCGGGTCCTGTGTCGAGTTCGGCACTTCCCTGCGCAAGTTCATTGGCAAGTTCTTCCTCAATGGCCTCTTTTAATTGAACGGCCATGGGAGTGGACATGAACCCGGTGGCAATGATCAATTGGCCTTGGGGACTTTCAAAAGTCTTGACTTCACGCTGGACCCCGAAGGCCTTTTCCATGGAACCGGCCACCTGTTTGAATTTTTGTCGGTCCATTTCGGAAAAGGAAAGCAGGAGAATGAAGAACGTCATCAACAAGGACATCAAATCGGCAAAGGTACACATCCAGGCTGGGGCACCAGCCGGGCATTCCTCTTGTTTGCTTTCATCATCAGACATGTTTTACCTATGGTCACGACGATGGCATTTCCGATCAGGAGCAAGCATCAATTTGGGCATATGAACATTATTACTTGCTCTCACCGGCGCTCCGTTCCTTCGGCGGCAAGAAAGTTTCAAGATATTCCTCCATCACCCTAGGGTTCAGTCCTTTGAGAATCCCAAGAACACCTTCAATTATCAGACGACGATTGCGTTCCTCTTCCTGGCTGCGCAAGCCTAATTTATCTGCGATGGGAAGAAAAAACAGGTTCGCCGCCACCGCCCCATAGAGGGTGGTCAATAGACATACCGCCATGGCCGGCCCAATGGCGGATGGATCATCCATATTGGCCAACATCTGCACCAGACCGACCAAGGTGCCGATCATTCCGAAGGCAGGGGCCGAATCTCCCATGGCGGAAAAAGTCTTTTTACCAAGGCCATGCCTTTCCATGGTCAGATTGACCTCTTTTTTCAGGACATCTTCGATAAACTCGGCCTCATGTCCATCAACACAGTACATGATCGCTTTTTTGAGGAAGGGATCGGCAATAGGTTGTTGTTCCAAGACGATAAGCCCATTTTTCCGGGCAATATTGGCCAGATTAACGATCTCTTCAATGACTTGTCGGGAGTTACTGAGGCGAGTGAAAAAGACATTCATTGCGACTTTAATGGAATTAATCACGTCTCCCATACCGAAACGGATTAACGCTGCTGCCACGGTCCCGCCCCCGACGATCAGAACTGAGGGGATATTGATAAAAAGCAGAAGAGAGCCACCCAAAAGGATAGCGATGAGAAGGATAATGGTCCCACTGGCAATGCCGATAATCGTTGCTAAATCCATACCCGATCCTTAATAAAACTAGGCATCTGCCCCATTACGAACTTAGAAATAACCTAAAAATACGGGATCAACTCTCAACATCGCCAAGGATGTCTTCAATCGCCATATCCATGGTGAAGCTATGGGCGGAATCAGGAAAGCTACCGCTCTTAACCTCTGCTATATATGAGGATACCGCTTCTTTGATCTGCGGTGCAAGCTTTACATATACTTTTACAAAACTGGGGACATATTTCTCAAAGAGGCCTAAAAGATCATGGATAACCAGTACTTGACCATCACAATGGCTTCCTGCGCCTATTCCGATGGTAGGAATGGCAAGCTCCCGACTGATCACACCGGCAAGTTGGTCAGGAATACATTCCAAGACTACGGCAAATGCGCCGGCTCGTTCCAGTTCGCGGGCCTCACGGATAATCCGACGAGCCGAATCAATATCCCTGCCTTGAACCTTATAACCACCTAACTGGCAGGCAGTCTGTGGAGTGAGACCGATATGACCCATAACGGGAATTCCGGCCCGGACCAAGGCCCGAACGGTTTCACAGACCTCTATCCCACCCTCCAATTTAACCGCCTCGCATCCCGCCTCTTTCAGAAAACGACCACCATTCCGAACCGCCTCCTCCACACTGACCTGATAGGAGAGAAAAGGCATATCACCAACCAACAGGGCGCGTTTAACCCCATGACGCACGGCCCGGGCATGATGAACCATCTCATCCATGGTCACCGGCACGGTGGATTCATAGCCAAGAACTACCATACCCAGCGAATCACCGACCAGAATTACATCAATACCGGCAGCATCCAATACCCTGGCGAAGCTGGCATCATAGGCAGTCAACATGGCAATTTTTTCACCGGAATTCTTCATGGCAAAAAGATCGGGCAGGGTCATTTTGGTATCTTTCATCAGATCACCCTAAAAAAGTCTTCTGTTCATATCTTCGTCCATCACCAACCGCTGGCCGACCATGGACCGCCCAAAATGATCGTACGCTGATTGGGTAGCCACCCTCCCCCTGGCCGTGCGCATGAGAAATCCTGACTGGATAAGATAGGGTTCATAGACATCCTCCAGGGTGGTTTTCTCCTCACATACGGCAGTTGCCAAGGTCTCAATACCCAGAGGACCTCCTTGAAATTTATCAATTATGGTCAAGAGAATCTTCCGATCCATCTCATCCAATCCTCGATGGTCAACAGCCAGCATGGTCAGGGCCTGATCGGCCACTTTCGCGGTGATGATTCCCTGGGCCTTAACTTCAGCGAAATCACGAACCCGCTTCAACAGCCGATTGGCTATCCGGGGAGTCCCACGGGAACGACCGGCAATCTCAAGGGCGCCGTCCGCTTCAATGGTAATTCCAAGCAAACGAGCAGATCGAGTTACAATCTCAACAAGTTCATCTACCTCATAAAATTCCAGCCGAAGCACTACCCCGAAACGATCCCTGAGTGGGGGGGTCAACAGCCCAGTCCGGGTGGTGGCACCTATCAGGGTAAACCGGGGCAGATCCATCTTCACCGATCTGGCCCCAGGCCCCTGGCCAATGACCAGATCCAGCTGGAAATCCTCCATGGCGGGGTAAAGAATCTCTTCCACCACATGGTTCAGTCGGTGGATCTCATCGATAAACAGGACATCTCCTTCCTGGAGACTGGTGAGAATTGCCGCAAGATCACCGGGGCGTTCGATAACCGGACCAGAGGTTACCCTGATGTTGGTCTCCATTTCATTGGCAATAATATAGGAAAGGGTGGTTTTACCCAGACCGGGGAAACCGTGCAACAAGACATGATCCAGCGGTTCCTGTCGTCCCAGGGCGGCCTGGATGGCTATTTCAAGGTTCTTCTTGAGTTGCTGCTGACCGATATATGAAGCGAGGCGACGAGGCCGCAACGCATGATCTAGTTGATCATCCCGTCCGGTATGGGCAGCAATAATTCGTTCTTCATGATTCACGCCAGACTCCTCAAGGCCAAGCGAAGCAGATCTCCCAAGGCCAGAGCGGCATATTCGTCATCGCCCAGGCCACGGACAACCTGATCAAGTGCCTTCCGGGCATTGGCCGGAGAATAGCCAAGATTAACCAAGGCGGAGACCACATCGGCTGATAGTTGATCGGTATGTTCAGCCAGGGAGTAAGGTAAAACAACGGAGTCGGAAATAGGGAGAAATTTGACCTTATCCTTCAACTCGACACAGAGTCGTTCCGCCGTTTTTTTACCGACCCCTTGGAGACGGGTCAAACGGGCGATGTCCCCACCTCCAATGGCATGGGCCAGATCGGCCGGTCCCATACCGCCCAGAATGGTCATGGCCAACCGGGGGCCGATCCCTGAAACGGTGACTAGCAGGAGAAACATTTCCTTTTCTTTGGCATCCAGAAAACCATAGAGATCGATGGCATCATCTCGGACATTGGTATGGATGAAGAGAAAGACCTCATCACCAACCTTTGGAAGATATGGCTCGATGGAGGTCATACAGCGAACCTGATACCCAACGCCGCCCACTTCGACGATCAACTCATCCGGCGTCGCATGGGTGAGTATGCCTCTGAGGCTGGCAATCATAGTTCCACCTGGCAGTGATTGGCATGGCAGATGGCCACCGCCAATGCATCCGAGGCATCCTGACTGGGCGCCTTGGCAAGAGAGAGAATAACCCGAACCATATTCTGAACCTGAACCTTTTCGGCATTACCAAATCCCGCCACGGCCTGTTTGACGTGTCGGGGAGTATATTCCGCCAAGGGGAGCCCTCGGCGGGTTACCGCCAAAATCAGAACCCCCCGAGCATGGCCAAGTTTCAGGGCGGACTGGGCGTTTTTGGCCATAAAAATATCTTCAATAGCTGCCCGATCAGGACCATGAAGGGTGATCACCTCTGCCAGACCGGCATACAGTTCACCCAATCGCTCAGAAAATGACAAGGAAGGACTCACCCGAATAACGCCGCATGAGATAAAGTTCAAACCACGACGAGTTACGTCGATAACACCATATCCGGTCGCTCTCGATCCGGGATCAATCCCGAGGATCCGCATCTCGACCCTCCAGGAGGTTTATTTTAAGATCACTTTCGGTCACACCACAGGGCGACCGTTATTAAACTTTGATCCGGTCTCCAGAGTGCCCAATGGCCCCTCTAGACTATTGGGAAATTGCTTCCATAATCTCATCTGGAATATCGAAATTAGCGTGGACATTCTGCACATCATCATTGTCCTCGAGGTTATCGATAAGTTTCATGAGCTGACGTGCCGTTTTTTCATCTGCTACATCCACCACATTTTTGGGAATCATGGCAATATTGGCTTCGATGAAGGCAAGCCCTGACTGCTCCAATGTTTCCCGGACCAGATCAAATTTATCAGGTGCAGTGAGCACTTGATAAACATTGTCGTCCTCGACCATATCCTCAGCCCCGGCCTCCAGGGCCATGTCCATGAGCTTTTCCTCGTCAATGGCTTCATGTTCGACCAGGATCGATCCCTTACGATCAAACATCCAGCCAACGCAACCCGATTCACCAAGATTACCCCCGGCTTTACTAAAAAAACTCCTGACCTCGGCCACGGTACGATTCCGGTTATCGGTCATACACTCAACAAGTACGGCAACCCCGCCTGGCCCATAACCTTCATAGAGGATCTCTTCATAGTTGACCCCTTCCAGTTCACCGGTTCCTTTCTTTATCCCTCTCTCGACGTTGTCCTTGGGCATATTCACCGCTTTGGCCGCTGCAATGGCGGTCCTTAACCGGGGATTGGCCGCCGGATCACCACCACCCATACGGGCCGCAACGGTAATTTCTTTAATCAGTTTGGTGAATATTTTACCACGCTTGGCGTCGGCTGCCCCCTTTCGGTGCTTAATATTAGCCCACTTGGAATGTCCAGACATGCAAAACTCCTTTATTATCGTTTCAAAAAAAACAACTTTTCAGTTCAAGCTCCATAGCGTAATACGTCCACAACCCCATATCAGTCAATCAGAGAGGTCATCTCATTCTGGGGGCGCCGAAACCCTTGTCCCAAAATAAAAACCTCACGACTTTCGGAACGAGAACTCTTGGGTTTCACCACCTTTGTTTTTAGAAAAGAGGGCTTAACCTGATCAAAAAATTCCTTAAAATCATCCCCTTCAAAAACCTTACAATAAAAAGCCCCGCCCTCTTTCAAAAGAGTACTGGCAATTTCCAGGGCCCGCCGGGAAAGGTTAAGCGACTGCTGCTGATCGGACCACTTGTTCCCAGTAGTCCTTGGTGCCATATCACTGAGTAAAACCGAAACCCCGAAAGTCTGTGAAAGAATCTCGTCGAAAACCTCCTGATGCAGAATATTTCCAACCAAAAACCGAAGAGGGGCGCCATTGTTCACCGATATCCCTTTCACCGGCTGAAGATCAACGCCAATAACCAGACCACTTGGCCCGACGACCTGGGCAGCATACATGGCCCAACTCCCCGGGCTACAGCCTAAATCAAGAACCGTATCACCTTTTTTGAGAAGATGATATTTCTTTTGTGCTTCTTCAAGTTTATAGACAGACCTAGCCGGGTATCCATCCTTTTTAGCCTGTTTAAAATAATGATCCTGTACTTTTTTCACAATCGACGCCCCGAGTCTGACCAGTTGAAATTTTTCCACAAATTAGTGTATATAGCCAGAATTGACAAGGATTATCAAATGCATCCCCCCGTATTTTTTAGAAAAAATCCTCATGACGCATGATTAACCGTCTGAAATTTCATTGTATACTGATTCTGGGATACAAAACAGGAGGGGAAAAACAGAAAAAGGCGTCCGGATCGACTTTGACCGGACGCCTTTTCATGCTACGGAGGAGGAAATAAATTGTTCAGATTGGCAGAGATAATGTTCGCGACAACATTAAATCCGTCGATATTTCATGTACCAACTGTTTGCGTTGATATCTTTCATTTGGATTACAAGCTTTCCGTCACGTTCAGTCCTGCTCAGGGGAGCCGGGTTGCAACCACCCTTTACTTCATTGATCCGGCTTGAGGCAAAACGCTGGCCGCAATTATCACAAACCATGAAATCACCTTCCTGATGATACCCTTTACCTGCCTTGTAACAGACGTCACAGGCATCGACAGCCGCCCGGACAATGCCGTCACGACTCTTTAAAACAAAGAAGGTGACCAGAGTGCCGTCATCGGCCTTAACTTTGAAGAAATGCGCCTGACCATCACTTACCGACGCCAAGGGAAGTGATAACTCTCCATTGACAGAATTGAGGGTGTTTGAATCAGCCGAGGAAGTACTGCACGCAGAAAGAAATAGAGGAAGGCTGACGGCAAGGATGGCCAGGTGAGCAAATATTTTCATTGTGTGAACCTCATGGTTATTGGGGAATATTGAAAACGTTTGCTATTGTTACTAAGCAACTCTTATGCCAACAACTTATCAGGTAAACACATCTCATTGAATTTACAGAAATCATGAGTGACAACAAGCTCAAATCTACTTTTCATTGAAGGGAAAAACACCTGCTTATTGGAGAATATTCTCATTTACGATGAAGAATATTCTCCAAATCACTTGAAATTATGATTATTGGGGCAACTGGCCACCGGTACGTGAACGACCACTGAAAGGGCCATTACATCCACCCCGTCCTCGGCCCTGTCCTTTTCCAAAATTTTCGATACCGGCAGCATCCGCTTGCTGGCGCAATTGGCTTTCAAGGTCAAAAATTTCACTCCAAAGTTGGGCGGCAGCGTCCTTATCGGGATTCTCCTGGTCAAGAATCTGGGCATATTCACCACGCTTTTCAAAAAGCTGGCGCCGCAACTCAGTGGTGTCGGTGCGGAACTGTTCCCGTTTCTGGAAATCCTCGGAAGTATACTCTCCAGACTGACAGTCACCGTTACAAAAGCCATTACCACCAAAACCACGACCGGCTGTGGCCGCCTGCACCCCAACCAACCCAAACACAGCAATGGCTGTTAAAACCGCTATACTTTTCTTCATGATGATACCTCCATAATGTTTGTCTATTCCGACCTTCCATTTAAGGTTGGCCGAGTTTGTTAGCCATACGACCTACGGACGCAAATGTGTATATCAAATTTTGTGCCAACAACTGGAATGAAACCCATCATGTTGATAAATCGTTGTTACTCAATCAGTTGACCTCAACACCCCCAGGAACACACCAACAACCGATGGATAGTTGTTAACCAGGATCAGTGAACACGTGGATACTTATGATCCACCAACTTTAAAAAATATTTCGAAGGAAAAATGAATTAAGGAAAGAACTCTTTGGATAGGGCTCAGGCGATCAAACCAGAAAATCGGTATGCAACCAAAATTTCGCAATCTGATTGTGGAAAGAAAATCAGTGAGCTATAATATACCGCCAGACCAAAAGAAGCCCGGCAGACAACAAGATAGGACCATTAGCGAGGTAAATGACATAGATCACTGGATACCGTTTGCCAAGCAATTCCCGGAGCCAAACCCGGTTGACCAATTTAGGAACCCAGAAAGCGACACTTACCAAGCCCCCGGTCAGGATCAAAACAATACCAGCTAATAGAAAAATCATTTCACCTCCCTCAATCCCTTATCTATATGACTCAATAATCTTTATCGCCCCAGGGAAGACGCCTTATCCCTGCCAAACTTCAAGCGCTATGGTGTAAACCTCAGATCGGCTGACTCCCAGATCGGCGGCAACCTTACGAACCGCATCACGCATGGACCAATCGCCCTGTTCACGGTACCACCGAAGCACCTCAGGGAGCTCGATGGTCTCATCGGGGACCTCTGCCCGATCGGCTCCCCCTTCCAGAACAACGACAAACTCTCCCTTGACCACTGGACGATCGGCAAGGATTGCCTGGGCTTTAGACAAGGGGCCATTGATGATCTCTTCATGAATTTTGGTCAGTTCACGGGCCAAACAGATCGACCGATCCCCCAGGATATCAATACAATCGTCTAGAGTTGCGAGGATCCGACGAGCTGTTTCATAAAAAACCGTAACCGCAGAAGAATCTCGGATCGCTCTAATCATTTTCGTTCGCTCGCCCTTGGCGGTGGGCAGAAACCCGATGAACAGAACATTCTGCCCAGAGAAGCCGGCAACACTTATGGCAGCGGTGAGCGCCGATGGTCCTGGAATAGGGATAACCCTAATTCCTGCAGCCACGGCTCTTGCCACCAGGATGGCGCCAGGATCTGAAATGGCAGGCGTCCCCGCATCAGAGACCAGAGCCACATCACGTCCGGTAAGAATCTGATCAACTATCGGCCCGGCTTTGGCCATCTCACGATCCTTGAAATAACTGATCATCGGCGTATGGATATTGAGATGAGACAGAAGTTTTCGGGTATGACGAGTATCCTCTGCAGCAATAAGAGCAACCTCAGAGAGAATCCTTACAGCCCGCAAGGTGATATCCTCTAGGTTTCCTATTGGAGTTGCCACCACATACAAAACACCAGGCAAAACAAGTTGCCCTGACTGCTCAAGCATCTTCCAGCCCTTGGCCAGGTAGAATTAATTGAAAGCAGGTCCCTAAAGAACAAGGCTCAATTCCCAGGGAAAACCCAGCGGATTCACTAAGTTTTCTTGCCAAGAACAGGCCGAGACCGAGTCGCTCCGGGCTGGTCGTGTAAAAGGGGGCGGAAAGCTTTTCCCAATCACTCTTCTCAAGAGAATGGCTATTATTCTCGACCCGGATAACGAGTCCTGAAGCATCGATCCCGGCGGTAACGACAATCCGAGGTTGCTCATCCAATAGAGAGGACCCATCGGCCAGGCTCTGGGAAGCATTTTCCAGAAGAATCCCTAAAATCTGATGCAGTTCCATCCTTTTTTGGATAATTGGCGGGAGCCCTTCGGGGATTTCAATATGCTTTACAACCTTATGTTTAAAAAAGGAATCTGCAGACATGAACTCCAATTCCGCGTTGATTACATCCTTAATAGGGACAACTTTTAGAGAAGAGGCATCGTCAATTCCTTCCATCAAAGCGGTAGTTCGCTTCATGACATGTTGAAAAGTAGTGACACCTCGGACCAGGTACCCCACCAATACGGCCCGTTTCGCCAACAAGTCTTTAAGGTGGGCCGCCAACTCTCGACATTTTTCCGGGGAAGATTCTTCGACCAACTGGGCAAGGATTCGGTCAGACTCCTGAAACATTAAATCCAGCAACTCAGTTTGCATGGCAAAGGATTGACCGACCCCGTTCAGATTATGAATCAAGCCCTTGAACATCCGACCTACTGCGGCGTCAGCAACATAACGTAAAAAGGCCTTATGCCATTTTCCCTCCATTTCCTTCATCCTTGATCCTTATCCATAACAAGTAGAGTATTGTTTCAATATGAGTCGAAGCAGGACGACCAAAAACTTCAATTTACGGCCCAACCAAAGCTTCTATACAGACACCCGTTCCAGACAAAGATACCCAGGTCCAAGATTGTCGCCAACCTTTTTAACGTAAAATAAAAATGCTGGCATTTTATATAAATAATTCTTGTTAAACCCCAAACCAATCATTAACATATGAGCATATACTCAAATACAAGCAAGAGATTACCACTGTTCTCTCAAACCACGATAAGCCCACCATGACTTCACACTCTTGTACCTACGAAGGAAAAAGAAATGGACCCAAATACTGATGATCTCTGCCACAGTAGAGTGATCCACCAAGAGCGGATCGAGTTGGCCCGGCAGACCGCCTTATCTCCCCTTGAATATGAAAAACTGGCCAATCTCTTTAAAGTAATGGGCGACCCGACCCGATTACGGATCCTCTTCGCATTAAGCGGTGAGGAAATGTGCGTCTGTGACCTGGCCGCCTATCTAGATATCAGCGAATCAGCTGTCAGTCATCAATTAAGAAACCTGAGACAACATTTTCTGGTGACCAACCGCCGGCAGGGGCCAATTCTCTACTACCGGCTCAATGACGACCACATCAATCAACTTATCCGCATCGGACTCGATCACAGCCGGGAATAATATTCATGATACTTATAAGCAACATCCTCCAGGCCATCTGGGATATCCTCAAGGACGCCTCAATCTATATGTTGTTCGGTATGCTGGCAGGCGGTCTTCTTAAGGTCTTCCTATCAGCTGAGTACGTTTCCCATCATCTGGGACGGGGCCGATTCCTACCGGTGATCAAGGCAGCACTTTTCGGCATTCCTCTACCCCTCTGTTCATGCGGAGTTCTGCCGGCAGCAGCAGCCCTAAAACGGCAGGGGGCAAGCAATGGGGCCACCATCGCCTTTCTGGTCTCAACCCCTGAATCAGGCGTTGACTCAATCTCATTGACCTATGCTTTAATGGACCCGCTGATGACTCTGGCCCGACCCATCGCCGCGCTGATCTCAGCACTTGCAGCCGGTTTTACCGAGGAGATGTCCAAACCACCAGAATCAACTATTATACCTGTAAAAACCCCATGCTCAGGAGCATGTTCCTGCCGTGACAGCGGCACCACTATTGAACCCTCACCCACCGCTCCGGTCTCCCTGATGACCAGATTAACTGAAGTCTTACATTATGCCTTCATTGAACTATGGGGCGAGATCGCCGCCTGGTTTACCTTCGGCTTGTTGCTCAGTGCCATAATTACTGTCTTGGTCCCGGAAACGCTCCTCTCAACATATCTGGGCGGCAACTTTGGTTCCATGATCCTTATGCTGGCCTTCGGAATTCCCATCTATATCTGTGCCTCGGCTTCAACCCCCATTGCGGCGGCCTTGATTTTAAAAGGGGTCAGTCCGGGGGCCGCGCTGGTCTTTCTCCTGGTCGGCCCGGCCACCAACATGGCCTCCCTGTCGGTGTTGACCAACCTTCTCGGCAAGCGAGCCGTCCTCAGATACCTGCTGGTCATTTCAATCATTGCCGTTGGGGCAGGCCTGCTGCTCAACCAGCTGTATACCCTCAGCGGGATTTCCCCCCGAGCACTTACAGGACAAGCGGCCGAGTTGATTCCCTCATCCTTAAAAATCGCCGGGGCAATCATTCTCATGCTGCTCTCTGCAGCACCCCTCTACCGAGTTGGCCGAAGGATCAGGGTAAAACTTTCCCATAATGAACCGACCAGTGGTTGTCATTGTGGGTGCCCCACCGAACGATGAATCTCTACATCCAGAAGGACCGGCCCCTGCCGAAGCGAATCACCTGACCTTGAAACTGGATTTTTTTTAGAATAATGAGTATGTATCAAACCGGGAATCGGCCGTTATAAAAATTTTATCGTTTGTGGAATAGAACTGCTCGGTGAATCTCCACCCGGCAAGGCAACATCATGGCAGTGATCGACCAGATCAATATCCCGGAGATACTCCAACCGTGAACAATCAATCCATACCAAGCCATCACCTGGATAAAAAACCACAAGGGATAGCCAGGATCACCAAGGCCTTCGGCTATTCACTAAGAGGGCTTGCTGCTACTTACAAAAATGAAGCGGCCTTCCGCCAGGAACTGTGGCTCTATGCGGTCCTCTTTCCCATCATCTTACTTTTACCGGCTTCGACCACCGACAAAATGCTGCTTTTTGCCGTGAACACCCTGGTTCTCATTGTAGAATTGCTCAACTCCGCCATCGAAGCCATCGTCGACATGGCCTCTCCCGATTATCATCGGCTTGCTGGAATGGCCAAGGACATCGGGAGCGCTGCAGTTTTAATCAGTCTCCTGCTCGTGGCCACCCTCTGGACCATCGTTATCCTTCGCTGCTATTTTTAACATCAGGGCATCGTCTCAATATTTGGAAGAAAAACGCATAGTTATAAACATTTATCCCCCACAACCTGGACGCCCCATCAAGGTCCATCCACCACACTGACCCAATATCAATGGAATAGAACATTCCTGCTTATCAGCACCTCTGCAAACCGGCCTCAACCTTTCGCCTGGTATCTACCCCCGCCAAGAGTTCGATTAAGGTCAAAGCAAAATCCAGGGCCGTTCCGGGCCCCTTTGAAGTAACTATCTTGCCGTCAACCACCACCGGATCTGACCGAAAATCGATATCGGAAAACCCCTGACCGTCCAAGGTTCCTGGATAGCAGGTAACAGCCCTACCGCTCAACACATCAGCCTCGCCAAGAACCATAGGTGCCGCACAGATAGCCGCCATATAGCGACCAGCAGCGACCTGATCCCTGACCAGTTTCAATATCCGACCATCCTTCCGAAGGGTATCGGTACCTGGTTGCCCCCCGGGCAAGGCAACTAGGTCAAATTCATCGTGAAGACATTCGTCCAGGGTGGCATCTGGAATAATCACCGTACCACGAGCACATTTCACCGGTTTTCGGCTAACATCAAGACCAGCGCTGACCACCGTAAATCCGGCCCGCCGGAATAGATTGATCATGGTGACCGATTCCAGTTCTTCACCACCCGCAGCAAGCGGAATTAAGACTTTAACCGCCATCCCCATCCTCCCCAAAATAAAACCAAAAATTTTTACATATTGAACGAAGATCCCATATCAACCTTCATAAACTTTATTATTAAAAGTCCTGCATTCGATAGCCGACCCCACGAACGGTCTCAATCTTTCCACCGATCTCACCAAGCTTTTTACGAAGACTGAAGATTTGGACATCGATTGCCCTGGGGGTGACAATGTATTCATAGCCCCGAACTGCGTCGATGATCTGCTGGCGGGAAAAGGCCCAACCGGGCCTCTTGGCAAGAAATTCCAGAATACCAAACTCGGTAAGGGTCAGCACAACCGGTTCTCCCCCAACCTTGACCTCGTGGCGTCCTGGGTCGATGACCAGATCATGGATGGAGATGATATCGTCCGAGTCCTGTTTTAATTCAGATACCCCGGTAACCTTGCGGCGCAAGACCGCTTTGATCCGGGAGATCAGGACTGTTGGGCTGAAAGGTTTGGTTATGTAATCATCGGCCCCCAGCTCGAGACCGGCCACAATATCATCCTCTTCCCCACGGGCAGTCAGCATGATGATAGGAATATCATGTGTTTCTTTGCCTAGACGTAAACTCCGGCAAACCTCGGAACCATCGATACCGGGCAGCATTAAATCCAGAAGGATCAGATCGGGAATTTTTCCCTTTATATGCTGCAGCGCTTGCTCACCAGTATCAGCACAATCAACATCGAATCCGGCCTTCACCAGATTATAGCTGACCAGTTGCTGAATATCCTCCTCATCTTCGACCACGAGGATGCTTTTCTTACTCACCAGCCGGTCCTCCCTCAATATTGGTATTACCCGAAACGCCCGGTGATATAATCCTCGGTCAATCGATGGCTGGGATTGGTGAAAATCTGTTTGGTTTCTCCAACCTCGATAAGATCCCCCAAATGGAAATAGGCGGTACGTTGTGAGACCCGGGCAGCCTGCTGCATCGAATGGGTGACGATGGCAATGGTGTAATGGGCTCGCAGCTCATCGATTAATTCCTCGATCTTGGCGGTGGCGATGGGATCTAGAGCCGAACAAGGTTCATCCATCAATATAACTTCAGGGTTAACAGCTATGGTTCTCGCAATACAGAGTCGTTGCTGTTGACCACCGGAAAGCCCTGTCCCCGGATGGGCAAGACGGTCCTTGACCTCTTCCCAAAGGCCCGCCTTTTTCAGTGAAGTTTCGACGACTTCATCCTGCTCGACCTTGTTTTGCACCAGACCGTGAATTTTTGGGCCATACGCTACGTTGTCATAAATCGACTTTGGGAAGGGATTGGGCTTCTGAAAAACCATTCCGACCTGGGCTCGAAGCGGTACCACATCAATTTTTTTATCATAAATATTTTGATCATCCAGAAAAATCTCTCCGGTAACCCGGCATGAATCGATGGTATCGTTCATTCGATTCAGACAGCGCAAAAAGGTGGACTTCCCGCAACCGGACGGACCAATCATGGCGATAACCTCATTTCGCCCGATATCGATGGAGACATCGAGAATCGCATGTTTGTCGCCGTAATAGACATTAACATTGCGACAGGTCATCCGCGGATTCTCTGAGGTAATTACGCCGACCGTGCCCCGATGCTCGCTACCATACTTCTTTACAGGTCTCATAATTGACAGCCTGATTTAAGATTATTTGAATCGGGCCCCATCATCAAGTTCATCCCGTCACCCACCGTTGGTTTCAATATATACTGAACTGAAATATGGCTCAAAGTCCGGCTGAATCACCGAACCCCAAGCCATATCAAACACCAGCTTAAAGACTCAAATTATTCAAACTTCCAGCATCATTACGGAACTTGACTCGCTCCGCTTTAGGCATGGGAATCAACCCCTTGTCGGTCAGGTACCCTTCATCACCCCATGCCTTTTCGCTGGTAAATTCGTTGAGAAACTCCTTGATGCCGGGAATCATGCCGACATGGGCCTTCTTCACATAAAAGAAAAGAGGCCTGGAAACCGGATATTTCCCATCGGCAATGGCTTCAAAGGTGGGTTCTTCACCATCAACCAGAGTACCCTGGAGTTTATCCGAGTTCTGATCCAAATAACTGAAACCGAAAATCCCAAATGCCTTAGGATTTACTTCCAATTTCTGAACAATGAGGTTGTCATTTTCACCGGCCTCAATAAATGCCCCGTCTTCCCGCATACTGTGGCAAATTTGTTTAAAGGCATTCTTATCCTTTTTTCCCAAGGCCTTGATCCAGGGGAATTCCTTACCTCCATCCTCCATCACCAGTTCCATGAAGGCGTCACGGGTCCCTGACGTGGGGGGAGGCCCCAGTACCTCAATTGCGTTGTCCGGTAAGGCCGGATTAATGTCATGCCAGGTTTTGTATGGATTAGGAATTACCATTTCACTTCCTTTGGGATCCGGGATATTTTTTGCCAAGGCCAGAAAAAGTTCCTTCCTGGAAATATTCAATGGAACCGTCTTCTTTGAGTTGGCCAAGACGATTCCATCATAACCAATCTTGATCTCGACAATCTGCTTGACCCCATTGTCGTTACAGTTTTTCACTTCAGACGCCTTGATACGTCTGGAGGAATTGGTGATATCAGGATACTGCACCCCAACTCCACCACAAAAAAGTTTGAGCCCACCACCGGAACCGGTTGCTTCAATGGCCGGGGTTTTAAAGCTGGAGATTCGGCCGAACTTCTCGGCCACCACCGTGGCGAAGGGATACACCGTGGATGAACCGACAATACTGATATAATCACGGGCCTGAGCCAACCCGACCCCACCCATGGCGACCAACAGGCACGCCCCGGCAACAATTACACCTCTTTTGAACATGGGAATCTCCTCTTCTAAATATTGACTGACAATGTTACGAGTCAACCGTAAAACAACCCACTCATGTCATCAATCTAACTGCATATTATTAAGACGCGATTAAACAACCATTAATATTAAATTACTCACTTCAAAAACTTTTTAATTTGGTTTGATTCGTTAAATTCGTTAACTGCAGAGGAGCAACAGCCTTAACCAATTAAACCAATCAAACAGCCTTCTCTACCATCTCCGTTCAAAACGATTCCGCAAAATAACAGCCAGAGAGTTCATCACCACCAAAAAGGCCAACAAGACCAAAATAGCTGCGGAAGTACGCTCAACAAAGGCCCGCTCAGGACTGTCGGCCCACAGAAAAATTTGGACTGGCAGGGCCGTCGCCGGGGTTACAAAGCTATCGGGAATATCGACAATGAAGGCAACCATGCCGATCATCAGGAGCGGCGCGGTCTCACCCAGGGCACGAGCCATCCCGATAATGGTGCCGGTCAGCATACCCGGCAGGGCCAGGGGTAAAACATGATGATTAACCATCTGCATCTTTGAGGCCCCGATCCCTAAAGCAGCCTCACGAATGGAAGGCGGCACCGACTGCAGGGAAGCGCGACTGGCGATAATAATGGTCGGCAGAGTCATCAGGGTAAGAACCAGCCCCCCAACCAAAGGCGAGGAGCGCGGTAAATGAAAAAAATTAATGAATACGGCCAGTCCTAATAGCCCAAAAACAATTGAGGGGACTGCAGCCAGATTGTTGATATTGACCTCAACGAGATCGACAAAACGATTTCGGGGAGCAAACTCCTCAAGATAGATGGACGCTGATATCCCGATGGGAAAGGAAAGTGCCAAGGTCAGGGCCAGAGTCAGAATAGTCCCGACAAAGGCCCCCCAAATCCCAGCCAACTCCGGCTCTCGCGAATCCCCGGAGGTAAAAAATGCACGATTAAACTGTTTCCTTATTTTGCCCTCCTGCTCCCATTTGCCGATCCAGGCTAACTGCTGATCATCAAGTCGCCGATCACTTTCCGCCCCGGTTCTCTTGGCGTGGCCTTTCATCAACATATCAACATCGTCATCTGCTGGGACCCATACCAAATTCGTAGTCCCGATCAAACCGGGGTCGGTGGAAACCATATCTTGAAGCTGATAAACTGCGCCAGTACTGACCAGACCGTTCAGTTTCCTTTTATCCTTACGACCACTCACCTCAGGAAACTCCCGACCCATGGCAGCCTTTACCAGTCCGCCGAAATCGGAATTGGCAGGATTATCCCGATCGATCATAGCTCGATCAAAGGTGACCTCAAGCTGAACAAAGGTCTGCTGAAAGGCCGAATATCCCTTGGAAATCACGGTTCCAAAGAGAAGGACCAGAAAAGAAAGACTGATAACTATGGCGATCAGCCCAAACAAACGGAAGCGACGTTCGGCTGCATATCGACGAGCCAGCCCCCTTTTTACCGTATCGATGGTCTTATTCGTTTTATCCATATCGATGTCACTCATACTGCTCCCGGTATTTGCGAACCACATAAAGTGCAATAATATTTAAAATCAGAGTGGCGATAAACAGGATCAAACCAAGGGCAAAGGCGGCCAAGGTCTTGGGGCTATCAAATTCCTGATCGCCAACCAGCAAAGAGACGATCTGCACAGTAACGGTGGTCACAGCCTGCAGAGGATTGGCGGTGAGTTTGGCAGCCATGCCGGCCGCCATCACCACGATCATAGTCTCACCAATAGCCCTGGAGACGGCCAGAAGAATCCCCCCGACAATGCCGGGCAGGGCCGCCGGAATGACCACCTGGCGGATTGTTTCGCTCTTGGTAGCCCCAAGGGCATAGGCCCCATCACGCATTGATTGAGGCACAGCATTGATGACATCATCAGACAGCGAAGAAACAAAGGGGATAATCATAATACCCATGACCAGCCCCGCGGCAAGAGCGCTCTCAGATGAAACATCAAGACCAAAGACGGCCCCTGACTCCCGGATGAAAGGAGCCACTGTCAAGGCTGCAAAAAAGCCATAGACCACCGTGGGAATACCAGCCAAAATCTCAAGCAGAGGCTTGGCCACGGCCCTGAAGGCCTTAGGGGAGTATTCCGAAAGGTAGATGGCCGACATCAGGCCCAATGGCACCGAGACCAACATGGCAATGGCCGAGATCAACATGGTCCCGGCAAAGACCGGCACCGCACCAAAGGCCCCGGAGGAACCAACCTGATCGGCCCTGATCGCCATCTGGGGACTCCATTCCAATCCAAAAAGAAAACTGGTCAAGGGTACTGATTTGAAAAAACGCAATGCCTCAAAAAGAACTGAAAGGACGATCCCAATTGTGGTAAAGATTGCAAATGACGATGACAGAATCAGAAAATATCTAACAATCCGCTCAACATGATTCCTGGCCCTGAGCTCCGGGGTGATAAGGCTTCGTGCCCATAAAGCCACGATAACACCGACCAGGAGAACAATGACGGCCATGGCTGCACTGCTGGTGGCCGACAGACTCCGGTAATGATCAACGGCCTCAAGAATCTCCGGTTTAACTGTATCACCGACTCCCACATTGCCGACCACCAGATTACGAATGTCATTAACCACGAGATTCAAGCGATTTGCAGGAAGACTCCGGATATTTTCGGGCAACTCGGCCACGACTAATTGGGTTATGATGGTGGATTGACAGGAGTGCCAGACTGCAAAGACCATAAGTGCCGGGATCGCACAGGCCATGGCCACCATAACAGCATAATGAATTGGTCTTGAATGGAGAGAACGTGGTCCATCAGGACCGGCCACGGCATGTGAGCGTTTAAGGCCGAGCTGATAAGCAACGGCGGTAAAGACGATAATGGCTGGAATAAGCAAAGATGGAGACATGGGATACGGTCAGGGTTCCGGTTGCGGACCTAAGCCAAGGGGCTCATATCCTGATGTTTAACTATCACCATACTCAAAAAAATCTTTCCCAATACCATTGCACCACACGGGCAAGATTTTTTTCAGAAGGCACTCCCTGGAATCATCCGGTCGGATATTCGGCCAACCGAAGTATTCATCATTTGAATGTAACGAATATGACCGAACAATATTAGGAATCCATTAAAAATTGATTAAGAAATCGTCCTTCAGATGACATGATCTGTATTCTTGGGTATTTTAATATGACAGTTCATTTATAATCAATGATTCTTAAACAAACAGGCATCCGTGCGAAACACTAAGCTTTTCTGGCAACTCTTCCCCATCCAAATTCTTATCCTTTTGGGAGTTGTCATCCTCATCTCCTGGAACAGTTCCACTGCCCTGAATGAATTCTTGGTGGCCCAAAAAATAGAAGGACTGACTGCCCGGGCTCATCTGCTCCATCCCCGAGTGGTCGAACTACTGGGAGCCCATAATTTTCGTGGGATAGAAGAACTATGCCGAAATGCCGGTCGTCTTGCTGATACCAGAATCACTGTTATTGATCTGGATGGACGGGTCATCGGCGATTCCGTCCGCGATCCTGAAATCATGGACAACCACCGCCATCGTCCAGAAATCGTCACAGCTCTTGTTGGTAAAACGGGCACGGCCCAACGATACAGCACCACAACCAACCAGATCATGTTGTATGTCGCTATCCCCCTCATTGTTGATCATGAAACCAAGGGGGTACTCCGCACCGCCATACCCAGTGTATCACTTGATCGAACCTTGGATAGTCTTTTCAATAAAATCGGTTTTATTTTACTCATCGTTACCGGTATTGCCGGGTATTTATCCCTTCTTGCTGTTCGAAGAGTCAGCCAACCCCTGGAAAAAATGACCGAAGGCGCCCTCCGCTTTGCCGCCGGCGATTTTTCAAGTAGAATTGTAGTTTCTGGGGCTGAAGAAGTGGTCAGTCTGGCCCAGGCCATGAATCGGATGGTTACGCTGCTGAATGAACGGCTCCAGGAAGCTGTCAACCGGCGCAATGAACTGGATACTGTCGTCTCCAGCATGCTTGAAGGAGTCATCGCCGTTGATCTTGATGCCAACGTTCTCTATATGAATGATTCGGCAGCCCGCCAGCTTGATGTATCAAGATTTGAGGCCAAAGGTGGTAACATTCTTGAGGTAGTACGTAATATCGATCTCTTACGACTCATCCAGAAGACCCTTAAAATGAATGAGCCGGTGGAAGGAACCATCGTTTTTAATCGTTCACGTGAGGAAGAACGGATTCTCCAGATGCACGGTGCTCAGCTAACTGATGCAGACAATAAAAGGATCGGTGCACTCATCGTCTGTAATGATGTCACCCGTCTCTTGCGCCTGGAAAATCTCCGCCGAGATTTTGTCGCCAATGTCTCCCACGAACTGAAGACCCCGATCACCTCGATCAAAGGATATGTGGAGACACTTCTTCAGGAAGTTGAAGAGAACCAACCCCATATCCGCGAATTTCTGGGTATTATTCTCAAACATAGTAATCGCCTCCACGCCATTGTTGATGACCTCCTCTCCCTGTCGCGTATAGAACAGGAAAGCCGTCGAGAGGAAATCAGGTTACAGGAAACATCGATCAAAGAGACTCTGGCCGAAGCCATTGAGACTTTTGCCACCAAAGCGGCGGATAAAATGATCGAAATCAGTCTTAGTTGCCCGAACGACCTCATCGCCCAAATAAATTCTCCCCTCTTCGAACAAGGGATCGGCAATCTTTTAGACAATGCGATCAAATACAGCCGCGCTAAAAGCACTGTACGAGTTGAAGCTACTTCGTCAATCGAACAAATCATCATCAAAGTTATCGATAACGGCCCCGGCATTCCCGAGAACCATCTTTCCCGACTGTTTGAACGATTTTACGTAATCGATAAGGCCCGTAGCCGGAAGATGGGTGGAACAGGTCTGGGCTTAGCCATTGTCAAGCACATCGTCCAGGCCCACGGAGGACAGGTGACAGTAACCAGCAAATCCGGTCGCGGTACAATATTCACTATAATCCTGCCTAAAACTAAATAAACCTACTCAATCCAAACCTCCACGGATTGGGCATCATGAATCCCCCTTGCGGACGTAGCCCCATCCATATATAAATAAGATACTGACTTTGAAACGACGGAGAAATTGCTATGCAAAAGCACCTACAGAAAGACATGGAGATCCTCAAAAACAAATTGATCACCATGGGCGGCGAAGCAGAGGATCGAGTCTACAAGGCAACCCTATCGATCATTAATCGTGATGCAACTTTAGCGAATGATGTCATTAAAGCCGACCAGGAAATCGACCAGATGGAGGTTGACATTGAGGAACAATGTTTAAAAATCCTGGCACTTTATCAACCTGTCGCCAAGGATCTACGTTTGATCATCGCCATTCTCAAAATCAATAACGACTTGGAGCGAATCGGCGACCTGGCGGTTAATATTGCCGAGCGCGGGGTATTCCTGGCCAATCATAAAGAGTTTGAAATCTTCTTCGACATTAAAACGATGGCTATTAAAGTGGAAAAAATGTTGACCAGCAGTATTGACTGCCTGGTTCATCTGGATGTTCCCCTGGCCCATAAAATCAGAGCTGAAGATAACGAGGTTGACGCCCAGAATCGTGAGATGTACGACCGGGCAAAGGAGGTCATGATCCAGAATCCGGAACATATCAACTTCATCCTACACACAATTTCAGCCGGGCGACATCTGGAAAGAATAGCCGACCATGCCACCAACATCGCTGAGGATGTCATCTATCTGGAAGAGGCGGAAATCGTGCGCCATACCCCGGAGGTTTACGAAGATTAATTCTCAGCCCCTAAAAAACTCATGGGAGTCATCCTTTTAGGCAAATAACTTTCGTTTTTTCCTCTGCTGCCTGTTCCGACTCAGATCAAAACTGTTGAAGGCCTGCCAATGAAGCAGAAATTTTGAGAAAATAATAACGCTTTTAAGGGATATTTTTCTATTAAAGAGACTTTTCTTCGCAATTTCCTCACACCCTACCTGCTCAAAAGAATGATCAAACCATTCATTACCCTTGTCTCCCATTTTATCCTCTTGCCATGGATACCATCTGGTTGGACCGAAATGATTTCGGTCTCTCCCAAGATCACAATTATTTTTTCTTGACTTGTCATTGTCTTTCTTCGGAGAATATCGAAGTCTTGAGCAATGATCCCTTATGCGAAACATCTGAAAACTCTCACCGTGAGGTTTTGATGAAAATTGATCTCGGCCCGGTAACCCGTATTGAAGGCCATCTGAATGTAAAAACCACCATCGAAAACCAAAAGGTAGTGGATGCCCGGTGTGTGGGAGAAATGTTCCGTGGTTTTGAAGTCATCCTAAAAGGCAGGGATCCCCTCGACGCCCAACAGATTACCCAACGAATATGTGGTGTCTGTCCTTACGCCCACGCCATTGCATCATCATATGCCCAGGAAAACGCGTACAAACTTGAGGTGCCAGCCAATGGCCGGATTATGCATAATCTCATCCAGGGAGCCAATCACCTCTATGATTATCTCCTGCATTTTTACCAATTATCGGCCTTGGACTTTGTTGATGTAACCGCAATCCTCCAATACACAGGGAAAGATGCCGACTTGCTTAAGGTAAAAGGATGGGTTCAGTATGAACTTGCTTCTAAAAAAACGTTTCCAGCCGCCCCCTTTCTCCCCAGGTTAAATGGAGACTATATCAAAGACAAGGATCTCAACATCGGTGCTCTGAAGCATTACATCGAGGCCATGGAGTTACAAAAAAAGGCCAACAGAGCTGCAGCGATATTCGGAGGAAAATTCCCTCATTCAACAGCAATTTTCCCTGGAGGATGCACCCAGGAAGCGCGTCTTGATCACATCATCAACTACCAGTCGTTGATCGGTGAAGTCCGGGAATTTATCCATAACAAGTACCTTCCCGATATTCTTGCTGTTGCGGAAGGCTTTCCAGAATACTGGCATATCGGAGCAAGTAAGGGGGGATTTATTTCCTACGGACTCTTACCCATGTCTTCAGAACGAGACAGCCAACGACTGTTAACTGGAGGAATTCTACAAGGAGACTCAATCTCACCGATTGACTTTGGGTCAATTACCCAGGATGTCGGTTATGCCAGATATTCATCTCCAAGTGGACTTAAGGTCTCCGATTCGACCCTGACCCCTGCCCCCCATAAAGAAGGGGCCTATACCTGGACCAAAGCCCCCCGCTACGATGGCAATGTCATGGAAGTCGGTCCTGCGGCCAGAGTGCTGGTGGATTATCATCAGGGTCATAATCAGCAAGTCAAATCATTGGTTAATTCCTTTGCCACCAAAGTCGGAATTGAAGCGGCAGATCTTAATTCCGTTCTTGGTCGGCATCTTTCACGGGCCATCAATGCCGTCGTCATTGCTGACTTCCTCCTTGCAGAATCAGATCGTCTAACCCCTGGAGAAAGAACCATGGCTGACCTTTCCATCCCGAAGGAAGCGGAAGGCTACGGCGCCACCGAAGCTTCGCGGGGAGCACTTTTGCATTACATCCGAATCAAAGATTATAAGATTGATAATTATGAATGCGTGGTGCCAACAACCTGGAACGCCTCACCCCGTGATGACCGTGGGCAACCGGGCGCCATGGAATCGGCCCTCATCGGCACCAAAATATCGGATCCGGAAGACCAGATCGAATCGGTACGAATAATCCACTCATTTGACCCCTGTATCGCCTGTTCCGTGCACTGATTTATACCAACACCACTCCTTCCCGACTGAGCCGGAGGCCATATGGTAGATCGCAGAACATTCCTTAAACTTGCAGCGTCTCTTTGCACAACCTTTGGAGTCGGTTCGTTACCAGCTCCGGTGCTTGCTGCCCTTAAAAAAATAACTCCCGGAGCAGTCCCGAAGCTCATCTATCTTCAGGGAATGTCGTGCACAGGTTGTTCCATATCATTGCTCCAGGCAGATTCTCCTTCCCCGTTATCCCTGATAACGGATTATTCACAACTTGCTTTCCATGCCGATCTTTCCGCAATCTCCGGCAAAAAAGCCCTTAATCTTCTTGAAAAGTACATAAACGGAGACGCCGGAGAATATTTTCTGGCGGTTGAAGGAGCAATTCCGGAGAAGATGCCCGAGGCCTGTGTAATCGGCAATAAAACTTTTGCTGAGCACCTTGAAGCCGCAGCAAAAACCATGAGTGGGGCAATAGCAATCGGCGCCTGCGCCTGTGACGGTGGAATTCCTGCGGCGGAAGGGAACCTGACCGGCGCCATCGGGCTGAAAGACTTTTATGAAAAACGTGGAATTAATAAACTCGTAATCAATATCCGGGGCTGTTCAGTGCATCCGGATTGGGTCTGGCATACGATAATTCACCTGGTAAAAATCGGGGTCCCAGAACTCATCAATGATGCACCGGCGCTCTTCTTCAGCCGTAAGGTTCACGAGCTTTGTCCTCGCTATCATGATTTTCAACAAGAAATCTTTGCCAAAAAGCTGGGAGAGAAAGGCTGTTTATTTAAGCTGGGCTGCCTGGGCCCAGATACCCATGCGGATTGCCCTACCCGATGGTGGAACGGTGGTCAGACCTGGTGTATTGACAGCAATGCGCCATGCATCGGTTGCGCCTCTCCGACCTTTGCTCGAAAAAAAGACTTTCCATTTTACCGAATCTCAGAACAGGGACATCAGCCGGTTTAACCAGGGAGTTTTTCTATGAAAGGAAATTCTTTTTCCCATATGCCAGTGACCACGAAAGTGATGTTTTCAGTTTCAGCGGTCCTGTTCATCGTTCTCGTTGGATCTTCTGTCTTTTTGACCGGATATTTCAAAAGCAATATGGAGAAAACGTATATCGACTCGGTACAGAGTCTTTTCAGTTCATTCCAGGAAGGAGTGAAAGGCTCCCTGGAACGTGGGCAGATGAAAAATTTCCAAAAGCTCCTTCTCCAACAGAAAGAGATTAAAAATGTTATGGAGGTTTCTCTCTATGACAGAAACGGAAAAATCAACCTCTCGTCATCAGACCTCACCACAATCCAAACAGATCTACCCGACGAAATCAGAAAAAAACTCGATAATTCTGAAGACCAGATCCTTTCCAAATTAAACAGCCACCTCCAAATCCTGGCCCCACAAAAGGTGGTCAGTGATTGCATCCGTTGTCATCCGAACTGGCAAATCGGTTCACTTGGTGGATGCTTATCAATGATCTACGATCTCACTGAACTGGATGAGACGATTACCAAATTGGAAATGTATATGCTTCTCGGCAGCCTCATCGTCTTACTCATAACGTGCACGATGATCTTCTTGGTAATGCAGAGGATCGTCAGCGCCCCCATTAATCATTTAATCAAGGATCTATCACAAAGCGCCGATACGGTCTCAGCCAACGCCCAAAAAGCCTCGGCATCCAGTCAATCCTTAGCGGACAATGCCTCTCAGCAGGCAGCCGCGCTTGAACAGACCAGTGCATCCCTTGAAGAGATATCCGCGATGACCAGCCGGAATTCCGATAATGCCATACAGGCAAACGAATTAATGACCGATGCCAACCAGGTGATGACCGATGCCAATAAAGCCATGGGTAATCTGATCAGCGCCATGGATCAAATTGCCCAGGCCAATGATGAAACGTTAAAAATCATTAAAACCATCGATGAAATTGCCTTTCAGACCAATCTTCTGGCATTGAATGCGGCGGTGGAAGCCGCCCGAGCCGGAGAGGCCGGAGCCGGTTTCGCAGTGGTTGCCGATGAAGTTCGCAATCTGGCTATGCGCTCGGCCGATGCAGCCAAAAACACCTCAGGTCTTCTTATGGAAACCAAGCAGAGAGTCGAGAAAGGGGTAAAACTGGTCCGCGAAACAGATCAATCGTTCAATCTGGCCTCAGATAAAAACGGCAAAACCGCCTCTGTCCTCCATGAAATAACAACAGCCTCAACGCAGCAGGCCACTGGCATTTCACAAGTTTCAATCGCCATCAATGAACTTGACCGGGTCACCCAACAGAATGCCGCCGACGCCGATCAGGCCTCCCTGATTGCCGTCGACATGGAAAACGAGTCCGAGCAACTCATCAGGAATGTGACCACTCTTGTTGAACTCATTAAAGGACAACGATAACCAGTGAATCTTTCAATATATTCAAAGCAGCAAACTCCGCAACCTCTTCGATCAGGAGATAAATGCTCTCCGCATCCAATTCTTACAGGTGGGTCAGCCCCATGTTCACCTTTTACGTTCACCGAACCATTCTGAGATGGTTCTCTATAAAGTTGCTCTCTTTTAACCAGGCAGTGCTGGTGGAAAGTAGAGTTAACTGAATGACTCAAAAGATCACGACTACTACCACCTCCTGATGTCTTGGTTCAACGTGAATCGATATTTTCCGGTGTCTGAGTTAACATACTCAGCCAAAGGAGAATTCAATGAAAAAGAGAAGACACAATTACACGCCTGAAGAAAAAGTAATCATACTCAAACGTCACTTGATCGATAA